>NZ_LR134283.1:651218-1302436 GCF_900636475.1 Streptococcus anginosus
GTGTGAGTAGCTGGGTCTAGATAAATGACATCAGAGAATTTCCTTTCATGCGCCATTTGTCCTGGAAGCAAGCTTGCTGCGTAGTTACCGCCGACTTTAGCAGCACCTGTTCCATAAGGAGCAGCACGGTCATACTTGTCAGAAACGATAAAGTTTGTTGGAATCAAGCCCCCTTTAAAGTAATTTCCAACAGGCATGGCAAACACGGTGAAAATGTATTCATCTGCTGGTTTAACACCGATGATGTCACCAACACCTAACAATAGCGGACGAATATAAAGGGTTCCTCCCGTTCCGTACGGCGGAACGTATTCTTCATTTGCACGAACCACTTGCTTTACAGCATCAACAAACATATCAGTCGGAACTTGCGGCATCAAGAGACGGTCTGAGGTACGTTGTAGACGTTTCGCGTTTTGATCTGGACGAAATAGTTGTACACTTCCGTCTTTCGTGCGATAGGCTTTCATTCCCTCAAAAGCTTGTTGCCCATAATGAAGACAAGGAGAAGATTCAGACATGTGCAGAGTTGCATCTTCAGTCAATCCTCCTTTTTCCCACTGACCATTTTTATAATAGGCAAGATAGCGATAAGGCAATTTCATATAGGAAAAGCCAAGATTTTCCCAATCAAGATTTACTGACATAACATTCTCCTTTTTAATTTTATGATTTTTATTTTACACTATTTTTAGATATTTTCAATAGTTTTTTGCAAAATTCTGAAAATTTTTTAATTTCAGTTTATACCTGAACAAAAAATCAGCCGCTTGGACTGATTTTCAATTATTTAATATTCGCAGAGAACACTTCTTCATCAGAAATAGTATCAGAGATAAAGCTACCGTTGCTGGTTCTTTCAGACAGACCGAGGTCAGCAAGATTCACTTGGTAAGTCGTTCCTTTGTTAGAAACAATAGAAAGAATCTGCTCTTCTTCTGCTGTTGGATGATCTGAACTAAAGAGGTCTAGTTCTGCAGGTTGCTCTCCAAAGACAGGACCTGCTTGGAAAATACGATGTGGCTTGGACTTCAGCTCGCGCAACACTTGCAAACCACGATTTGCTCGGCTCGTCACAGGAATATCTGCAACTGCCATTCGCTTGAGCGCTCCGCGCTGGGTCAAGATATAAAGTGAATCAGTATTGGCAATAAAAGCCGCTGCTAAGACATCATCTTTTTTGAGATTGATAGCTTTGACACCTGCTGCTTTAGCACCCACAACTGGCACTTCTTCAATATTAAACCGCAAGGCATAACCGTTCTTGGTCACTAGCATAACATCATCTAACTTGATTGGAGAAAGTGTGATAATTTGGTCGTCTTCATTTTTTAATTTAGCAAATTTAACAGACTTGGACTTATAGGTGCGCCAAGGACTGAATTCTTTTCGCTCTACTCGCTTGATTTGTCCTAGTTTTGTTACCGCAAAATAAGTTCCTTCGTCAAAATTATCAACTAATTCTGTATAAAGTACTTCTTCATTCGTCTCAAAATTAGTAATGGTCTGGCTAAGGTGCTCCCCGATTTCTTTCCAGCGAATGTCTGCCAATTCATGGACCGGTCGATAGATGACATTGCCAAGATTGGTAAAAATCAAAAGGTGCTGAGTGGTTTTCGCCGAGCTGACAAAAATCAGACGGTCGTCCTCGCGCTTGCCGACCTCGTCAACCGTTGATGAATTGAAAGAACGTGGACTGGTGCGTTTGAGGTAGCCGCCACGAGTGACGCTGACATAGGTTTCTTCTTCCACAATCAGACTAACCGTATCAATCTCAATGGCATTAGCCGTATCTTGCAATTCACTAAGACGAGGATTACCAAATTTCTTTTTGACCTCGCGGAGTTCGCGCTTCATGAGATTGTACATGGTCCGCTCATCGCCGATAATGGCAGAAAGCATATCAATTTTCTCACGTAATTCCGCCTGCTCTTCTTCCAAAATCACCACATCTGTATTGGTCAAGCGATAAAGTTGGAGAGTGACGATAGCCTCTGCCTGCTCCTCGGTGAAATCATAGCTGACCTTGAGGTTTTCCTTAGCGTCAGCTTTATTTTCCGACGCACGAATGAGCGCAATCACTTCATCCAAGATAGAAATCACTCGAATCAAGCCTTCCACGATATGCAGGCGCTTCTCTGCTTTCGCTTTGTCAAAACGACTACGCGCCAGAATAATCTCTCTTCGGTGGGCGATGTAACTAGTCAGAATCGGCACGATCCCTACCAAACGCGGCGTGAAATTGTCAATAGCCACCATGTTAAAGTTGTAATTGACCTGCAAATCCGTATATTTAAAGAGATAATTCAAAATCAGCTCGGTATTGGCATCCTTTTTCAGCTCAATAGCAATACGAAGCCCGTCACGGTCAGACTCATCCCGCACTTCTGCAATGCCAGCTACCTTATTATTGACCCGAACGTCATCAATCTTCTTGACCAGAACAGCTTTGTTAATGTCATAAGGAATTTCAGTGACAACAATCTGCTCTTTGCCGCCTTTGAGCTTTTCAATCTCCGTCCGAGAACGCACGACAACGCGCCCCTTTCCAGTCTCATAGGCTTTCTTAATCTCATCACGCCCTTGCACAATAGCTCCCGTTGGAAAGTCAGGGCCCGGCAGAAACTCCATGAGTTTGTCAACCTTGGCTTTGGGGTGGTCAATCATATACACCACCGCATCGATGACTTCCGCCAGATTGTGAGGCGGAATGTCCGTCGCATACCCAGCAGAAATCCCCGTTGCCCCATTTACCAAAAGATTTGGAAAGGCAGCAGGCAATACGGTCGGTTCTTTTTCCGTATCGTCAAAGTTCCAAGCAAAAGGCACGGTGTCCTTTTCGATGTCTTGGAGCAAGTAGCCCGCAATCTCAGACAGGCGAGCCTCGGTGTACCGCATAGCGGCTGGCGGATCGCCGTCCATAGAACCGTTATTTCCGTGCATTTCCACTAAAATCTCACGGTTCTTCCAGTCCTGAGACATACGCACCATGGCGTCGTAGATAGAGCTGTCACCATGCGGGTGGAAATTCCCCATGATATTTCCGACAGACTTTGCTGACTTGCGGTAGCCCTTGTCAAAGGTATTGCCGTCCTTGTTCATCGAATAAAGAATCCGACGCTGCACAGGCTTGAGTCCGTCACGAATGTCGGGCAAAGCCCGCTCTTGAATGATGTATTTGGAGTAGCGCCCAAAACGCTCTCCCATGATGTCCTCTAAGGACATATTTTGAATGTTACTCATAAGATACAAAGGGACGTTTCGGCTTGCCGAAAATTTCTGTAGAAAAATAGGAAATCGATGCAGGGTTCGATGAACTCCAATCGATTTATCTTTTTTCTAAGTCTTAGTCCCGTGTTCAGTTGCTATACAACCAAACTATCCTTTCTGTAATTTTCTTTTTTAATGCTTCCTGATGTAAGAGGCATCTCTTATGAATGAGCAAAGTGGATTATCACTTTCTTAGATTCAGTTTTTCTTTAGTGTACTGAATCATTTTTTCTGCAGTCTCTTTATCATAAGGAAAACCAGTCTTGAGAGAGAAAGCCTGAGCTTCTTTGTGAAAAAATTGCTGCGTAGACA
Source organism: Streptococcus anginosus (assembly GCF_900636475.1). Lineage (NCBI taxonomy): Bacteria > Bacillati > Bacillota > Bacilli > Lactobacillales > Streptococcaceae > Streptococcus > Streptococcus anginosus. The sequence goes on from NZ_LR134283.1 coordinate 654,801, forward strand.
GTAAAGACTGGATGAGGCTTTCTTTGTTGGAAAAATCAAGCAAAGTGGCAAATTCTTCTTCCTTCTCCGCGGGCAAATACTGAAACAGATACTTATAGTTCTTGCCGACATCAATCACTCCCTTGTTCGCTGCCACTTGCCAAGCTAGAAGCTTGAGCAATTCTTTCTGACAGATACCATAGAGATGATCCACCGCATACACAAATTGTTGTCTCTGAATGCCTTTGACAACGTAGGCTGAAACCCACCAGAATTCATTGCACGATTTTGCAAAATCATCCGCACTTGCTGGTTTTGTCCAATAGCGTTTGGGAGTGGGGGTATAGGGTCGAAAAAGTCCCTGTGGGTCGTCCAACACCATAAAGTCTGCTTCGCTATCCACCCATTCTTTGATATGCTCCTTAGGGCAAAGGGTCAAATCTATCCGATTACCATCTTCAAAGAGCATCAAGTAGAGCCGGCGATGCGCAAGTACATTATGCTGCTCAATAATGCGCTCCCCAAACTGCTCCAACCAAGCAAGGTCAGCTACCAGTCTATCCAAATTATCCACAATGTAGACCACATCATAGTCTTGAAACTCGTCCTTGGGAGCATCTGGATTTGTCCGTGAGCCGGACATGGCAACAGCATCGACTTTTAGCACTTTTGCAGTTTGCAAAATCAAATCCAACATTTCACTTTCAGTTCTCATGGAAGTACCTACCTTTTTGCTAGATCGCTTCTTTCACTTTCTTAACCGCTTTACGTTTTTTGTAGCGGCTGCGAATGGTATTGAGGTGGTCGCGAAGATCTGCATAGTGGCTTCTTTCTGGGTAGGCATAGGTCATAATAGCGGTAAAATCCAGCAGGAAATCGTAGATTTCTTGTAGCTGAATGCGGAGTTGCTTGCTTTGGCTAGGCACTTTGCCTTTTAACTCGGTCAAGCGCTCCTTATAGGCTTCTTCAAACCGCTTTTGTGCAGTCATCAAACTTTCCACATGAGCTTCCAAGTGCAGTTTTGCCAGCGCCGTTTGATAGGTTGATTTCTTCAGCTCTTGGAGCAGGTGGTTGATGCCCTCTGTCTCTTTTTCATAGTTGGCAGCCGCAATCCCTGCGTAATTTTTCAGCAAGCCTGCCAAGGTATCGTAGGCTTCTTTGGTCGCAGTCTCCTTGACCCGTGAAAATGCCCGCACCAAAGCAGTCAGCGTCCCCAAAGCATCGTCTCGCTCGCGGTCGGCTTGGTCCAAACTGGTCACCAAGCGACTAGCTTTCGTCTGATGAAGCCCCTCCTGAAACTTAGCCAAATGCTGGCTCATCTCTTCCAGCTTGCTCGTATAAATACTTTCAACCTTGTGTGCCTTGTTAAAAGCAGCAATCGCCTCTTTCGATTCGGTCATGAGCTGGGAAAATTCGTTGTTCTCCAAATTGCGTACCGTTAAACTAATGATTCCGTATTCTTTTGTCATAAACTCCTCTTTCTTCGCGTGTTTTTTAGTTTTTTGCTTTAAAATCGCTCAGAACATATGTAAATGTTCGTCTTTTGCTCTAAAAATTCAAATCACACATGTGTGATTTGTTTTTTTTACTCCTAGACAAGAAATTCTTCATGTGAAATTTCTTGTTTTAGAGTTGGGAAAGTTGATTCTTTGTGTGGGATAGTGTTTTAAAATAGTAAAAATCAAAAATACCTCTGCAAATCCATTCTTGTTTTATTAAAATGGAGTGTTGCTGTTTCCTCTGCAAGTGATGCTTCATTTGCTATTATTTTGTATGCTGGAGGAAAATACTGAAGAAGTGCATCTGACTCAAACATTGTTAAGTCTCCAATATCTTTTAAAATGGGATTGACATTTTTTTCTTGTTCATTTCTATCATAATCACTGTCATAATCTAAGAAATAATTCGATTCGTTTTTAAAATCATTATACATTTTATCATCAAAAAGACTAATGAATCGATGATAAATAAAATTAAGTTCAAACCAAGCTTTTCTGTAGGGATTACCAAAAATGGTTTGTGCAACCTTAACTGACATAAGCTCGTCAAATCCTTGGGACATCAGTACCTGTTTTAAATAACCAAATATGAACCAATCTTTAATTTTAGTTCTTTCAAGAGGGTTATCAAACTCTAAATCCCAGTTAGGATTATAATCAGGATTTACTATAGTTGGAATCACAAACCTTCCATGTGCCGCTGCATTTCTTATAATTCTTAAATCTGAAAGTACTGTTTTATGTAAAACAATATCTCTGACAAAAGGAGTTAATAAACGTCCCCCTGTAGAAATACTTTCTTTTGAAAAATCATCAAACTTAACAAGCAAAGATTCTAAAGTACTCAAATCCATTTGATCCATTAAGTCATCTAATGGTATTATATCGCAATTAATATAATCAAATTTATCTGAGTAACTTAGATACTTATATCGATCTTGAGCTCTCTTATATTGCCCCTTCTTAACATCATCGGTTGAATTTTTCCAATATCTTACAACTTTAGCAGCGATATCATCCCCACCTTCTCTCTGAGTAGATAACCTGCTTAATAAGCTTTTGTATGAATTTTCAATCCCTAATATCCATCTTAATATCTTTTCTCTAAATACTTTATCAATATCGTTAATTTTCACAATATGTTTTACATCAATTTTTTTTAAATTACCTAAGTTTTTTTCGATAAAAAGACCATTAACAAGATAATCTAACATATAAGGTTGAAAGCCTATTTTTTTCAGATATTCATATAAAATAGCATCATCGTCCACCAAAACAAAATCATAAAAATGTTTTAACTTAGAAGCAATAAACTTATCGTTTATCAATTCTGGTTCTCTAATTTCTTTCTCCATATGAATTTTGGATGGCAGTTGAATATTAAATAAATCAAATTTCTCTTTCACTTGATTCAAATAAGATTTTGATCCTCCCCGCTTTTTCTGGACTAGATTTCGGGAATCAAATCTCAACTCAACAGCTTCTCTAATTATCTTATCTCTAAGAGACACTCCCTTTTTTATATTAAACTCCACTTCTTCACTATATTCAATGTATTCAATACCATCGATTTCTTTTATCATCTCAGAAGTAAATTGAAATGGAAGCTCTTCTCCTTCTTGACCAAAGCTATCAGTAGAAATATATCCGTAATTTCTAAATAGCTTGATAATTCTTCCTTTACCTTTTTTCTTCTTGTTTTTATTTCTACCCATTTTTCACCTTCTTCAATTTATATTCTTTACTCTCCTAAAAAATAACTTCTCCACTCTCCTCCAGCGTAAACTTGACATTATCTTCAATCCATTTACGGCGGGGTGGGACTTTGTCGCCCATGAGGACATTGACGCGGCGCTCGGCACGAGCCAAGTCGTCAATGGTGACGCGAATGAGGGTGCGGTTTTCAGGGTTCATAGTGGTTTCCCAAAGCTGGTCGGCGTTCATTTCCCCAAGCCCTTTGTAGCGTTGCAGCATGGCACCTTTGCCAAATTTCTTACGCAGGTCTTCTAGCTCGCCGTCCGTCCAAGCATACTCGACAACCTCGTTCTTGCCTTTGCCTTTGGACATTTTATAGAGCGGAGGCAGGGCGATATAGACATGCCCCGCTTCTACGAGTGGGCGCATGTAGCGGTAAAAGAAGGTCAGCAAGAGCGTCTGGATATGGGCACCGTCCGTATCCGCATCGGTCATGATGATAATCTTGTCGTAGTTGGCATCTTCTAGGGAGAAGTCCGATCCGACACCTGCACCAATGGTGTAAATCATGGTGTTGATTTCTTCATTTTTGAGAATATCCGCCATTTTAGCCTTGGCGGTATTGATGACCTTACCGCGTAGGGGCAGAATCGCCTGAAACTTGCGGTCGCGTCCTTGCTTGGCAGAGCCGCCCGCTGAATCGCCTTCGACCAGATAGAGTTCGTTTTTAGCTGGATTTTTGGATTGAGCTGGCGTTAGCTTTCCAGATAAAAGCCCCTTGTCTTTCTTGTTCTTCTTGCCACTTCGGCTTTCATCTCTCGCCTTGCGGGCTGCCTCGCGCGCATCTCTCGCCTTAATTGCCTTGCGGATGAGATTAGATGCCAATTCCCCATTTTCCAAGAGGAAGAAAGTCAACTTGTCTGACACAATCGAATCCACCGCAGGACGAGCAAGCGGACTGCCCAGCTTGTCCTTGGTCTGCCCTTCAAATTGCAAATGCTCTTCTGGCACTAAGATAGAAAGAACAGCCGCTAAGCCCTCACGGTAGTCAGAGCCTTCCAGATTTTTGTCCTTTTCTTTCAGCAAACCAGTCTTTCTTGCATAGTCATTCATGACCTTGGTAATAGCAGACTTAAGCCCCGTCTCGTGCGTTCCGCCGTCCTTGGTGCGGACGTTATTGACAAAAGAAAGGATATTGTCTGAATAACCGTCGTTGTACTGGAGAGCCACTTCCACTTGAAAACCGCCCTCTTCTCCTTCAAAATAAAGAACTGGTGTCAAAGTTTCCTTGTCTTCGTTCAGATAGCTGACAAAGTCCTGCACCCCATTTTCATAATGAAAATCAACAGACTCGCCCGTTCGCTCATCTGTCAGAGAAAGGTGAACATTTTTCAAGAGAAAGGCTGATTCATTGAGCCGCTCCGAAATGGTATTGTATTTGAAATCTATCGTTGAAAAAATCGTGTCGTCAGGCATAAAGGTCACTTTCGTACCAGATTTGGACTTAGCTGCTGTCCCAATTTTCTTCAAAGTTGTTGCTGGCTTTCCACCATTTTCAAAACGTTGTTTATAAATTGTACCGTCACGTGTGATTTCAACTTCCAGCCAGCTAGACAGCGCATTGACCACAGAAGAACCCACACCGTGCAGCCCCCCAGAGGTCTTGTAACCACCCTGACCGAATTTACCCCCAGCGTGGAGCACTGTAAAGATGACTTCTACTGTTGGGATGCCCATAGCGTGCATACCGACTGGCATTCCCCGACCGTGGTCTGCCACAGTCAAACTCCCGTCTTTGTGAATGGTCACGTCAATCTTATCACCAAAGCCAGACAGAGCCTCGTCAACTGCATTGTCAACAATTTCCCAGACCAAATGGTGAAGCCCAGTTGCATCCGTTGATCCGATATACATACCAGGACGCTTACGAACCGCGTCCAATCCTTCTAATACTTGAATGGCATCATCATTGTAATTGTTAATATTGATTTCCTTTTTTGCCACAAGGAACCTCCTGAATCATTCATCCTTTCTATCTTACAAGTTTTTAGCAAATTTTGCAAAGATTTTTAGAAATAGTGTATTCTTTCTGCTTCTCACCACCATTTTTTCAGCCTAGACAAATTTTATAAAATATTTCTGGTCGTTCAACTATCAAAATCAAAATTCATGGTATAATAAAAGCATGATAAAGATAGTTTTTACATTGATAGCAGCTTATTTGATTGGTTCAATCCCTGCCGGGCTTTGGATTGGACAAGTATTTTACAAGAAAAATCTCCGCGAACACGGCAGCGGAAATACAGGGACGACCAATACCTTTCGTGTCCTTGGAAAAAAAGCAGGCATCATCACCTTTATTTTTGACTTTTTTAAAGGGACATTTGCGACACTATTGCCATTTTTCCTTCATATCAACGGTATTTCTCCTCTCGTTTTTGGACTTTTAGCCGTTCTTGGGCATACCTTCCCCATTTTTGCTGAATTTAAAGGTGGTAAAGCCGTAGCAACTAGCGCAGGCGTCATTCTTGGATTTTCACCGACTTTCTTCACTTATTTAGCTGTCATCTTTTTCAGCTGCTTGTACCTGACTAGTATGATTTCCTTTTCAAGTGTGACAGCTGCTGCCTCCGCTATTCTGGGAGTCTTAATTTTCCCACTATTTGGCTTTCTTTTACCACGTTATGATGTACTCTTTACCGTAATTGTACTCGCATTAGCGCTCATCATTATCGTCCGACATAAAGATAATATCCAGCGAATTCGGATGAAACAAGAAAACCTCATTCCCTTCGGATTGAATATCACAAAACAACAACCTAAACAGAAATAAAGGGAACTCTATATAGCGCGGTTTACACCAACTGCAATAAGCAGCATTTTAAAACAAGATTTTTGTAAATTTGATAATAATAATTTATTTCTGTGTAAACAAGTATGTAATTTTAAAAATAAAAACGGAAGAAGTAATATTCTTCCATTTTTATTTAGCCTTGACTTTATCGATTTCTGAAATTGAATCTTTAAACGTAACACCTTGAATATTATGTGAGTGTCTTTTTTATAATTTCTGGCGACGTCATATCAATAACCACAAATTCATCACCTTCAAGATTCTTGTCTTTATCAACAATCGTAGAAACTTGGAAAAGACATGCACCATTGACATAATGCACTAAGACTAAGCAATGTCGACAAAATAGAAACATTTATTTTTTCTTTTTCATAATCAATCCTCTTTTATTCTTTTTTGATTCTATTATACAAGATTTTCTGGTAAAATAAAACCTTATTTAGCAACCTTTATCTTATCGTTCGCTAAAATTGTTCTAAAAAGAAAAATATTCTAACTTTTACATTAGAATATCTTATTTCACAAACATTATTTATAAACTTCTATCTTGTGAGTTTATCTGTGTCATTAAGTCCTTCAGTCCTGCTGCTCCAACGCCGTCACCTGCTTTTTCAAAACACGCCAGTGCTTTTTGTGCATAAAGCTTAGCTCTTTTTATATCTCTCTTAGCTAACATTACCTCAGCCAAGGCGCGATAAGCACAAGCATGGTTGACTAAATCATCTGTCTGCAATGCTAAATTTAGTGTTTCTTGCAAAAGCTCTTCTGCAAGATGAATATTTCCAAGTTTGAACTGTAAATATCCTTGTTCGTACAAATTGACTGATTTCTTTAGGACATCATTGGGGAAATGCTCTGTAATAATTGCAGCTTCTGTCATTATCAAGTCATAAGCTTTTTGAAAATGTTCTTCTTCTCGTTCGACCATAGCTAATTGATGCAAGCCTATATGTTGTTCTTCTAGATTCTTTTCAGACATAGCCTGAGCATAGTAGTCTTTTAAAAACTGACGAGCCAACTGAAAATCCTTTTCTTCTAAAGCAATATAAGCTTTTAAATTCAGCGTACTATAACTATCTTGGTCTATTTGATAAACGAATTGCTTGGCAAGCTGATATTGCCCGTCAAACAATGCTTGCCAGGCTTTTTGAAGTTGTTCTTCTGTCATAATTTCTCTCCTTTTATTCATAGAAAACAAAAGTCACACTTTAAAAATTATATCAAATCAGTCTCCGAGATTGCTTCTTTTACTTTTTCAATTGGCAAATGTACTAGCTCAACTTTCTTTTCGCTATATAAATAGCGCGCATAATCATCCATACGGTATTGATTGATATAAACCACTCGCTTGCAACCAACTTGTAAGAGCTGCTTTGTACAATTGAGGCAAGGGAAATGTGTGACATAAACAGTAAATCCTTTTGGGATTCCACGCTCTGCACCTTGCAAAATTGCATTTACTTCTGCATGCAAAGTCCTCACACAATGCCCGTCAACTATCAGGCATTCATGATCGATGCAGTGCTCCGTTCCTGAAACAGATCCATTATATCCTGTTGATATAACTTTATTATCCTTTACAATAACTGCACCAACACTTGCTCGCTTGCAGGTTGAGCGATTTGCAATCAAGAGCGCTTGTGCTGCAAAATATTCGTCCCAAGCCAATCTTTTTGTCGCCATATTGTCACCTTCTTTTCTTACTTATCACTCAGTTTATCATTTTTTCGATGTGGAAAAAGCGGAAGTCCGAGCGATGCAATCTTCTCTGCTGGAACTTTCATGCCGTCTTTTGTCCATTTGATTAAAACAGAAACCACCGCCGAACTCCAAAATGAATTCATGTAAGTTGAAGCTTCTTTTCTGGAACTATTTTGTTTTTCCAAGAAATCAAACACAGCACTTGTCAACAGTTTTTCTAAATTATAATCCACTGCTAAGCTAAGGATTCGTGCTTCTTTTTTGACTTCTTTAAACAAGAACAGCCACACTTGATAAAGCTCGGTTCTCATATTGAATTGTTCCAATTTATCAGTAATCTTTTGTACTGTTCGTTGGAAAATCTCTTGTAAAATTTCTTCTTTTGAATCATAATTTCGATAAAAAGCTGCGCGCGAGACACCAGCTCTCTCTACTAATTCAGAAATGGTAATTTTTGCCAACTCTTTCTTTTCCAATAATTGCAACAAAGAAATTTCCAATGATTCTTTTGTAATTCGGTTAGATTCCCGATTTGATATTTTTAGATTTTCTAAAGATTTTTTCGATATTTTACGTTCCGACATAACATTTTCTTTCTACATGTAACAACCGACTGTAAAGGCTTTCTAAAGCGGTGTTTTCATGATATAATTGTAAAAAAAGGCAAACCTTTTGTCAATGTCTAATTAAGGGATCATCCCATTAAAGGAGAATTGAATGACTTGGAAAATTGTAGCTGATTCAGGCTGTGATTATAGAACTATCGAAAACCTTGCTGTTGACACCTTATTTGAAAGTGTTCCTCTGACCATTCAAGTGGGCAATGAAATCTTTATAGATAATGCTCAGCTCAATATTGATAATATGATGGAAAAAATGTATACCACTTCTTCGGCTTCAAAGTCTGCTTGCCCTAGTCCAGATGACTATATGAAAGCTTTTGATGGAGCTTCAAATATTTTTGTGGTCACCATTACAGGAACCCTATCAGGAAGCTATAATAGCGCACAAGTGGCTAAAAGACTCTATCTTGAAGACCATCCTGACGTGAATATCCACATTATTGATACTCTTTCTGCTGGCGGTGAAAATGATTTGATTATCAAAAAGCTTAATCTTCTTATCGGTCAAGGTTTAAGTTATGAAGAAGTCATAAAAGAAATTACAACCTATCAAACCAAGACAAAATTGCTTTTCGTTCTTGCAAAAGTTGACAATTTAGTCAAAAACGGACGGCTGAGCAAATTACTTGGAGCTGTTGTAGGATTACTGAATATTCGTATGGTCGGCGAAGCCAGTCAAGACGGCAAGTTGGAATTGCTTCAAAAGGCGCGTGGTGCTAAAAAATCACTAGTCGCAGCTTTTGATGAACTCATCAAAGCAGGCTATGCCGGTGGACAAATCATTATTGCTCATCGAAATAATCCCAAGTTTTGCCAGCAATTTTCCGAAATGGTTCGTGAAAGATTCCCACAAGCTGTTATTAAAGTCATCCCGACTTCTGGACTTTGTAGCTTTTATGCTGAAGAAAATGGTCTCCTCATGGGCTATGAAATTCAATAATATAACGAAACTGTAGTCAATCACTAAACTACAGTTTTCATATTACAAATAAAGCAAACCAAAAACAATTAACACACTAATCATGCTAAAAAGTGAGCCAATGAGATAGTATTCTGCAAAGGACTGACTTTCAGAAATTTTGTTATACCGTGCGATTGACTTAGCAGTAAAGACTAAGCCAACGGAAGCGAACTGCCCAAATATAAGAGACAAAGCCATAATAAAACGCTCTAAAATCCCAATCATCGCCCCTGCACCTGCTATAGTGTCTTGGTTATCTCCCTTTGACTGATACCTATTGAAGAAAAGCTTAAATAAAATATTAACAGGCTTTCCAACGATTGCCAAGAAAAGAAGGGTTTGAGTAACTGACGCTCCATTTTTCAGCCATTGTGGGTTGATTTTATTAGCTAATAAAGCATAAAATAGAAAAATACAAATCAAATGAAGGACTTGGTCAATGATGAAAACTTGCTTTGTGAGTTTCTTTATTTCTATAAACGTGTTGAGCCTGTATTTCAAGAAATCAATAACTACATGACTAAGCCAAACAGCGACAAAGTAAATAATATCTTTCGGGAAAAAGATACTCAAAATCAGCAACGGAAGAAAAACAATGGCTAAATGCAGCAATAAATAAGGCAATTTTAAACATTTTAAATCTGCCATTTTTTGACTTTGCCATTGAAAATCAGCTAAAACATGCGCTAATAAGGTTAACAACAAGATTGGATGTTGTACAAAATAGTCTGAAAATCCCCACAAATTAGACATGTTTCGCCTCCTTCTCTATCGCATTTAACATCAAGTTCATCGCAACTCGTTTATTTCTGAGATAAATTTTTAACCCACTCGCCTTGATACGTTTGTTGAAAGCACTCGGAGTGATACCAAGTAGTTTTGCCATTTCTTTATGAGAAAATGTTTCATCGTATATATTTTCAGCTAGTAATTGTTTGAGGACATCATATTGGATATCTGTCCACTTGGACTGAATAAAAGAGCACGCAGCTAAAATAGCATTGATTGTCTGACCGACTTCTTCGTCTGCCAAAGAAACCGAAATGTGATTGATGCCATAGTCATTCTTATCATGAACATAGTTAATCGCTTCTCTCGCGAGCCAATACGCCGGACCGTCAGAACCAATGCTTTGTTCTTTGTTAATTTCTGTAATCATGTCTCCAGCACCAATCCCAAATCGAATTTCATAAGGAGCAAATGCCATAGAAAGCTGATCCATGATTTGAAACATATCCGAATTTGGTAAAAACAAAGCTTGAAATTCATCGCCAGCTGTGACCGTAAAGGGAGAAACTAAATATTTCTGATATTGCTGATTCAACTCTTTCATCAATTGCAACAATTTCTGTTGCGCCTGCGCTCGATCTTGTATTTTTTTTGATTCAATAACGTCTCCAATAAGAGCAACGTACATCATCTTCTCACCCCTTTTTGTCTATTATAATGGAAATTTAAAAAAATTTCCATTATAAAGGACATTTTCCAAAATTTCCGTCATGGAGGACATTTTTTAATCTACTATCTCTAAAAAATACAGCTAAGCACATGATTGAAACCATCATTTGATTTGAAAATGACTACCCCATTACTTTCCATGTCTTACCCAGCACTTCTCCAATCTTGCCCTTGATGACTAAGTCAGCTTGACTATCTTGTAGTACATTGTTTTTATTGATAACAACTAAGTGCCGTCCTTGAAAATAATGAACCAAATTAGCAGCTGGATAAACAACTAGCGATGTTCCGCCAATGATGAGTAGGTCAGCTTGACTGATAACCTGAATAGCTTGAGAAAAAACTTCCATATTTAACGGTTCCTCATAAAGAGTCACATCTGGCTTAACTACACAACCACAAGTCTCGCAATAAGGAATGATTCCTGACAATTTCAAAAAATCCTCTAAGTCATAAAAACGATGACAATTGGTACAAAAATTTCGGTCCACACTACCATGAATTTTTAATACGTTCCTGCTTCCTGCCATCTCGTGTAAACTATCAATATTCTGGGTAACAATTGCCTTTAATTTCCCTAGCTTTTCTAGATAAGCTAAATATTCATGGGCTACATTTGGCTTAGCGTTAGGATAAATAAGATATTTCTTGTAAAAGTCAAAAAAATGTTCTGGATAACGTTCAAACATCGTATGTGAAACTAGTTGCTCTGCTGAAAAATGCTGGTTTAACTCAATATTGTAAATACCATTTGAGCTGCGAAAATCCGGAATACCAGATTCAGTTGAAACACCTGCACCACCAAAGAATACAATATTTTGGCTACTTTGAATGATCTGAGCCAGTTCTTCAATCTTGTCCATATCGCCCTCCTAAAAGTTACCAATATTATTAAAGAAAAAATCGGCTAGCAGAACTAGCCGATTCATATTATAACTGAATTATTTTGACAAGTTATAGAAAGATTTCAAACCACGGTATTCAGCAACTTCACCAAGTTGGTCTTCGATGCGAAGTAATTGGTTGTATTTAGCAATACGGTCAGTACGTGACAATGAACCAGTCTTAATTTGTCCAGCGTTAGTTGCAACTGCGATATCAGCAATTGTTGAATCTTCAGTTTCACCTGAACGGTGTGATACAACGGCAGTGTAACCAGCTTCTTTTGCCATTTCGATAGCATCAAATGTTTCAGTAAGAGTACCGATTTGGTTAACTTTAATAAGGATTGAGTTAGCACATCCTTCGTTAATACCTCTTTCAAGATAAGAAGTGTTTGTTACGAAGAAGTCATCACCAACAAGTTGTACTTTCTTACCAAGGCGTTCAGTAAGTTTCTTCCAACCTTCCCAGTCATTTTCATCCATACCATCTTCGATAGTGATGATTGGGTATTTATCAACTAATTGTTCAAGATATTCGATTTGTTCGTCAGCTGTACGAACTGCAGCTCCTTCACCTTCGAATTTAGTGTAATCATAAACTTTGCGTTCTTTGTCGTAGAATTCTGATGATGCACAGTCAAATCCAAGGAATACATCTTTACCAGGAACATAACCAGCAGCTTCAATGGCAGCAAGGATAGTTTCTACACCATCTTCAGTTCCGTCAAAACGAGGAGCAAATCCACCTTCGTCACCAACAGCTGTTTCAAGACCACGAGATTTAAGGATTTTCTTAAGAGCGTGGAAAATTTCAGCACCCCAACGAAGAGCTTCTTTGAATGTAGGTGCACCAGCAGGCACAATCATAAATTCTTGGAAAGCGATTGGAGCATCTGAGTGAGAACCACCGTTGACGATGTTCATCATTGGAGTTGGAAGAACTTTAGTATTGAATCCACCAAGGTAGCTGTAAAGTGGGATTTCAAGATAATCAGCAGCAGCACGTGCTACAGCAATAGATACACCAAGAATTGCGTTTGCACCCAATTTACCTTTATTTGGAGTACCGTCAAGTGCAATCATTGCACGGTCAATAGCTTGTTGATCGCGAACGTCATAACCAATAACTGCTTCAGCAATGATATTGTTTACGTTGTCAACAGCTTTTTGTGTACCAAGACCGCCGTAACGAGATTTGTCACCATCACGAAGTTCAACTGCTTCGTGTTCACCAGTAGAAGCTCCAGATGGAACCATACCACGTCCGAAAGCACCTGATTCAGTATAAACTTCTACTTCAAGTGTTGGGTTACCGCGTGAGTCTAGGACTTCGCGAGCGTAAACATCAGTAATAATTGACATTTTTTACTCTCCTTTGAGTTATTTTATTTACATTCCTATCATACCTTAAAAATCAGTTTTTTTCAAGGAAAAATCGTGCCTTTCTATGAAATTTACGATAATTTTCTATGTAAGCGTTTTATATTTCCGAATGTTTCTTGGATAAATTTCAAAAAAAGTATGCTATACTAACTTTATGACAGATATAAATAAAACAATAATGGAAAAATCTCAAGGGGGATTAAAATTAAATCCCGATGAGCAAAGAAAATTTTTAGAAACATTTGAAGAGCGGGTCATTGCAGAATGTAGTATTGATGAAGCTAACAGCGCTCCCATCCACGACCACTTTAAAGAAATTTTACAAAAGATTATCTTGGACTATCAGCCTGTGACTGTGAAAATATCTCCTGAGATTACCAGTCAATATCAAATTTTTTACTTAAAAATAGCAAAAGATCTTGGCTGCAAAGCAACAATTGTGTCTAGTAACTACAAGAATTCTCCATTTGGCTTGGTCATTCATAGCGATCATCCAGTAGAGATTACCGAAAAAGAAATCCTTATCCAATTTTCTGAACTTTTCCAATCAGATTTATCCCAACAAGCAGAAAAGAAACCTTCTTTTTGGGAAAAGTTGTTTCATTAAAGGGACGATTGATGCCAAATTCAGAAAAACTAACCTTGTTCTTTCAAGCAGAAAATCAAAGAGACTGGGAAACTTACCAAAATTTTTTACATCCTGAAGTTATCTGGGAATTGCACGGGCAAGAAGTTTCAACCATTCATGGAATAGACGATTATCTTCTGAAGATTCAGCAAGCCTATCATCATAGCAACGTTCAATTTTCCTGCTTGCATACTTTTTCAACTAATGAAAATCGGATTGTTACTATTCTCAAAAACGATTTTGGTCAACTATCCTGTGATATTTTTGAGTTTGAAAATGGTTTAATTATCAGAGAATATGAATATTTGTTATGATGTTTCCATATCCGACAACTACTACACCTTGTAATCTAAAACAAATATAATGGGAGGTTAAGAACTTTTTGTTCTAACCCCTTTTTTATAGCAACATTCCTTCGTCTATGCCAAATTCCGTTAGGATTTGCTGGATTCGGTCGAAATTCAAGCGAAAATGTTCTAACGTATGAGCATCAGAGCCAACAGAATACTTTGTTCCTCCCAATTCTTTCACCAAAGATAAAGCATAGATATAAATATCTTCATGATTGTAGAGATACATAGACTTGCCATTCAGTTCAAAAGCCAAGTTATGCTCTATCATTTTTTGAAAGAGGGTACGAAGTTGAGGTTCAAAATTTTTCAATTCTTCAACCGTTACATTGAACTTGCGAAAACCATAGTCAAAATGAGCCAAAACATCAGCTGGAATACTTTCAATAGCTTCTTCCATTTCTTTAAAATAAGCTGGAATCACCTTCATTTTATCAGATTGCAAAGCAGGTTCTTCTAAGTAATCGAACTTTCCATTATGGTGAACAGACAACAGTTTTAAATCATAATCTTTATTCTCCAAATAAGCTAAAATATCGTTCTTTCGTGGTCTGTAATATCCGATTTCAATTCCTTTTTTGATTCGATTTCCATATTTCCGATTGAGAGCAGCTATTTTTCTAGAATAAGACTCATAATCAGGAATATCATCGTGAGGAGAACCTGCATCATACGGATAGGGATTAGATAAATCCAGATGTTCAGTCGTTACGATTTCACCATCGTAATGTTCCAAATAATCTCTGAAATCAGCATCTGAATCATAAGAAAAGTAAGTATGAAGATGATTATCGCGCATAAGTTTTCCTCCTATCATCTCTATAACACTAAGGAATTATATAGCAGTTTATACTAACTACAATATATAGTATTTTTAAACAAGATTTTCCTAAATTTGATAATTATATTTTGTAGTTGTGTAAAAAATAAGTATATAATTTTCCTTATATTTGCTGTTTTTATCATAAGCAGCAACAACTGGTTGCATTCATTAAAAATTAGATACAAATCACTACTGCAGATAATAAATAATGAGCTAATTTTTGATTGATTTCAATTGTTTACGAATCATTTGAAAAACAATCACTAAAAGCGACGTTAGTAAGATAAGAACTAGCCCTAATCCAATAAAAGTCTGATCAAAGCCAAAACTGTCAATCAGCCAACCAACAATCGGAAAAATGATAATCATGCTTAAACTGAACATCATTGAAGCAACACTTAACATAGTTGCTCTGGCTGAACTTGGTAAATACTGTTGCAAATCATTGTAAAATATTGGTTGGTACATAGCATACAAAGCATTTGTCGTCAAATAAACAAGGATATACATAAATGGCGTTCCCAAAAATGACAGTGCATAAACTGCTCCTGTTAAACTGACAACTACTGGAAAAATCCGAAAAGAATGCCACGTTTTCCCAATCTTGCTGGCAAAAGAAACTGCCAAAATATTTAAGACGCTACCAATCAACATAACTGTTGAAATCTGCCATCCTGCCAAGTCTGGCAATTGTTTTTGATAGTAAAAGTAAAACATGCACATTATTGTTCCAACAAATTGAAAAATCATCATCCATGTAAAAAGACTGGGATTATTTTTCATCTCTTCTCTCACAATCAAGATAATTTTTTTCATCGTCAACACTTCGTCATTTTTCTTTTTCATTGTCGGTTCTTTTATCAACCAAATCAGAATTAAAACAATAATAGAAACCGCAATCATGATATAATAAGTAATATACAAATATCCATGTACAAATAACCCCGCTAGTACCGTTCCTAAAGAGATTGCTGCCTCAGAAACACCTGACATCAAACTTGATATTTTCAAATAACGGTCTTTTAAACCAGCTTCAACAGCAGAGTCATATAGCAGTGCAGAGCTCGTTCCTGAATCAAAGTTATAAGACAAAGCATTGATTATCATTGCCATTGCATATATCCAAAAATTCCCTTGCCCTGTCAACATTAAAATAGATGATAAAATGCTAGTCAAGCGGCTTACGTACAGATTGGTCTTATAAGAAAATCGATCTGCCAACATGCCTGACGGAATTTCAAAAACAATGCCTGTTGCATGAAAAATACTCTCTAACAGCCCAATTTGCAGTAAAGACATACCATTTTGACTGAGAAATAAAATCCAAAAACTCGTAATACCTAGAAATCCTAAGAATTCCACTCCTGTCATAAGAGGAATATTTCTTTTGTAACTTCTCCTAAACATACTTTTTCCTTTACTAAGAAGAAACCGAACTTCCCGTTCAGTTTTCTAACTTATTCATTTTTCATAATATTTCAATTTTAAAAAGGTTGGGACATAAGCTCCCAACCTCATGCATTTTATAGTTTGGCTTGCAAAACGCAGTGGTTGGTTGGATATCCTTATCCCTTGTTATACCGGTGATAACGGCTATCCTAACCAACTTGTGCGGAGGTGGAAGTAAAACAGTCCAGTGGACTGTTTTAGGTCAGCAACTAGAAACTAGAACTTGCTGAAAAATCAAATTCTTCGAATGATTGATTTCTATCCCACTCTCACATTTCCTAAGGCTCAATTCTGTGGAGCATACGTGGGAATGGAATGGCTTCACGGATGTGTTTCGTTCCTGCAACAAATGTCACCATTCTCTCCAAGCCAAGTCCAAATCCAGCATGAGGAACTGAACCATATTTACGAAGATCTAGATAGAAAGCATAGTCATCAGGGTTCAGACCATTTTCTTCAATCTTCGCTAATAATTTTTCATAGCTTTCTTCACGAGCAGAACCACCTATGATTTCTCCATAGCCCTCTGGTGCTAAAAGGTCTGCACAAAGCACACGTTCTTCGTTACCAGGAACAGGTTTCATGTAGAAAGCCTTAAAGCTAGCAGGGTAGTTCACGACGAAAGTTGGTAGACCAAAATAGTTTGAAATCCAAGTTTCATGTGGTGACCCAAAATCATCTCCACGTTCGATATGTTCATACTCTGCATCTTCATCGTTTTCATGATCTTGTAAGAGATCAATGACTTCATCGTAAGAAATACGTTTGAATGGTTCTGCCACGTATTTTTTAAGAAGATCAGTATCACGTTCCAACACTTCAAGCGCATGTGGTGCACGATCCAAAACTCCTTGAATCAAAGCCTTCACATAAGCCTCCTGAAGATCAAGCGACTCATCATGAGTAACAAATGGATATTCTGCATCCATCATCCAGAATTCTGTCAAATGGCGGCGTGTTTTGGATTTTTCGGCACGGAAAACAGGACCAAAGTCAAATACACGACCAAGTGCCATAGCACCTGCTTCTAAGTAAAGTTGCCCAGATTGACTTAGAAAGGCAGGGGTTCCAAAATAATCTGTTTCAAAAAGCTCTGTGGAATCTTCCGCTGCATTTCCTGATAAAATCGGACTGTCAAATTTGATAAAGCCGTTGCGGTCAAAAAATTCATAGGAAGCATAGATAATTGCGTTGCGAATCTGCATAATTGCCATTTGCTTGCGTGAACGTAGCCATAAATGACGGTGATCCATCAAAAAGTCTGTTCCGTGTTCCTTTGGTGTGATAGGATAATCATTGGACTCTCCAACGATTTCAATATCCGTCACGTCCAATTCATATCCAAATTTTGAGCGCTCATCTTCTTTGACGATTCCTTTTACCAAAACAGCTGTTTCTTGGTTCAAGTGTTTGATGATATTAAATTTATTCAAACCCTCTTCTTCACCAAATTTTTCAAGGAAATTTGGCTTGAAAGCCACAGCTTGAAAAAAAGCTGTACCGTCACGCAATTGCAGAAAAGCAATTTTTCCTTTTCCTGATTTATTGGCAACCCAAGCACCAATCGTCACTTCTTCTCCGACATGATTTTTAACATCCATAATTGAAGTATATTTTGTTGACACGTTTTTTCTCTTTTCTATTTTATTTTTTATGATAAACAGCCTCAATGTTGTTCCCGTCTGGGTCTATCACAAAGGCCGCATAGTATTTTTACGTTCGCCAGGTGCACCATTATCCTTTCCTCCAGTAGCCAAAGCTGCTTGATAGAAAGCATCTACTTCTTGACAAGTTTGAGCACTAAAAGCAAAATGCATCGGCTCTTGTTGACCAACATTTAGCCAAAAATCACCACCTGGATCCACATCTCGCGGTTCTGTGAAACTAACGACCTGCCCCGTATCAAATTGAAGGTGATAATTTAAAGGAGTTAAAGTGGCTTGATAGAAAGCTTTAGAAACTTCTAAATTCTTTACCTTAAGGCTAAAATGATCGATCGTTTTTTAACTCTCCATAAACGCCTTGATACGATGAACGGCCTCTTTCAAGGTATCCATATCCGTCGCATAACTAAGACGAACATTTTCTGGCGCACCAAAGCCAGCACCTGTTACAAGAGCGACACCTACTTCTTCTAGAATAGCTGTTGTAAACTCTGTCACATCTGAATAGCCTTTCAGCTCCATTGCTTTTTTAACATTTGGAAAGAGGTAAAACGCTCCTTGTGGTTTCACCACTTCAAAGCCGGGAACTTCTGCAAGCAAAGGATAAATGGTATTGAGACGTTCTTCAAAAGCCTGACGCATGATTTCAACAGTGTCTTGAGGGCCCTTTAGAGCTTCAATCGCCGCATATTGGGAAGCAGCGGTTGGATTAGAAGTCGTTTGTCCAGCCACTTTACTCATCGCTGCAATGATTTCAGGCTCTCCAACAGCATAACCCAGCCGCCAACCAGTCATCGAATACGACTTAGATACACCATTGATAACAATTGTTTGCTTGCGGATCGCTTCAGATAAGCTCGAAATCGGTGTAAATTCATTTCCATTGTAAACCAAGCGGCCATAAATATCATCTGCCAAAATGAGAATATCATGCTCTACAGCCCAATTACCTATCGCTAATAACTCCTCGGCAGTATAAATCATTCCCGTTGGATTGGAAGGAGAATTGAGCACCAAAACTTTCGTTTTCTCTGTCCGAGCAGCCTCTAATTGCTCAACGGTCACTTTGAAATGATTGGCTTCCGTCGTTTGAACAAAAACTGGTATTCCTTCTGCCATCTTAATCTGGTCGCCATAACTAACCCAGCACGGTGCCGGAATAATTGCTTCATCACCTGGATTGATGACACTCATAAAAAAGGTATAAAGGGAAAACTTTGCACCCGTCGCAACGGTCACTTGATTTGGTTTAATCGTATAACCATAGTATTTTGCAAAATATGCTACAATTGCTTCCTTTAATTCAGGCAGACCACTGGTAACCGTATAAAAGCTAGCTCTACCGTCTTTTATTGCAGAGATAGCAGCATCTTGAATATTCTTCGGAGTTGGAAAATCTGGCTCTCCCAAAGTCAGCGAAAGGATATCACGACCTTGTGCTTTTAAAGCTTTTGCGCGCGCTGCTGCTGCTAAAGTTACACTTTCTTCCATATTTAAAACACGATTTGATAATCTCATAGTCCCTCCTTGCTGAGCAATGTTCCTGTTTCAAATCCAACATTATAATAAGTTGTTCCAGACTTGACTTCCCAGATTGGTTGCTCTTTTACATAGCCAAATGTCACTTTATCAATTTGTTTGGCACCACTCTCTTTAGCGATTTGTTTTGCTTTTTCTTGACTAATCCCTTTGGACAACTCATAAGTATAGATTTTATCACTATCTGCTTCTATCAAAACAGCAAGCTGCGTCTTTTTACGATTTTTCCCCAAAAGACTGTAATAACTTTTTTCACCGTTATAAATAGCAAAGCGATCCACTTTATCCAAATCTGCATATTGACGAGCAATTCTACTAGCCGTTACCTTAGCTGATTGGTAAGGATCCATAGATAGATTTAAAATGTAAAGGAAAGAAAAAGTGAGAACGGCCAAAACTATCACACTTCCGATAATATATTGCCAAATAATGAAATTTCTATCATTTTTTCTTCTATTTTTCACTCGTCCATTATACTATAAATAAGGACTTTTTTCTATCTTTTTCTAAAATTTGATTTTATTACTACTTATTGATAAAATACAGATATGGACAAACTAACAAAACTTTTTCAAGAAAATCGTCTTGATTTAAAAACAATGATTGTTTTAAATAAAGCTATTCGCACGATTCGACCTTTTGAAAATCAAGCGGCAAAGCAACACAAATTGACTCCAACTCAATTTTCAGTCTTAGAAACCCTTTATAGCAAAGGGAACTTACGCATTCAAGACTTAATTGATAAAATGCTTGCGACATCTGGAAATATGACCGTTGTCATCAAAAATATGATACGGGACGGTTGGATTTTTCGTACCTGTGACCCATCTGATCGACGTTCTTTTTTAGTCGGATTGACACCAGAAGGACGTAGTAAAATTGAAGCGGTTCTTCCAGAGCATATTCAAAATATCCAGCAAGGATTAAGGATTTTAACAGAGCAAGATAAAGAAGATTTGATTCGAATTTTAAAGAAATTTAAAAATTTGAGCTAATTTCTTGCTAACTAGTGATATTCGTTGTAACATAAAAAGGTACAAAAGAAAAGGAGAGTGACTTATATGTCTAAAAAAGTACTATTTATCGTCGGGTCTCTTCGCCAAGGCTCATTCAACCATCAGTTAGCTTCTCAGGCTGAAAACATTCTTGCTGACAAAGCTGAAGTTTCTTATCTTGATTTCAAAGATGTTCCATTTTTCAACCAGGATATTGAAAGCCCAGCTCCTGCGGCTGTTGCCAAAGCTCGTGAAGAAATTCTCGCTGCTGATGCTATCTGGCTCTTCTCACCAACCTATAACTGGGCAATTCCAGGAGTTGTTAAAAATCTCTTAGATTGGCTATCACGTGCACTTGACCTTTCAAACCCATCAGGGCCTTCTGCTCTTAATGAAAAACTTGTAACAGTTTCCTCAGTAGCCAATGGAACTTCTCCAGATGAAGTTTTCAAACATTATCGCAGCCTTCTTCCATTTATTCGCATGAAAGTTGTTGAACCATTTACTGGTGTTGCTGTAAACCCAGAAGCCTGGGGAACTGGTCAACTGACAGTTTCCGAAGAAAAACAAGCTGAACTCGCAGCTCAAGCTGAAGCATTATTGGCAGCTATCTATTAAAATAAGCAAAAAATGGAATGACACTTTTACATCATTCCATTTTTATTTTACTCCTTAACAAAGACATAGGTATTTATCGTAGACAAATCCTCTCGGAAAGCAAAGCCTGCAAATTGCAATTGTTTGATTTCTTCTTTGCTTCTTACTTGGCTTTCAATTAAAGCTGTTAAAAATTGACCACGAGATTTTTTAGAAATAGTTGAGTGAACTTTCAAACTTCCTTCTCTATCTTCTAAAAATTTAAACCGAAGCATCTTATCGCGCACAGATTTGGAAAACACCGTCTCGAACTCACTTGATAACAGAGACAAAATCATTTCCTCATCTGAAATAGCTGCATCATAATCATTGCGCCAATAATTTTTCAGGCTTTTGCCAGAAATAGTACATTTCACTGAAAAATCCAATCGATGAGGTGAAATCAACGCCATAGCTGGTATAACACCATATAGACTAGAAGTGATGAACAAATGCTTGTCTACATAACTCAACTCTTGCTTCGTTAAATGACTTCTTCTGATGTTTCGATACATAAGACCATCAAATAAATGCAAAGCTGGGTAAGTAAGAGCTTGCCCATTTTTTAATTGTTGAAGATGAATATACTCTTCTTCTGCACGTTCCAGACTAATATGATAGAAATCTGCTAATTCTTCAATAGAATACTGTGATAGACTAGCTACAATTGTTTTTGTTTGCTCTGAAAGAAAACACTTGCCATGAGGCTTAAGGCTAAGATTCATTTCCTTTGCAGTTGGAATTAAAATTTTCATAATCTTATTGTATCAAAAGTTATTTTGCAGAACAAATGATTTTTCTCTTGACATTAGACAATTGTTATCATATAATCTAGTTATTAAGACTAGATAAGAAAGAGGTGGATATTTTGGAAATCACAAAATTCCCAACTTGGGAAGAACTACCAGAGTTAGATCTTTATCTTGACCAGGTTCTCCTCTATGTGAATGGTGTCAACGAACAAGCATTTCATAGCACAGATAAGCCTTTAACGGCTGCTATGGTCAATAATTATGTGAAACACGCCCACATTCCAAAGCCAATTAAGAAAAAATACAATCGCGTACAGATTGCTCGTCTGATTGTACTGACGACGTTAAAACCTGTCTTTCCAATACCAGATATTATCAAGACGATTCAACTTCTGGTAGACGAAAAAGATTCGGCTACTCTTTATAATGAATTCGTTAATTGCATGCGAGAAGAAAAAGCTGACACAGTCGCACCTGCTATTGAGGCAGCTTGCCAAACGGTGAAATTATTTCATCAAACAAAGAAATTAGCTCTAGCCTTAGAAGGAGGTAAAAAAAATGAATCAAACGCTTAAACTCAGCAAACAACTTAGCTTTGGGGAAGAAATTGCCAATGCTGTCACTCACGCTGTCGGGGCTGTGGTTATGTTAGTACTGCTTCCTATCTCAGCCATTTATAGCTATGAAGAACATGGTATGCTTGCTGCTGTCGGAGTTTCAATTTTTGTCATCAGTTTATTTCTGATGTTTCTTTCTTCAACGATTTACCATTCAATGAGCTATGGTTCTACGCATAAGTATATTCTACGGATCATCGATCATTCAATGATTTACATTGCTATTGCGGGAAGTTATACGCCAGTCGTACTATCCCTTATGAACAATTGGTTGGGTTATCTTATTATCATAATTCAATGGGGAACGACCATTTTTGGTATTTTGTATAAAATATTTGCTAAAAAAGTTAATGAAAAATTTAGCTTGGCACTTTATCTTATTATGGGCTGGTTAGTGATTCTGATTATTCCGCAAATCATTGGTCAAACGGGATCTATTTTCTGGGGATTGATGTTAGCTGGAGGACTCTGTTATACTGTTGGTGCAGGATTTTATGCTAAGAAAAAACCATATTTCCACATGATTTGGCACCTCTTTATCCTAGCTGCTTCTGCACTTCAATATCTTGCTATTGTCTATTTTATGTAAAACATTTTAAAAACAATCGTTCTCTAAGTCACTCTTCTTAGCAGAATGATTGTTTTTTTATCAAAAAAGCCAGGCTACTTTGAACAGTAACTTGGCTTTTTGCAATAGTTTATTTTGATTTAATATAATTGACACCGTCTGCTTTTGGTGCAACAGCTTTTCCGAAGAATGCTGCCAACACAACAATAGTCAATACATAAGGTGCAATTTGTAGGTACACAGCTGGTACATGTGATAGGAATGGTAATTGACTTCCGATAACGGCTAAACTTTGAGATAGCCCAAAGAATAGACTTGAAAGCATAGCGCCAATTGGATTCCATTTACCAAAAATCATAGCAGCCAGCGAGATGAACCCTGGTCCGATAATGGTTGTCGCAGCGAAGTTTACAGAAATAGATTGTGCATAAATCGCTCCACCGACACCGCCAAGAAAACCTGAAATCATCACACCGTAATAACGCATGAGATAAACATTGATACCGAGGGTGTCTGCCGCTTGTGGGTGTTCACCTACGGAACGCAAACGAAGCCCAAATTTCGTCTTAAACATAATGAACCATGCTAGGAAAGCAAATGCAACTGCAATATACCCCATTAGACTGGTGTGTTTAAAGAAGATATCTCCAATGACAGGAATATCTGATAATAGTGGAAAATTAAATTTACCAAATGATACTTGAATATTATCTGTTTGCCCTTTATTATAGAAAGCTTTTACCAAGAAAATCGCTAACGCAGGCGCCATCAAATTGAGCACTGTACCACTAACAACATGGTCCGCACGGAAATTGATAGTTGCTACAGCATGAATGAGTGAGAAAATTAGTCCCACAATACCACCGACTAAAAGTGCTAACCAAGGCGTTAAACTTCCAAAGGTATTCACAAAAGTAAGGTTAAAGACAACTCCTGAGAAAGCTCCCATAACCATAATACCTTCAAGTCCGACATTAACAATCCCAGCATGCTCTGAGAAGGCACCACCAATACTAGTAAAGATTAAAGGTGCTGCATAAATCAGCATAGAGGAAACTAACAGACTTAACATTGTTACA
The DNA here is from genome assembly GCF_900636475.1 of Streptococcus anginosus. NCBI lineage: Bacteria > Bacillati > Bacillota > Bacilli > Lactobacillales > Streptococcaceae > Streptococcus > Streptococcus anginosus. Next base: position 678,938 of record NZ_LR134283.1, read on the forward strand.
AAATTCATCTTATTTTCCTCCCTTTACTTTTGCTTGTTTTCTTGGTTTGATAAAATGTTCAATGATGTAATGAATACTTACAAAGAAAATAATTGATGCTGTTACAATATTTACCAGTTCCGCTGGAATCGTTGCGGTGTTCATACCTGGAGCTCCGACTTGAAGCACGGCAAATAAGAATGCTGCAAAGAGAATACCAATTGGTGAATTATTTGCCAGCAAGCTAACGGCCATACCATTAAAGCCGACAGCTAGGGAACTTCCTTGTACATAGACATTTTGGAAAGTTCCAAGTCCTTCAACAACACCTCCGACACCGGCAAGGGCACCTGAGATAATCATTGAAAGAATAATCGTCCGTTTAGCAGACATCCCTGCATATTCACTCGCATTTGGATTTAGCCCGACAGAACGGATTTCAAATCCAAGCGTTGTTTTTTTTAGCATAAACCAGATAAGGACAACTGCAATGACCGCAAAGAAGATTCCGATATTCATCCGTGAATTATTGGTCAATGCCCGCAGCCATTCTGTTTGATAGGTTGCATTAGCTCCAACCTTAACACTTGAATCAATACTTTGCATAACACTTTTTGGGAAACTATGAATCATTGCATTTCCAACGTAGAGAACGATGTAGTTCATCATAATCGTAACGATAACTTCACTTGTTCCCAAATAAGCACGAAGAATACCAGGAATAGCACCGATAATCCCACCAGCTACTGCTGCAATGACAACCGTAGCAAGAATCATAATTGGGCGAGGAAGATTAGGAAATGAAAGCGCAAACCAGCCACTCAAAATCCAACCTGCCAAAGCTTGTCCCGGCAAGCCGACATTAAAGAACCCAGCCCGACTTGCCACTGCAAATCCAAGAGCAATTAAAATAAGTGGACCCATTGCACGGAAAATTTCACCAATACTACGGATAGTACCAAAAGCAGCTTTGAACAGCTCTTCATAACCCCAGATAGCATCATAGCCAAAAATCCACATGATAATGGCACCGAGTAAAATTCCAAGAACAACGGAAATCAAAGGCACCGCAATTTGCTGTGTTTTCTTAGTCATTTGAATCTCCCTTCTTAATTTCACCACCAGCCATCAAGATACCCAACTCTTGTTTATTAGTTTCTGCTGGAGTTACAATACCTTGAATCTTACCATCATGAATAACAGCAATACGGTCTGAAACATTCAGAATTTCATCTAATTCAAAGCTGACCACAAGCACTGCTTTACCCTTGTCACGTTCTTCAATCAAACGTTTATGAATGTATTCAATCGCTCCAACATCTAATCCACGAGTTGGCTGACTAACGATTAGAAGGTCAGGATTGCGGTCTATTTCACGAGCAATAATGGCTTTTTGTTGATTTCCTCCTGAAAGAGCAGATGCTGGAACACTTTCACTTGCAGCCCGAACATCAAATTCATCCATTAACTTTCGTGCATAAGAAGTGATATTATTGTAATTCAAAATTCCATTTTTGCTTAATGGCTCCTTGTAATAAGTTTGCAGAGCCATATTCTCAGACAACATCATATCTAAAACCAAGCCATCACGATGACGGTCTTCCGGCACATGACTAACTTGCATTTCGGTAATTTTCCGCGGAGATAGGCCAACGACTTCTTTCCCCTTAATGGTAATGCTACCTGATTTCACCTTCCGAAGACCTGTGATTGCTTGAACTAGCTCGCTTTGTCCATTGCCATCAATCCCGGCAATCCCAACAATTTCACCAGCTCGTACATCCAAAGATAAATTTTTAACAGCAGGCACACCACGATTCTCATTCACAACCAAATCCTTAATAGATAGAACAACTTCTTTTGGATTTGAAGCTTCTTTTTCCGTTGTAAAGGATACCGAACGTCCCACCATCATTTCAGCAAGATCTTTATTCGTTGCGCCACCAATTTCAACGGTTTGAATACTCTTACCGCGACGGATGACAGTTACACGATCAGAAACAGCACGGATTTCATCCAATTTATGTGTAATCAAAATAATGGATTTTCCTTCTTTGACTAGATTTTTCATGATATGTTCTAGTTCTTCAATTTCTGAAGGAGTTAATACTGCTGTTGGTTCGTCAAAAATCAAGATATCTGCACCACGATACAATGTTTTCAAGATTTCAACACGTTGTTGCGCACCAACTGAAATATCTTCAACTTTTGCAGTCGGATCCACAGCTAAACCATATTTTTCGGATAGTTCCTTGATGTCTTTGATTGCCTTTCGAATATCTAAAACACCATTTTTGGTCGTTTCACTACCCAAAATGATATTTTCAGCAACCGTAAAAGCCTCTACCAGCATGAAATGCTGGTGAACCATTCCAATTCCTAAAGATGCTGATTTCGATGGAGAATCAATTGTCACTGATTTTCCATTCACAGTAATCTCACCACTTGTTGGCTCAAGCAAGCCAGCCAACATATTCATCAGAGTAGACTTGCCCGCTCCGTTTTCTCCTAAAAGTGCATGAATTTCACCGCGTCTTAGATTTAAGTTGATTTTATCATTTGCGACAAATTCACCAAAAATCTTGGTTATTTCGTGCATTTCAATGACATTCTCATGTGCCATATGATTGATTCCTTTCAGAAATTATTTTATTTCAGTAAAACTCACTAAAAGATTAGCCAGCTTTACTGAGACAAAAGCTGTCTCAATCTCAAAAAAGCGGCCCACGAAGGTCGCTTCTTGAGTGTCAGGTTATTATTTATTCTGTAGGAACTTTAATACTTCCGTCAAGGATTTTTGCTTTTGCATCTTCAACGGCTTTTTTAGCATCATCTGATAAGTTCTTAGTTGTCAAATCTACTCCACCGTCTTTCAGACCGTAAGTTGTAGTTTTTCCTCCTGGGAATTTATTTTTTGCTGTTTTGTTAGCAATATCTTTTACAGTACCACCAACTTTTTTCAAGCTAGATGCCAAAACAAAGTTAGATTCTTTGCCGTCTTTAGATTTGTATTTACCTTCATCGTTTTGGTCGCGGTCAACACCGATAACCCAAACTTTGTCAGATTCATTTCTAGTTTCGTTGATAGATTTCGCTTCGTTGAATACACCAGCACCAGTACCACCGGCTACTTGATAAACAACATCTGCACCAGCTGCATATTGAGCTGCTGCAATCGTCTTCCCTTTAGAAGCATCTCCAAAGCTTTCAGCGTATTTCACATCAATCTTAATAGAAGGATCTACTGATTTCACACCAGCTTCAAAACCTTTTTCAAAACGAGTTAATACAGCACCTTTGATACCACCAACAAAACCAATCATTTTTGTTTTAGTTGTTTTGGCTGCAGCCACACCAGCAAGGTAAGCAGCTTCGTTATCTGCAAAGAGTGCAGAAGCTACATTCTTTTGACCTTTAATTTCATCATCAATAATAACATAGTTAATATCAGAGTGATCCTTTGCAGCAGATTCTACTGCATTACGAAGAGCAAATCCAATACCAAATACTAATTTGTAATTGCTAGAAGCAGCTTGCTCAAGGTTTGTAGCGTATTCAGATTCGTTTGTAGATTGGAAGTAAGTAAAGCCATGGTCTTTTGTCAATCCATTTTCTTTACCCCAAGCTTGCAAACCTTCCCAAGCAGATTGGTTAAATGATTTATCATCTACACCACCTGTATCTGTAACAATTGCAGCTTTCAAATCCGTCTTTGCATCTTTATTATCTGATTTAGATGCACGGTTACCACATGCAGCAAGTCCAATTGCTGCGACAGCTACTAGACCAAGGCCTAGCCATTGTTTCTTGTTCATCTCTGAACCTCCTAAATAAGATGTGCAACAACGTTGCAAGATTAACTATGGTCAAATGACCTTTTTTACTAACTAGTCTAAGTTAGTAAAAGAATATGGAAGTAATTCCCTGACCGTCATCACGACCGTCGACTTATCTTTGGCAACAAGCGTTACCTTTAAATCCTTAGAAAAAAATTCTGCCATTACTTGTCGACAAGCTCCGCATGGAGAAACAGGCTGTTCGGTTTCACCGTAGACGATTAACTCCTCAAAATCTGTAACACCTTCAGAAACCGCTTTAAAAATAGCTGTGCGTTCCCCGCAATTTGTCAAACCAAAACTAGCATTTTCAATGTTCACACCTGTAAAAATCTGACCATTTTTTGCTACTAGTACGGCACCAATTGGAAAATGAGAATAAGGAACGTAGGCCTTTTTACTTGTCTCAATAGCTAGATCAATCAACTTAGTAGTCGCCACTAGCTTTTTCTCCTTTCATAATGGCTACACCAGAAGAAGCTCCGATACGCGTTGCGCCTGCTTCAATAAATGCAACTGCATCTTCATACGAACGAGCGCCTCCTGAAGCTTTGACACCCATATCTGGACCCACTGTCTTTCTCATCAAAGCCACATCATGAACAGTAGCGCCTCCAGTTGAAAATCCAGTTGAAGTTTTTACAAAGTCTGCACCAGCTTTTTGGGCTAACTGACACGCTACAACTTTTTCTTCATCAGTTAACAAACAAGTTTCGATAATTACTTTTACAAGTGTGTCACCGCTTGCTTCCACAACAGCAGCAATATCTTCTTCTACCAACACCAGATTTTGAGATTTCAAAGCACCAATATTGATAACCATGTCTACTTCGTCTGCTCCGTTCTTAATGGCATCTTTTGCCTCAAAAGCTTTTACAGCAGGTGTATTTGCACCCAAAGGGAAACCAATAACCGTACAAACCTTAACATCTGTATCTCGTAATCCTTCTGCTGCAAAGCTGACCCAAGTTGGGTTGACACAGACACTTGCAAAATCATATTCTCTTGCTTCTTCAATCAATTTTTCAATTTGCTCTTGTTGAGCATCTGGTTTCAAAAGCGTATGATCAATGTATTTATTCAACTTCATTTTCGGTTCTCCTGTAAGTTAAGCGATTACTTCAATAATCTCTTGAACTTTTTTCGGCTCATTACTTATTTTAACATTTTTTTTGAATTCTGTAACTAGTTCTTGTGAAATTTTTTCATTTGCATAAACTTTTGCGACAATTTCACCAATTTCGACTGATTCTCCGACTTTCTTTTCAAAAACAATTCCTGTTTCAAAGTCTAAGGCGTCCGTTTTCACAGCTCGGCCAGCACCCAGTCGCATAGCAAATAGGCCAAATTCCATAGCTGGTAATTCAGAAATATAACCAGCTTCATCTGCAGTTACTTCTACAACGTATTTTGCTGAAGAAGGGCGGTACAAATCTTCTAAATCGCCACCTTGCGCTGCAACCATGGCTTCAAATTTTTGAAGAGCTGAACCATTAAATAGATGTTCTCGAACCTCGTCTACAGTTTTTTCGACATTTGCTAACCCGAGCATGATTTGACCTAATTCACAAATAAATTCAGTCACATCTTCCCGACCTTTTCCTTGCAAAATATCCAAAGCTTCCAGAATTTCCAAACGATTACCAATACTGGTTCCTAAAGGTTGGCTCATATCGGTGATAACAGCAGTTGTTCTACGCCCAACTGCCTTTCCTAAATCAACCATAGTGCGAGCTAGAGCACGCGCATCATCCAAATTCTTCATAAATGCGCCTTCACCAACTGTCACATCTAGTAAAATACTATCTGCACCAGCTGCGATTTTCTTACTCATAACAGAACTTGCGATTAAAGGAATAGTATCAACAGTCGCCGTCACATCACGCAAAGCATACAACAACTTGTCTGCCTTCACCAACTGATCAGACTGACCAATGACGGATAGTCCAATATCCTGTACTTGCTTAATAAATTCTTCTTGGCTGCGCTCAATTTGAAATCCTTTAATGGACTCTAATTTATCAAGCGTTCCCCCTGTGTGACCGAGTCCACGACCGCTCATTTTAGCAACAGGGATTCCAAAACTAGCTACCAAAGGCACCAATACAAGCGTTACCTTGTCTCCTACGCCTCCGGTTGAATGCTTATCAACCTTAACTCCAGATATAGCTGACAAATCAATTTGCTGACCTGTCCCTACCATGGTCATGGTCAAATCAGATATTTCACGAGTGGTCATGCCTTTAAAATACACTGCCATTGCAAAAGCTGACATTTGATAATCTGGCACAGTTCCAGCAACATAACCTTCAATTAACCACTTGATTTCATCGCTGGTTAATTCTAAGCCGTCTCGCTTTTTCTGAATCACATCAACTGCTCTCATATTTCCTTCCTACTTCTAAGGATATAATATCCCTTATCTTTTTTTAGAATTTCGCAGTTTCCAAAAACTTCTTCCATCTTGGCTTTGGCACTTGGGGCACCTTGTTTTTTTTGAATAACAATGGTTAAATCCCCACCGTCTAGTAAGTGCGTATAACTTCCTGTAATCACCTCATGAACGACCTGTTTCCCTGCTCGAATCGGTGGATTACTGATAATATGATGAAATCTCCCTTCTACATTTTGATAAATATTAGATTGAAAAATCGTAGCTAGGGCTTGATTGCGCTCAGCATTTTGACGCGCCAAATCAAGAGCGCGCTGATTTATATCAACAAGCGTCGCTTCGACTTCTTTAGCTTTGACTAAAGTCAGTCCCAATGTTCCATAGCCACAACCAACATCTAATACGCTTTCTTGCTTATGAAAATCAAGACACTTTAAAAGAACTTGACTGCCATAATCAATCATTTTCTTACTAAAGACTCCTGCATCAGTCAAGAAAGTCATCTTTTGACCCAGAAGCTGAACCTTCAATTCGTGAATATCATGCTCTGCATCTGGATTTTCTGCGAAATACATTTTAGCCATAAAACTATTTTAACATAAAGACCTTTTATTTGTAAACCGTTTACAATTCGTTTAAAATTATGTTATACTATTTGTCAACTAATAGGAGTACATAATGACCAACGAATTTATTCATTTTGAAAAAATTAGTCGAAAAACTTGGCAAAATCTGCATCGCAAAACAACCCCACCTTTGACTCAAAAAGAGCTAAATTCCATCAAAAGTTTCAATGATAAGATTAGCCTTCAAGATGTGACAGACGTTTATCTCCCTTTAACCAATCTTATTCAGATTTACAAGCGTTCAAAAGAGGATTTGGCATTCTCGAAAGGGATTTTTTTACAGAAAGCAAGCAAGCGGCAACCGTTCATCATTGGTGTTTCTGGAAGTGTCGCTGTTGGAAAATCTACTACTAGTCGGCTGTTGCAAATACTTTTATCTCGGACATTTTCAAATGCAACTGTTGAATTGGTAACAACAGATGGATTTCTTTATCCTAATGCTCATTTGGAAGAGCAAAATCTCCTCAAGCGCAAAGGATTTCCAGAAAGTTATAACATGGAGTTGCTGCTTGATTTCCTTGACAACATCAAAAATGGACAAGACTATCAGATTCCCGTTTATTCACATGAAATTTATGATATTGTTCCTGATAAAAAACAGTCTGTTACAGCTGCAGATTTTGTCATTGTTGAGGGTATCAACGTTTTCCAAAATCCACAAAATGAACGCCTCTATATGACGGATTTCTTTGATTTTTCGATTTACGTGGATGCAGAAGTTGAAAATATCGAAACTTGGTATCTGGACCGCTTTAAAAAATTGCTCACTTTAGCAAAAGAAGATCCAAATAACTATTATCATCCTTTCACTTCTCAGCCAGAAATCAAAGTTATGGAATTCGCTCAAAATGTCTGGAAGTCGATTAACCTTGTGAATTTGCAAGATTATATCGAACCCACACGCAACCGAGCTGAAGTTATTCTTCATAAAACAGAAAATCATGAGATTGATGAAATTTACTTAAAAAAATAAAAAGGCTTGTCAAATCTCAACTTTTCATATATAATTAAATAGTTAGTATATCATTGGAGGTGAAAACATTGGCAAATATTAAATCAGCTATCAAACGCGCTGAATTAAACGTTAAACAAAACGAAAAAAACTCAGCTCAAAAATCAGCTATGCGTTCTGCAATTAAAGCATTTGAAGCAAATCCTTCTGAAGAACTTTTCCGTGCTGCAAGCTCAGCTATCGATAAAGCAGAAACTAAAGGTTTGATTCACAAAAACAAAGCGAGCCGCGATAAAGCACGCCTTGCTAGCAAACTTGCAAAATAATCTGCATAACGTAAAAAGAGCTCAAAGGAGCTTTTTTTGTTGCTGAAAACAGAAAGGCTAGATATGAAAATCGCAATTATCGGCTACTCCGGCTCTGGAAAGTCTACACTTGCTAAATATTTAGCAAAACATTATGACATCTCACTGCTTCATTTGGACACGCTACAATTTGTACCCAATTGGGAAATGAGTGACCGCTGCTGGATGCAAGAGCAAGTTAGGGATTTTTTAGAAGCCAGAAAAAGCTGGGTGATAGACGGAAACTACAGCTCCTGCTGCTATGAAGAGAGAATGGAGCAAGCAGACCAAATTATCTTTTTAAATTTCTCGCGTTGGAGCTGTCTTTTACGGGCTGCAAAGCGTCATTCCAAGAACAGAGGTAAGGTCAGAGACAGTATGGCACAAGGTTGTCCAGAAAAGTTTGATTGGGAATTTATCCGCTGGATTTTACATGACGGACGAACTGCTAACATTCAGAAACAATATGAAAAACTTCAAAAAACGTACTCTTATAAATGGATAACCCTTCACAATCAAAAAGAATTAGATAACTTTTTAGCGCAATTTTCATAAAAAACAAGAGCTATATTCTTAACTGAACTGAAGATAGCTCTTGTTTTTTTTATTTTTTAATACAGTCAATATGTTCTAGCAAATATAACAGAAATTGAGGAATCGTCTCCAACATATCCTTTTCATAGACGCGTTCCGTCAACTGATGTAAATCTTTTCCCCAGGGTCCTAGATTGATGCCAGGAACATTGATGTCCTGAATTTTCTCAAAATCAATCGAATATAAATGTTCAGGAACAGCCATACTCTCGATAATTTTCTGATACTCTTTAACAGATTTTTCTAAAGCACAGTAACTAATGTCACAGATTCCCATAAAGGATTCTTCGACTTTTAAACGACTAGCTCCTTGTTCAACCAAGTAATCCCTATAAAATGCAATGAGTTTTTCAATATCAACCACGCTATTTTTCAGATGCCGACAATTCATGGAAGGATAATAAGGTGGTGCGATAGCCAGCACAACAAATGCTTCCTTTTTATCATAGAAATCTAACACCTTTTGAACAGTTGCAATGGTTATTTCTTGATAGCTTGATCCCGCTTGAAATGCTTTATAAGCAAATTGGTTTACCTTGTGCATAAATTCTTCAAATCCAGCCTTCTTTTGACATAACTGGATTAATTCTTCATAAGTCAATACATGAGGTTTTGTGACTTTTTTATCCTCTTTATAAATCACCTGCAAAGCCTGATAACGCTCATAAAACTCATCAACGGCTTCTTGGCAGAGTTGTTGAATCGTCGTCATCAGCTCTTTCGGACTTTTATCTAAATAAAGAACACTAAAATAACCTGCTGCTCTTAAAACCGTTGACACATCATAATTTTCCTTCAAATCACGCATGTAAGACCACGAAGGCAAAGGAGCCTGCTCTCCATAAATCGAATCCGACAAGCGGGAATTAAGGTCAATTTTTTCCACTACTTTTGCGAGGAGTGAAACAGCATTGATACCTTTGAGAGGCTCTTTCATGTGGGAAAGAATACCCTGCGTGACCACGACAGGCATCATTTTCCCAACTGTTCCAACATGCAATACTTTTTCTTGAACAGAATTGCTTTCAAATGGTTCTGAATCAATCGCCAAGATATAATTCAGATGAAATTTCTTTTTCAGATCAGCAAGCAAACCTACCGCAGCTCGCATTCCCTGAGAATAGGATTCCTCATCTCCAACTGATAAATAAAGAAGATTCACTTCTCCTTCTGCTTTGCTCGCATATTCTGCTACTACTCCCAATTGCAAAGCCAACGCTGCTTTCATATCACATGACCCGCGACCAAACTGCCATTCGTTAGAAGTTATATCTTCTAACACATCTTGACCCAGTGAAGCACTTGCTAAAGCCTTTTTCAAAGCAACATTATCAAAAGCAAATTCCTTTAAATTTCCAAAATCCTCAATATCTACCGTATCATGGTGATGAAACAAAATCACTGTATCTGCACAATGACCTTTTACCAAAGCCCAATTAACACTACGCTGGTAAATATCATCCGGAATCTGATAGGTGCCAAAATAATCTGAATGCTCCTGAAAATACAGCAGACTGCCAATATAGTGATTGAGAAAATTTTCTATATTTCTTTCTGAACTCGTATGGGTGAAACTCTCAATTGCCATACTCTTGTCAAAAATATCTTGAATCCTATTTTTCATCAATGGCTCCTTCAACTTTTTATAAAAATAGCTTGCTAGCCTTATTATATACCTCAACAATCATCGTTTCAATCTATTTTTCATCCTCTGATTCTATAAAATTTACGCAAACGTTTGCGCTGTAAAGATTATTTTGCTAAAATAATAGCCAACAAGATAAGAAAGAAGTATCTCGTATGGAAAATCAAACATTGATGCAATATTTTGAATGGTATCTACCAAATGACGGACAACATTGGAATCGTTTGGCAACAGACGCTCCACATCTAGCTTCTAAAGGCATTCGCAAGGTTTGGATGCCACCTGCTTTTAAAGCCACTAGTTCCAACGATGTCGGCTACGGCATTTATGATTTATTTGACTTAGGCGAGTTTGACCAAAAAGGAACGGTTCGGACAAAGTATGGCTTTAAGGAAGACTATTTGAACGCAATCAAGGAACTCAAAGAAAATGGAATTGAACCCATTGCAGATATCGTTTTAAATCACAAGGCGGCAGCGGATTACAAAGAGAGATTTACTGTTATTGAAGTTGACCCAAACGATCGTACAGTTGCACTCTCTGAACCTTTTGAAATTAAAGGTTGGACTAAATTCACGTTCCCAGGTCGCCACAAAAAATACAATGATTTTGAGTGGCATTGGTATCACTTTACTGGGACTGATTATGATGCTAAGCGAAATAAATCAGGGATTTACCTCATTCAAGGGGACAACAAAGGTTGGGCTGACGATGATTTAGTGGACAATGAAAATGGAAATTTCGACTATCTCATGTACGCTGACCTTGATTTTAAGCACCCAGAAGTCATTCAAAACCTTTATGATTGGGCAGATTGGTTTATCGAAATAACCGGCATTCATGGCTTTAGGTTGGACGCTATTAAGCATATTGACTCTTTCTTTATGGGAAATTTTATCCGCGACATTATGGAGAAGTATGGAGAAGATTTCTATGTCTTTGGAGAGTTTTGGAATGGTGATGAAACTGCAAATAACGATTATTTAGGAAGTATTGACTATCGTTTTGATCTAGTAGATGTCAAACTGCACCACAACTTATTTGATGCTAGCCGCGCTGGGGCGGACTATGATTTGAGAAATATTTTTGAACAAACGCTTGTCAAAAACCACCCTAAATCGGCTGTTACTTTTGTCGATAATCATGACACACAACGTGGACAAGCGCTGGAATCAACTGTTGAAGAATGGTTTAAACCAGCTGCTTACGCTCTCATTTTGTTGCGTGAAGCTGGGCTTCCTTGTGTGTTCTACGGAGATTACTATGGCATCAACGGCGAATTCGCTCAAGATAGCTTCCAAACAGTTCTTGATAAATTATTAGATATTCGGCTCAACTTAGCCTATGGTGAACAGACTGATTATTTTGACGACGAGCATTGCATTGCTTGGACCCGTTCAGGCAAAGACAACGGACAGCCGATTGCTGTCATCTTAACAAACGATCAAGCCAGTTCAAAACGCATGTATGTCGGTAAAAATTGGGCTGGTAAGAAATTCAAAGATTACTTAGGAAACAGCTCATCAACCGTGACAATCAAAAAAGACGGCTGGGCAGATTTCCCAGTTGCAGAAAAATCGGTTAGTGTCTGGTCTGCACAATAAAATAAGGAATACAGATAGAACCAAACCACAAATCACTTTCTATTCTATGACAGAGACAAGAGGAAAACTTAAACTCATTCTCTTTGTTGATTAGGGCAACGAAGCAAACCAAAAGCTGGGAGTCCCGTTCGCCCGGCTGACAGTATAAACTAAAACTCAGGCAGTCCGTCCGCTCGGCTGACAGTATAAACTAAAACTTAGGCAGTCCGTCCGCCAGGATGACAGTATAAACTAAAACTCAGGCGACTCGTCCGCCTAGCTGACAGCATAAACCAAAAGTCAGACAACTCATCCGCCCGGCAGACGGAAGTAAGAAAAAATGATGTTGACATTCCCCAGCCTCAACCATTCAACTCTGCTTTTAAACAAGATAAAAACACGAACAGATCAAGATAGCTAACAACTAATCCTGACTTTGTTCGTGTTTTTTCTCATCTTCCGAAACAACCTTCCCTATGAATACAGGTTATTCCTGACTTATTTTTTCTTTCTATTGTCCGTTCTAATGGCAATCTTCACCTCAAAAATGGTTCCTTTCGGCTTATTATCTTTCACCGTAATAGTTCCTTTAAGGGCTTCTGTGATTTGCTTTGCAAGCGACAAGCCTAGACCAAAACCACCTGTCTGCCGAGTCCGTGCTTTATCAACCCGATAAAAACGATCAAAAATCTTTTTCTTATCTGCCGTACTAATCCCCGGACCATTATCTGAAACCTTTAAAAACAAATTTCGATCATTTGCAGAGATTGTCAATTCAATCACACCGTCTTCATCTGTATATTTCAGAGCATTGTCAAACAGAATCGTCATTAATTGCTTCAGCAAGGTCTTGTCTGTTTTAATCATGCGGTGAATCCTATTGTCAAATCGGAAAGTTTTCCCATTTTCTGCGGCAACCATTTCATAGTTGGTAAAGGTCGTATTAAAGAAATTTGGCTCGACATCGCCAATTTCTGGTTTAATCCCGTCGTCACGCCGTGCTAGATTAAGCAGATTTGTCGTCAACATTTTCATGTTCCGCACTTCATCCAAACTAGAAGCAATGCTTTCGCTTGATTCCATAATGGTGGCTTCTGGTTTTCTAAACAAAGTCTCCAAACGATTTTGTAAAACAGCTAGAGGCGTGCGCAACTCATGACTGGCATTTTCGACAAAACTCTTTTGCTTTTGAATGCTTTCCAACAAAGGTTTAACACTAACTCGAGCCAGATAGACACTGGCAATCAAGGAAATTCCCCAGAAACTAATCATCACAACTACAATCAGCTGCTCATGATTTTGACTAGTTTGTTCCAACTGACTGATATTGATAAAGACCGCTGCATATTTGACATTGGTTTCCAAATTTGGGATTTTCACTTCAAATAAAATCATCCGATAGGTTTCTTGTCGACCATAATTGCTTTTAACCTGGACTTGCCGAATGCGATCCAATTGCTTGCTATTAAAGGAAAGTTTATTAAGTCCCAGAAAATTATTGCTTGTAATGATTGGCTTATAATTCTTATCAAATAAAATAACTTCCGTATTGGCACTGACATTTGGTTTATCAGTAAGCTCTTTGTCACCCGTATCGGTTTTAGGCTCTCCGTTGTCTGACTTCTGTTCCATCCCCACTCTCCGAGCGAGCGCCAAATTGATGACAGAAGCGGAATCCTGACTGAGACTTTTCAAGTTATTATCGACCGTTGTATAAAGGCTTGAGCGCATCACCTGAATGATAATCAAAGTCATGGCTGAGAAAATGAGAGTAAAAATACCAAAATTGCGAATGAAATAAGAAAAATCATCCGCATACCATGTTTTTTTTAGTTTATTCAGCATCTTTTAAAATATATCCGACACTACGAAGCGTTTGAAGATTGTTCGCAAAGGTCGTACCTTTCAATTTTTTCCGGATTTTTGAGACATAAACTTCTACAACTGAAATCGTTGTATCACTATCAAATCCCCACAAGCGATCGAAAATCTGTGTCTTAGGCAAAATAACGTTTTGATTTTGCAAGAAATACACCAGCAAGTCAAATTCTTTTCCGAGCAATTCTACTTCATTTCCGTCTACAAGTGTAGTGTTTGTTGATAAATTAACAGTGACATCGCCATAAGAAAGGGTGTTTTCATTGAACTTGCCAGAACGCTTCAAGAGAGCTTGAATCCGCATTTTTAATTCTTCCAGATAAAATGGTTTGGTCAAATAATCGTCAGCTCCCAGTTCAAAACCATGTCCTTTATCATTCAAACTTTCTTTGGCTGTCATAATCAAAACAGGTGTGGTAACGCCTTTTTCACGCAATTCTTTCAATACTTGGAAACCGTCTTTTTCTGGCAACATCAGATCAAGCAAGATAAGGTCGTACACGCCACTCTCAGCCTCGTACAATCCTTCCTCACCGTCAAAAACTTGCATGACATCTGCAAAATCATCCAAAAAATCAAATACTGAATTAGATAGACCGAGGTCGTCTTCCACTAATAGAATCTTAATCATATGCTTTTCCTTCTAAAATACGAGTTTGGGACAAAAGTCTCCAGTTTCAAAATTCGTTATGCACTAAACTAACGATGCAGTAGCTGATTGCTCAAAACAGTACTTTGAGGCTTAATGGGATAAGGCCACGAACTAAAAAACATTTTGAATGTTCAGTTCTGCCCGCTCCCTTCATCGTGAACTAAGTAATGCTTTCGCATTGTCTTGCCAAAAATCAATCTACTGACTTTCTATTATTCTGATTCTATTATATCATGACTTTCTCTGAAATATTAAGAATTTGTTGTATTTGAATCATTATTTTCTGTCGTGCTACTATTCTTATCTGATTTGGTTGAACCGTCAGCATTTGATGGAGCTTTTTTCTTTGAGTTATTACTGTTTCCTGAGCCATTTTGGCTGTTACTATTGTCACTTTGTTCGTCATTTTGTTGGGGTGGCATTCCGTTTGGACCGCCTTGATTATTTCCATTTTGTCCACCTGGGGGCATTCCCGGACCACCTTGATTTGGCTGCGAATTTCCCTGTTGTTGATTATTTTGTGCCTGAGTTGTTGTGCTTGTCTGTACTCTTGCCTGCTGATTGAGTGCATTTGTCGCTAAAGAGCCAATGCCTAGCCCACCGAGAAGACCAACAGCGAGTGCCCCGCTTGCTACAACAGTCATCCACCATTTGGTACTTTTTTCAACCATGATCATCTTCTCTTTCTTACTTGTGTTCTCTTGTTTCATTTTTGTCAAATTCCTTCTTTCTATTTTTAAGCGATCAGAGATTGCATTCCAAAGAGTATTGCCACAATAACTCCTTTGATGCCAAGATTTATCAGACAAACAAATTTAACTTTGAGTTTTTCATCTCATCACGTCCTTTCTTTTGAATGGAACTATCATATCTACTTTTTCTTAAAAGTGACTGAATTTTTTCTTAAAAGAAACTAAAAATAAAGAGAGAAAATAGTAAAATGATACACAAAATATAAAAAGAAAAAACTAAATCAGAATATTCCAATTTAGTTTAGAAGATTATCTCATAAAATTTGTCCTAGAAAAGGCAAAGAGCAAAGTCTCTTTTCTCAAAAGAGTGACCTAATTTCCATTTTATCCTCAAGTAATGCTGCTATTTCTTTCGGTTTTTCCATATACAATGAATGACTACAGCTAGTCATTTCTATGAGGTTTAGAAAGTTCGGGATGGTCTGTATAGCCCTCTTTTTCCAAATTGGTGTTTCCTTGTTTATTTCTGGAATGAACAAAATTACATTTTTATTTTTCAAAAAGGACAAATTTCTAAAAGCTTGCCGTCTTATTGTCAATAAATGAGTCATTAACTTTTCAGATAAGCTTAAATACCAATGTTTTTGAACTTTATCAAAAACAAAACTTTCTTTTGCCGCCCTCTCCAAATTTTCTGACCATACAGCAGAGCTTTGTTTTTCAGTTATAACAGCTTTCTTTAGGCTCTCATAAACATTCGTTTGAAGATAATTCAGAGAATCTTCAATTTCTACATTCAAAGGGCAAATTTTATCCATATTAATGTATCCACCATCTAATAAGACGAGATGCGTAATTTTATCATAGACACTTGTTAGATAAACTGCTAAATCTGCTCCCAAAGAATGGGCTATTAACAGAATATCGTCATCCATATCAACTTGTGCCATAAACCAATCTTTCAACGCCTGTAATGAAATCAGTTGCTCTTCCAACCTAGAATCATAACTATCTAGATAAGTAACTGGAAAAGACAGTGCATTAAAAAAGTCCTGGGGATAATAGCAATTGCAGCCTAGTCCTCCAATAAAATAAGCCTTCATATTCTTATCCTTTCAGTCAGATGTTTCCAAAACAAACTTTACTTTTATATTTTATTGAGAATAACAAGCAAATATTGAACTCAAAAAACACAAAAGCCCTTCAATAATAAGGACTTTTGAGGGCACGTTATGTCCCCTGCCAGTAAAATTACGTTAAATTAAGTTAAAATAAAAAACAGAAATCGCATGAAATCAAGGTTTTATCACTTGCTTTAGAATATAAAAAAACAATTTTTTGAACAGATTTTGAACAAACTTTGTAAACTATCAATTCTCAACATGAGCAAGATTGCTTTTGCATTGAATCAAAAACTCACCATTAACATTGGCTAATATCAGCTTTTATATCAAATTGACAGATGAAGACATTAGGTATATAATATACTCATGATATAAAAGGAGGTGCAAAAATGGCTCTCACAAAAAATAAGTCAAGATTAAATTTGAATATTGATTCCGACCTAAAAGAAAATGTAGGGAAAATTTTATCAGAAATGGGACTAGACTACACAACGGCTATCAATATCTATTTCAGAAAAATTTTAACTGAGCAAAAAATACCTTTTGAAATTAGTATTCGTAAAAATTTGACTGTTGATGAAATTTTTGGGAAAAATTGGAGAGACGGCTTAGACGAAATTGAGGACGATTGGGAATGACCTACCAAGTTGAATTAACTCCAGATGCTCAAAATGATTTAGCTAAATTAGATAACAGTCAAATCATTCATGTTAGAAAATCTTTACTCAAACTAGAACAAAATGGTCCTAAAGTCGGTGAAGCTCTCCACGGTAAGTTAGCAGGCTATCGCAAATTAAAACATAGAAAATTAGGTTTAAGAGTTATCTTTAGAGAAACGAGCAACGGAATTGAGATTATAGAAGTCATTGCGATTGGCAAACGGAGTGATTCTGAAATCTATAAGATTGCTGAAAAAAGAATTTTGCCTTAATTGATTTTTATTATACTATAAAAGCCCTAGTATTTTAAAACTAGAGCTTTTTTATTGACTTTTCCCACATGTGGAATAATTCTAAGTCAGCTTCATTTTACATGCTATATCATCTTGCTTTAATACCTACCCCATTGCGTCTAATATCTTCAAGGTTTCTATTGATTTTTGAAGATTCATTTCGAGCATTTTGCATGTCTTGCCGTAGGCGATTCGTAGATTCGCGAACCTCTGCCATGACTTGATTATGATTTTGACGTAACTGTCTCTCTAATTGTTTTTGCTGTTGTAACATTTTTTGTTGATGTTGTTCTGTGCGCCATAGATTAGCCGCTTCTTGAAAATTCATTGCACGATAATCTTTTAAAAGAACAATCATTCCTGCAAAGTCTTCTAATTTACAAAAATTATCAGGAATAAGAGAAATGAAATATGAGAAGGTTGGATCGCTTTCTAACTCTTGTTTTTCTTGATTATCCGATTGATACTGCGTTGTATTTGTTACCTCAAGAGTTGCTTCTTCTAATACTTTCTCAGCTTCTGCTTTTTTTAGACTATAACTAATCATAAAAAGTCTCGTAAATACTTGTCCCGCTAAGTATGCGATTGGTGATTGTCGTATAGTAGCAAAAGTAGGATCGGAGAGGAATACTGCTGCAGCAAAAACAAGACCCGCTATATTAGCTATTCTGTTCTTTTTTCTTTTAGTTGCTTGTTTTAATCGAAGTTGACGATTTGCTTTAATTGCTTTTTGCATCTTATTATTAAGAACGATAATTCTGTCTCCTTGTACATAAAGCAAACTCAAAATATCAAGCAATTCTTCTCTATTAAAATCACTAATAGTTAACTTTCCTTCCGCCATATTCCCTTATCCTTTTCTTCCAAGTTTTCTACGTACACCAAAGCTAAGACTTGCTAAGATTTCCATACCTATCAATGCCAGCCATGAACCTTTTTCTCCAGTTTGTGGGAGTTGTTTGTCAGCTCGGCTATAAATATAACTTGAGTGAATGATTGGGCGAATCTTTTTGCTTGTGGTCATTGGTTTGGTAGCATGACGCATTGAAAGAGCTTGTGCTTTTTCTTCTGCTGCTTTCTTAGAGGTAACCCACTCCTCATACGCCTTCTTCACCGCATCATACTGGCTATTTGCATCCCGTTGGTCTTTCAACAGCTCCGCCAACTTGCTACGTGCTTCCAACGTCTTCGCAACGGCTTCCTTATGCTTCGCACTTGCTACTTCATACTCAGCTACCGCTTCACCAAGCAACTTATCCGCATTCTTATACATGGCCAGCAAGTTTTGTTGGTCTTTCAACTTGTCTTCCAGCACTGCACGTTCCGCCACCAATTTGGCTTCCACGGCTTTAGCAGCTGCCACCGCTTGTTCAGCAGCTACCAATTTGGCATCTTCATTTGCTTTACTTGCTTTCAACACAGCCAAGTTGTTTTCAGCTGCCGTCAAGGCTTGTTCTGCGGTACGAAGTGCCACTTGTTTTTCTTTGATAGATGCTTTCAAGTTGGCAACCGCTTTGTCTGCCGCATCTTTACGAGCTTGTGCATCCTTGCGAGCAGTCGTTGCTTTTTCAAGGGCTTCACTAGCCGCTGGTGTAGCGTCTTTCACCCCGGTGAGTGCTGCCAATTTGGCTTTGGTAGCGTTGAGCATCTGTTGCGCCTCCACTGCTTTGCTTTCTGCTTCACGAAGGGCGGTTGCAGCCTTTTGAGCCGCTTCTTCTTTGGCAGCCAAGACCGCTTGCGCTTTTTGCAATGCAACTTGTTTTTCTTGAATCGATGCGTTGAGGTTGGCAACCGCTTTGTCTGCACTCGCTTTGCGGGTTTCTGCGCTAGTACGCGTTGCAACTGCTGCACGGTGTGCCATTTCAGCGCTAGGTGTTTGAAGCGCTTGGTTGCGTACAGTAGCCAATTCGCTTTGTGTTGTGCTCAGTGCTTGATGAGCTGCATCAGAAGCAGCTTGTTTAGCAGTCAGAACCCCATTGGCTTCATTGAAGGCTGTGAGTGCTGCTTGAAAGTCACTTTCGGCTTGAGCCAAGTCTTTTTCCAATTGCGTCGTGTCATATGGGTCTGGTAGGGCTTGACCAGCATATTTATCACTGAATCCCACATAGTGCATGCGACCAAGTCCGTTTGGCGTCACACTGGATGCGACACCGATGACGTCATCATCTTGTTCATTACCAAGCATGTTAGACATATGACCAAAATCGCTATGGTAGTCGTTTACCATCATTCCAATAATGGTTCCTGCAATAAAACGATACATTTCGGTCATAGTTGTGGTGCGATTGCGAAGTGTGCTTAGATTTTCACTCATCCACGTCAATTTTGATGAAGGTCTTTCACCAGCAGCCAGTGCGGCATGACTGTGACCAGACGACCATGGTTTGTTTTCTTTGGCATACGCTTCGGCAACCTTTTGTACATAGTCCATCGCTTCTTCGGTGGTATACGTTTTCACCCTAGTACCCCAGAATTGGCGACGAACCGCTGTAATCAAGTGGGCATAATATTGGGTTAAGGCTTTTGCTTGTTCACGAGTCATATGAGCTGGATCAACCGTTGATGGATCAATTGGTACATTTCCATGACGCTCAATATCGTAAGCACCTTCTGCAATCCACTTATTGAAGACTTCTTGAAGTGCATCTTTATCGGCTTCTTCACGATCAGATGCCAAATACTTCTTATACGCATCAATCACATATTGTGGCACATTAATGGTAGATAACTTCTTCTTAGCATCCAATTCTTTCCGCAACGCATCACGTTTGGCTTCGGCTGCTTCTTTGGCTGCTTTCTTGGCTTCGGCATTTTTCTTAGCTTCCGCAAGGGCATTTTCGGCGTCCGTTTTAGCGACCGTTTGATCTGCTTCTTTTGCGGTTAGGTTCTTGATTTGAGCATCACGATCGGCGTCTGCTTTCTTGGCTTCGTCCAATTTTTGAGCGGCTTCCACTTCTTTGGTTTTGGCGGCAGAAAGAGCCTTTTGAGCCGCTTTTTGTTCGTCCAAGACCTTTTGGGCACCTGTACCATCGAGCGCTGCCTGAGCCGTTTCTACGGCCTTTTGAGCCGTGTTGACATCCGCTTTAGCAGCAGTATCCGTTGCCTTTTTTGCAGCAGCATCGGTTGCGGTGTCGGTTGCCGTTTTGCTTTGAGTGGTTTCTTGGTTTTTCAAGTCCTTGATTTGGGCATGACGTTCGGCATCTGCCTTTTTAGCGGCTGCCAATTTTTGAGTGGCATCGCTTTCTGCATTTTTAGCATCTTCTAAGCCTTTGTTGGCGGCTTTTTGTTCATCAAGAGCTTTTTGTTCCCCGGTGCCCTCGAGCGCTGCTTTGGCGGTATCGACACCTTTTTTAGCCGTATCAACTGCTTTTTGTCCAGCTTCTACCCCTTTTTGGGCTTGTTCTACCGCTTGTTTTTGGGTAGTAGCCGCGTCAGTCGCTTTTTGTGTGGCGTTAGCTGCAGTATCACTTGCTTTTTGATTTTGTGCAATCTCTTTTTGCGTATCAGCTACGCCTTTTTCCGCTTGGGCAATCGCATCTGGTGTAGCTGCAGCCTTATTCTTTTCCGCTTCGGCTACTTTTGCGGTAGCATCTTCTACCGCCTTTTGGCTGCTCTCTTCCATTTGAGCACTTTCAGCTACTTTCCCGGCTTGGTCGGTCACCGCTTGATCGGCTTGTTGCTTAATCCCATGCGCTTCCTCAACCGTCTTCTCTGTTGGGGTGGTGGTGATCGCAGCACCATCCTTTGTCAATAGAACACCGTCTAAGACTTTAATATTATGCGCCTTGGGTGCTGTTACATCAGAAGACAGACTAGTTGACGGTTTGGTCAATTCTTCTGCTTGCACAGTTGCCCCACTAGCTACACCAAACGCAGCCAGTGCTATAGCTCCTGTTGCCGTACCTTTAATAACCTTGTTTCCCATAGTTCCTCCTGTTTTTTAACTTTTAGGAAGGCTTGACTTTGTAGTCAAGCCTTGTTATATGTAGTATAACAAGCGTTTTTGTCAAGTATTTAGCATGATTTTTGAAAAATTTTTGAGAAAAACGTTCCGTTCCCCTATCCAACCTTAAAAAGTTGTAACAGATTGATTATAGCACCTAAAACTAATCTTGTAAAGTTATTAATCAACCTTTTGAGAAGTTATCTTTCTCCCTAAAAATCGGTATCATGGAGAAAAAGAGGTACGATATGAAAGAATTATTACGAGATTACATTGGGAAAAGAATCCGCCTTTTAAGATTAGAAAGAGGAATGACCCAAGAACAACTGGAAGAACGAGCGGATTTAGGCACAAATTACGTTTATAAACTAGAGCATCTTGCCCCAAATGTCAAAATCAACACTCTTGAAAGAGTGATGCAAGCCCTAGAAGTTGATATTGAAACCTTTTTTGATATGGTACCAGATAAGGAAAAAGAAGATGATTTGACCCAATTGGTGCAACATCTGAAATCACTCCCACAAGAAAAACAAAAGAAAGTGATTGATGCCATTACCGTATTATTAGAGAGTTGAGCGTTTTAAATCAATCTATAAATAAAAAAACAACTTAGAACTAAGATTTTGAACTTAGACTTTAAGTTGTTTTTATTTTTCATTTTTTATCAATTCTTTTGCCATTTTTGTCAACGGTTCCTCTTTTATTTTGATTAACAAGTCATTACAATCCTCTATGCTCATCTGTTTTTGACTAGCTTTATCTAAAAAGTATTGATAATAGATGTCTTTACCATACGGTTGCAATTTATAGCCTGCTGTTTCAATTAAGGAGTGGCTAATAAATGTTGGTAATTGCAACGCAACACAAATAGCAATAATCGTTTCTAACTGTGGTTTATCAACTACTCCTTTCCTTAATTGCGAGACTGTCTTTTCACCCAAAGAGGAAAGCTCTGCTAATTTCCTATTAGTAAGTTGAAAATAATTCATTAATTCTGTCAACGTATCTTTAAATCGCAATTGTAAACAAGGTACCATTTTTTGATAATTATCCAACTCTTTTTTGAAGTCATCTTTCGATTTCACAGGAACTTCCCTCCTTTCTGGCTTTCTTAATTGTATTTTACAACACCATTCACAAGACAGACTAGAGATTTTTTGATATAATTTCAACTGAAAAAATCCGATTAAAGGAGGGAAGTAAATTGTTTTATCATTTAAAGAACTATTTCTACTCAGAATCACAAAAAAGAATAAATAATAGAATAGATTCTATTAATCAGAAACGTCTAGAGCAAAAAAGAGCAGGGAAAAAAGTTTCTAAATTGACCAAAGGAAAACTATATCCAAATAAAACTCAAAAAATTATCAAACTCTTAACAACTAATGACATTGATGTTACTTCTGAGTTTTTATCTCCAGCTATTGCCAACTCTATCCTTCTCAATATGAAATATATGGAAGATAAAGTGATTTATCAAAATGAAGAAGATAAAGAAGGTATAAAGTTTAAAAAAGAAAAACGAGAAAACTTAGAATTTTTAAATGTATCTGAAATTTATTGGGGAACAGATGAAGAAATGGATATGTTTAGTTGGAAATTCCATTTTCTGGCAAATTTATTTCGAGATATATTAGATCATCAATTTGAAGAAGCTTGTTTTGATAGGGAGGAAAATAGAGAAAAAGCAAGAGAACTAGTTGAAGAGACACTACAAGAATATGTCCCCTATGCTAGTTATCAAGCATATGAACAAGTCTTTTCACAGGAAGATGCTCACGCAGAATTTATAGAGTATCAGTTGGGAGAATATACTCCTACATTACTGGATATTCATTATAAGGAGCGACATGTCAATGCTTTTGAAGGTGCT
Organism: Streptococcus anginosus; assembly: GCF_900636475.1. Taxonomy (NCBI): domain Bacteria; kingdom Bacillati; phylum Bacillota; class Bacilli; order Lactobacillales; family Streptococcaceae; genus Streptococcus; species Streptococcus anginosus. The sequence continues at coordinate 702,003 of NZ_LR134283.1, forward strand.
ATCTTTTATTTTTGTCAATTAGCCCTCTCTGATACTTTAGTTGATAAATTCTCTTTTTTAATCAACCAACCTCTAAGGTACGAAAGTAAAGAAAAAAAACAATTTGTCGTGAAGTATACAGAAGCCAATTTTCGCTATTTTGATAAATTTATAATTTCTTTTATTGAATACACACTGATTCCTATTTTAGAAGATAGAAAAAATTTTATTCAATTTTCATTAGGGAAGAGGGTTTATCAATTAATTATTCAAGATTTAGAAATGGAAGCATTTATAGAATTTCAAAATCTAACAAACGGAAAAAATAAAGATACTTATGATAAATTCATTGAATCTGAGGCTTATATCTTAGGACTTATTGAATTGCTTGAAGCGAGTAACAGCTATCTAGACAGACTAAGTGATATTCAACTAAATTCACACGGAGATATAGAGCTTCAATATTTTAATAGTGAAGTGTTCAAGGAAGATACTTCTGACAAGTATTTTTCTTCTCAAAGATCTGCTTATCTTAAAACCTTATCTGTAAAAAATCTGTAGAAATTCTATTTTTTAGGTAAATTTTTTCAAGAACTTGGACTTCTCAAGTCATGCTCTTGAAATATCCATTTAAAGCCTTTTAGAGATGTCACTCTCTCAAATAAGGCTTTTTCTTATGCTCAAAACAACTCTAAATACGACTTGACAAGTCCTATCAATCCAGCCTCAGATTGCTATACTTATACTCAGGCAAGGGGCCCACTTGCAAAAATAAAAACTAACAAGGAGGTTTTCCGCCCATGAGGAAAATCACTCAATCTGGTTATAGTTCAGAACTCGCTAATCATACACTTGATTCAAACAAAGAGATTTATCTCTTGAGTACAGAGCTAGAACCGCAATATCGTTTTGAAAATAATCATCGTACAGATGAGATTGTAGCTTATCGCGCTTGGTTCACGCAAGAAGGGCTGCCACCTTTTACGGTGAAATTCGCTAAAAAGATTGCGCTACCAAGCTACTTGTCTGCCGTCAGCTTTGACAACTTAGAAGCCTGCGAAGTTCGTTACAATATCTACTTCCGTGCTGATGAAGTACATGAGGTGAAATCATGAGTTTGAGCATGCAACATCAAAAGCAGGCTCAACTGTCACGAAACCCACTAGACCAAACCGCATCTAGTGGGGCCTTCCGTGACCCCCATGAGTTATGCACTTTTATTCAACGAAACCTAAACAATGCCCTCGATGTCAACGGTGAGACGAGCTATACAAATTCGTTTATGATTCGTCTGGCTGGCAATGACCGCGGCTTTCTCTATCTGCCAAATCTGCCCGTTTCCTACTCCCTTGACAATCAGCTTTATATGAAGATATACGCAATCTGTTCAGGAATTTTATACCCTTACAAAACTTTGTTACCGCAGACCAATGCTTACTTTGTTCCTTACGACCCCGAAGAGCCCAACCTCGCACGAGCCCTCTTTTTTCCTTGGATTGACGGGATTCCAGAGCGTCTAATGATTGAAAATATTGACCAGTTTATTGCTACAGAAGTAACTAGCAACCGCATTCCAATCATGGCAAACAAGGTCAGTTTAAATATGGACAACATTGTTCACCTAGCCGTTAGCGGTTCATCGGGGTCAGGAAAATCAAAATTCACTGAATATTTAATTAGATGCTTAAACGCTGATACTGCTACTCATCTCTTGCTCGTTGATCCAAAATTATCTCAAATTTACAAACTAGGAAGAGAACTAAACTTAGAAGTTTTATCTCCCACTTTTGGTTCTAATCTAAATAGCTTCATTACAGAAATCAACGAACTTCTAGGACGAGTGATAAACAAGATTTACGAGCGGCAACAGAAATTGCTTATCAATCCTAGTACAAATTTTTCAAAGATTTACGTTGTAATTGATGAACTCCTTGCCTTGGTGCAAGGCAGCTCGAAGCAGGCAAGAGATACTTTCTCTCAATTACTTGGAACGATTGCCCTGTTAGGACGTGAGACACAAGTCAGCTTAATTCTCATCTCTCAACGCTTTGACGCAACTGCCTTTGGTGGAAATACAGCCGTTCGAGAACAAATCAATTGCGCCATTATTCTAGGTGACATCAACACGAATACAACGCAGTTCTTATTGCCTCATGCAAATATTGACAATATTGTTGTCCCAGCTGGCATTGGGACGGGTATCATCAAGTTTACAGATGATCAGCACAACAATCACATTATGCCACTACTGACGCCTACCTATTGATAAAGGAGATTCTATTCTTATGAATACTTTTAAACTTTCATTCAAATCCATAAATTTTTATAACATATTTTATATTTTACTCATACCCTTGCTTCTAACAGGCGGAGGCGGACTTCTCCTCAAATTATGCTTAGTTGTTTTTCAAACACCTTTGATCATCACAAATATCTTTACTTTTCTTTCTGCTAAACTGTTAGCTCTCGCATTGAGACTGTTCCTATTACTTCTTGGGATAACAGCGATAAAATGGTTGCTAAATCAAAAACTCAATATGTGGAAATCTCTTTATTACACAAATAAAATCAGAAGATTTGCATATACCACCTCTGAAAAGTCTCTGAATATCGGACAAGATAAGATTCCTTATAGCGTTGCCGATAAACGTCTTGCCAATCGCTCGCTATTGTCTTTAACAGTCGAATGTGAAGAAGATAAAATCATCACTTCTATAAAGTTACCTGCCAATCATAAAGCTATGAAAATTGTCAAAGAGTTATTGCCCGATATTAAAAATCATTTGACAGAGCTGGACCCTGCTTATAGCTTTAATGATTTCACGCTTGAAAGCTACCGCGTTTATCAAGCCATTGGTACTCGCACAAAATAGGTGCTTCTGCGGCTTTGTCGGAACAGACAAAGAGCCGCAGAAAAGCACCCCATTTCAAACAGGAAGCAGAATAGAAATAGCGTAGTCTTTTCTATTCTGGTGACGGTTCCCGCTGATAAGCGGGAAATGGCGATAGGAACTACTGGGGTTACTACGACCCCCAGTAGTTCAATAATCAATAATCAAATCATTAGAAAGGTTGATCTATTATGCCTCTAACAAAACGTTCTAACAAGTGGGCTTTTCTCCTCTACAAAGAAAGTGCGCCCGAAAACTATATTGACATTTTAGAAGAAATGCAAGTCCCTTATATTTTGAGCCCATGGCATGACCAAGATGTGGACAAAAAAACGGGTGAACTATTAAAAGCCCATAAACACGGGGCTCTCTTCTTTGATTCTTTGAAGAGCTATACGCAAGTATCAGAACTTCTTACCGAAAATCTAAACACTCCTAAAAAGGTGCAAATTGTCTTCTCTCCAACGGGAATGTTTGATTATTTTACTCATGCACAAAACCCAGAAAAAACACCTTATGATGTCGAAGATATCGAAAGCGGTGCAGGGTTTGACCTTGATCGGTTCTTAGTTGAACAACAATCTGAGCGCTTTATCAATGAAACCATTGACCTTATTAACGATTACAATTTCACCGAATTTCAAGACCTCGTGATCTATGCCAGATACAACAGCTCTCGCATGCTAACATTGATTATGACTAATACCTACTTTTTTACAAAATTTATAGAATCAAAACGCTATCGCGAGAGCAGACACATCAAAGATGTGACCATCATTGACCAAGAAATGGATACGGACTAACTGCCTATGAAACCAACCACCCTACAAATTGACTTAAAAAATATTACGATACAACTCCCATCCGATAAAATTATCGTTGACCGTTCCGAATATGAAGAACTCAAAAAAATCTCCTCAAAAGGGCGTTATCTAACGCTCTCTGAGGTTTTAGAGCTTCTTTCTGTCTCTCGTCCATGGCTACTCGAAAACGTGCTCTATAAGCCTGAGATTCGTAAGCAAATTGACATTGATAAAAATAGCAATGGCTTTGTGAAATACCCAGATAGTCAAGGCGGACGCTATTACTTTCTGGCAAGCAAAACCAAAGAATTTTTCGAGGATCATTTTGCAAAAATTTTTGAATTATGATAAGATAACCAAGATAAAACCTTGGTTATCGATTTCTTAGAAAAGAGGTAACCATGTCACTATACATTACGCAACGCGGAGGGAAAAAAGGGAAGTGGTCTTATCGGATCACTGACAAAAAAGGGAACTATATTACATCAAAATCAGGATTTAAAACCAAAAAAGAAGCTGAAATTGAAGGTTTGACCCAAGAAATTAAATTACATCAAGGAAAGGTCATTGATAAAAACATCAGTCTCTTTCAACTGTGGGAAAAATGGTACCATTTAAAAATCATCCCACTCAATAAAATGGATTCTACACAAAACAAGCATCGCTTGCGTGGAAAGTTTATTCAAAAATACTTTGGAGATTCACCTGCTGTATCCATCACATCCAGCCAATATCAAGCATTTATCAATAAATACGCTGAAACAAATTGTCGTGATAATGTCAGCCGCCTAAATGCAGAGATACGAAGTGTCCTTATTTTTGCTAGACAAGATAAGCTTAGTATAGATTTATTCACAGAAGGGGTTGTACTATCTGGCAGAGAATCACCAAAGTCTAAGAATGAAAGATATATCCATAGCTTAGAAGATTATAAAAAACTTTGTCAGTATCTAGAATATCTCCTCGATTATCAAGAATCCGTCATTCCATACCTCTTATATATCCAACTGAAAACAGGTATGCGGTTTGGAGAAGTTCTTGGCTTAACTTGGGATTGTATCCATATTGAAAATAAGACCATTAAAACATATAGACGCTATGATTGCACAAGAAAACGCTGGACAAAAGCTAAAACAGAAACTTCTATCCGTGACGTTCCGATTGATGATACTACAGTCTCTATTTTACAAAAACTAAAGGCTGAACAAAGGTATGTTTTAAGAAGCCATCAAGTTTCTAATCCAGACAAATGTTTGTTCTTTGATAAACAATCTGGACTACCTACAAATTCAGCAGTCAATAAACAATTAAAGAAGATACTATCTGAATTGTCTATTACTCCTTCAAATATGACTAGTACAGGTTTAAGACATACTTACGCAAGCACACTTCTGGCAATGGATATAGACATCTGGGCAATCGCCAAGAATATGGGACATAAAGATATTCAGCAAATCAGTGAGACTTACGGGCATTTAATCAAAGAAAAAGCTATCCGTGAAGACAATAAAATCCGTGACTTTTTCCACGGTTTAAGCCAGTAAAAACTATTTTGAACAAATTTTGAACAAAAATAAAAGAAACGCTGATTTATCAACGTTTGAAGCCTTTGAAATATGTCCCCTGCCGGAATCGAACCAGCAACTACTCCTTAGGAGGGAGTTGTTATATCCATTGAACTAAGGGGACTAGAGAAAAACTCTGCCAAGTGACAGAGTTAATTCCACATTAACGGCGAATTTCTTTAATACGCGCTGCTTTACCTTGCAATGCACGAAGGTAATACAATTTCGCACGACGTACTTTACCGTAACGAACAACTTCAATCTTTTCAACACGTGGTGTGTGAAGTGGGAAGATACGTTCAACACCTACACCGTTAGAAATTTTACGAACAGTATAGTTTTCTGAAATACCAGCACCTTTACGAGCGATAACCACACCTTCGAAGATTTGGATACGTTCGCGATTTCCTTCGACAACTTTCGCGTGAACACGAACAGTGTCACCAGGACGGAATGCAGGAATATCAGTACGAAGTTGACCTTCAGTCAAACTTTGGATTAATGGATTCATTTTTCTTCTCCTATCTTACTAATCTTACAGTTCAAGACCACAGCGGATTAGTCGTTTTCTAGTGCTTCCATTACACACTAACTAATATCATAACAAATTTTGTAATAATTGTAAATGCCTTATTTGGATTATTTTTTCCATTTTAGTAGAATTATTGAAGAACCAATGAAGCTGCTCCAATGACTCCTGCATCATTTCCAAGAGTTGCAAGTGCAAGTTTTGTGGATGTACGCACTTGGGGGAAAGAATTTTCTTCATAGAACTTACGAACACCGTCTAGTAAAAATTCACCTGCTGCAGAGACGCCACCACCGATGACAATTGTTGACGGATTTAAGATTGAGCCGATATTCGCACAAGCAATACCAAGATAACGTGCAAAATTCCGATAAACAATGAGAGCTAGCTCATCACCAGCTTTAGCCAAATCAAAAACAATTTTTGCATTAACGTCTTCGCCGTTGTCAATCAATTGTTTCAGCTCTGCATCACCAGCATATTCATCAGCGTAGCGGCGCGTTAAATTGACAATTCCCGTTGCAGAAGCTACGGTTTCTAGGCAACCTTTTTTACCACAAGTACAGAGAATCGGCTGATCAAAATCAACTGTGATATGTCCCAGCTCTCCAGCTGCTCCAGCTATACCGTGCAGTAATTTTCCTTCCGCAACAATACCGCCACCGACACCTGTTCCAAGAGTCATAAACACAACATCTGGTTGGTTTTCACCAGCACCTTTCCAACGTTCGCCAAGAGCAGCTACATTTGCGTCATTATCAATAAAGAAAGAAATACCAGTTGCTTTCTCAATCTTTTCTTTTACAGGTTGTAAAGTTTTCCAATTGAGATTATAAGCCCCAATAACGGTTCCTTTTTCACGATCCACAACGCCAGGCGAGCCCATGCCGATTCCTATGAAATCTTCAGCTGAAAGGTTTAATAAATGCAAGCGATGGTTAATCGATTCAATCATATCATCAACAATATGACTGCCTTCATCTAAAATATTTGTCTTAATAGACCATTTTTCTTGAACTTCTCCTTCTTGGGTCAGAATCGCAAACTTCACCGACGTACCACCTAGGTCAATCCCAATAATTTTTTTAGACATGCTACTCTCCTCTAATAACTTTTTTTCATTCTCATTATATCAGATTTTTTACGAATTGAAAAGGTTTGCATAGAACTTAATATCATGACAAAAAGAATACCGCTCTAAATTGCTTCTGTCATAAAGCTACGACTTTCTAAGACCTTTAGCATTGCATTAGCTGTATCAAGTGCTGTAAATAGCGGCACTCCATGCTCAATGGCTGATTGACGGATAGCCTGACCGTGTTCATCTGCTGTTCGTTTTGTTCCGACTGTATTGATAATCGCCTGAACCTTACCTTTGCGAATAAAGGCTGGAATATCATTATGATCATCTGTACCAATTTTTTCAACCAATTGCGTCAAAACACCATTTTCTTCAAAGAATTTCGCTGTGCCTTGTGTTGCTAGAATGCTATATCCGATCGCTGCAAAACGCTTCGCTAATGTGAGGGCTTCTTCCTTATTTTCATCTGCAATCGTAAAGACAACATTGCCAAAGTTTGGAAGATGTAGATAAGAAGCTTCAAAAGCCTTGTATAAAGCTTTTTCAAGAGTTGCATCTGTTCCCATAACCTCACCTGTCGATTTCATTTCAGGACCAAGAAGGCTATCTACCTTGGCTAACTTGGTAAAGGAAAAAACTGGCGCTTTTACATGTACTTGTTTGCTTTCTGGATAAAGACCGTCTTCATACCCTAGCTCCGCCAAAGTTTGACCTAAAATCAGTTGAGTTGCCACCTGTGCCATAGGAATATTTGTCACTTTCGACAAGAATGGCACCGTCCGGCTAGCACGAGGATTGACCTCAATGACATAAACCTTCTCATCTTTGATGACAAACTGAATGTTCATCATACCGATACAGTGAAGTCCGATAGCCAATTTCTTAGTATAATCGGCGATAGTCTGCTGCACTTGAGCAGATAAGGTTTGCGGAGGATAAACAGCCATAGAATCACCTGAGTGAACTCCAGCCCGTTCAATATGCTCCATAATCCCTGGAATCAAGACCTGACGACCGTCTGAAATAGCATCTACCTCACATTCCTTACCGACAATGTAAGAGTCCACCAACACCGGATGATCAGGGCTAGCCTTGACAGCAGTTCGCATATAAGAACGAAGATCTGCTTCATTCTCGACAATCTCCATAGCCCGACCACCTAGAACGTAGGACGGACGAACCAAAACAGGAAAACCAATCTTACGAGCAGCTGCTACCGCTTCTTCTTCATTCGTCGCTGTCTGACCTGGTGGCTGCGGAATATTCAAATCCTTAAGAGCCTGTTCAAACAAATCACGATCTTCTGCACGGTCAAGATCAGCCACTTGAGTACCTAAAATTTTCACACCAGCTTTTGACAATGGTTCAGCTAGATTGATAGCGGTTTGTCCACCAAACTGAACGATAACTCCCTTAGGTTTTTCCAGTTCAATGACATTCATGACATCTTCAAAAGTCAAGGGTTCAAAGTAAAGCTTATCAGAAACCGAAAAATCTGTTGAGACCGTTTCAGGATTACTATTCATAATGATTGCTTCATAGCCAGTTGCTTGAATAGCCTTGACCGAGTGCACGGTCGCATAGTCAAATTCTACTCCTTGACCAATCCGAATAGGTCCAGATCCCAACACTAGAACAGACTCTTTTTCTGACTTGATTGATTCATTTTCAAAAGCATAAGTAGAATAAAAATATGGTGTGCTTGATTCAAACTCAGCTGCACAGGTATCAACCATTTTATAAACTGGAAGAACCTGCTCTTCTTTACGAAATTGACGTACTTCTTCTGCTGTCGTTTTCCAAAGCTGAGCTAACTTAGTATCTGCAAAGCCGTTTTGCTTAGCCTGCCTAAGCAGATTTGCATCTCCAATATGAGTCATTAACTCCTGCTCTAATTCATGGATGTGAAGTAACTTATCCAGAAAGAACAAATCAATCTTGGTTAGTTTTGCAATTTCTTCGATATCATAGCCACGGCGGATTGCTTCAGATATATAGAAAAGACGATCATCCTGAGCTTTGACGACTTTTTCCAGTAAATCATCATCTGCCACTAGATTTAGTTCTGGCATTTCATTATGATCAACACCAATTTCCAGAGAACGGCAGGCTTTGAGCAAACTTTCTTCGATATTACGTCCAATAGCCATGACTTCTCCTGTTGCTTTCATTTGCGTTCCCAGATGACGTTCTCCATGTTCAAATTTATCAAAAGGAAAACGTGGAATCTTCGCTACCACATAGTCCAGAGCCGGTTCAAACATAGCATAAGTTGTACCTGTGACCGGATTGATAACTTCATCTAGTGTTAAGCCAACGGCGATTTTTGCAGCCAATTTAGCAATAGGATAGCCTGTCGCTTTAGAAGCCAAGGCAGACGAACGAGACACGCGCGGATTGACTTCAATGACATAGTAATTAAAGCTATGTGGATCCAATGCCAACTGCACATTACAGCCACCTTCGATTTTTAGAGCGCGAATAATTTTCAAGCTAGCATCCCGCAACATTTGATTTTCATAATCCGAAAGAGTTTGCGTTGGTGCAAAGACAATGGAATCGCCTGTGTGTACACCGACTGGATCAAAATTTTCCATATTGCAGACCACCAAAGCATTGTCAGCCGCATCACGCATAACTTCGTACTCAATTTCTTTGAAACCAGCAATAGAGCGCTCAATCAAACACTGAGTCACCGGAGATAATTTCAGACCATTTTCTGCAATCTCTCGCAATTCCTCCTCATTGGCACACATTCCGCCGCCAGTTCCCCCTAAGGTAAAGGCTGGGCGAACAATGACTGGGTAGCCTATTTTCGCTGCAAAGTCTACCGCTTCTTCGACTGTATTTACAATTTCAGATTCCGGAATAGGCTGTTTCAGCTCTTCCATGAGCTGCTTGAACAAATCACGATCCTCAGCTTGGTCAATAGCCGACAGCTTGGTTCCCAAAAGTTCGACCCCCAGTTCATCCAAGATGCCTTCTTTAGATAATTCCATTGCCATATTGAGACCTGTTTGCCCACCCAAAGTCGGTAGAAGTGCATCTGGTCGCTCTTTCCGTAAAATTCTTGTGACAAATTCCAGCGTGATTGGCTCAATATAAACCTTATCAGCAATTTCCTTGTCTGTCATAATGGTTGCAGGATTGGAATTAACTAAAACGACCGTGTAGCCCTCTTCTTTCAAAGACAAACAAGCCTGCGTTCCTGCATAATCAAACTCAGCAGCCTGTCCAATAACAATGGGACCAGAGCCAATCACCATAATTTTCTGAATATCTGTACGTTTTGGCATGTCTTTCTCCTATTTCTAATCCATTGCTTAAAATGAACTATGCTGTTGTTTAAAAGCATCAATCATTTCCATAAACTCATCAAAGAGATAACTGGCATCATGCGGCCCTGGTGCAGCATCAGGGTGAAACTGCACTGAAAAAGCAGGGAAAAACCGATGTCGCACACCTTCAATAGACTTGTCGTTGATTTCCTCATGTGTAATCAACAACTCGCTCGGAAAATTTTCCCGACTAACAGCATAACCATGATTTTGGCTGGTAAAATCAATCCGCCCTGTCGCAATCTCTCTGACAGCATGATTGAAACCACGGTGACCGAATTTCATTTTATAGGTCTGCGCTCCATTTGCCTTACTAAAAAGTTGATGTCCCATGCAGATACCAAAAAGAGGAATTTTACCTTGAATCCCTCGAATCATGTCTAGCACTTGCGGTACATCATCTGGATTACCTGGACCGTTGGATAACATGACACCGTCAGGGTGAAGGTGGAGAATATCTGCTGCACTTGTGTCATAGGGAACAACTGTCACATTACAATTGCGTGCCGCTAATTCACGAAGAATCGAATGTTTCAAGCCAAAATCAACTAGCACGATACTAGAACCTGAACCCGGTGCTGGATATGGCGTTTTCGTTGAGACTTGTTTGATATTGTCAGTCGGTAAAACGGTCGCCTTCAACTGATCTTGCAGATGCACCATTTGGTCGCCTACATTGGCTATCGTTGCTTTCATCGTTCCATGCTGCCGAATGATTTTCGTCAATGCCCGTGTATCTATACCAGCAATTCCTGGAATTTTCTTGACCTTTAAAAACTCGTCTAGGGTCATCTGATTGCGCCAATTGCTCGCTCGGCGTGCCCACTCATAAACGACCACTCCCTTGCAAGTAGGAGTGATCGATTCATAGTCGTCGCGGTTGATTCCATAATTTCCGATTAACGGATAAGTGAAAGTCAAGATTTGCCCATTGTAAGACTGATCTGTAATAGATTCTTGATAACCGGTCATACCTGTATTAAAGACGATTTCTCCGGTCACATCAATATCAGCCCCGAATGCCTCTCCTTCAAATACTGTTCCATCTTCCAGAATTAACAAGCGTTTTTCCATTTTCCCCTCCGTTTGTTCTTACAGCAATACCTTAGTGTCTATTGCTCTTTTCGTCCATTTAAAACAGACTCAATAATTGCCATACGGACAAATACACCATTGGTCATTTGCTCTACAATCCGTGATTTTGGAGCTTCTACCAGATGATCTGCAATTTCAACATCGCGATTGACTGGAGCTGGATGCATGATGATGGCTGTATCTTTCAGTCTGTCATATCGTTCCTGAGTTAAGCCATGCAATCTATGATAATTTTCTTTTGAAAAGAGTGAATCATCATCATGACGTTCGTGCTGCACGCGCAGAAGCATTAAGACATCCACTTGGTCAACGACTTCATCAAGTGTGACAAATTGCCCATAAGCTGCAAATTCTTCACTTCTCCATACCTCTGGACCTGCAAAATAAAGTTCTGCACCCAGGCGCTTCAAGATTTGCATATTTGACTTGGCCACGCGCGAGTGATCTAAGTCGCCTGCAATCGCAATCTTCAAGCCGTCAAAATGCCCAAACTCTTGATAAATGGTCATCAAATCTAGCAAACTTTGACTCGGATGTTGTCCAGAGCCATCACCACCATTCACAATTGAAGTTGTAATCGTTGGACTTTCGACTAATTCCTTGTAATAGTCCACTTCTGGATGACGAATGACACAGACATCCACTCCGAGCGCTGACATGGTTAAAATCGTATCATATAAGGTCTCTCCTTTGTTGATAGAGCTGGTCTTTGAATCAAAATCCAACAGGTCACAACCTAGCTTTAATTCCGCTACTTCAAAGGCTTTATGTGTTCGCGTAGAGGGCTCAAAGAAGAGATTAGCGATAATATGCTGTTCATCATAATGAGCTTTTGCTCCATTTTTAAATTCAATGCCACGTTTGATTAAACTTAAGACTTCCTCATTGGTAAGAGTTTCCATAGAGACAACGTTTTTAAGAGCGATTTGATTAGATGACATGGTGTATTTCTCCTTTTATTAGATACAGCGTTTCTTTCAATAAAATTAAGAATTCAAACTAATTTTTAGGTTCAGGCAAGATAAGATAGAGTACAATACCAAGAACGGTTGACAAGGCAACCCCTGAAATTTGCAGACCTGAAAGTTGAAGCGTTAAGCCGCCAATCCCTGCGACTAAAATTACACTGGCAATTAACAGATTTTTCTTATTATCAAAGTCTGTTTGTTTTTCAATTAAAATTTTCAAACCACTAGAAGCGATGACTCCAAAGAGCGCAATAGAAATACCGCCTAGAACTGGAGTTGGAATGGATTGTAAGAGTGCCGATACTTTTCCGACAAAACTCATCACAATCGCAAGTACTGCTGCACCTGCAATCACATAAACGCTATAGATTTTATTGAGAGCCATCACACCGATATTTTCACCGTAACTCGTTACTGGTGGCGCACCGAAAATCCCAGCGATAACTTGTGCAAGACCATCTCCGGCAAGAGTTTTATCCAATCCTGGGTCTTTAAAGAAATCTTTTCCAGTCAAGCTATTCAATACCATAACATGACCAAAGTGCTCCGTCATAGTTACAAAGGCAATTGGAGCCATTGTTAAAATTGCACTTGGATAAAATTTTACATTATAGTCTAAGAAAGGAAGGTGCATAGGTGGGACATGGAACCATGAAGCTTGAGAGACTTTTGCAAAGGAAATAATTTCTTCTCCTGTTACCACTCCAAGAATGAGCGCGAAGACATATCCGACAATCAAGCCTAACAGCACTGGAATAATTCCAACAATCTTTTTACCATAGATATTAAAGAGGATGACTGCAAAGAGAGTGACAATTCCAATGATGAAATAAGTTAAATTGTATTTACCGTCTTTTAGCATGACATCATTTACAGCTGTGCTTGCTAGGCTTAGTCCGATGACCATAACGATTGGTCCTACAACAACTGGCGGCAAAATCTTATCAATCCAAGCATTCCCAGCGAACTTCACAATAAGAGCTACAATGAAGTAAACCAAACCACCTGTAATGGCACCTTGAGCGACTGCTGCGATACCGTCTGTTTTCATCAACATTTGCATAGCTGCAATATAAGCGAAACTAGACCCCATATAAGCTGGCACTTTGTACTTGGTAACTGTTAAGTGTGCCAAGGTTCCTAGACCGCTTGAAAACAAGGCAACTGCTGGGTCAATTCCAACCAGAATTGGAACAAGAACCGTTGCTCCAAACATGGCAAACAAATGCTGAAAGGACAATCCTACAAGCAAACCAGGTTTTGGCATATCGTGTACATCATATTTCACATCTTGACTCATTTTCTTATAACTCCTCCGCAATCAAGACACGGTCTTGACCATCCTGTTCTATCATTTCCACAATAATTTCTTCTGTTCGACTAGTTGGAATGTTTTTGCCCACATAATCTGCTCGAATCGGCAACTCACGATGCCCACGGTCTACTAAAACAGCCAAGCTCACGCGTGATGGACGTCCCAAGCTAACTAGATTATCAATAGCAGCACGAATGGTGCGTCCTGTATAGAGGACATCATCTACCAAGATGACTTCGCGGTCTGTAATATCAACAGGAACATGTGTTGTATCTTCTTCCACTTTAAAATCATCGCGGAATGGTTTGGTATCCAACTCACCGATAGGTACATCAATCTTTTCAAGTTGCGCTAATCGTTCTTGAATCCGCTGTGCAATGTAAACACCCCGTGTTTTTATACCAATTAAGACAATCTTGTCTAGCTCTTTGTTGCGCTCAATGATTTCATAAGTGATCCGTGTAATGGCACGTTTCATTGTCAAACCATCAACAACTTCTTTTGTTTTCATGGAAAACCTCCTGTATAAAAAGTTAAAAGAAAAAGTCTCCTTCACAAGGAGACTTCAGAAAATCTAGGTAAGCATAGAGAAACTGCTAACAGCCTCACTGTACTATACCATCTTATACTTTGACTCCTTGTCTGCCTCACGGGACAGATTTAAAGGATTATTTAATTTTTATTACTATATCACACTTTTTGAAAATCTTCAAGAGAAAACCGTAAAGTTTTAATGGAAATTTTCAAATTGATTCCGCCTATAATATATAATCCCCATTTCTTTGCATTTTCTACAACTCATTTGCGATTTTATTGATTTTCCTCAAGCGATGATTGACACCACTTTTCGTCAAAGGCTTATTCAGACTATCTGCTAGCTGCTGAATAGAATAATCAGGATGATTAACGCGCAGATAAGCAACTTCCTGTAAATCAACAGGCAAACTTTCTAAACCAACTGTGTCAATGATTTTGCTAATGTTATGAATGGTTTTCATGCTAGCTGTCACCGTTCGAGCAATATTCGCCGTTTCCGCATTATTCGTCCGATTCAAATCATTTCTAGCCTCTCGCAAGAGCTTGACCGACTCAAACTCAGTCATTGCTTTCATAGCCCCAATCACAATCAAAAAATCCATAATGTCCTCAGCTCGCTGCAGATAGGTTACTGAGCCTTTTTTGCGCTCAATTGTCTTGGCATCCAATAAAAACTTTCGCATCAAAGCTGCTAAATCTTCCGCATGGTCAGAATAGACCGATAAGATTTCCAGTTGATATTTCCCAGAATCTGGATCACGCATACTGCCCGTGGATAAAAATGCTCCTCGTAAATACGATCGGCTCGCTTCATCATCTGATAAAATAGCTTGGTCAATGCCTGCTTCAATCCCAAAAAAGGAGTCTGCCAAGTGTAAATCGGCTAAAATTTGTTCCACACCTTCGTCTAAAAAAACAGTATAAACACGGTTTTTCCGAAGATTCGCTTTTTGATGATGACGAATATCCGATTTGACTTGATAAAAAGCTGCCAACAATTCATAAATGTGACGAGCGATTTTTGCATTTTCTGTCGTAACAGATAATGTTAAGCCTTGACTAGAAATTCCTAAACTGCCTGACATCTTAATGATAGCCGATAATTCCATTTTATCTTTTTTGCCTAGGCCAAGCAGTTCTTCTTTCACTTTAATGGTAAAACTCATTTGCGCACCTGTATAATCTGCATAAGTTCATCGACGACTGATTCACCATCATGAAAAGCTCCGCCATTTTCCAAGCGAAGAAAATTAGACGAAATGACACGAGGTACTTGCTCTTTCAAACCTTTAAAATCATGCTCAACCTGCACCAAATACTCATCAAATTTATTAGAATTCATATACTCTTGAGGAACTTCCTCAATATTCACCAAAACAGTATCAATAAATCGTTTTCCTAAATGTCGATGCAAAACGGCTACATGGTCACTATCTGTAAAATGCTCGGTTTCACCACGCTGGGTCATAATATTGCAGACATAAGCGATTTCCGCCTTTGTTTCTAAAAGAGCTTGTCCAATTTCTTCAATCATCATATTGGGTAAGATAGAGGTAAACAATGACCCTGGTCCCAAAACAACCATATCACTTTCTAAAATCGTCTCTACCACTTTGCGACTAGCCACCGGCTTCTGGTCATTATAGGTATTGGTGACATAAACTCGTTCAATCATACCTTGGTGTTCTGCGAGATGACTTTCTCCAGCGACTTCGCTTCCATCAGTAAATACAGCATGAAGCGTTAAAGGTATATCACAAGACGGATAAATTTTGCCAGTTGTGTGGAAAAACTTAGTCAGTAGCTGCATAGCGTTGTAAGTCGACCCTTGCATTTCTGAAATACCTGCAATAATCAAGTTCCCAAGTGGATGTCCAGCTAAAGCACCGTCTTCAGCTGCAAAGCGATATTGAAAAACTTTTTCATAAAAGCGCGGCATGTCCGATAAAGCCACCAAAACATTTCGCAAATCACCGGGCGGTGTCAATTGTTGAATGTTTTTTCGCAATTCCCCCGAACTTCCACCGTCATCAGCGACCGTCACAATAGCAGCAATGTCTACGTCTTTCTTACGCAAACTGTTCAAAATGACTGAAATTCCGGTTCCACCACCAATAACAGCAATCTTTGGTCTCCTCATGAACGATTCACCGTTTCCTTTCTGCGGTCTTTGTCTCGATGTGATGAGTGAACGGTCCATTCGCTTGCCAAATCATCTGCTAGACGTTGTGCAAAAGCTACGCTTCTGTGTTGACCGCCTGTACAACCAACCGCAATTGTTAAAACAGATTTCCCCTCTTTTTTGTAGCCCGGTAAAATCGGTTTGATAAGAGCCACTAAGTGCTGATAAAATTCTTCTGACTCCGTATGATTCATCACATAATCATAAACTGGTTTATCAAGTCCTGTTTGATTGCGAAGTTCTGGTTGGTAATATGGATTTGGTAAAAAACGTACATCAAAAACAAGGTCGGCATCTAGCGGAAGACCATATTTAAAGCCAAAACTCACCACCTCAATACGAAACGATTGAAGCTTTGTCTGATCTGAAAAATGCTCAGAAATGGTTTTACGCAACCCGCGCGGTGTTAATTCAGTCGTATCTACCACGTTTTGACTCATGTTTTTCAACGGTGCCAGTAACTCACGTTCTAGCTTGATACCATCTAAAATACGACCGTCTGCTGCTAAGGGGTGGCTACGCCGCGTTTCCTTGTAACGTGCAACTAATTCTGTATCTGCCGCATCTAAAAACAAAATCTTAAAATCAAGTCCAGCGTTACTTTCAATCTCATCTAGAACTTTCTGAATCTCAGAAAAGAAGGAACGACTACGCATATCTACAACCATAGCAATCTTGTCGTTGTCTTGCGTTGTTTCGATTAACTGCAAAAATTTAGGAACCAGCGTGGGGGGCATATTATCAATCGTAAAATAGCCCAAATCTTCAAAAGACTGGATGGCCACGGTCTTTCCCGCTCCACTCATTCCCGTCACGATAACCAAATGAATTTGTTTGTCTGACATATCTCCTCCTTGATAAAACAATCAATTTTCAGTATATTAAAACATTTCCAATTCCTTTTTATTATAACACACCCAGTACAATTCGGATAGTAAAAAAGAGAGAACAAAAGCAATCGCTATCTGTACTCTCTCGAATTTATACTACTATGTTTTAATGATTACCAAACCAAAGCGCAATTTCCCGTTTGGCAGACTCTTCAGAATCTGAACCATGAACAACATTTCGAATCGTTTCACTAGCTTCAGCTGCTTGTGCAAAATCTCCGCGAATAGTTCCCGGTAGAGCTTCTTCCGGACGAGTAGCGCCCATCATGTGACGCCAACCTGAAATCACTTGACTTCCCGATAAAACACCGATAATCACAGGTCCGCTTGTCATATAATCACGGATTGAAGGATAAAAATCTTTCGTTAATAGGGCTTCATAATGCTGATCAATTAACTCATTTGAAATATTGGTTCTCATTTCCAAACGTTCGATTTTATAACCACGTTGTTCTACGCGCTTCAGTACTTCTCCAACCAAGCCACGTTTTACGCCGTCTGGTTTTATAATAAAAAATGTTTGTTCCATGATTGACACGCTCCTCTTTTGTTACCTTTATTTTATCATAAATGAAAGAAAGTTGAAAGTCCTTTCAAAAATCTTCTTTCACAAATGACTTATCAAGGTCAAAGATGTTAAGAACATGAAGATTGCAAAAATCCAGAACCAAACAGAGCGAAAAGCTTGCTTATAGGTTCCTGAAAATGAACGATTTTCTTGTACATACATCTTTATGTCTGTTTTGTTTTTAAACAGGAAAATTACTGCGACACTTGCACCGACTAGCAGGATAAATAAGTGTAAGAGACCACCTATATCGTCCGGCAAAAACGAATACAAATAAGTTAAACCATCTCCAATGACCAAGTTATTAAAAACATGGAAAACCATTGCCCAGAGAATTGAATACTCCAAGGTCACATAAGAGAAGATAATTCCAACAAAAGCCGCAAAAAAGAACTGCGGGATATTTCCATGAAATAAACCAAATATGAGGGAAGACATCAAAATCGCAAAGACTTTTCCATATTTTTCAAATGTTCGTAAGCCTGCCCCGCGAAAAATCAATTCTTCTGAAACAGGACCGAAAAAACCTGCATACAAAAACATCGTTACACTATCTGAGCCTGCGGAAGCTGATTCAATGGCTTTAAATAAGCTAAATCCAAAGATATTCAACACTGCTTCGAATATTTGATTAAAGAGTACAAAACCTAATTGACCCAGAAGTAAGAATGATAAAACTATCCCAAACGTTTTTGGCATCATGACCCTTTTCTGCGTTCGTAAATCAGACTTAAATAATTTTCCGTCCCGATACAACCAAAAGATAAATACTCCTGCACAAACAGCAATTAGATAATAGCTGCCATCGCGTGACATAAAACTTTCCGTTGCTTTTTGGATTCTCTCAAGATTTCCGGGATAACGAATCGCTTGAAACAAAGTTACAATCGTTTGGTAGATTAAGCTAATCATTGTCATGACGAAAACATAAATCAGACATAAAGCAGAAAATAAACTAACATCTTTTCGCACTTGCTGATTGACTGTGACTGGCATCAATTTTCCTCCTTCTTCAAATAGCTTTTTCGATTCCACAAGTATAACCCCACAGCAAAGCCTTCATAAAGAACAAAAAACAAAAGAAAGGCGTGGAGGAAAAATTCTTCTGGTAATATCCAAATAACAGGATCTTTAGCAGGGTCAAAGAGCCAAGTATTGTCTCCGACAAATAAAATCTGATGAAAGAGAGTGAAAAACGCATCAAAGCCAATCCCCAGCGCCACACCAGCAATTACAATAGGCAACCAAATAATAGCTAAAATCGCCTTTGAAAAGACAGATAGATATCTTTTTTTTATAATGTTTTTTACAAACAAACAAACCGCTGGTAAGGTTGCCAGAAAAGCAACTTGCGCCAGATGAAAAAGATATTTCACGACTTGAAAATGGTGCAGACCTGCTGCTGATGAGCGAAAATTAGGCATGGAGAGCTTTTGCTGAAATGGATTGGTTAGGTAAATCATCAAAATATTGAAATTGTGCTGAATGGTTGCAGATTTGAGGTAAACTTGATTTTCTAAATGCAACCAAGAAACTTCCAAAGGATAAAACAGCCAAGTCAGATAAATGGTCAACAAAATAGCTACTGCTAAAAAGCAGAGCATACTCAGCCAAAAGGTCAGTTTAATGCGCATCGAAATCCCACTCCGCTAGGCTAGAAAGTACATAATCTGGTTGGATTGGCAAGTCTGGCACTTCTTCTGATTTCGTAAAGCCAGTTGTCACCAAAAGTGTAGGGATATCGTTGTCAATCCCAGCCCGAATATCCGTCAGGTAATTATCCCCAACCATTATCACTTCTTGCCGCGGTAGTCCTAGATGCTCAACCGCCTTTTCCATGATAATTGCATTTGGCTTCCCGATATAAACAGGTTTCACACGAGTTGCTACTTCAATGAGAGTAATAATCGATCCTGCTCCAGGCATGAGACCGCGCTCCGTTGGAATATTAAGATCTGGATTGGTTCCTACGAAATGAGCTCCTTTTTGAATAGCTAAAGTAGCAATTGACAATTTTTCATAGTCCACTTCCCAGTCTAATCCAACAACCACATAATCTGGGTTATCAGTATCTTCGATATAGCCAGCTTCTGCAATGGCTTGCTTAAGTCCGACATCACCGATAACATAGACTTTCTTGCCTAGATTTTTATCATTTAAGTAGTCAACCGTTGCTAAAGTCGCTGTATAAATCGTTTCAATCGACGTTTCAACATTGAATTGTTCCGCTAGCATTGTTTGAACAGTCTCAGGAGTACGTGTCGTATTATTTGTCACAAATAAATATGGAAGGTTGCGACGCTGTAATTCATGGACAAAAGCTTCTCCCGCTGGGATTCGGTCTTTTCCTTTATAAATCGTTCCGTCTAAATCAATTAAATAGCCTTTATAAGTCACTCATTTTCTCCTCTAATTTAAAAGCTTAAATACTCCTCTAATCTATATAAATTGAAAATAGTTTTCTATTTCAACTTTTAAATCTATACTTTATTAATCAAATCGGGTTTCCCAGTTATTGGATGCCTGCGCCTCAAAACACATTGCAATTTGTTGAGTAGTCGTTTTAGATTCAGATAATGCTGGCAATGCATCTAAAGCAAAATAACCACAAGCTATCGTCTCAGCATTTGCTCTAAACTCCCCACCTAAGCTCGTACACAAAACAAATATTTTGGTAATGTGATGTACTGAGGTAGAGTTTCCTGGATTATTTTTATGTTTATCTAAAACGGCAATCAGTTTGTCTGCCTGAACTTCTAAACCTGCCTCTTCTCTTACTTCTTTTATTGTATTGTCCTTTACAGACTGATCCACATCACACCATCCGCCCGGCAAAGCCCATAGTCCGTTTTTTTCTTGAACAAGCAAAATCATATTGTCTTTAAAAATTGCTGCACGTGTATCCAATTTCGGTGTTTGATAACCCGTTTCATTACAAAACAGATCTTTTACTTTTTCAAGTGGCATACCAGAAGGAGTGACTAGCATTTCAGCTGCAATCTGACGAATCTCCTGAAATCGCTCAATATCAAATTCATCCTTGCTATAGGCTAATCCATTTTGTGCTAAAGTTTGCAGACGAGTCGCCCATTCCAACCATTTACTCTGCTCTGTCATCCCATCTTCTCCACATTATACTTGCCTGGGCATTGATATCACCATCACTAGAAATCTGATGATTACTCTCCAAGCCCTCTAAATTATAGCTGGAGGTAATTTGTCCGCCAGGTCGGACCTCCTTGACATACTTAAGATGAATTTTTCTAGGAATATGTTTCATGAGAAAATCTGCACCCATAACCTCAAAAATCCAGTCCAAATACTTACTGTTATTAACATGACCGTTCATATCTAAATCGTAAAAACGGACATGGTAATCTTTGCTAATTGGTTCTTTCAAATCTGGATACTTCGGACCACGAATCAATTTTTTAGAAAACTCTGCTTCATAAGGTGCAACAATCTTTGGCTCTACTGCATGCACTTTTCTACTATCTCTATCCATAAGGACAAAAGTAGCCAACATATTAATAATAGCATTTCCTGCTTCATCATAAATAGTAAACCGACGATAACAGAATAAACGATTATATGACAAAGCTTCTGTTTCAATCGTCATTTCTTCCCCAAATTTAGGCAGCCGTACTACATCAATATCATAATCCGTGATAATCCAGACTAGATTATATTTTTCCAGCATAGATTTGTCACTAATCCCCAAATCAATGGACTGCAGCCCTGATACCTGTAATGATAGCAAAATAACATCAGGTAGTTTGATATGACCATTCATATCTGCCATATCAAAAGGAATTTTCATTTTCATTTGATAAGTTAAACCCATAATCTACTCCAATATAAATTTTTCTGCAACCGTATCGCCCAAAAAAAGACCTTTTTTAGTCATACGGACAATGTCTTTGTCAGGTACTAAGAGCCCTTGCTCTGTCAGTTCTGTTACAACATGACCGTACTGCCGATCAAAAGAAACACCAAATTTTTCCTCAAAGCGTTGTTTAGAAATACCCGACTTCTTGCGCAATCCCAAAAACATTTCTTCTTCCATCATCTCTTGCTTGCTAAGATGTTCCTCACTCACACGGGCATTACCTTTTTCAACCGCCTCTAAGTAATGACGGATAGGACCATGATTCTTGTAGCGAACCCCATTGACATAGCCAGAAGCCCCAGCTCCGATACCAAAATATTCCGCATTGTCCCAGTACATAAGATTATGTCGACTCTCAAAACCTGGTTTAGAAAAATTGGAAATCTCATAGTGCTCAAAACCAGCTTTTTCTAACTCCTCAATGATGTATTCAAACATCTCTGCTTCTAAATCTTCTTTAGGCAGAGGGAGTTTTCCACGTCGCATCCGATTCATAAAAACCGTGTGATTTTCTAAAATTAAGCTGTAAAGACTCATGTGAGGAATATCTAGCGCAACAGCCTTGGCTACATTTTCTCGTACATTATCCATAGTTTGCTTGGGCAGCGCATAGATCAAATCAATCGAGATATTGTCAAATCCAGCCAGCTTCAGATTAGCGATGTTTTCATAGATATCTTTTTCTAAATGACTGCGACCAATTTGCTTGAGCATGCCATCGTCAAAAGTCTGAACACCTAAAGATACCCTATTCACAGGTGAAACCTTTAAAACAGCAATCTTATCCGGATCCAAATCCCCTGGATTGGCTTCAATAGTCAGTTCTTCTAACAATGACAAATCCAGCTTTTTCGTCAGCTCTGCCAATAAAAACTCCAGCTGCTTCGCTGAAAGAGCTGTCGGTGTCCCACCACCGATATAAAGCGTTTGTAAATGCTTTATATCATAAGAAGTATATTCTTGAAGCAAGTGCTCTAAGTAGGCATCAACTGGCTGATTTTTGATAAAAACCTTAGAAAAGTCACAATAATAACAAATTTGAGTACAAAACGGAATGTGTACATAGGCAGAAGTTGGTTTGGTATACATAGTATTTATTATAGCATAAATTTAGTATATAGATGTTTCAAAGCGCACATAAAAATTTATAGACTCTTATCAATATATTCTTGCTAAGCAATAAAAACATAGTAAGTATTCAAAAACTTTCAGCTTAATTTTCTACTTCAGCTTGAACTTTTTTCAAATAATGATTTGTCAGTAAAAATGCCATCATTGCAAGAGCAATCAGAAAGGTACCTGCTAACAAATAGCCCACTAAATCTGGTGATACCAAAATGAAATAAGCGCTCATTGCAATAATGATTATGTAAATAATCATAGCAACAATGCCCAAAATCATCTTTAGTAAATTATTTTCACGATTAAATAATTCCGTCACATTCGACCAGTTAGTAACTTGTAGGCGTTTGTCACGATGATATCCCCAAGCACTCCATGCTAAGCAGGTCAATGTCCAAGCTATAATCATCAAGACAATAGCAACTGGTTGCACGCCGACAATAAAGGAAAAAATTGTCAATAAAATGAATGGTAAAATGGATTGAAGGACAAATAAATTCCAAAACTTAAATTTAAGATAACGTGCCATATCAAAGGGTAATACTTTCAAATAATCATAATTTTCACGTTCAAGTGAAATGCCAATTCCTGTTAAATTTGCTCCACCTGTATTTAAACTTGCTACAAATGTTGCTATCAACATCAGTGGAAAAGCAAATCTTGTTGTCAAATAAGGAGAAATCATTTCACTATTCTGCATAAAACTAGCCATTAACGGAATTAGAATAAAGTAAGGTAACACACTAGGCATCAAAAGAGTTTGTAATAAGACAGAGCCATCACTGATTAGGTTTAATTGATAGCGCAACACAAACTGCGAAAAGTTTCTAAGTCCATTCATCTTGAAAATTTTCGTTCGTTTTTGTCTATTGACCGTTGCTGTTGTGGTCATTGCAGCTTCATAAAATTCTGGTAAAACCTTTCGCTTAACAATTATAAATAATATAGCGGCTACGACTACCCAAGCTCCCATTCCCAGCAAGGAATTCAAAGCAAAAGGTTGCATACTGAAAGCATGAAAAATCGTCATTGGCGGAAAATAAGCAGGTTGATCTTGCAATATTGCGTTTTTAACGTTAGAGTTATTTTGCAAATTCACCAATAAAATCGCACCAAAAGCCATTATTGTAGCAAGAGCCAGTAAAATATTAGAGGCAAGCTTTTTATATTTCCTAAAAATAGTCGTTTTCGTAATAAAATGAACACCAACTAAAAGAAGGAAAATAAGTGTCGAAAACAGTACTCCTAACGAAATAAGCAGAATAGGGATTGCAAGCCAGATTGGTTGACCTGATTGCATTTGCAAACCAATAAAGTAAATAACAATGGGAAACACTCCCATTAAAGTAGTTAAAAGAACAGAAAATCCTTTCCCAACCATAATTTCGCTCTCACTAAAGGCATAAGGTCGGTAAGCTTGCAAGTCTTTACTTTCATAAAAAACATTGTAAAAGGAAAGAAATCCCTGTGCAAAGATGAAAAGATAAAAGACGCTGACAAAATTCGAAAATAGCCCAGGATTCTGAGCAAGCGGTAAAAAAGCACCCTGTACACCAAATATACAAGCATACAAAATTCCAGCATAGAGATAGTTCATCACTAGATTTCTAGCAACATTTCCTTTTTTCTTTGGATTTTTTTGCTGTTTTTTACGATAACTAGAAAGCCTAGTTGATTGCGTCGTATAAATGATATTTGCATGAATGAGGGAGCGAATCGCTTTAAGACGCATCAGGACTCACCTCTTCTCTACGACCTGCCAAACTAAGGTAAATACTTTCTAAGGATTTTTCAGGATGTTGACTTTTCAATTCCTCAATCGTACCGTAAAACAACAATTCTCCCTTTTTGAGAATGGCAATACGGTCACACAATTGCTCTGCCACTTCTAAAACATGGGTTGAGAACAAAACAGTATTTCCTTTGTCTGCATGCTCTCGCATCATTTGTTTGAGGTCAAAAGCCGCCTGCGGATCCAAACCAGTTAAAGGCTCATCCAACACCCAGATATCTGGATCAGACAAAAGAGCACCAATGACAAATACTTTTTGTCGCATTCCATGTGAAAACGATTCAATAACTTCATAGCGATGAGCTGTAAAATCAAATAATTCCAGTAGCTCCGTTAAACGTTTCTCATAATCTGAAGGACTCATATCATAAGAAGTTCCAACCAATTCCCAGAATTCATTTGCTGTCAGACGTAAGAATAAATCCGACGAATCAGCTACATAACCAATTTTCTTCTTGATTGCCAACCGATTAGCTGCTAATTCCTTACCATCCACAAAAATCTGACCATGCGATGGATTAATTACACTAACCAATGATTTAATCGTTGTTGATTTTCCAGCACCATTGTGGCCAATTAATCCTACAATTTCTCCACTCTGAAGCGTTAAATTCAGATGATTCAACGCTATCTTGTCATCGTACACTTTTGTAACATCATTAAATTCAATCATAAATTCTCCTATCTACTGAACGTTTCCAGCATGATGAAAATAAAAGTAAAAACTCTTTTTCTTTATTCAAACATATATATTTATTAACAATTTGTCATTAGTTTTCCAAAAAACAAATAATGCCTCTTTAACTAGTATCCGCCAACTCCAAAATTTTCTGAAAGATTTTCACATTGCGAATTGTCAAAGACTTGTAAAAGCTAGATTTGAGTAGCTTCTTGTGGTAGTTGAACTTGAGATAGTCAGTCTGGTCGCTATTTCTGTAAAAGAAGGCTGTCTGACCGAAATGCAGCAGCTCCCTGTCATTTGCCCAGGTTCTCGCCTCTTCCTTTATCTGCTCGCGACTGGCTTTCGGCAGGTAAAAGAGGACATCACGCCGATAGGCTGCCTCATCCTGCCACCAAGCAGGCAGTTTTGCCACTTCTTCTTAGAGAATAGCAGAGCTGAGCAGGACAAAAGAGATTGGAAAGTCATAGGATTGACTAAAATAAGCCGTCAGAATCTCCCTAATCTTCTCCCCGTTCTCCTGACTGTCAAAAAAGAGATCGCCACTGTTGATGAACCGGATTATCAAAGCCCAGCTCCGCCAAATCGGCCTTCAAATCAGCCATAGCTACCTTGTTTTTCCCACCGACATTAATGCCGCGAAGTAAGAGAATGTAACGCATTCTTCTTCCCTTTTTGCTTTGTTTATCTTTCTAATCCACCGCCTTAATCTCCAAAATCATATCGCGGATTTGGGCGGCCAGCTCGAAGTCCAGAAGACCAGCAGCTTCTTGCATTTGTCCTTCTAGCTTTTTAATCATATCCTTGCGTTCCTGCTTATTAAGACTTTCAATATCTACCACTTCTTCCTTGTCTGGTAGAGTGGCTTTTGTCACACTGATTAGGTCACGGATTTCTTTCTGGATTGTTTGCGGTACAATACCATGTTCTTCGTTATAAGCCATTTGAATCTGACGACGACGGGCAGTTTCATCCATAGCTTTTTGCATGGAATCTGTAATCGTGTCCGCATACATGATGACGTGGCCTTCACTATTACGGGCAGCCCGACCAATGGTTTGGATCAAACCACGCTCATTACGTAAGAAACCTTCCTTGTCTGCATCAAGAATGGCAACCAGACTAACCTCTGGCACATCAATTCCCTCACGCAACAGGTTAATTCCGACTAAAACATCAAAGACACCTAACCGCAGGTCGCGGATAATTTCTGTCCGCTCTAAAGTCTTGATATCTGAGTGCATGTATTTGACCTTAACACCCATTTCTTTAAAGTAATCCGTCAGATCTTCTGCCATCTTTTTAGTCAACGTTGTGATAAAGGTTCGCTCATTCTTCTCTGCACGCGCATTGATTTCCCCTAAAAGATCGTCTATTTGCCCCATAGTCGGACGCACTTCAACTTCTGGATCCAGCAGTCCAGTTGGTCGAATAATTTGCTCAATTACTGTATCCGTCTGCTCTCGCTCATAATCCCCTGGTGTAGCAGACACGTAAACAATCTGGTGCACATGACTTTCAAATTCTTCCCGACGCAACGGACGGTTATCCAAGGCAGAAGGTAAGCGAAATCCATAATTAACCAACATTTCTTTCCGAGAACGGTCACCATTATACATACCTTTGATTTGCCCCATAGTCATGTGACTTTCGTCTACCATGATTAAAAAATCATCAGGAAAGAAATCTAATAAAGTGTAAGGTGGCTCACCTTCACTCCGTCCGTCCATGTGGCGAGAATAATTCTCTACACCATTCGTGTAGCCCATTTCGCGCAGCATTTCAATATCATAGTCCGTTCTTTGCTTCAACCGCTGAGCTTCTAAAAGCTTCCCTTCTCTTTCAAAAAAGCCTAGCTGATCTTCTAATTCCGCTTGAATTTTACCAATGGCAATTTCCATATTTTCGTCATTGGTCATAAAGTGAGTGGCAGGGAAAATAGCTAAATGGTCTACTTCGCCCAACACTTGACCTGTCAATGCTTCCACTTCTCGAATGCGGTCAATTTCATCCCCGAAAAATTCCACCCGAAAGGCATGTTCATCGCGAGAAGCTGGGAAGATTTCCACAACATCGCCACGCACACGAAATTTTCCTCGTTGAAAGTCAATATCATTGCGCTCAAATTGAATATCAACCAAATCATTGAGAAGTTGATCCCGTGAAATCTCTAAACCAGGTCGCAGACTGACCACGCTATCGGAGTATTCCTTAGGCGAGCCCAAACCATAAATGCAGCTGACTGATGCCACAACAATCACATCGTTGCGCTCCAAGAGAGCCGAGGTTGCTGAGTGACGAAGTTTGTCAATCTCATCATTGACCGAGCTGTCCTTCTCAATATAGGTATCACTAGAAGGCACATAGGCTTCCGGTTGGTAATAGTCATAGTAAGACACGAAGTATTCAACCGCATTGTCAGGAAAAAACTCCTTAAATTCACCATAGAGCTGACCAGCCAGAGTTTTATTATGAGCGATAACTAGGGTCGGTTTATTGACCTTTTGGATGACCTGACTCATAGTATAGGTCTTTCCAGTTCCTGTCGCTCCCATGAGAATCTGAGCTTTCTCACCACCCTCTATATTATCCACTAATTGCTCAATCGCCTGTGGTTGATCTCCTGAAGGCTCATACTTGGAAACTAATTTAAATTTATTGTCCGTAATTCTATTTATCATTATTCTTTTCCTCTATACAATCTTCTCTTATTTTATCACAATTCTTAAAATATCACTGACTTAGGATATAAAGAATCTCACCTAGTAAAACTAAGTGAGATTTGATTTTCTAAATTGCAATGCTGTAGGCAATTTTTCTTCTTTTTTAAGAGACCAATACAGATAGGCAATACTGAGAATTAACACCAGACTGGTGAAAATAGAACCTTCTGCACCAAAAGACCCACCCGAAAGCCAATCTACACTGGATTTCGTATTGTAGGCAAAGACAGAAGCTTCTGCTCCCTGACCACTGACCTGAATACCATAAATATTACCTTGAACAAAATTCCAAGCCCCGTGGATACCAGCCAGACCCCACATATTGTCCGTTTTTAGCATGTAAAAACAAGCGAAAATACCATCAAGAATAATGTTGATAATCGAAAGAAGCGTTACACCGGGATTTAATAAATGGAGAGCACCAAATAGACCAGCAGAAATTAAGATACCGACCAAAATATTTGACTTGGCAGTAACCGTAGGAAATAGCCAACCACGCGTCACCAATTCTTCTGTTCCGCCTTGTAAAATCCAAAACGGAATCAAGGCGATGATAAAGAGCAAGGGTTCCAAACTAAGATGGTTGAGTTCTAACCTACCTAGACCTGTCAGCAAAAGCAAGACAACTATGAGAGAAAACTGTGCCGCTCCAATCAAAAATCCTTGTCCTAATTCTTTAAACCAATTTTCCTTAAAAAAACCAAGACTTGAAAAAGGTCTTTTTTCAACGCACTTCACCCAAAGAAAGAGAGCCAAAGAAATAAAGAAAAAGAGGAAGAGTTGAATGAAAATCATATAATGCGATATCAGTTTTTGTATCATTACAAAGCCCGCCCCAGAATGAACAAGGCCAAGCACAAGACCCAGCAGTATCGAAATTGGAACCAATGCAAGCCCACCGACAATTTCACCTCCATAAACAAAAACAATCGAGAGGATAATTGCCAACCAGATAGGCGGAATGTAACGGGACTGTTTCACATTATCAAGCATACGAGATTTAAACATAAAATTCCCTTTCTATTTTTTATTATTATATCATATTTATTTTACGCAAATCAAAAAAGAAATTATCGTCCATGTTATAAAATCTAACATAAAAATGCGAAATATTTGCCTTTCGAAGATATTTCTGGTATAATTTAAAAATATTCTTTAAAGGAGAGACTCATGAAGAAAAAAATTATAACTTTTTTGTTAGCTTTACTACCACTCTTTGCAGTAACAGCTATTCATGCCGATACAATCAAAGTGGTATCTGATACAGCTTACGCACCTTTTGAATTTAAAGATTCCGATCAAACTTATAAAGGTATTGATGTAGATATCATCAATAAAGTTGCTGAACTAAAAGGTTGGGACATCAATATGACTTTCCCTGGCTTCGATGCAGCCGTTAACACCGTTCAGTCTGGTCAAGCAGATGCTATTATGGCTGGCATGACAAAGACCAAAGACCGTGAAAAAGTCTTCACCATGTCTGATACTTATTATGATACAAAAGTTGTCATCGCAACGACTAAAGCCAATACAATCAGTAGTTATTCACAATTAAAAGGAAAAACTGTTGGGGTTAAAAACGGAACTGCCTCTCAACGCTTTCTAGAAAAAATCAAAAACAAATACAAATTTACTATCAAAACATTTGACACAACTGATTTGACTTACAACAGCTTGAATTCTGGTTCAATTGATGCCATGATGGACGACCAACCAGTCATTGAGTATGCTATTAAACAAGGTCAAAATTTAAAAATCTCTATAAAAGGAGAAGCTGTTGGTAGTTTTGCTTTTGGTGTCAAAAAGGGAAGCAAGTATGAATATCTGGTAACAGAATTTAACGAAGCGCTTGCTCAAATGAAAAAAGATGGTTCTCTTGAGAAAATTATCACAAAATGGACAAGTTCTACAGCCACGAAAACAACTAGTTCTACTCCAGAAACCACTACTCCTGCTGGTCAAAAAGCTACTCCCGTAAAATCAACATATACCATTGCGAGTGACTCTTCCTTTGCACCATTCGTTTTTCAGGATAGTAATAACAAATATACTGGGATTGACATGGATTTGATAAAAGCCATTGCCAAAGACCAAGGTTTCACGATTGAAATTACAAATCCCGGATTTGACGCTGCTTTAAATGCGGTACAATCTGGACAAGCCGATGGAATGATTGCAGGGATGTCTGTAACAGATGCTCGTAAAGAGACCTTTGATTTCTCAGAACCATATTATACTGCAAACGCTATCCTTGCCGTCAAAGAATCCAGTACAATTGCTTCTTATAAAGACTTGAAAGGTAAAACAATCGGGGTTAAAAACGGAACTGCTTCACAAACTTTCTTAACAAAAAATCAAAGTAAATATGATTACAAAATTAAAACATTCGCTGATGCTTCTTCAATGTATGATAGCTTAAACTCTGGCTCTTTGGACGCCGTTATGGATGACGAACCTGTTGTTAAATACTCCATTAGCCAAGGTCAAAAACTAAAAACTCCAATCAAGGGAACCCCTATCGGAGATACTGCTTTTGCAGTGAAAAAAGGTAGTAATCCTGAATTGATCCAAATGTTTAACAATGGTTTGGCAAATATTAAAAAGAACGGTCAATATCAAAAAATTCTTGATAAATATTTGAAAAAAACCAGCTCTGCTTCTAGCTCTTCAGACAGTACAGTTGATGAAACAACCATTTGGGGGCTTCTCCAAAACAACTATAAGCAATTGTTAAGCGGACTTGGTATCACCATTGCTCTTGCGCTTCTGTCATTTGCTATTGCTATGGTAATTGGAATTATCTTTGGAATGTTCAGCGTGAGTCCTGTCAAAGCCCTCCGCGTCATCTCAGAAATCTTCGTGGATGTCATCCGTGGAATCCCACTTATGATTCTCGCAGCCTTTATCTTCTGGGGCATCCCAAACCTTATTGAATCAATGACAGGTCATCAAAATCCAATTAACGATTTTGTAGCTGGCACGATTGCTCTTTCTCTCAATGCTGGCGCTTATATTGCAGAAATCGTCCGTGGTGGAATTCAAGCTGTTCCAGTTGGACAAATGGAAGCCAGCCGAAGCCTTGGTATTTCTTACTCAAAAACCATGAGAAAGATTATTTTGCCACAAGCAACAAAAATCATGTTACCAAACTTCGTCAATCAGTTTGT
The DNA here is from genome assembly GCF_900636475.1 of Streptococcus anginosus. Taxonomy (NCBI): domain Bacteria; kingdom Bacillati; phylum Bacillota; class Bacilli; order Lactobacillales; family Streptococcaceae; genus Streptococcus; species Streptococcus anginosus. The sequence continues at coordinate 733,116 of NZ_LR134283.1, forward strand.
TATCGCTTTGAAAGATACTACAATCGTCTCTGCTATCGGTCTCGTCGAACTTTTCCAAACGGGTAAAATCATCATTGCTCGTAACTATCAAAGCTTCAAAATGTATGCTATCCTAGCAGTTTTTTATCTGATTATCATTACTCTTTTGACTAGACTTGCAAAACGCTTAGAAAAGAGGATTAAATAATGGCTAAACTAAAAATTGATGTCAATGATTTACATAAATACTATGGGGAAAATGAAGTTCTAAAAGGAATCACAACCAAATTCTATGAAGGGGACGTCGTTTGTATCATCGGACCTTCAGGTTCAGGAAAATCAACCTTTCTTCGCAGTTTAAATCTCCTTGAGGAAGTAACAAGTGGAACCATCACTGTGGACGGATTTGATTTGACCAATAAAAACACAGATGTTGATCTAGTTCGTGAAAATATCGGTATGGTTTTCCAACACTTCAATCTCTTCCCTCACATGACCGTTTTAGAAAACATCACCTTTGCACCTGTCGAGCACAAACGAATGACACAAGCCGAAGCTAAAAAACTCGGTATGGAGCTATTAGAAAAAGTCGGTCTCTCTGATAAAGCTGATGCCATGCCAGATAGCCTCTCAGGTGGACAAAAACAACGTGTTGCAATTGCACGGGGACTTGCTATGAATCCTGATATTATGCTCTTTGACGAACCTACTTCTGCTCTTGATCCCGAAATGGTTGGAGATGTTCTCAATGTTATGAAAGAATTGGCCAAGCAAGGCATGACTATGATTATCGTAACTCATGAAATGGGATTTGCTCGCCAAGTGGCAAACCGTGTTATCTTTACGGCTGACGGAGAGTTTTTAGAAGACGGTAAACCCGACCAAATCTTTGATAATCCACAGCACCCACGTCTAAAGGACTTCTTAGATAAAGTCTTGAATGTGTAATAACACTTCATCCCGAAAATTGTTTCGGGATTTTTTATATTCGTATTTAATTTATTCCTAATTGAAAACTTAACTCAGGTCTTTTTTGACATTAAATCACTTTTTTGTTATATTAAAATCAATGAAATTCGGAGGTAAGGAGCTTATGTACAAGAAATCTATTGCTTAAAGGAAACTTTATCTAGTAGATTTTTTGTTGTGCTCTTGCTCATTTTCAAAGAAGACAGTTTTACTTCTCAAGGCTAAATATATCCATCGCAAACTACTTGCTTTGCAATATTTGTTAGCAACTCAAAAGCAAAAACAGCTCTACTAGGTAAATAGGGCTGTTTTTCTTAGCTCTAAAATGACAATGAACATCATAAGGAGACATATATGCTACAAATTCGACATTTAACCATTACACATTTAAAAGACTTCAAAAACATGGTTAGTGATTTGTCACTCACTGTTAATACAAGTGATAAAATTGCCATTATCGGGGAAGAAGGAAATGGAAAATCTACTCTTCTCAAACTACTCATGAATGACGCACTTGTTTCAGACTATGTTAGTTATACGGGAGAGATTCAAAAAAGCTATAATCGTTATGCTTATTTGCCACAAACTTTACCTGAAAATGAAAGAAAACTCTCTCTCAACGACTATTTTTTTGGAGATTTGGAAGTAGACCTAGATTACAACAAACTTTATCGCTTCGCTCAAGAATTAAAGTTTGACAGTCAACGTTTTACTAGTCAGCAAACCTTAGCCTCTTTATCTGGTGGCGAACTATTAAAAATTCAACTTTTAAAAATCCTCTCTACTGATTGGGACCTTCTCTTTTTAGATGAGCCTTCTAATGATTTAGATCTAGATACTCTGATATGGCTAGAAAATTTTCTCCAAAATACACCTCGAACAGTTATCTTCGTTTCCCATGATGAAAGTCTTTTAGGTCATACAGCAACAAAAATCGTGCATTTGGAATTGGTTAAGAAAAAGCAAGAAACTCGGACGACTGTGAGGAATCTGGATTATGAGAATTACAGCCAGCAACGACAAGCTGCATTTGAAAAGCAAACTAAAGATGCAAAAAAAGAACGAGAAGAATATCAAAAAACAATGGAAAAGCATCACCGCGTCAAGCAAAGCGTAGAGTACGTGCTGCGCAATACTCACGATAGCACGGCTGGAAGATTAGTGGCTAAAAAAATGAAAAATGTCCTCTCGCAAGGCAAACGATTTGAAAGAGAAGCGGCTGAAATGACAGAATTGCCAACACAGGCAGATGCTATCAATCTACAATTTTCTACTATCACTCCCCTGCCATCTGCAAAAAGAATAATCATTCTCGAACAGATGTGTTTGAAAACAGAGGAACGTACCTTAGCCCAAAATATAAATTTTGAACTCTTAGGGCAGGAAAAGATTGGGATTATTGGTAAAAATGGTGTCGGTAAATCTACTTTTCTCAAAGAACTGCGACATCTGCTGAAAGAAAAGAGAGGCATTACACTAGGATATATGCCTCAAAACTATCATGATATTTTAAATGAAGCCGATTCTCCAATAGATTTTCTAACATCCACAGGAGAGACTATTGAGCGAGAAAAAATCCTCACCCACCTAGCCAGTCTGCAATTCACGCGTAATGAAGTGCAACATTCTATTTCCCAGCTATCTGGTGGACAAAAAGCTAAATTACTGCTTCTAAAAATGGTATTAGATCAAGCAAATGTCTTGATATTAGATGAGCCAACACGTAACTTTTCTCCTACTTCGCAGCCACAAGTACGAAAACTTTTTACAGACTATAACGGCGCTGTCATTACCATTTCACATGACCGCACCTTTCTCAAAGAAGTTTGTCAGAAAATCTACCGCTTGACTAAGACAGGACTAGAGCTAGTCAGCAAAGAACAGCTATAAGTTTGTTCTACTAGTCAATCTTAAACAGCCAAACTTCCTTGAGCTGTCTGCATTTGGTAATAAACGCCTTTTGCTTGCATCAGCTCTTGATGACTGCCATATTCCACAATATCTCCGTCAACCAACACTAAAATGATATCTGCATTCTGAATGGTAGACAAGCGATGAGCAATGATAAAACTGGTTCGCCCTACCATGAGCTTATTAAAAGCCTCTTGAATGAGTACTTCAGTCCGCGTATCAATAGAGGAGGTTGCTTCATCCAAAATCAGGATTTTAGGAACCGCTAGAAAAACACGCGCAATGGTCAATAGCTGGCGTTGTCCTTGTGATAAAGAATCTCCTGCATCTGCTAGATAAGTATCGTAGCCATGTGGTAATTGCTGGATAAAGAAATGAGCATTAGCAGCTTTAGCTGCTGCAATTACTTCTTCTCGGCTAGCCTCTGGTCGCCCAAAAGCAATATTTTCATGAATCGTCGCTGTCTTCAGCCATGTTTCTTGTAAAACCATACCAAACTGCTGGCGAAATGAGACTCTGGTATAATCTGTAATATCTCTGTCGTCTAACTTAATTTTACCCGCATCTACATTATAAAAACGCATGAGGAGATTGATTAAAGTCGATTTTCCAGCACCAGTTGGTCCAACAATAGCAACTTTGCTTCCTGCTGGAACGGTCATGTTTAAATCGTGAATCAAAGGTTTATCTTTTTCATAACCAAAACGGACATGTTCAAAACGAATCGCTCCCCGTACTGCCTCACTCGTAAGTTCTTCTTTCCCCGTTTCCACAACTTCTTTTTCATCTAAAATCATGTACAAGCGCTCTGCACAAGCAAGGGCACTTTGCAATTCAGCCATAACAGACGAAATGTCGTTGAAGGGCTTAGTGTATTGGTTGACATAATTTAAGAATGTCACTAATTGTCCAACTGTGAAACTAGAGCCGTTAATGATACGAACCGCACCAAATCCAACAACAATGGCATAAATAAGAGCATTCACGAAGCGAGTCGCTGGATTGACAGTCGAGGAATAAAAGATAGCATCCTGAGAATAGTCCGCATAGCTCTCATTGCCCTTTGTAAAATCCGTAATGAATTGCTCTTGAGCATTAAAACTTTGAATCAAACTTTCTTGAGACAAACTTTCTTCAATGAGCTGTGTCTGAAGTCCTCGAGCTGTGGTTTGTTTTTGAAACAACTTATAACTTTTACGGGCAATAAAACGCGCAATCAGCATAGATAAGGGAGTTAAAAGCAAGACTAACACCATCATGAAAAAGTCAATCTTTGCCATTGTCACAATTGTTACAAGAATAGTCAACACGCCTACAAAAAACTGATTGAAGACCATGAGCAGACCATTATTTAACTGCTCCACGTCCGTCGTCAAGCGACTCACTAAATCACCATTCCCTTGACGATCAAGATAAGCCAAGGGAAGCCGATGAATTTTTTGAATAACTGCGTCCCGAAGTTTCTGACTATAGCTATAAATCAACTGATTATAGATTAAAGGATTGATCCATTGAATCGCTGTATTGGCAACAATCACCATACCCATTTTCGAGAGAATTGGAAGCAAATGCTGACTTGCATCGGGAAGTAGAACACTATCCACTGCATTCCCAATCAAAATCGGCAAATAAATGGTCAAAGCAACCTGAACAATCGTTCCAATTGTAGCTAGTAGGAAAAGCCAGCGCTGCTGCAATAAATCACTTGCAAGGCGTTTCAGACCACTTTTAGAATACCTCATTTTCATGCTTTTCCTCCTTGCTATGTTGTGAGAGATGAATTTCTCGATAAATAGCGCTCGTTTGAAGCAAATCTTCATGTGCGCCAAGAGCTACCTGATGGCCTTTATCCAAGACAAGTATCTGATCAGCTGCACGCAAGCTATTAGTTCGCTGAGAAATTAAAATCAAACTCGTGTTCTTTAATTGCTCTTTGATCGCTTGCAATAGTTTGGCTTCTGTTAAATAATCAAGTGCCGAAGTAGAATCATCCAGCACAAGAAAAGGTACTTTTTGTAAGATAGCTCGCGCAATCGTCAACCGTTGGCGTTGACCACCGGAAAAATTCCGACCAAAAGTTTCTACCACTGCATCTAGCTGACCTTCTTTTTCCCGTACAAAGTCACTAGCCTGCGCAACATCAAGAGCCCGCCAGAGCTGTTCATCCGTCACCTCATCTTCCAAACCCAGCGACAAATTTGAGCGAATCGTTCCGCGAAACAATTCTGCTTTTTGCGGTACCAAGCTCATCCAAGTGCGCCATTCTTTCAGATTTTGAGGGCTTCGACCATTTTTGAAAATAGTCAACTGACCTGCATCTGCCTCATACAAATGTGCCAACAGCTGCACTAAAGTTGATTTCCCTGAGCCTGTTCCTCCAATCACCCCCAAAGTCTGACCAGATAGCAAATCAAACGAAATATTTTCCAAAGCTGGACTAGCAGCTTGTGGATAGGTAAAGGTAACATTTTCAGCAGAAATAGACTGAGCACCAATAGAATGCCGTATTGACAGTTCTACTAGTACATCTTCCTCTTCCTGTTCAAAAACCTCTTGGATTCGTCCAGCGCTGATGTAACTTTGGTTCAAAGAAGTGACGAGCATAGCTAGTTTCAACAGTTCTATCAAAATTTGCAAAAGGTAATTGACTAAAGCGACTAATTTCCCTTGCGTCAGCAAATCCTGTCCAATAGCTAGATTCCCATGCCAAATAACCATGACCAACGTACTATTTACCACTAAAAAAGTCAACGGGCTAATCAAGCTAGACCAAACTCCTGTTTTTATCTGCCAGGTCTTATAAATTTCATTGGTATCTCTAAACTCATGAATTTCTTTATTTGTTTGCCCAAAGGCACGGATAACACGCATACCTTGCAGTTGCTGGCGTGTCATATTGACAATTTTATCTGTAATCTGGCGAATTTTAGCGTAAAGCGGATTCACCAAGCGTGACATGATATAGATAATGCCCGTTAGGATGACAACCATGAGTAAAAACCAGACTGTAATACTTGGACTAATCAAAAACGCCATGATTATTGAGCCAAAAACAATAATCGGCGCGCGCAAAAAAAGACGAAGAAATTGATTGATACCGGTCTGAATTTGATAAGTATCACTTGTTAAACGAGTGACCAGACTAGATGTCGTCAAGCTATCTCGACTAGCTTTTGGCAAACGCATGATTTTTTGATATAAATCTTTAGTTAATTGACGTGTAAATCCTACCGCTGCTTTTGAAGAATAATATTGAGCAATAACTGCCACAACAACACCAAATGATGCTAGGACAACCAACAAAAAGACCATGGTATAAAGATGCGCACTATCTTTTTTAGGGATTGTTTGGTCCACAATTGTTGCAATCAAAATTGGCACCAATAGTTCAAAACTAGCTTCTAATAATTTAAAAAGCGGTCCTAACAAGGATTCCTTGATATAACCTTTAAAATATTTCAATAAATCTTTCATGAAATCTCTTTTCCTACACAAAACTAGTTCTATTTTATCATAATCTAGCCTTCTCTGTGATTTGTTAGCGGATACAATTATTTTTATAGGAGAATTTTTGTTAGATGAATTCCAGATAAAAAGGAGAAGAACGATGTCGCTCTCCCCTACTAAATTTCTTTCAAATAAAATATTATTGATGACGATTTGCCCAAGCAACATCCAAATCTAACACTTCTTGTGTTGTGTATTGTTGGCGATAAGGATTGTAGACTTTGTTAGTTGTTGCAACATTGGTTGCTTGCACATTTGGTACATCGTATTGTGTCAAATTATATTGTTGAATCAAATTATTCAACTTAACATTATAGCTTGTATCCGTTGCATAGATACCTGTTAAAGCAGCAGTCGCATTCATATAGCTAGTCGTATTACTCTTCCAAGCATAAGTGTAGCGGCTATGTTTTAAAATCGCCACATAGTCTTGTAAAGATTCAACATAACTTGGATAGGATCTAAATTCTGCATTGACATTATAAGTATTTCCTTGCCCATCATCTTCTAGTGTAGCCATTGTTGCTGATTGCCCAGCATACTGTCCTTTGATGCCAAATAAATTATGATGAGGAGCGGCTGATAAAGCAGAACGTCCAGAATGGCTTTCCAGAATGGCTTGTGCAATCATAACTGAAGCATACAAATCATTCTCTTGTCCTAATTGACGAGCCGTTTCACCAATTTGTGAAATGAACACCTCTGTTTGAGTTAACGGACGTTGATAAGCCTCATCATTGGCACTAGCTGGGTGAACTTGCTTAGACAAAACTGCACTAACCAATAAAGCGGCGACCGCCAAAGCTAGAACTGTTAAAATTCTTTTTTTCAATTTTTTCTTTCTCATAGCTTATTCTCCAGTATAATATATTTTGATTATAACATAAAATTCCCAGCCCTTAGTTACAATTTGGTGACAGATTCATTATAAAAAACCGAGAAAATGATTCTCAGTCTTTCTTCAACTCTAAATTTTTTCCAAAATCGCATCCCAAGCTGCTTCTAAACCATCTTTATTAACAGATGAAAAAACAATAAAATCATCATTTTTATCAAAATCTAACTTTTTCTTAATGACTAATTCGTGCTTATTCCATTTGCCGCGTGGAATTTTATCTGCTTTCGTGGCTACGACAATGACTGGTATTTCATAATATTTGAGAAATTCGTACATTTGTACATCGTCTGCACTTGGCTCATGCCGAAAATCCACCAGACTGACAACTGCTCTGAGATTTTCCCTGCTCGTCAGATATTCCTCGATCATCTTGCCCCACTTCGCTCGTTCTGTCTTAGAAACTTTAGCATAGCCATATCCTGGGACATCCACAAAACGAAGTTTGTCATCAATATTGAAGAAATTCAGCAATTGCGTTTTTCCTGGCTTGCCAGAAGTTCGAGCTAGATTTTTTCGATTTAACAATGTATTGATAAAGGAAGATTTACCAACATTTGATCGTCCAGCAAGGGCAATTTCAGGAATCTCATCTTGCGGATAATGAGATTTATTTGCTGCACTTAGCAAAATTTCTGCATTGTGTGTGTTAATTTCCATTGCACACCTCTTTATGCTGTTTCTAAAATCGGCTTATCCGTTCCGTCAACTGCTTCCTTGGTAATCCGCACTAACTTCACATTTTCTTGACTTGGAACTTCAAACATGACATCCATCATAGTTTCCTCGATAATCGACCGCAATCCACGCGCACCTGTCTTACGTTCAATGGCTTTGTTGGCAATCTCTTGGAGAGCATCATCATCAAACTCCAATTTGACATCATCATAAGAAAGAAGAGTCTGATATTGCTTCACTAAAGCATTCTTTGGTTCGCGAAGGATTCGCACCAAATCATCAACTGTTAAAGGCTCAAGCGCTGCAAACACAGGCAAACGACCAATCAATTCCGGAATCAAGCCAAATTTTTGAATATCTTCAGAGATGATTTCTTGCATATAAGAACCAGTTTCATCAATGGCCTTGTTGTTTTGACCAAAACCGATAATTTTTTCGCCTAGACGTTGTTTGACAATTTCTTCAATACCGTCAAATGCACCACCAACGATAAAGAGAATATTTTTCGTATCTACTTGAATCATCTCTTGTTGAGGGTGCTTGCGGCCGCCTTGCGGAGGTACGCTGGCTACTGTTCCTTCAATAATTTTGAGGAGCGCTTGCTGAACACCTTCACCAGACACATCACGAGTAATAGAGACATTTTCGCTTTTCTTCGCAATTTTATCAATCTCATCTACATAGATGATACCACGTTCAGCACGCTCAATATTGAAATCTGCTGCTTGCAAGAGTTTCAAGAGAATATTTTCAACATCTTCTCCGACATACCCAGCTTCTGTCAAAGCTGTCGCATCTGCAATCGCAAAAGGAACATTCAGACTTTTTGCCAAAGTTTGAGCGAGAAAGGTCTTGCCAGAACCAGTTGGCCCAATCATGAGGATATTGGATTTCTGCAATTCGACATCTTCCTCATCTTCACGATTATCATGAAAATTGATGCGTTTATAGTGATTGTAAACAGCAACGGCCAATGCTCGCTTAGCACGGTCTTGTCCAATCACATAATGATTCAAAATATTGAGTAGTTCTTGCGGTTTTGGTACTTCTGACAAGTCTGCCAGCACTTCTTCTGCCAATTCTTCTCTAATAATTTCTTGTGCTAATTCCACACATTCATTACAAATGAAGGCATTATTTCCTGCGATAATTTTTTGAACTTCCTCTTGGCTTTTACCACAAAAAGAACAATAAACCATCATTTCGTTCGTACGATTTGTAGGCATTTTTCACTCCAATTCTATTCGTTGTTTATTCTTTTTTCTCATTTAAATAAGGTCATATAAAAAGCATGAATACTATTCACCAAATTTGTAAAAGCATTCAGCCAAAAGAGCACTGATAATCCATACCGTTTTTTACGAAAAGCTTGCATTGCCGCCATAACACAAACGACACACAAAAGAGCCGTAAAAAATCCGAAAATACTACGTTCCATTACGACTCCCTTCTCTGAAAGGTTGTGACAGTAAAGTCATACTCATTCTTTTCATCTTTGGCATGAAACTGATGAGACAGCTCCTGAAATTTCGTCATATCAAAATCTTTTGGGAAATAAGTATCACCTTGTAAACGAGCATGAATACGGGTAATAACTAATTCATCCATTAAAGGCTCAAATGCAGAAAAAATCTGACCACCGCCAATAATATAAAGAGTTTTTTTCTGAGTCTCATACCATTTCATAACAGAATCAACATCATGGAACACCAGAACTCGCTCATTATCTGCTTGATATGATTTGTCTCTCGTCAAAATAATTGTCGTGCGATTGGGCAATACTCTGCGGTTCATCCCATCAAATGTCACTCGCCCCATTAAAATAGCCTGTCCAGTTGTCATTTCTTTAAAATGCTTGAGATCAGCTGGTAAATGCCAGGGCAATGTGTTGTCTCGCCCAATCAAGCCATTCTCATCTTGCGCCCAAATAGCTACAATTTTCTTTGTCATTTCCTCATCCTTTGAATTGATATTTCTATTTTATCAAATTTCACAAAAAAAGGCTGACTTTAACTATCAAATCAAAGCGCCAATTTATATTGCACAAGAAATCCGTTCTTTTATGATGTCTTGTGAAAATAGTTAGATACAGCCCTTTATTTTTTAGATTTTGAAAATCTGAAAATCACTTCATTCTCAAATGGCTAAATCAAATTTCAACTGTGGCTTAACAGGGATATAATCAACTAATTCAAAATCTTCTGCTTTAATGTCAAAAAAGTTGGTTCCGTCTGGGACATTCAATACTAATCGTGGCAGGCAATCCGTCGGTTCACGTCGAAGTAATTCTTCAGCTTGTTCAAATTGATTATCATAAATATGCAAATTGTTGACAAAATAAAATAATTTACCAACTTTCCAGCCAAAATGCTTGGCAATCATCATTTGCAATGCTACATACTGCATGGCATTGATGTGATGAGCTACCAACATATCATTTGAGCGTTGTGTCAGAGTTGCATCCAGATAAATGTCACCGTCTACACGGCGTACATCAAACATGGTCTGAAAAGCACACGGTAGTAGACCTTCTGTTTCTTCAAATGCTTCATAATCCCAAAGTGAGATAATATTTCGTCGATTCCAAGGATTGACTTCTAGCTGTTTCAAGATTTTATTGATAATATCATGTTTCTTAACAACAGCGCCATAGCGCAAGCCAATCGTGCGAGTATCTCCCACTTCCCAATCATTCCAATAATGAACATTGTACTTTTCTTCTAAAATATCTAAGCTATTGGATTGGTCTTGGTAAATCCAGAGCACCTCTTTGATAGCTGACTTGATAGCAATCGGCCGAAGCGTTGTAATAGGAAATTCTCCCTTGCTCAAGTCGTATTCAGCAAAAGAACCTGTAATATACTTAGAGTTAGCCACTTTCCCGTTTTTATAACGAGGGCGTGCATTTTCAGAAAAAACACCTTCATGTAAAATTTTTCGAATATTTTCTTTAAAAATAGTATCTGCTTTTGTCATGATTTCCCTTTTCTAATATTGCTTTTTCTAGTATAACACAAAATAAAAATCTCCTACAAGTCAAAACCTCGCAGGAGAACATGCTTTAATATCGAATTTTTTGAGCTCCATAAATCGAATGCTGACGATGTAGAGAAAACGCCACCGCACACACTATGAAAAAATAGGGGAAATTAGTAAAGCCAAATACTTCACAGCCAATTAAAATCGGACCTAAGAAAGTAGAGGTTGCACTTCCAAAAACAGCAGCATAACCTAGTGCAGCAACCAAACCAACTGGAAGTCCAAATAAACCCGCTAGCAACACACCTAAGCTTGCACCAATTGCAAAAAGCGGTGTCACTTCTCCGCCTTGAAAGCCAGCAGCTAATGTCAAAACTGTCAGAAGTAATTTGAAGAGCCAATCATATACATAGACGGGCTGACCAGCAAAACTGGCTGCAATCAAATTTGTTCCAAGCCCTGAGTATCGTCCTTTATCCAACAGTAAAAAAACAATGCTCAAGACAACTCCCATCACCACAATCCGTTTGTAGGGATTTGGAAAAATAATTGCTGCTTTCTTTTTGCTCCATGAGAGAGCATAAGCAAATAAATTGCCGCAAAGTCCAAATAGAACTCCAAGAAACACTAATTTGATAAGAAGCGTCGGTGACAATACCAGATGCACAGAAATTGGTTGTACAAACTTTTCAAGCCCTAACGCATGCGATGTCCAAGAAGCAACAAAGGAAGCAATCATTGCAGGATACAGAGCCGTCAGTTGCATGGTTCCTACAACCAAGACTTCCATTGCAAACAAAATTGCCGCCAGCGGTGTTTGAAACAGTCCAGCAAAACCAGCAGCCATTCCTGCGACTAAAAAGATTTTTGAAGTGTTGGGGATAGAAAATTTCTTGCCAAACCAATGAGAAACTGTTGCTCCTAATTGTACTGCTACTCCTTCTCGACCAGCTGAGCCACCAAACAGGTGCGTCATCCAAGTTGTCAATATAACCAAAGGAATCAAGCGCTTTGGGATACGTTCCTCTACACCATGTCCTACATCAAAAATCAAGGTCATCCCTTTGCTACTGCTTCCACCATACTTTTGATAAAGAAATACAATCCCTAATCCCGCAACAGCTAAAAAAGGAATCAAATAGAGTGGATACATAGAGCGGATATCGCTTAAAAAGATAAGGGTTCGCCCAAATATCGCATCAATAATCCCAACTACTAGACCTATAAAAATGGATAACACTGTAATAGCCACTGCTCGCTTTCCACTATCAAGCCATTCTATATCACGCGAATGTTTCATTTAAACTTCCTTTATTATTTGACGTGTTGGTCTTGATAAGCACGCGAATGTTTCAAAATATCAGAAAAAGTCTGAACAATGCTTTCTTCGTACTGTTTTTCATGTACACTATTTGCAACTTTATCAAGAATTACTTGTTCACGCCGAGTATCTAATACAGCTTTTCCAGTCTGACGTTTATAAAGAGCAATTTGACTCACCAAAGCCATTCTTTTTTCTAGTAAGGCAATCAAATTTGCATCTATTTGATCAATTTCTTTTCTAATTTCTACTAAATCCATAATTTCCTCCTAATTGCTTTCTATCTTAACAAAATTTTTCACAATATGCTAGTAATCGTCAGGTTTTGAATCTCAAGTCCTAATTTTCTCAATTTTAGCAGAAAAATAACACTCAAATTGAGACAAGTTCAAATAAAGCCTATTCTTTCAGATCTAAGCAGCTTCTACTTCTAACCTTCTACTTTGCTTCTACTCGCCCTAAAATCCGGCTTAACAATCCCTTTCCTTCTGTGGTAATTTTGAAAAATAAGAGGGAACGATGTTAGATTACTATTTGGAAAAGCTATTTTAAACAAGGCAGAAGTGTTACAAATTTTGCTGAAATTTCAAACTTTAGAGATTGAGCAGATAACACAAATTACCAGTTTTAGTGAGAAAAACATTTATCAATACTTGGCAGAGCTGAAGGAAGAATTTCAAGATTTGTTCTGTTTGCGAGTCATGAAACGCACGGTTCACTTGGATATTTATACAAAGCTCAATCCGCTAGTCTGTTTTCATCGGATTTATCAAGGTTCTATTTTTCTTCGTCTTTTGTGTTATTTCTTGCGGGAAGAAAAAGAAAGTTTTGCCTGTTTTATCCAAAAAGAATATCTCTCACGAGCTACGGGTTATCGGCTCCGCGATAAGTGTTTGGATTTTCTAAAAGGAATTAGACTTTCTTTAGACAAATACCAAGTGATTGGGCCAGAATACCGCATTCGATTTCTGATTGCTTTGTTGGAGTACAAGTTTGGCATTCATCTGTATGCGATCACAGAGAAAGAATTGGAGATTATCTTTAACTTGATTAGCGCTTCCAACGCTCACCTCTCTAGAGAAGCTTTTGAGGAAGTTACAGAAAAAAGTCGCTTCTTTTGCATTTTAATGGTTTTAATGTGGAAACGAAAGGATTTTGCAGCAGATATTCCGGAATCTCCTGAACTGACGCGGCTCAAAACACTCTTTGTCTATCCAAAACTGTTGTCCTTGACCAAGAACATCGTGGAATCTGCGTTAGAAATAACATTTACCCAATCAGACTATGATTATCTCTTTCTAGCTTATTGCACGGCTCCCAATCCTTTTTTCAAAGACAAATGGTCCGATGAAGACCGGCGTTTAGCAGTTGATATGGTGACCAATCAAGGGATTTTGCTTCCATTTATTCAGAAATTGCAACACTTGTTTGGAGAAGAGATGACGCATTCTCAGACCTTTCGCATTGTCATGCTTTTCTTTCTGAAGCCTTTTCTCTGCAATTTGCAAAGCTTGGTGCCTAATTCCTACATTTTTCAATACGACCACAGAGGTCTGCGCGACCCGCTTTATCGGATTTTAAAGGTGCTTGTGAGAGAATGGATGCAAGAGATGGGCTTAACAGGCAAGATTTACAAGTACCACATTTATCATGTGAGCATTCAGCTGCGAGAGCTGATTTATTCCCGCATGGCTCCTATTCCGCTTTACATTTTTACGAGTAACAATGCTGATTTGACAACTTTAAAGAATGCCTTCTCCATGCATATTCCACCTACTATTGCACGAATATCTGGTGTTGACTTTTTGAATACCTCCTTGGATTTGCAGACGCACGAGGAAACAAGCATTATCGTAGCCGACCAGCACCTTTCGACTTATCTCGAAACCTTATTTCCAGAGGCAGAACATATTCTCATCAACTTTTCTATGAATTTTTATGACATTCATTACCATCATATCTATGAAGCTATTTATAAGCTGAGAGAGCAGCTGTATCGGGAGTATGTCAAGGGCTTGGAGAAGTTGATGTAGAACAAATCAAAATCGTTAAAATCCGGAAAATGGCTATCTGTACAGTGCCTGAAAGTCAAAAAATACTTTTCTTCAGTTAAAAGCAATAAAGCCTGAAAAAGTTCCTTTAGGTAACAATTTTCAGGCTATTTTTTATCTAAAAATCTCAATTGAACAGCCTTCTCAGGAAATTCAAAATAAAATTTCATTATTGTTTTGAGACAGATTCCTGCTCATTAGACGAAGTTGTCTTTTCAGCCGTTGATTTTGATTCATTTTCAGCCTCTTTCAAGTCTGACAGAGTCTGTTCTTTCTCAGAATTGTTTACCTTATTGGCTTCTTCATCTGATCCTTTCCTCGAATCCGGCTGCGCTTTTTCTTCTTTTTTAGTTTCAGAACCCTTGTCTGTTGAGTCAGCAGTTTGTTCCTCTACTGGAGACGATTTAGCTTCATTGGTATCTACTTTCTTTGCAGTACCTTCTTTTTTAGAAGCCTCTTTTTCTTCTTTCTTTTCCTCGCTCAGTGGATTGTTTTCGATACTTCCTCCCTTAACGGCTGGGAAATGCTGAGCCAATGTTTTTGGAATTCGATTTTCATTTAACTCCAGTTCTGACTCTGGAATAAAATTATGACTAAGATCAATATAGGTAATGGTATTGTTAGATATATCTAAATTTTCAAGTGCTTTAAATTGATTCACACCTTCCAAATTCTTCAAGGCATTGCCGCTTAAACTCAATTCCTTCAAAGATGATTGAGTTCCAGAGATATTTAAGCTCTGAATTTGATTTTAAGCTGCTGTAAAGCTGGTCAGATTCTTTGCTGCTTCAATCCCTGCCAACGAAGTCAGGCGATTACCACTCATTGTAATACTTGTCAAAGCAGGATTGTTTTTCAAGAAATTCAAATTTTGAATATTTGACTCATTCACTGTCAATTCTGCAAGCGCTGAGGTTTTCAAACTATTGATATACAAGTTAGGATTATTTGACAAGAACAGACGTGTTAGGTGCACTTTTTGAGCCAATGCTGATACATCTTGGAGTTGATTGTGCTCCAGACTAACCGCTTGTAAATTTGAAAGATTTGACAGAGCTGAAATATCTGAAATTTCATTATAGTCCAAATTTAAGGATTCTAAATTCTTCAACTGAGCCAGCGGACGAATGTCACGAATATTATTACCAGCTGCCGCTACCGTTTTCAGATTTGGATAGTTCTTTAAGAAAGATAAATCTGAAACGCCATTTTGTGAAATATCCAAACCCTCCAGAGTTGGAATCTCTTTCAAAAAGTCATAATTCGTAACCTCTGTCTTAGTCATCCAAAGCTGTTTCAAATGCTTAAACTGTAACACCGGACCGATATCTTTAATTTTGGTAAAACCAATTCCTAGCACTTCAATATTTAGCATCAAGTTAAGACCTTTACGCTCCAGCGGATCTTTTCTTTGCCCAATATTTAGGTATTTCACCGTTGCCAACCAGGCTTTCATCTTTTCCAAGTCCGTTTCATTTGACGGAAATTCTGTATCCGCAGTTGCATGTAAAATATCTTCGATAATCTCATCATCAAATCCTAAGGCTTTCAATGTTGCCATGCCTACCTTATCATGAGCATGCGGATCACCGTGTGGATCGAATGGTTTGGTCGTATCAATGTCGCCAATTAAAGTTGAATGTTTGTGATCGCCATGTGGATAAACAAAAGCCTTCCCTTTTTCATTGTCAATCACTTGGTTCAAACTTTCATCAATTCCCAACTGTTGTGCCAAATAGGTCTTTTTCTTAGCGATTTCTTCATTTTCTTTTGAAGAATCTTGTGCTGGCGTGGACGGTGTTTGATCTTTTCGACCATAGTAAGCGTCCTCAGCAGCTTTTTATACTCTGCTGGGATTAAATATTCCCATTTGGACTGAATGAGTTGTTCATAAGGGATAACATGCATATGACCGTTATGGTTCACTAATAAGCTATAGGATTTCTTTTCTTGAATCCCTGTTCCGTCAAATAAAAATCCATCACTTGTCGGATAATCTATACCAACAAACTGACGTTTGTTTGAACCTAGATTCTGCGGATTAACAGGTGGGTTTGTGTAATTTGGCTACGCATACGGAAGAGATTGTCCACCTGAAGCATTGCCAGACGGTACCGTTTGAGGCTGATAGGGTTGACTGCCATTACCTCTTAATGAATATTTCCAGATATAGTGATAGTGATCACCGTGTCGAACAACATAGCCATTTTCATCTTCTGAAACAATATCTTTTGGATTAAACACATATCCATCATCAACGTCACTTGCTTGACCGAGATTCTGCGCAGCGGCGGTTTGACGGAGCTTGACCTTTTTTCAGAATCAAGTAAGCCCATTTGCTGTTTTTTTAATCGGAATAAAAAATAAAGTGTGTGTGACCATCATGGTCTAAAATCAAACCGTCACTTGTTCTAGCCCTAATCTGTGATTCACTTGTGAATAGAAAACTATCATCTGTCGGCTTATCTACACCTGGTACTTGACCTTTTTTAGCGCTAGAATGTTTCTTTTTCACTCCTTGTTTCGCCGTCACCTTATCCCTGCTTTTTGACGACGAGTTAGAATAGCAAGCAGTCAGTAAAAGATTGCAAGATAAAGCAATTCCTGCCAATGCCCAAAGCTTCTTATCTTTCATATAGCTCTCCTTTTATTTAACTAGTTAAATAAAACACATCTTAACAAGAAAAAATAAGTCAAATAGAGAGTTTTTAGCAAAATACAGAAAAAAACAGACAACATCTGTTTTTTGTAAACTTTAAGAGGGCTGTTTTCGTTTCTGACGTCTTGAAAAAGACATCACTCCATAAAAACTATAACCGGCAAGCAAATAGCCGATAAAGATTTTGAGTGACCATTGCAACACATACGGCCAACCGTACTTTGGAATATTTAAGAAAAAATAAGCAAAAGGACTATCTTTTGCGCCTGGAATAGGCCATTTGATGACTAAACCATTAAACAAGGCAAAAGCCAAATAAATCAAAGGCACACTTGTCCAAACAATCGGGTCAAACCAACGATATTGTGAGCGTTTATCAAACAACAAGGTATCCGCTAAAAACCATAGTGGTACAATGTAATGACAGAGGAAATTTTCCAGTCGATAAAAATCAGTCGCAATAGGTGCCAACAGAAAATGATAAATGACGCATGTAATCATGATACACATGGTCACTCCGCCTTTTAACCGAAACAGCGACTGCGTTTGCCAGCGATGTTCAGAACGCGCCATTAGATAGAGCAAATAGGCCGTAAAAGCTGTGACAATCATGTTAGATAAAACTGTGTAGTACATCAGCATTCCTAAGCCACCATGCTTTATGATTTCAAGGTAGACTCCTATAAATCCTAACATAAACAATACCATGCGGCTATAAAAAATCACATTTCGCTTCATCATCAACCTCAGATTTTCTTGACAAACTCCGATTTGAGCTTCATCGCACCAAAACCATCAATCTTGCAGTCAATATTGTGGTCTCCTTCTACAATCCGAATATTTTTCACACGCGTCCCTTGTTTCAAATCCTTTGGAGCACCTTTGACCTTTAAATCTTTGATGAGAGTGACGGTATCTCCGTCCGCAAGCTGATTCCCATTTGCATCAATTGCTCTGATACGCTCTTCTTCAACGACTTCTGTCGGATTCCATTCGTAGGCACATTCAGGGCAAACTAACAGCAAACCGTCTTCGTAAACATATTCTGAGTTGCATTGTGGACAATTTGGTAATTGATTCATACTTCTCCTTCACTAACCTCTATATATCACACCTAGAATTTATCATGTTTTTCTATTTTACTATAAAATAAAAAATTTGACAAATGAGATAAAATGACTAATTTTTAAAAGACTTTTTGGCTCAATACTTAATGAAAATTACAAGATTTAACGACCTTCACTTCGTAAATTGTTTCAACCACGCGAGTCAAAAGCTCTACTAAATCTTTTAAGATTGAAGATAAAACTATCGAAATCAGTAACAAAGTTTTCGTCAAAAGTGCTCTTTGAATTTGAAAAACGAACAGCCTTGTGACTTACTTCATAACCCTTTATCCACTAGTACCTTGAGCAATCAACTACCATGTTGTTGATTTATTGCGCCATACACTTTGAAGTTGGAGATTTTTGCAAAGTATAAAGAGTCATTTGTTTTTCTCTTATAGATTTTTTTAATGTCACAAAATACTTCAAGCATTGGAAACCATCTATGTCATTTGCCTAGTTTCTGAGTGCGTTTATAAGATGCAGCAACGGCTTTGATAATGTTTCCTCTGAAAGCATCTGCTTCAAGACTCGCCACTCCTGCAATCGTTGAGCCTGCTGGGCTGCAAACCTGATCTTTGAGAACAGCAGGGTGTTGACCACTTTCTTTGGCTAATGCTGCTGCTCCTAAAAGGGTCTGATTTGCTAATTGCAGAGCTAAGTCTCGTGGTAAGCCAGCTTGCACCCCTGCATCAGCCAATGCTTCCAAAAAGAGATAAACAAACGCAGGACCACATCCAGCAACGGCAGTTGCCGCATCTAACTGCTGCTCCTTTAAATGAACCAGCAAACCGGCAGGATCCAATAGTTCACACAACAAGTCTTCATCCTGCTCTGTTGCTTTATCTGATAAAACATAGCTGATAACACCGTCACCAACTGCAACAGGCGTATTGGGCATTATCCGGATCAACCGATGTTGTGTAGGAACAAGAGCTTCTAACTGCTGCAAGGTCAAGCCAGCAGCCATAGAAATGAGTAAAACAGAGCTGCGCTTTTCTAAAATAGCATGGTATTCTTGCAACAAATCCGCAAATTGAGTGGGTTTCACACCCAAGAAAATCACATTTGCTTGCTCAAAGACGACTTCATTCGTGACAGGTTCGCCACCCACTTCATTCGCAATCTGCTTTGCTTTTTCTGGGCCTCGATTTGCGAGCAGGATTTGATGATTTTTTTGCCTAGCCACTACACGTGCTAAACTGCCACCCATATTTCCTAAGCCAATAAATCCAATTTTCATGTTTTTACTCCCTAATCTGTCCTGAACCTTGCACAACATATTTATAACTCGTTAATTCTTTTAAGCCCATCGGACCGCGTGCGTGTAATTTCTGAGTAGAAATCCCCATTTCACAGCCCAAACCAAATTCTCCACCGTCTGTGAAACGTGTGGAAGCATTGACATAGACTGCTGCACTATCAACCTGCTCTGTAAAAATCGCTGCGCTAGTGGCATTGTTGGTAATAATGGCGTCTGAATGATGTGTGCTGTGCTGCTCGATATGTGTGATAGCTTCTTCCAAAGAATCCACTACCTTTACAGCCATGATATAATCTGAAAATTCGCTATCAAAGTCGCTAGGATCTGCTATTTCCCCTGAGATGAAAGAGCGAGCTGTTTCATCCAATCGAAGTTGAACAGGTACTACCCCACGCGCTTTACGAACAGTTACTAAGCGTTCTTCTAATGTTGGGAGAAACTGAGAAGCAATTTTTTTATGAACTAGACAAACTTCCATTGCATTGCAGACCGAAGGACGACTGGTTTTGGCATTGTTGATAATCTCTAGTGCCATTTCTTGGTCAGCGTCCTTATCAACATAGATATGAACAATCCCCGTACCAGTCTCAATCACAGGAACCGTCGCATTTTCAACGACCGCTTGAATCAGCCCCGCACCCCCACGAGGAATTAGCAAGTCCAAATAGCCTTTTGCTTTCATCAAGATTTGAGCACTTTCACGACTGGTATCTGACACCAACTGCAAGCAATCATCTGAAATCGCGGTCTGACGAAGTGCCGCCTTTAGCGCGGAAACAATGGCAGCTGCTGTTTTATGCGCTTCTTTTCCGCTGCGAAGAACAACTGCATTTCCACTCTTAATGGCTAAAGCAGCTGCATCAGATGTCACATTTGGACGACTTTCATAGATAATTCCAATCACCCCAAGAGCTACCCGCTTCTTAATGATTTCTAGTCCATTTTCCAAATGAGAGACTTCTAAGATGTCTCTAACGGGATCTGCCAACGCAATCACTTGACGAATGCCAGCTGCCATGTCTTTGATGCGATTGGCATCTAAATACAGACGATCCAACATGACATCTGAAATATGATCTTTTGCCGCTGTCATATCTTCTGCATTGGCTGTCAAAATTGCGTCCGTAGCTGCTTCTAAATAATCAGCCATCAAAGACAGAGCTTTATTTTTCTCAGCCGTTGAAGCTGTGTTAATTGATTTTTTTGCTTGCTTGATTTTCTCTAGTAAGCCTTGTGTACTATTCATATCCTACTTCCTCTTAAAATTCTGACAATAATAATTCCAATTCAGGCGTTAGTGAAATCCAATGGTCTCGGTGAATTACCACTCCCTTTGGTTTATTGGCTTTCAGCATATCTTGCAAAGCTGACTGCCCAAAACGAACACGTCCTTTTCCTAAAATACGCTCTGTGTCCTTTTCATAGACGGTCACAATATCATCATAAGAAAAGTGTCCTGACATTTTTGAAATTCCTGAAACAAGTAAGCTCTTGCCTTGCTCACTCAATGCTGTGCTTGCTCCTCTATCCACCCAGATAGAGCCTTGACTGGCAGCGTAAAAAGCCAACCATTGTTTTTGCGTTTTCATATTTTTGGCTGAAGCAGTAAAAAATGTGCCATTTCCCTGATTTTCTGCGGCTTCGATGAGGGCTTGCTCTTTCAAAGAAGAACAAATATAAACAGGAACCCCTGCCATAGTGGCAATCGTTGCTGCTTTTAGCTTGGTCAGCATACCACCTGTTCCATTAGAAGAGCCTGCTCCACCTGTCATTTCAAGCAAATCCGTCGTAATCTCCTCTACCAAATCAAGGCGCTTGGCATCAGGATGATTGACTGGATTTGCCGTATAAAGTCCGTCAACATCCGTTAATAAAATTAACAAATCTGCTTGCACCATAGATGCAACCTGAGCACTCAACGTATCATTGTCACCGACTTTCAACTCAGCAACGGAAACCGTATCATTTTCATTGATAATCGGAATGGCTCCTCGGTTGAGCAAGACAGAAATCGCCTGATGTGCATTTTTATAGCGCCGTTTATCCGCAAAATCATCTTGTGTTAATAAAATCTGAGCCGAGACAATCTTTTTCAATAGCAGATTCGTCGTGTATTCTTCTAACAGCAAGCCCTGACCTACCGCTGCGGACGCTTGCTTGTCTGCAATTTTTGTCGGGCGTTTCTTAAAGCCCAAAGATGAGAAACCCGCTGCTATTGCTCCTGATGAGACTAAAATCACCTCGTGCCCTGCTTCATGTAGCATGGCTAACTGCTGGGTAATCACTCTCACTTTCGCTCTCGATAAACTTCCATCCTCATTTGTTAAAGAACTGGTACCGACTTTACATACAATTCGTTTATATTTCATAACCCTCTCCAAAGCTGATATATTGCATTATTATATCAAAATTTCGAGCAAAATAAAAAAGAAATGAAGCAGAAAGAGATATTCTCTCACTCCATTCCTTTTCTCAATTTCTCTAGTGTTTCTTGGAAAATAGCTGGCGCTTCTGCTGTAAATTCCATGACTTCTCCTGTCTTAGGATGAGTAAATCCAAGCGTTCTGGCATGTAAAAATTGACCGTGCCCTTTTAGCGTTTTACGTGGTCCATATACTTCATCACCTGCCACTGGGTGACCAATATAAGCCATGTGCACACGAATTTGATGTGTACGACCTGTTTCCAGTTGCAACTCCACCAGCGTATAATTGCCAAAACGTTCTAAAACATGGAAACGTGTAACAGCTGGCTTTCCTTTTGCCGTTACAGCTTGTTTTTTTCTATCTTTTTCACTGCGTCCAATCGGTGCTTCAATAACGCCTCTGTCATTCGGTAGATTACCATGCACAATAGCCCAATACTTCCGCAGGGATTTTTTATCTTTTAATTCCTCAGCAAGCTTGATATGCGCATCATCGTTCTTGGCAATCATCAACAATCCTGATGTATCTTTGTCAATCCGATGGACAATTCCGGGGCGCAAAACACCATTGATACCGGACAAATCCTTGATGTGGTACATCAGCGCATTGACCAGTGTTCCACTCGTATGCCCCGCACTTGGATGCACCACCATACCTTGAGCCTTGTTCACCACTGCGACATCTTCATCCTGATAAACAATATCTAGTGGCAGATTTTCTGCAACATACTCCAGCGCTTCTGGTTCGGACAATTCATAAGTAATCACATCACCTGCCTTGACAGCATACTTTGCTTTCTTGACTTGCCCGTTGACTAAGATTTGCCCATTTTTGATTTGTTCATTGGCATGGCTGCGGGATAATGGTGTCAAATCAGCAACCGCCTTGTCCAACCGTACACCGCCAATCTCTACTTTAACTTGCATTGCCCTCTTCCTTTAACATCATCACTATCAGTACAAGCACACCAATCGTCAGATAACTATCCGCAACATTAAAAATTGCAAAATTGATAAAATCAAGCTGAAACATATCCACAACAAAACCTTGGCGCATGCGGTCAATAAAATTTCCAATTCCACCTGCAATAATCAAGCTCAAAGCAGATAGCAGCCAGACAGAACCTTTGATGTGCTTGCTCAAATACCAAATAGCAGCTCCAATCACCACTAAAGTAATCACCGCAAACAACCATTGCTGGTTCTCCAGAATTGAAAATGCCGCTCCTGTATTTCGCAAATAAGTCAAACTCAAAATCTTTGGAATGAAAGGCTTCACTCCGCCTAATTGAATGTTTTTGACAATTTCAAACTTGACCCATTGATCCAGCGCAATCAAAGCCACAATCACAATCGGCACGATCACTTTTCGTTTCATTTTTTACCTCTTTTTGCAAAATATTCTTCCATAACAGCAACAAAAGCTGCACCGACTGGTGAAAGCTCTACTTCTTCGCGTTTGACATAAACCATACGGTTTTCCAAATTGTCTTTTAACCGAATTACCGTAATGCCGTTTACACTATTGCTATCCAAAAATCCAGAGCCTGTCGCATAAGCATCTGTCCGCTCTAAAATGCCATTTAATGTAGCACGGTCCGTCACATTAAACATCTGCGAACTGGCACTGGTGTCCACGAAATTCTCTGAATAATAGAGATACTCGTCTTTTTCCTGTGTAAAACGAACCGTCGGCAAATCTGCCAAATCGTCCATAATCAACTCATCTTTCTCTGCTAAAGGGTGGTCTACCCGCAGATAAATGTGTGTCTGAAAAGGAATCAAATCTACCACTTCCAACCCCAATTTATCAATCCGCTGCATCATTCCCTTGGTATTTTGGTTATTCAGATAGATAATGCCAATCTCGCTGTGTCCTTGTGCTACTTCGTTTAAAATCTGCACCGTAGTAGATTCAAAAATTCGGAAATTCTTATCTTTTGGATAGCGTTTGGCAAATTCCGTTATCAAAGGTGGCAAGAAATCATAGTGCTGGCTGGCAATGGAAAATTCTGCCTTTTCTTCCTCTGGATTGGCGTATTGATTTTGAAAGACATCAAATCCTTTGACCAATTCTTGAGCTTTTTCGTAAAATTCCATTCCTCGACGTGTCAAAAATGTGCCGCTGCTCGTTCTACGGAATATTTTAAAACCCAATTCTTTTTCTAAATCCCGAACTGCAATGGACAAACTCGGCTGGCTGACATACATTTTCTCAGCGGCTTCACGAAAGGTGCCACTATTGGCAATGGCTACAACATAGCGCAGTTGTTGAATATTCATCCTTTTATCCTCTTTCAAGTGTTTTATCATTATACCATAAATCAAGGCATAACTAAACCTTCATACACCCATGAAATCCAGTTACTAGCAGCTTTCTGCTCAAATAGAAACTCCATTGTAAGTGACACTCTATTTCTTTCATTATACCATGAAAAGGGCGGAGCGAGAACTTTGACAAAGGGGTCTATTCAAGATATAATGTAAAAAAATAAACAGAGGACAAAGACATGGCAAACTCAAAACTTATTACACGGCTGAAACGCTCCGAAGGACAACTGCGAGGTATTCAAAAAATGATAGAGGAAGAACGCGACTGTGCAGACATTATCACCCAATTAACTGCTGTTCGCTCTAGTGTCGAGCGGGTCATTGAATTGATGATTACTGAAAATCTCACTGAATGTCTCAATCACCCTTTGGACGACCCCAAAGCACAAAAAGAGCGACTGGAAAAAGCCGTCCAATACCTTATCAAACGAAAATAACCTCAGCAGGCGACGAAAACTGCTGAGGTTTCTTTATTTGAGGTATACGACTAGTGCAATTCAAGCTATCCATCTCATTTTTTTAAAAAATACAATGAAGCAATAAACAGAATTATCTCTAAAAAGGGTATCCGCTGGGCGGACACAACAAACTACTTTTTAGGGCAGTCGTCAGCCCGGCGGACAGAGCAAACTTGTTTCTAGGCAAGCCGTCAGCCCGGCGGACAAAGCAAACTTGTTTCTGGGCAAACCGTCCGCCCGGCGGACAGAGTGAATCGCTTTTAAGACAGACTAGCGACCCGGTCGACGGAATGGACTGCTTTTAGGGGCAGGTTGCCAACCATTGAAAAAAAGTCCTCCTCAATATGGTATAATAAGAGTAATAAAACAAATCAAAGGAGGCAAGTAAAATGGACTTATACACAAAAGTAGAAGAAACCTTAAACAAGTTAAACATTCCATTTGAAATCGTGGAGCACGAACCAGCACTTACGACCGAGCAAGCAGACAGCTTTATCGAAGGCATTGAAGGTGTCCGCACCAAAACGATGTTTCTCACTAACAAGAAGAAAACCGCCTACTACTTGCTCATCATGGACGACAAAAAGCGCTTGGACATGGACTTATTTAAAGAACTGGTAAAAGCCAATAGAATCCGCATGGCATCCGCTGACAGTCTATTTGAAAAAATGATGTTGCCAGCAGGCGTCGTCTCTCCATTTGGATTGTTAAACAATGCCGATAAAGACATTCAAGTCTATTTTGACAAAGAAATCATGTCAGAAAAACGAATGAGTTTTCATCCCAATACCAATGAGAAAACACTCTTTTTAAACACGACAGACCTACTCAAATTCCTAGAAGCCATTGGTTACGAAGCTCATATTATTGAATTGTAATACGAATAAACCCGATTAAGATAGCACTTAATCGGGATTTCTTTTACTTTACTCTACCTCTCCGGGCCAGATATTCATACCCCCAGCCACATTGGTCACATCAAATCCTTGCGCACTTAAAAACTGACACGCAGCCGCAGAACGTGCGCCAGATTGGCAGATGACATAGTATTTCTCCTGCTGGCTGAGTTGTTTGTAGCCTGCCTCCAAACAACTCAAAGGCAGGTTCTGTGCTGTCGGAACGTGCCCTGACGCGAACTCATAAGCCTCTCGCACATCAATAATGGACAGCTTTTCTGCTTGGTATTTCTTATAAAATTCAGACATAGTGATACTAATTTCCATATTCTACTCCCTCTGGTTTTACCATTTTGTACAAGGCAAAGGCGCCGTCTAGATTTTGAACAGAAAATCCTGCTTGTTTGAGAATGCGCTCGGCAATATAGCTACGAAGTCCACTATGACAGCTCACGATATAATCCTGCGACTTGTCTAACTCTCCTAAACGCTCACGCAATTCATTTAAAGGAATGTGAACCGTATCCACTTTCAAATGACCTTGTTGAAGCTCACTGGCCGTCCGCACATCTAGGAACTTCTTACCAGCAGCTAGTTCATCTTCCAATTCATACCACTGGATATTGTCGCTCAAACCTTCTACTAAGTTTAAGGCTGCATATCCCAGCATATTGACCGGATCTTTAGCAGAGCCAAACGGTGGTGCATAGGTAAATTCCAACTCTGGCAAATCAAAAATGGTTAGATTACCTTTAATAGCCGTTGCCAAAATATCAATCCGCTTATCAACGCCTTTTTTCCCAACACCTTGTGCACCATAAATTTTGCCACTTGTTGGCTCAAAGAGGAGTTTCAAGGTCACATCAGTCGCACCCGGATAGTAGCCAGCATGATCCTTACCACTGACATGAATAACTTGATAAGGCAGGCCATTCATACGAAGAATGCGCTCGCTCAACCCTGTTGAAGCTGCCGTCATGTCAAATGCCCGAACAATAGCTGTACCAATGCTGCCTTTATTCTTTCGAGCTACTCCAGCAATCACATCCGCCACTTGACGACCTTGACGATTAGCAGGCGAAGCCAATGAAATCAGTGCATCTTCTCCTGTAACTTCTTGCTTGACAACAATCGCATCGCCGACTGCATAAATATCAGGTCGACTGGTTTCATAACGCTCATTGACTAAGATACCGCCACGCAATCCCAGCTCAATACCTGCTACCTGTGCTAAAGCATTCTCTGGTTGCACCCCGACAGATAAAATGGTCACATCAGAAACAATTTTTTGCCCATTCTCCAGTACAATGACCTTTCCCTTGTCCTCAAACCGCGTAGCAGACTGAGAAGTAACTACTTGAATGCCGTTTTTCAACAATTCAGCCTGAACAAAAGCAGCCATTTCTTCATCAAGCGGTGGCAAAACATGCGGTGCTTTCTCAACAATTGTCACATTCAAACCACGCTTACGAAGATTTTCTGCCATTTCAAGTCCAATGAATCCAGCCCCAATCACCACAGCTTCTTTTGGTTCTTTCTCCAAAGCTAACATAATCTCATCTAGGTCAGGAACATTACGTAAAGTATAGGTATTTTCAGCTGTTTCCAAACCTTCAATTGGAGGCACAAAAGGCTTTGCCCCCGGCGATAAAATCAACTTATCATAACTCTCTGTAAATTCCTTTCCGTCATGCCGAACCGTCACTATATGTTGATCTGGTGAGATAGCCGTCACTTCATGGAAAGGTCGCACATCTAAACGAAAGCGTGCCTTTAAACTCTCAGGCGTTTGCACTAACAAGTCTTCCCGCTCAGCAATTTCTCCAGAAACATAGTAAGGCAGACCACAGTTCGCAAAGGAAACGAATGGCCCCTTTTCAAAAATAATAATCTCAGCGTCTTCTTTTAGCCGTCTTAAACGCGTCGCTGCAGACATTCCACCTGCAACTCCACCAACAATGATAATTTTCATTCAACTTCCTCCTTTATCACTTTTAAACAACTTTTCCAGTCCAAGCACTCATACCGCCTTGAACATTGACAACATCGTAGCCTTTTTTCTTTAGCTTTTTGGCTGCCATTTTGCTCCGCACACCGGAATGGCAAATGACATACAGTGTTTCATTTGTTGCTGGCGTGTATCTTGCGATTTCATTGAGTGGGACATTCTTCGCGCCTTTGATATGACCACGCCGATATTCAGACGGTGTTCGTACATCTAGCAGTTGAATCTTCTCTTTTAATTTTTGTTCCAATTCACTTGTAGAAATACTATCTATTTTCGTAAATAAGTGAAACATAAGCACCTCCGTTTATACCCTTATGGGGTATATTAAACCATGAAGCTTTTCTTTTGTCAAGAATCTTGTTTCAATATTTTTATAAAAAAAGAAGCCCCACAAATCAACCACATTAGGTTGCTTGTGAAGCTTATCCTTTCTATCGAATGATTCAACCTTTAGATCACTTTTATATGTTTACAAAAGATTCATCAATCTTCTTTTTTTCGACGACCAATATAACCGAAAGCTGATAAAAGTAAACTTACGCCCGTCAGCGTTGCAAGCGTTGGACCAACTTGAGAATCACCTGTGCTTGGCAAGATTTCTGTTTTCGTTGGAGTTGCTTTTGTAGGAGTCGTTGGTACAACTGTCGGAGTAGTTGGCTTGTCCGGCGTTGACGGAACTACTGGAGGAGTTGGTTTATCTGGAGTTACTGGGATCGCAGTATAATAAACATCCTTAACCATATCCTCTTGAGTGACTGTTTCTGCCGAAACAGTTGCCACATCTACTGTGTAGCCTGGAATGACTGGAGATGGAACAGCGTCATAGGTTGCCTTGTCAGCTACCCAATCCGTAGTCTTCACAACATCTCCCGTTACCTTATCTTTCGTCACCGTCCGTGTCCAAGTTACTGTTTGTACATTATCGGCTGGCGTCTGGCTACCTGCTCCATGATAACGAACCGTCAAGCTCACTTTCTTGCTTTCTTGACTTTCTGCTGTGCCATGTTTCAAGTGAACCGTCACGTTTTGATCATGACTGCTATCAAGGTCGAACTTAGCTGGTAATTCGTCTTTAGAAACCAATTCATAGCCTTTATCTGTGTACCCTTTGACAACTTGACCATACTTCGTTTTAGCAGCTGCTGGAAGAGCTGAATCTGACTCTCCCGTCGTCAACTCTACTTGGTTTTCCAGAGTGGTGCCTGTCGTATCATCAATAACTGTATAAGTTACTTTTTGAGTTTGAATACCATAATGAACATCTTTAACAATATCTTCTTGCGTGACTTTTTCTTGCGGAACTGTTGCCACATCTACTGTATATCCTGGAATTACTGGCGATGGAATAGCATTATAATTTGCTTTATCTGCTGTCCAATCCGTTGCCTTCACAACATCGCCCGTCACCTTGTCTTTTGTCACCGTCCGTGTCCAAGTTGCTGTTTGCACATTATCGGCTGGCGTCTGGCTACCTGCTCCATGATAGCGAACCGTCAAGCTCACTTTCTTGCTTTCTTGACTTTCTGCTGTGCCATGTTTCAAGTGAACTTCAAATTTTTGATAAGTTTCATTATAAATTACACCCGTACTTGGATAATTATCTGAAACAAGCTCATAGCCTTGACTTGTATAATGAGAGATCGTGTCCGCTGTTCTGTAAGAATCCGTTGTATTATAATCACCAGTTAATTCTTTCGTTTCAAGAGTTGCACCCGTTGTATCATCAATATAGCGAACTTGGGCCCTTTCTTGATTAGCTTTATAAACAACTGTTTCAACGATATCCTCACTATCACCTGTGATACCATCAACAGCTGCAACAATTGGTTTATCAGCTGTATAACCTGTAATCATTGGGGAAGTGACCGCTGCGAAAGTTCCTGTAACGGGTGACCAAGAGCCTTTAGTGGAAAGTTTTGTCACCTCATCCGTTTTCACTTCTCGAGTAAAACTCAATGAAGTACCATAACTTGATCTTGCTTCGCTACCGTTTTGATAAACATAATGAATCGTTTCCTTGACAGTTTTAATCTCACTAGATGTTGTTACTTTATGTTTTAAATGAACCACCACATTTTGGTCCACGCTGCTATCTTTATCAAACTGAGCTGGAAGATCGTCCTTAGAAACCAATTCATAACCCTTATCAGTATAACCTTTGACAATTCGATCGTATTTCGTTTGTGCGTCAGTTGGTAGGTTTGTACCTGAATGACCTGTCGTCAATTCTACTTGGTTTTCTAAAGTCGTACCGGTTGTGTCATCAATAACTGTATAAGTCACTTTTTGAGTTTGAATACCATAATGAACATCTTTAACAATATCTTCTTGCGTGACTTTTTCTGCTGCCACAGTTGCCACATCAACCGTGTATCCAGGAATTACTGGCGATGGAACAGCATTATAATTTGCTTTATCTGCTGTCCAATCTGTGGTTTTCACAACATCGCCCGTCACCTTGTCTTTTGTCACCGTCCGTGTCCAAGTTGCCGTTTGCACATTGTTGGCTGGTGTTTGGCTACCAGCTCCATGATAGCGAACCGTCAAGCTCACTTTCTTGCTTTCTTTGTTATCTGTTGTACTATGTTTCAGACGAATGACAACGTTTTGATCTTTCGTGCTATCCTTGTCAAACTTGGCTGGTAAATCATCTTTAGAGATTAACTCATAGCCTTTATCTGTATATCCTTTGACAATTTGATCATACTTCGTTTTAGCAGTTGTTGGAAGGGCAGAATCCGAATCACCAGTCGTTAATTCTACTTGGTTTTCCAAAGTTTTTTGTGTCGTTTCATCAATGACTGTATAAGTGACTTTTTGCTTATCAGCTGTATATGTGACTTTTACAACCACATCTTTACTATCACCTATGATACCATCAACAGCTTCAACAACTGGTTTGTCAGCTGTGTAACCTGCAATTATTGGAGAAGTGACTGCCGCAAAAGTACTTGTACTTGGAGACCATGCACCTTTTGTAACAGCTTTTGTTACTTCATCAGTCCTCACTTCTCTAGCAAAGTCTAGTGTAGCTTTATGACTTTCTGCTGCTTGGCTACCATCCTTATAAACATAATGAATTGTTTCAGTAACAGTTTTCTTTTCCGTAGATGTTGTCACTTTATGTTTCAAGTGAACAACTACATTTTGGTCTACGCTACTATCTGTGTCAAACTGAGTAGGAAGCTCGTCCTTAGATACCAATTCATAACCTTTAGCAAGATAATCATCAACGGCTTTATCATACTTCGTCTGCACATCAGCAGGAAGATTTGCACCAGAATCTCCAGTTGTCAACTCTACCTTGTTCTTTAAAGTAGTGTGGGTCGTATCATCAATAATAGTGTAAGTGACTTTTTGCTTGTCGGCCTTGTATTTAACCGTAACCTTGATATCCGCCTGATCAGCAGTTACGGTTTCTGCGTCAACTTTAGCCTTATCTGGCGTGTAGCCATCAACAGTTGGAGAAACTACCTCTGGGAAGGTGCCAGTAGATGGTCCCCATGCCCCTGTTGTAACATCCTTCGTCACTTCATCTGTTTTCACTTCTCTAGTGAAAGTCAAGGCCGTTTTCTTCTCTGGAGCTGCTGGTGTATTGTCATCCTCGTAGAGGTAGTTGATGGTTTGGGTAACGGTTTTGGTTTCTGTAGAAGTTGACACTCTATGTTTCAAGCGAATCACCACGTTTTGGTCCACGCTGCTGTCGGTGTCAAACTGAGCTGGCAATTCATCCTTGGCAACCACTTCGTAACCTTGTGCTAAATAACCTGCGACTACGGTGTCGTATTTCGTTTTCGTAGCAGCTGGAAGAGCAGTACCAGACTCGCCTGTTGTCAATTCAACCTGATTTTCCAGAGTCTGACCTGTTGTCTCATCTACAACTGTGTAAGTAACTTTTTGCGTTTGGATTGTGTAATATACATCCTTAACAATATTCTCTTGAGTAACTGCTTCAGACGGTACTGTCTCGACATCCACGCTATAACCAGGAATCATTGGAGACGGAACAGCATCATAGTTTGCCTTATCCGCTTTCCAAGGTGTTGTTGAGACTTCCGTACCTGTAATCTTATCTGTCGTTACTGTACGCGTCCAAGTCGCTGTCTGCACATGGTCTGCCGGTGTTTGGTCGCCTGCCCCGTGGTAATGAACTGTCAAGCTCACTTTCTTGGTTTCTTGGATATCAGTTGTGCCATGCTTCAAGTGAACCGTCACGTTTTGATCATGACTGCTATCAAGGTCGAACTTAGCTGGTAATTCGTCTTTTGAAACCAATTCATAGCCTTGGGCCAGATAAGCATTCACGATTGAATCATATTTTGCTCGTGCACTATCTGAAAGAGGAGTATCAGAGTCTCCGCTAGTCAGCACTTCCTTATCTTTCAGCGTTTTATGAGCAGTATCATCAATGATGGTGTAAGTCACTTTTTGCTTATCTGCTTTATAGGTAACCGTTTCTTCAATATCTGCGCTATCTCCCGTAATCTGTTCAACGGCTGCTACAGTTGCCTTATCTGGTGTATAACCATCGACCTTTGGAGAAACTACCTCTGAGAAGGTTCCGGTAGACGGGATCCAAGGACCCTTATAGACAATATTATTAGTCACCAGATCCTTGGTGTTAATCCGCTCAAAGTTCAAAGTCTGAACCTTAGTAGCCGCTGCCTGCGTGTTGTCTTCATAAACATACTTGATGGTCTCTGTGACAGTCTTTGTTTCTTGAACTGAAACCACCTTATGACGTAGATGAACTTCAAATTTTTTATAAGTAGTATCGTAAGTTACACCATTACTTGGATAATTATCTGAAACTAATTCATAATTTTTATCTGTATATTTTTTAATTGTTTCAGTTGTTCTGTAATCATCCGTTGTATTATAATCACCAGTTAATTCTTTTGTTTCAAGAGTTGCACCCGTCGTATCATCTATATAGCGAACTTGGGCTTTTTCTTGATTAGCTGTATAAACAACTGTCTTTTCGATATTTGGACTATCAGAAGTAATGTTATCAACCGCTGGAACCTCTGCTAAATCTGGAGTGTAGCCTTTGATTGCTGGTGATGTTACTGCCGCAAAACTTGTTCCATTTTCCGCTGTCCAATCACCAGTTGTAACATTTGTAACAAGGTCAGTTGTTGCTGTTCTGGTGAATTTTAAGCTGCTAGTGTGGTCTGGAGCTGCTGGTGCACCATCCTCGTATGTATAATGGATAGTTTCCTTAACCGTCTTTTCTTCTGTTACTGAAGTCTTTTTGTGTTTCAAATGAACTTCAAAGGTTTGAAGGGTTTCATTGTAAGTCACACCATTTGCTGGATAATTGTCTGAAACAAGTTCATAATTTCGATCGGTATACGTCTTAATGGTTTCAGCTGTTCTATATGGATCCGTAGTATTATAATCTCCAGTCAGTTCTTTTGTTTCAAGAACTTTATGATTGTCATCATCATCAATATAAGTCACCTTAGCGTTAGATTTATTAACAGTATAGACGTAATAAAAGACTTGATCAGAACTATTAAAAGCTATCGATTGATTTCCTGTTAATTGGGTTCCTTGTATAGAAGGAATTGACTTAGGCGTAGTTACAAGTGTATAACCAGGTATATTTTGCGGTTTAGCAGTATAATTAGGTGACTGTGTATGTAATGTTCCTCCTGGATAACCATATTGATAATTTTGTGTCGCAATTTGGTTCCCAGCTGTATCTACATACTGTACAGTTATTTTTGTTTGCCCTTGTGAGCGTGCATTAGACGGCTTAGTAGTAGCACTAATCTTTTCTGATTTAATTTCATTTTCAGTTCCATCATCATTTACACTATAACTTTTGGAATTACCAGTAATCGTATTATTAATCGAGGAATCCGCAAACATAAGTCAAGTCGAATGCCCTGTACCCTGAATAGCAGATGTTTTAGCTAAAATAGAATTTACTTTAGCATTCACCACATCAGTCCTATCAACTTCCTGATATCGATCTCCAAACGTTCCATAATCATCTGCAGGATGAATATCATGATAAGTCGTCGCACCTTCACCAATCATTTTACCTAAGTTAGTGGCAATAGTGTAGGTACCATCACCATTATCAATGACAACTGAAGAATTTTTTCCTGCTTTCTTTAATGCCTTTAAAATATCTGCATCTGTTGATTTAGGTGGAAGAGTAATTAACTTATTTTCATTTTCGTTAGTAATTGCTATAGATGTAGATGTATCATTCTTAACAAGGTATTTACCATCTTCACTAATGGCTAAAGTACTAGTGATGCGATGAGGCTCTGGCTTTATTTTAATAATCTTTGAACCATTTTCTAGTTTTATGCGATGAATAGTGATGATATCTCCCTTGGGAATATTTGTATTTCCTGGTGTTTGACCATCACTAGATAGCATGTTGTTATAATAGTTTGCATCACCAGTTGAAGTACCTATTTTGATTGAATTTGCCGCATCACTACTAGCACCGTTGTACACAGCAAAATTTCCCTCAGATTTAGGAAATGTTCTCTGTACAGGTTTAAAAGTAAAAGTTGATCCGTTAATGTTCAATACAATATTATTTTTACTTTTTTGAGCTGTAAATTTGGCACCATTTGCAGCACTAAAATTAACATTAACCGTTTTTTCTTGCCCATTTGAAAGTGATGCAAATTCACTATTCAATGTAATCTCATACGCAAGATTGTCCTTTTTAGAAAAATCAAATTTGATAGTTCCAACACCAGGAATCGTTTCTGCTGTCCCAGAGCCAAGATTTGCATAATAAGCAGCATAAGCGTTATTTTCCAATTTGACTGGAATCCGAATCTTATCTCCAGCTTTCAGCGTTCCATCCTGCTTAATTTTAAAAGTCATTTGAACCTTTTCGAAAGAAACTTCTTGAGCAGGTAGGGTTTTCGTATCTCCCGCATTCATAACTGTTCCGTCTTTCGTCGTAACCGTTACTGAAAAGTTTGAAATATGAGAAGAAGATTCTGCGACACTTCTACGGGTACGTGCTGCTCGTGTTTTAGGTATTGTGCTTTCAACAATTGTTTCGTCAGACTTTGGCGCTGTGTTTTCAGGAGTTGTTCCCTCAATATTTGGAGTTTTAGCTGATTTTGAAGATTCTCCATTTGTTAACAAACCACCATCGCTTGACATTGATGAATTCTCTGACGGTGCACTTTCTGCACTAGAATTTTGAAATTCTGAGGCAGTCTGAGTACTACCCACACTTGTATTTTCTACTCTTGGAAAACTACTAGCTGAAGAAGCTTCTGCTACCGTTGATGATGTAGTAGTAGATACTTTTTCTGTCTTTGCATCCTCTGTGGGAGCAGAGACATTTGTAACTTGACCGCTAGTACTGTTTTGCTCTTCAGCATAAGTCGTTTGACTTCCTCCTACAATTCCATAAAGAGCTAGAGTAGCAATAGCAATGGAAACCAGACCGACATTCTTCTTCCGCAAAGAGAATTTATCTCGTTTCCCATTATAAAGTTTAAAACTTTTCACCTTGTGCATTCCTTTCGTTGTGAAATATTCATACAATTTTTTATTATGGATTGGTAACAGACTATATAAAACTGTTATCAATCCTTAAAAAATTGAATAAACCTACATATTATATTATACTTTGCTGTTCCGAATAATTCAACTAATATTATTATAAAATACATATAAAAAATGTAGTCAAAACAAAGATAGCCGCAAAAAAATTACAGCTATCTTAGAATATAGATAATTTATAATTATTTTATGTATACTTTCTCTTCTTTTCAGATTACCAGCTTCAAAAGAAAGGCCCACACCATTTAGAGGCACGGGTCTTTAAATTCTTATTTCGCAATTGGGTAAACAGAAACTTGTTTTTTATCGCGACCTTTGCGTTCAAAGCGTACAACGCCTTCAACTTTTGCAAACAAAGTGTCATCTCCACCGCGTCCAACGTTGACACCTGGATAGATGTGAGTACCGCGTTGACGGTAAAGAATAGATCCACCAGTTACAGTTTGTCCGTCAGCTGCTTTAGCTCCAAGACGTTTTGCTTGTGAATCACGTCCGTTAGATGTAGAACCTCCACCTTTTTTATGAGCGAAAAGTTGCAGGTTCGCAAGATTCATTTTCAACATAATGTTTTTCCTCCGTGTTAGTTTTCTGTGATAACTCTTGTCTGGACGAACTCAGCTGAGTCCTCCGATAAGTTTGCCATACCCAAGAAGAATGATTCAAAGAAAAGCTGAGTCATTTCTCTTTGGTGAGATGGAATATCTGTAGGAATCTCTACCCGTAAGAATCCACCTTCTTCTTCGTTTAATTCTAAGATTGGTTCATAGCCTGCGAATTTTTCAATCGAATTGATGAAATTTATGGCAAGCGTAGAAACCGACGCACACACGACATCAAAGCCGTATTCGCCACTTTCGGCGTGTCCAGTAATTTCTGCACTCCTCAGCTCACCATCCTCGGCTCGTTCAAAGACTGCTTGTATCATGTGCTCTCCTTAAAAATTAAGCGTTGATTGCATTGATGACAACCTTAGTATATGGTTGTCGGTGACCTTGTTTACGATGGCTACCTTTTTTAGGTTTGTACTTGTAAGTAACAACTTTCTTTTGTTTTCCTTGCTTTTCAACAGTTCCAACAAC
Organism: Streptococcus anginosus; assembly: GCF_900636475.1. NCBI lineage: Bacteria > Bacillati > Bacillota > Bacilli > Lactobacillales > Streptococcaceae > Streptococcus > Streptococcus anginosus. The sequence continues at coordinate 769,189 of NZ_LR134283.1, forward strand.
AGTAGCTCCAGAAACAAGCGGAGTTCCGACAACAGTGTTTTCACCACCAACAAGAACAACTTCGTCAAATGTTACATCTTGACCAGCTTCAACGTCCAATTTTTCAACGTAAACTGCTTGACCAACTTCAACTTTAACTTGTTTGCCGCCAGTTTTAATGATTGCGTATGTGCTCATTATGCACCTCCTATGAATTTTACGGGTTTCCCCTAATTTTGTGAAGACTCGCCTAGCATCGTGGGACGAACCACTTAGACGATGTTCGAGCGGTTGCACAGGCTGTGCATAGTCAACTCTCTAAGTATAGCATTTCTGATAGCCTTTGGCAAGTATTTTTTATCAAAAGACTAACTCAGTAGCTTTTAGTAATTTTTAATAATTTCCCAGAATAACTTCCAATCTCAAAATCCGTTCTTATTACAACAAGCCCTCAATCATCTCATCCACTTCGTCTGTTTCTGCTTCTGGTGTGATTTCAGTAATGATGATACCAGCAACAGCACGTTCCACTAATTTTTCCACATTCATACGTGCTTCGTATTGCTCTGCATTTTTTATCTTTGGATTGGTTTTCGGACGATCTGGGGCAAAAATGGTACAGCAATCTTCAAAGGGCTGAATTGAGATATTAAAGGTATCAATCTTTTCAGCAATGTCAATGATTTCCAGCTTATCCATGGTCACAACTGGGCGAATAATGGGAGTGTTAGTGACAGCATTAATCGCTTGCATGCTTTCTAGCGTTTGGCTGGCAACTTGACCAAGGCTTTCTCCGTTGATGATAACGAGCCCACCGCGTTCTTCACGAATGCGATCCGTGATCCGCATCATAAAACGACGAGTTAAGGTCATCAGATAAGCTTCTGGTGCTTTCGCTTTGATTTCTTCTTGAATTTCCGTAAATGGCACTTCAATAAATTGAATATTGCCACCAAATTTGGTTAATTTGCGCGTCAAATCTTGCGCCTTTTTGAGAGCACCGGGACTTGTATAAGGGGGGCTAGCAAAATGCACCGCTTCAATATCCACCCCGCGTTTTAGAGCTAGATAGCCTGCAACGGGTGAATCAATCCCACCTGACAACATCAGCACGCCTTTTCCAGATGTTCCGACAGGAAGACCACCTGCTCCACGAATCGTTTCATAGGACAGATAGGCTGCTTCTTCGCGGATTTCTACTTGCAGTGTAATATCTGGCGCTTTCATCTTGACTTGAACATGTGGAATCGCATCAAAGACTGCATTTCCCAAGGTCTGGTTCAATTCACGACTATCCAATTCAAAATTGTGGTCACTGCGTTTGCTGGCAATCTTGAAAGTCATCCCCTCTTTATAAATTTCTTTCATAATTGTCTGCACCGCTTCAACCAAAGCAGGAACTGATTTTTCAATCTTATAAGACGGAGAGAAATTTTGAATCCCAAAAATTTGTTTAAGCGATTCTGCAACAGGTTGATAGTCCGTTCCGTGAAGATAGACATGTGCACGATCTCGGTCTGCTTTCACATGCACATCTGGGTGAACAGAGAGGACTGCTTGCATATTGCGTTTCAATTTGTTAATAAAACGCATGCGATTTTTTCCTTTGGTTGAAAGCTCGCCGTAACGAACCATAATTTCTGAATATTGCATTGTTTACCTTACTTTTCTAGTTTTTTCATAAATGAGTTTAAACGTTGTCAGGAATTGCTCAATCTGACTCATATCATTATCGACATCCAGACTAATTCGCACAGCCGTTTGAGCCAGGGATTTTTCAACACCCATGGCTATCAAAGTTCCAGCTGGTTTGCCAGCTTTAGAGGAACAAGCACTCGTAGTAGATATATAAATGTCATACTCTTCAAAAGCATGAACCACTACTTCACCTCGTACGCCTTTAATCCCAAAAGTCAGGATATGGGGCGCAAACTCTTCTATTCCTGAAAAAATCGTCACATCAGGATACTTAGCTAGCTCTTCTAAGATAACCTCTTTCATCTTGGTCGTTCGTGTGATGAAGACTTCCAAATTTTCCATAGACATGCGCAAGGCTTTTGCAGTTGCTGCAATACCCGCCAAATTTTCAGTCGTAGAACGCTTGTCTGATTCTTGACCACCACCATTCAACAGCGGACTGATTTTCTTACCAGACTTGATATAGACAAAACCAACACCCCGTAAGCCATGAAATTTATGACTGGAAAATGTTGCAAAGTCTACGCGATCAGTTAAATAATTTTCCGTTGGAATCTTGGCCATGGCTTGAACCGCATCCACATGAAAAGAAATAGTTGGCTTGTCCGCTAAAAGTTCTGAAATAGCTGCAATTGGTTGAACAGAGCCGATTTCATTGTTGACCGCCATAACTGAAATTAAAGTCGTATCCGATCGGATAAGGGTAGCTAATTTTTCAACATCTACAAAACCTTTTTTATCAACAGACGCAAAATCCACTTCAAAACCTTGCTGCGTCAGCCAGAGAGCGGATTCTTTCACTGCTGGATGCTCAATAGCAGACACAATGATATGCTTGCCATAACGCGCTTTTTCAAAAGCCACACCCTTGATAACCCAATTATCGCCTTCCGTCCCTCCAGACGTAAAGAAAATCTCTTGAGAGGATTTACCGAGAAGCTCCGCAATTTGCCTGCGAGATGCATCTAACAAGCGGGTCGCCTGATTGCCCAAACTGTGGAGACTAGAAGGATTTCCCCAAATTTTAGAAGCAACTTCTGTATAGGTAGCCAAAGCCTCTGGGTAAGGCTTGGTTGTTGCTGAATTGTCTAAATAAATCATCTTAAACCTCTCCATTTCAATACTCCTATTGTAACACGAAAAAGAAATGGGGACAACAGCAAAACTTGAAATGAAAAGGCCCTCCAAGTTTTGGCTTGGAGAGCCGTAAAGGTTAATCATAAAATTCATGCAAGAGAGCAGATAGTTCCTGTTGTTGTTCGATGAGACTTTGTCCGATTGTCGTTGATTTTATCAAAGTTCGCTCACGGACATGTTCAATCACTCTCTTCAATGATGAGAGATCTACAGCCTTCTCAATCATTTTTTGCACATTTTGAAAAGGTTGGTGTGTGACAATTTGAAAACCATATGAATTATTGAGCAAGGAATAACCAGCAATTCCCGTTTTCTTTTGGTAGGCTTCACACAACCCACCGTCAATGACAAATAGCATGCCTTCTCCTCGGATTGGAGATTCGCCTTTCAATGTTTTTACAGGTGTATGCCCATTTACAATCCTAGAATCTTCAGAAAAGAGCCCGAATTCTTCCAAAATCAACTTGCAAATCTTAGCAGAATTCCGATAGGAGAAATAGGGATTTTCCTTTTCAACGTGCGTTTCCTTATCCTCAATAAAATAACGCTCTAAGGTGGTCATCTTGTCCTTGCCAAACAAGGGAGATAGTTTTCCATTCCAACAGTACCAGATAAGATCCGTTGAGAAATCGTCTTGAATCTCTGGATTTTTAGAACTTTCTCGAATGTGATATTCAAAAAAGTCGAGCAATTCTTTGCCAGTATAGCGAATTTCATTGATTTGCAAAGGTTGAAAATCGCCAGATTCTTCCAAAGGAATGCAACCATGAAAAAGGAGATGGTTGTTATAAATCTTATACATGGAACCCTTGTTCATCAAAAAAGAAATGTGGTTCTTGAGCTGAATAGAATGCTGGAATGAATCCAGCAAAGTAACAACCACTTCTTCTTCCTCGGCTGTTAGCTGATCTGGCTGTTGAGGATTGATTGTTTGAAAGCAAGTATTAGCTAAAAAATGCTTCTTTTCTTCAACTAGAATACTCTCTTCCCAGTAATCAATCTTATCAAGAGTAAGATGTTGAGCCATATCAAACTCCGGTCGCCTTTTAATCAGTTGATTTTCCAATTTAAACTGAATGATTGCTAGTGCTTGGTGAACCTTTTCCAGCTGGAGGATTTCTTTAGGAGAATAGCTATCGCTTCTTTTTCCTAATTTTGGTTTGAACTTTGCATTTTCAGAATAAGTCTTTTCGGCAAAAAGAACGAGCGGTCTTAGATTGAGACCATAAGCTCTCTCAATATCGTAAAGATAGCCATATCTAGCAGCTATTCGCAAGAGAATAAGCAAGCATTCTTTTGATCCGAAGAAAGCCCCCATCCAGATAATATCGTGATTGCCCCACTGAATATCAACAGAATGATAAGCCATGATTTCATTCATTACTTTATCTGCGGCTGCCCCTCGGTCAAAAATATCGCCGACTATATGAAGATGATCAATGATTAACTGCCGAATTACTTTTGCTAATGCCGAAATAAACTGACTTGCCTCGCCTAGATCAATCAAATAGTTCTGAATCGTTTCAAAATAAATATTACTATCCGGCAGATTGCGATCTGTATAGAGCAATTCTTCAATCACATAAGCATATTGTGGCGGCAAGGCTTTCCTTACTTTAGAGCGTGTGTATTTGGCTGCTACAAAAGCTAGCAAAGTCAACAAGTTTTGAATAATTTCTCCATACCATCTTTTATCTTTCAAAGGATAAAGAAAATCATCGCTCAAAACTTCCTGAGGGTAAGCAATCATCAAGGTCAGCTTGTCTTTTTCCGCTTTTGATAAATCCTCTCCAAAGCAGTCATTGATTTTTTCATTCAGATTCCCCGCACAGGTTCTTAAGATGTAGTCAAAAGCCTCAAACTCACCGTGAATATCGCTAAGATACAATTCTGTCCCTTTTGGCAAATTTAAAATAGCTTCCAGATTGATTAACTCTGTAATGACCTTTTGCTTGGAATCAAACTCTTTTAATAAAATTCGTTTGTATTGCTCCATTCGTTCACCTCGTTTAAATACAGCACCTTAGGGCTTTAATTCTTATTTTGAAGCTAGAGATTTTAAATGTTCTTCAATGATGCAAGCCGTTTCTTCAATAGATTTATCTGTCATATTGATAACATGTGCTTGATATTTTTGAAATACTTTTTTAGAATAATCCAATTCTTCATAAATTTTTTCTACATCTGTATAGCTTGTAGCTTGTGTCAAACCGAGCGCATCCAAACGGTTACTTCTTACTTTGACCAATTTATCCGGTTCACAAACCAGCCCAATCATTCTTCTTCTATCTACTTTATCCAAGATTTGCGGTAGCGGAACCTCTGGAATCAAGGGAAGATTGGACACTTTGTAACCTTTATTAGCTAAATAGATACTGAGCGGAGTCTTGGAAGTCCTAGAAACTCCTAGAATCACAAGGTCTGACTCCAAAAATCCTTGCGGATTCTTGCCGTCGTCATATTTAACAGCAAATTCAATAGCAGAGATTTTATTGAAATATTCCGTGTCCAAACGGTGCAGGACTCCCGGAACTTCAATCGGTTGAGTACCTGTTTTTTCCTTGATAATCTCAAAAAACGGATTCATCAAATCCAAATAAGATAAATGATTGACCCTGCTAAATTCTCTAGCTGTTGCAGCTAAATGGCTATCTACCAACGTGCTGATAACAACTGCGTCATCTTTGATAGCATCCTGCAAAATATCCAACAATTCAGATTCTTTATTGATAAAAGGAAACCGATAGCTATTATTAAAAATCAAATCTGGGTATTGAGCCATAACGGCTGACAGTAATTTTTGGGATGTTCCTCCCAAAGAATCAGAAATGGCGTAAATGGTAATCTCTTGTTTCATGAAAACTCCTTTTTTATCTATTCACTTCTGCATTTCTAGCTTCTTGGATAATAAAGTCCAACAAGGCTGATTTAGTAATTGTTCCGATAATATGACCTTCATTTTGCTCCTCCACAACAGGCAAGGAATCAATGGCAAAATCCTGCAAAAGTGCCGCAGCTTCAAGGATATTCAAATCTTTATGGCAGGTTTTTATATGCGGCATTCTGGTCATGCAAACAGCTACCGGTGTCACATCAATATTGGCATTGAGCGCCGCTCTTAACAAATCCTTTCGCGACAAAATGCCCAGCAATTGCTTTTTTTCATCTATCACATAGAGAACATCTGAATCATACATAAATAAAGTAATAATGGCATCTTGAATAAACGAATCGTGCGTCACCAATACTGGTGAGGTCATGACATCTTCAACTTTCTTCTGAAAAGTATCAAAGAAAAAGAGCGTTTCCAAATCCGAACCAGCATAAGTGTAGCCAACTTTCGGACTTGCTTTTAAAATCCCCACTAAGGTTAGAAAGGATAAATCTGAGCGCAAAGTTGCCCTAGACACATCTAGCAGTTCTGAGATTTTTTCACCGCTAACCGGTTGATCTTTCTTTACAATTTCAACGATCTCTTTTTGTCGTTTTGTTAATTTCAACTTTTACTCCTTTTCCAATATCAATTTCAAATCATTATTATGTGTCATATTATAACAAATAAAACTCGTTTGTCAACGATTTATGATTGGTTTTTTCAGTTGACAAACATATATGACGTATATTACAATGTATTTGTCTTTTATTATGACACACATTTAATAAATTGGAGGCAAAAATGGATAAATGGATTTATTCTTTTGAAGAAGGACGCGCTGAAGACAAGGCGCTACTAGGTGGTAAGGGTGCCAATTTGGCAGAAATGACCCATTTGGGACTACCTGTACCTGAGGGATTTACGATTACAACTCAAAGTTGTCTGCGTTATTTAGAAACTCCTTCCTTTTTTGAATCTATTTTAAAAGAGGAAATTTTGAAAGCGATTACTAAACTAGAAACCAAAACGAATAAATTTTTCATGGGGAACGAACCCTCACTACTACTGGTTTCTGTCCGTAGCGGAGCTAAAATTTCCATGCCTGGTATGATGGACACGATTCTCAATCTTGGGCTAAATGACTTGCGTGTTCAGACTTTAGCAGATGCGACAAATGCCAATTTCGCTTACAATTGTTATCGGCGTTTATTGCAGATGTTTGCTGATGTCGTTTACGGCATTCCCAAAGAAGAATTTGACCAATGTTTAGAAAAAACCGAAAAACAATTGAATAAGAAGGTCAATGACTTTTCAAAAGAAGAACACCAATCACTTATTCAACAATATAAAGAAGTCTATCAGGAACACTATCAAAATTTCCCACAAAGCCCTAAAGAGCAACTTTACGCTGCTATCAAAGCGGTATTCAAATCATGGAACAACCCACGCGCTAAAGTTTACCGTGAACTAAACCACATTCCACATGATTTAGGTACGGCCGTCAATGTTCAGAGTATGGTGTTTGGCAATAGCGACCAAAAAAGTGGCACGGGCGTTGTTTTCACCAGAAATCCTGCTACTGGTGAACCTCATCTGTTTGGGGAATTTCTCCTCAATGCCCAAGGAGAAGATGTCGTAGCTGGTATTCGGACTCCAGAGCCCATTGACGCTCTTAAACGAATCTTACCGCAAGCCTATGAGGATTTCTGCAACTACGCCAAGATTCTTGAAAAGCACTACAAAGATATGCAGGATATTGAATTTACCATTGAAAAAGAGAAACTTTATATTCTGCAAACGCGAAATGGGAAGCGGACGGCTAAAGCAAGTTTAAAAATCGCTTTGGATTTAGTAGATGAAAAAATGATTTCAAAGCAAAAAGCTCTCTTGCGAGTCAGTCCTTCTACCATTGACCAACTGATTCACCCTGTTTTTGAAGAAAAAGCTTTAACATCAGCTCATCACTTAACTCAGGGACTTCCTGCTAGTCCAGGTGCCGCAACAGGAGAAATTGTCTTTACCGCCGAGCGCGCCAAAGAATTTCATGCACTTGGAAAGAAAGTAATTTTGGTTCGCCAAGAAACTTCTCCCGAGGATATTGAAGGAATGGTGGTCAGTCAAGCAATCGTGACCAGTCACGGTGGTATGACTTCTCATGCAGCTGTTGTAGCTCGTGGCATGGGCACTTGTTGTGTCGCAGGATGCGGAGAATTATCTATCAACGAAGACGGAAAAACACTTGTATGCGGTAAGGTAACCTTAAAAGAGGGAGACATCCTTTCTGTAGATGGCACTTCCGGCAAACTCTACATTGGAAGCATTCCAACCACTATGATTGATAATAATGACGAATTACAGATGTTCCTTTCTTGGGCAGATGAAATTGCACAGCTAACCGTTCGAGCGAATGCTGAAACCATTCAAGATTTGAAAACAGCTGTTCAATTTGGTGCCAAGGGAATTGGTCTGGCTCGTACAGAGCACATGTTCTTTGGTGAGGAACGGATTTTAGAAATGCGCAGATTGATTTTATCAACGAATGAAATCGAAACTAAGTCTGCTTTAATGACACTTTTAGCTTTCCAAGAAGAAGATTTCTATCAGATGTATCAAACCATTCAAGATAAACCGATGATTGTCCGTTTACTAGATCCGCCTATGCACGAATTTTTGCCAAAAACACAACAGGAAATTGAGCAATTATCCGGGAAATTGCAAGTACCTCTTGATACACTAACGCGGAAAATCACTTCTCTACAAGAAACGAACCCAATGCTAGGACATCGTGGTTGCCGCTTGGGAATTACACAGCCTGAAATTTATAAAATGCAGGTAGAAGCCATTTTTAATAGCGCTATAAGACTAGCAAAAGAAGGTATGGTCATTAAACCAGAAATCATGATTCCTTTAATCGCAGAAAAGGCGGAGTTGGTTTCAATCAAAACATCTCTTTGTCAGCATATTGATAAGATTTTCAAGGAACATCACATGCAGCCATTCCCTTATGAAATCGGTACAATGATTGAACTGCCACGCGCTTGTTTCATCGCTGACCAACTAGCCGAGGAAGCAGACTTCTTTAGTTTTGGTACCAATGACTTGACACAAATGACCTATGGTTTTTCTCGTGATGATATTGGAAAATTTATCCAGCATTACAAAGAGGGAGAAATCATGTCATTTGATCCATTCCAAACCATTGACCGAGCTGGAGTGGGCGAGCTCATGAAAATAGCTATTTCTAAAGCTCGTCAAGTGAAGCCAGAACTTCCAATTGGCATTTGCGGTGAAGTCGGAGGAGATCCAGCTTCTATTCCTTTCTTCCAAGAGATTGGCATTACTTATGTTTCTTGCTCACCTTATCGCGTTCCTGCTGCACGATTAGCTGTTGCGCAAGCACATCTTTCCTAGTTCCTTCCTTATAAGTGAATCAGCTCTTTCTATCTGCTAACAGGACAGACAAGGATGGAGCTGATTTTTTGTAAAAGGTAATTTTTCAATCAATTTTCAATCGCTTTATATGAAATTTTCAACATTTTGAATTTTTTTAAGACAATTTTAAATAAAGAGGGTATAATGAAGATGAGAAAGGAGATTATCAACTCACAATGGAAAATTATTCTCGGAAAAACAAAACGGCAAATGCAAAAGAAGAAAAAACGCCTACTCGTCATCATATCAAAAAAGGACTTTCTGCTTTTCAGAAGACCCTTGCTACGATTGGGAGTATTCTTGGGATTATCACTGCAACAATTACAATCTTGACTTTCATGAACAATAATAAATCTGATACCAAGACAAAAAGTAGCCAGACGACACAAACAACTATTATCAAAGAAATTCAGAAAGAAACAACAACAGACGGGGCTAAGTCTAGCGACACAACAGCTGCAAGTCAAGGCGAGACAGAAACGAGTAGCGCTAGTTCTGACACCACGCAGTCTAGTAATACATCAAGCGATACTAGCTCTAGTCAGACAAGCAGCACAACGACTGACAACGACACAAATACAACTACTTCAAGCTCTAGCAATTAAAAAAGCGGAAGCGAGACAACCAATCAGACCAAGGTCTAGGAGTTGCTCAACTTCCGTTATTTTTTATATTTAATTTTATACTCTCAATGAAAATCAAAAAGTCTGAATAAGATTCACTGCGTGAATCCTGTCCTACAACTCCAACTGGCTTCCAGAAGGTTTTTGATGGAAACCTCAGTTTCTTTATCCGCAGACTTTAACAGTCCGGTGGCTAACAAGGCTCGAAACAATTTTCACGGAGCATTATTTCCGATACATTTTCACTTGAAGATACAAGTCATTATAAATTCCCAACCACTTAGCGCCGAGTTGTTGATAGACCTCTAAGTGCTTCATTGTTTCTTCATCTGGGTAAAAGGCTTTGTCCTCTTGAATTTCTTTTGGCAACATCGCCTTAGCAGGCATGTTAGGTGTTGAGTAGCCAACATACAAAGCATTTTTATAGGCATTTTCAGGTCTTAACATAAAGTTAATAAATTGATAAGCAGCTTTTTTATTTTTGACCGTTTTAGGAATGACAATATTATCAAACCAAAGATTGCTGGCTTCTGTTGGGACAACATAGCGAAGCTTGTCATTCTTTTCCAACATTTGCCGTGCTTCACCTGAAAAACTAACGCCAATCGCCGCATTGTTTTGAATCATATAGCCTTTCATTTCGTCTGCTACAATTGCTTTGATATTCGGTGTCAACGTATAAAGCTTATCAACTGCTTCTTGTAATTGCTTAGTATTTTTAGAATTGAGACTATAACCTAAAGCATTTAACCCAACACCCATTACCTCGCGCGCTCCATCAATCATCATGATAGAGTTTTTATATTCAGGTCGCCACAAATCACTCCAATGCTTAGGAGCTGTTTTGACTAATTCTGTGTTGTAGACAATCCCAAGCGTTCCCCAAAAGTAAGGAATAGAGTATTGATTTTTAGGATCAAATGATTGATTTAAAAACCGTTTTCCGATATTTTCCAACCCTTTAATTTTTGAATGGTCCAATTTTTCAAGCAAGCGTTCCGACATCATTTTAGAAATCATGTATTCACTAGGAATAGCAATATCGTAAGTTGTCCCGCCTTGCTTAATCTTGGTGTACATGGATTCGTTAGAATCAAAGGTTTCATATTGGACTTGGATACCGGTTTCTTTGGTGAACTTCGTCAGTAACTCTGGATCAATATAGTCTCCCCAATTGTAGATAACCAGTTTGTCACCAGAGCCGCTTTTTGTCCGACTTTCAATGTGATAACTCATTCCCCAGAGGATAAGGATAATGGCAACAATGCCCATTAAAAATGAATAAAGCTTTTTCATGCCGCATCCCCCTTCTCACGAGAAATAAAGTAATAGCCAATTACCAAAAGAATACTAAACAGAAATACCAAAGCAGAAAGAGCATTGATTTCTAGCGAAATTCCTTGCCGAGCCCGCGAGTAAATCTCAACCGACAAGGTTGAAAAACCATTTCCTGTCACAAAGAACGTCACAGCAAAGTCATCTAGAGAGTAGGTGAAAGCCATAAAGTAACCGGCAATGATAGCTGGCGTCAGATAAGGCAGCATGATTTCCTTGAGCATCTGAACTTGGCTTGCTCCTAAATCATAGGCCGCCTTAATCATGTCGTCATTCATCTCTTTTAGCCGTGGCAATATCATCAAAACTACAATAGGAATTGAAAAGGCAATATGACTCGCCAGAACAGATAGAAAACCTAATTGAAATTTGATAGTTGTAAAAAGAATTAAGAAACTTGCCCCAATCATGACATCTGGCGCTACCATGAGGATATTATTAACCGATAAAAAGGCGTCTTGGTATTTCTTTTTGGCTTGATAAATATAAATGGCACCAAACGTTCCGATTGCTGTTGCAATCAAAGAAGATAGAAAGGCTAAGAAAAAGGTCTGCGCTAAAATGAGCATTAAGCGAGTATCACTGAACATATTTTGAAAATGCGTCAGACTAAAGCCTGTAAACTTGTTCATATCATCGCCAGCATTGAACGCATAGCCAATCAAATAAAAAATCGGCAAATAAAGAATTAAGAAGACGACTGTTAAATAAATACTAGCAGTTTTTTTCATCGCTCTCCCCTTTCTTTCGTTGCCCACATGATAACGAGCATGGCTACAATCAAGACAACACCAATGGTTGAGCCCATGCCCCAATTTTGTGTAGTCAGAAAATGCTGCTCAATGGCTGTACCTAGCGTAATAACGCGATTGCCACCAATCAAACGCGTCAGCATAAAAAGACTGAGACTGGGAATAAAGACTGACTGCACACCACTTCTCACGCCATTCATAGATAAAGGAAAAACGACACGACAAAAGGTTTCCCAACGATTGGCACCAAGGTCATAGCTGGCATTGATCAGATTTTGGTCCATGTCTTCTAAAACATTAAAAATCGGCAATATCATAAAGGGCAGTTCAATATAACTGGCTACAAAAATAAAAGAGAAATCTGTAAACAGGATTTGCTGAGAGCCAATCCCAATAAAACTTAAAAATTGATTGACAGAGCCATTTTGCCCGAAAATCCCAATAAAAGCATAAGCTTTGAGAAGGAGATTGACCCAGGTCGGCAAGATAATGAGCATCAACCAAAGCTGTCTGTGCTTTAGTTGTGTCAATAAAAATGCCGTTGGGTAACTGATTACTAAAGTGACAACTGTGATAATCCCCGCATATAAAACAGAATTCAAACTCATTTTGAGATAAGTCAGATTTTGCGAAGTGAAGTAGATCTTATAATTTTCAAGAGTAAAGTGACCTTCAATATTGAAAAACGACTGCCAAACAATCATGGCAACAGGCGCTAATACAAACAATAGAATCCAAAGAATATAAGGAGCAACAAAAAGATTAGAGGTTGTTTTCTTCATCGCGCTCCTCCTCAATAGCATTGATTAAGCCTGCTTCTTGCTCTTCCATTTCGACATATTCTTCAATCCGAGCGTCAAATTCTTCCTCTGTTTCATTGAGACGCATGATATGAATATCTTCTGGTTCAAAGTCCAGCCCAATCTCTTCTCCGACAATGGCTTTGCGAGTCGAATGAATCATCCACTCATTACCCAAGCCATCATAAGCGATGATTTCATAATGCACTCCGCGGAAGAGCTGGGTGTCAACCTTAACTTGAAGTTTTCCTTCTTCCGGAAGTGTAATCCGCAAATCTTCTGGACGAATGACGACTTCCACCTGCTCATTAGGACGCATTCCTCCGTCAACAGCTTCAAATCGTTTGCCATTAAATTCGACCAAATAGTCTTCAATCATCTTGCCAGGAAGAATATTGGATTCCCCGATAAACGTCGCTACAAAGTGATTGATAGGTTCATCATATATATCAACAGGTGTCCCTGACTGCACAATCTCCCCGTCATTCATCACAAAAATCCAGTCGCTCATAGCCAGCGCTTCTTCTTGGTCATGGGTGACAAAGACAAAGGTAATCCCCAGACGCTGTTGCAATTCCCGCAATTCATACTGCATGTCTGTCCGCAACTTCAAATCTAGTGCAGACAAAGGCTCATCTAGCAAAACCACACGCGGTTCATTGACAATAGCACGCGCAATAGCAACCCGCTGACGCTGACCACCAGAAAGTTTGCGAATAGAGCGTTTCTCAAAACCGTCCAAACGCACCATTTTCAGGACTTCCGCAACCCGACGTTCTACTTCTTGTTTTTCAACTTTACGCAAACGCAACGGAAATGCCACATTTTCAAAAACGGTCATGTGCGGAAAAAGAGCATAGGACTGAAACACCGTGTGCACATCGCGTTTATTAGTCGGAATATCGTTGATTCGGACGCCATCAAGAAAAACATCACCGCTTGAAGCATCTAACAAGCCAGCGATGATATTTAGAATGGTTGATTTTCCTGATCCAGAAGCACCTAAAAGAGTGTAAAACTTCCCTTCTTCTAACTCAAAATTGATGTCCTTTAAAACGACTGTATTGTTATCTTCAAAAACTTTTGATACGTTTCTAAATTCAATAATTGGTTTGTTCAATTGCCATAAATTCCTTCTTTTTCATAGATTGACAGATTAAAGTCTTGTCCTGACTGATTTTTTTAGAGAATAATATGAATGTTGCCGCTAGAGACACTCATTTCTCCCCAATAATTCGGACTTCTCTTTCCAAAGTCACACCAGAATGAGCTTTGACTGTCTCAATCACATGTGCAATCAAATTTTCATAATCTGCTGCAGTTCCATTATCAACATTGACCATAAAACCTGCATGCTTTGTCGAAACTTCTACCCCACCAATGCGATGCCCTTTTAAATTCGCTTCACTAATCAATTGCCCTGCGAAATGCCCTACCGGACGTTTAAAAACAGAGCCACAAGAAGGATACTCTAAAGGCTGCTTCAATTGACGAAGGTGTGTCAAACGTTCCATTTCTTGACGAATCACACGGTGCATTCCTGGTGCTAAGGCAAACTTGGCAGAGATCACCACATCACCTGTCTGTTGAACATAGGAACGACGATAGCCAAATTTCATGTCTTGAGCACTAATATTTTTTATTTCTCCATCCCGTGTCAGCACCTTACAAGAAAGTAAAATATGCGAAATTTCACCACCATAAGCACCAGCATTCATAAAGACAGCTCCGCCAATACTCCCTGGAATCCCGCAAGCAAATTCAAAACCTGTCAGGCTATGATGAAGTGCAATATGAGTCGTTTCAATGAGATTAGCACCTGCCTCTGCTTCAATGGTGTAGCCATCTACTGCCACTCCGTTTAATTTGTCAAACATAATCACAAAACCGCGAATACCACCGTCGCGAACGATGATATTGCTAGCATTTCCTAGTACCATCCAAGGAATCTGCTCCCGATTAGCAAATTTTACCACTCGTGCCAATTCATAACGATTTCGCGGAAAAACCAAATAATCTGCAGCTCCACCTACTTTGGTATAAGTGTATTGTTTCAAAGGTTCATCAAAACGGATATCAATTCCGTTTAATTCTGATTTTAACATTTCTAAAGTTGACATTTTCTCTCTCTCTTAAACAAAACTCAATCTATTATACCAAATTTAGCAAATATTTACGATAAATTGAAGAAAAATATTCTTTCAAAAAAGCCCCAAATAATGACAGAACACTTTCTTATAGCTTTCCAGACTATTTAAAAAGTGGATTGAAATCGCGATGCTTGTAAAATCACAATTTGAACTCCACTTTCCTTTTAAATTTTTGTTTTTTCTTTACTCAAACTCCATGTCTTTTCAATATAAGGAGGAAGCTTTATTAGGGTTTCTCGATTGCCTTCAAGTGCAATAAGATAAACTTTCTCGTCCTTTTTGAAAATCCAACTAATCAAGTATTGACCTGATTTCATTATAACATTGACTTGATAGGCTTCGTTACCTGCAACTGTACTTTTTGAGCCTCCGATTTTCTTTACGCCTGCATTGTTTTGCCAATTGTAGTAAATGCGATTAGCAATCGTTTGTGCCGTAAATTCTTCTCCTTCTTTGATGTTGGCTTTTTCTTTCGTATAGGCATTCATGGTCACAATATTATAGGCAGAACCATCTGTATATTGAATACTATCGCCACCATTTACATCAGTAAACTTCACCCACTTTTTAGGAATATCAATATAACCGTAATCATCCGAACCAACACGTTGCATTTCTTCCGTCTTCACATCTTTTTTCGTAACATTTGATGAACTTGAGCTACTGCTTTCTTTTGCAGATACTTTACTTGACGAAGATGACTGTTGTGATGATTTTGGTTTATTCCCTCCGCTTGAACTACATGCTTCTAGTATAAAGATAAGGAGTACCGCTAAAAATAAAATCAGCCAGCTCTTTTTCTTCTTCATAGCCAATTCCTCCTATCTTTTTATTTTAGCATATTTATTTAGAGTTCACAATTATTTCACGACACAAGAAAAGAGAGCATTCCACTCTCTTTATAACTTTTGTACATATCACTCATCATCCATGCTGAGGACGCTGAGGAACGCTTCTTGTGGCACTTCAACAGATCCGATGGCTTTCATCCGCTTCTTACCAGCCTTTTGTTTTTCCAAGAGCTTACGTTTACGGGAAACATCTCCACCATAACATTTTGCCAAGACATTCTTGCGCAAAGCTTTGATATCTGTCCGTGCCACAATTTTCTGACCAATTGCTGCCTGAATTGGCACTTCAAATTGCTGACGCGGAATAATTTTCTTTAATTTTTCAACAATCAATTTTCCGCGTTCATAGGCAAATTCCTTGTGAACAATGAAGCTAAGAGCATCTACTTTGTCACCATTAAGGAGAATATCCATTTTAACGAGACTCGACTTTCGGTATTCTGAGATTTCATAGTCAAAGCTAGCATAACCACGAGTTGAGGATTTTAGTTTGTCAAAGAAATCAAAGACAATTTCTGCCAACGGGATTTGGTAGATGACATTGACTCGATTTTCATCGATATAGTCCATAGTCACAAAGTCACCGCGTTTACGCTGAGCCAATTCCATGACTGCTCCGACAAATTCCTGCGGCACCATAATCTGTGCTTTGACATAAGGCTCTTCAATGGAATCAATCTTGGTCGGTTCTGGAAATTCGCTCGGATTGGAAACATCAAGGGATTCGCCGTCTGTCATATTAACCTTGTAGATAACCGACGGTGCCGTCATAATCAAGTCAATATTAAACTCTCTCTCCAAACGTTCCTGAATCACATCCATGTGGAGCAAACCGAGGAAACCACAACGGAAGCCAAAACCTAAAGCTTGAGAAGTTTCGGGCTCAAATTGAAGACTAGCATCATTAAGCTGAAGTTTTTCCAAAGCTTCCCGCAAATCATTATATTTATTGGACTCAATCGGATAAAGTCCAGCAAAAACCATCGGGTTCATCTGCTTGTAGCCATGCAGAGGTTCTGCGGCTGGATTGTCCGCTAAGGTCACCGTGTCTCCGACCCGAGTATCCTGCACCGTCTTGATCGAAGCTGCGATATAGCCAACATCCCCTGTTGCAAGAAAATCTCGTCCAACAGCTTTTGGAGTAAAAATACCCACTTCAGTTACATCAAAAGTCCTGCCATTACTCATGAGCTGAATGGTATCACCTGGCTTCACAACTCCGTCCATCACGCGCACTTGCAAGATAACCCCACGATAAGCATCATAAACTGAGTCAAAAATAAGAGCCTTGAGTGGTGCAGTCACATCTCCTGTCGGCGCAGGAACTTTCTCCACGATTTGCTCTAGGATCTCTTCAATCCCGATACCAGCTTTAGCCGAAGCCAACACAGCTTCACTTGCGTCCAAACCAATGACATCTTCAATCTCAGTCCGAACTCGCTCTGGGTCAGCAGCAGGCAGATCAATTTTATTGATAACAGGTAGGATTTCTAGATCATTATCCAAAGCCAGATAGACATTGGCTAAAGTTTGTGCCTCAATACCTTGAGCAGCATCAACCACCAAAACAGCCCCTTCACAGGCTGCCAATGATCGCGATACTTCATAAGTAAAGTCCACATGCCCTGGTGTATCAATCAAATGAAAAATATAAGTTTCACCGTTCTTAGCTCTATAATTGAGTTCAATCGCATTGAGCTTAATAGTAATACCCCGCTCCCTTTCCAAATCCATACTATCTAAAAGTTGAGCTTGCATTTCTCGGCTGGATACAGTATCCGTTGCTTCCAAAATTCTATCTGCCAAAGTTGATTTACCGTGATCAATATGCGCGATAATGGAGAAATTTCGAATCTTCTCCTGCCGCTTTTTTAATTCATCTAAGTTCATTTTTCTCATCCTTTTCGGGTATTCTATTTATTATAACATAAGGCAGGTGACTTTTACCAGTCTTGAAAAAGCATTCCATATCTCGTTTCATTTGTGCTATAATAAAAGTAAATACATTTACAGAAATGAGGGGGCTATGATTAAATTAATCGCATTAGATATGGATGGTACGCTTTTAAATAGTCAAAAAGAAATTCCCCAAACACATATTCAGGCTATTCATCAAGCTATCGAAAACGGAGTGAAGCTCGTTCTTTGTACAGGTCGTCCCTTGGTCGGAGTGAAACCTTACTATGAACAATTAGGACTGAGCGGAGAAAACGAATATGTCATCATTAACAACGGTTGCTCTACTCATCAAACAAAGGATTGGAAGCTTGTTGATTGGAAAGAGCTAAGTGCGGAGGATATGCTTTATCTGGATAGAATCGCCAAGCAGACTCCTGCCCAACTAACTCTTTTTGACGAAGAACGCTATTTAGTAGTTGACGAAAAACCAAGCGACCTAGTCACCTATGACGCTAGCCTTGTCTTTACAACCCCAACAGAAATCAGTCTCGAAGAAGCTATCAGCGGCAAGAATATCATGTTCCAAGCTATGTTTCTAGCACAGCCTGATGAATTAGACACCTTTGAAAAGCAATTTGCAAGCCAGATTTGCCAGCATTTCAGCGGTGTTCGTTCCCAACCAGTCATTTACGAAGCTATGCCCAAAGGCACTACTAAAGCGACTGCTCTTAAGGAATTAGCTCAACGATTAGATATCAACCCCCAAGAAATTATGGCAATCGGTGATGCCAATAATGACATCGAAATGCTAGAGTTTGCAGGTCTCGGTGTGGCTATGGGGAATTCTAGTGACTATGTTAAAAAACTCGCTGATTACGTTACAGATAGCAATGATGAGAACGGTGTCGCTACAGCTATTGAAAAACTCATTTTAAATAACTAATAGGATGAATCATGAGCTTCTTTTCAAGTTCATGATTTTTATTGAGAATATTGTCATTCTTTCACTATTTGTAAATAGCCTTCCCTCTCAAAATATGATACACTAATTACATCTATGCAAAAAGGAGAACTTATGAACTACCCTACTCTTTTAGAACGTTTTTTGACTTATGTAAAAGTAAATACGCGTTCAGATGAACATTCTACGACAACACCAAGCACACAAAGCCAAGTAGATTTCGCCAATAACATCCTCATTCCTGAGATGAAACGCGTTGGTTTGGAAAATGTATATTATTTACCAAATGGCTACGCTATCGGTACTCTTCCTGCAAATGACCCAAGTTTCACACGCAAAATTGGTCTCATTTCCCACATGGACACCGCAGACTTCAATGCAGAAAGTGTCAATCCGCAAATCATTGAAAATTATGACGGTGGCGTGATTCCACTGGGGCAATCTGGTTTTAACCTTGACCCTGTTGATTTTGCTAGTTTAAAAAAATACAAGGGACAAACCTTGATTACAACTGATGGAACAACCCTTCTCGGCTCTGATGATAAATCAGGTATTGCTGAAATCATGACAGCGATTGAGTATCTAACAGCTCATCCTGACATCAAGCACTGCGAAATTCGAGTTGGCTTTGGTCCAGATGAAGAAATAGGTGTCGGAGCTGACAAGTTTGATGCGACAGATTTCGATGTAGATTTCGCTTATACGATTGACGGTGGACCTCTCGGAGAACTTCAATTTGAAACTTTCTCTGCAGCTAGTGCAGAAATCACTTTCCAAGGACGCAATGTCCATCCAGGGACAGCAAAAGGACAAATGATCAATGCTCTGCAATTAGCTATTGACTTTCATAATCAATTACCAGAAGGTGCTCGCCCAGAGCTGACAGACGGCTACGAGGGCTTCTACCACCTTATGAATGTAGAAGGAACTGTCGAAGAAGCAAAAGCAAGTTATATCATTCGTGACTTCGACACAGCAACTTTTGAGCAACGCAAAGAACTCATGCGCTCCATTACTAATAAGATGAATGAAAAACATGGTGAACGAGTTCATTTAGAACTGAAAGATCAATACTACAATATGCGCCAAGTCATTGAAAAAGACATGACACCTATCAATATTGCAAAGGCTGTTATGGAAAAATTGGACATCAAACCGATTATCGAACCTATTCGTGGCGGAACAGACGGCTCAAAGATTTCCTTTATGGGCATTCCGACACCAAATATCTTTGCTGGTGGTGAAAATATGCATGGACGCTTTGAATATGTCAGTCTGCAAACAATGGAACGCGCCGTTGATACTATTATTGGTATCGTTTCTTACAAAGACTAACATTCCATAACTCTATCAAAAAACTGCAACTCTCATCAAAGCTGAGTTGCAATTTTAATTTATCTTCTGCGAATGTATTGCACCATTCTAAAAGTTAAAAATGCTAGTAAAATAATAGCTACGAGCCAGATTGTTTTCAACAAATAAAATTGTATCAAATAAATGGAAACAATCGCTCCTGTCACAAAACTTCCTAATAAAGCAACGAAGAAAATGCCTTCTGCTAAGCAAGTTTTTTCTTTTGTCCGCACATAAGTACCAAAAGCTACCATTGTTTTTTTGATATTGCCTGTCATAAAAGAATTATTGTAGACAATGCCATCCACTTCACCAAAAGCCGTTGCCACCAACCCCATACAAAAACCAATCGGCGGAACAATGAAAAGATTAGACACGGTTGCTGGTAGAAATCCTGTAAGCCCACAAAACAAAATCAGTGGGAGAATGCTGGACAAGCGCCATAAAGAATTTTCAAAGCTATTTTTGAAAATGGTTAACACAAAAATGCCTAACATAAAAGCCAGCATCGTTGCCAACTTCACTTCTATTTCCCCTGTCTCATGATGAATCAATTCAACTGACAAGAACACAACGTTTCCTGTTTGACCCGCAACCAATGTCCCGCCTCTTTCAATAAATGTATAAGCATCAATAAATCCCGCACAAAAAGTCAGCAGACAGGCAAAAAATTTCGAGCGCGAATGAAACTCTCTTTTTCTTTTTACATTATTTATCATCATCACCTAAAAAGTCTAGCACTCCCTCACTAGACTTCCTTTCTATTGCTCTCTTGCTTCTTGCAAGATTTTTTCAATTTTCGTTGTAATCAAATCAATCGCCACTGTATTAGAAGCTCCTTCTGGAATAATCACATCCGCATAGCGCTTGGTAGGCTCAATAAATTGATGATACATGGGTTTTACCACACCTAAATATTGCTCAATGACACTATCTAAACTACGTCCACGCTCATCCATATCTCGCTTAATCCTGCGAATGATCCGAACATCATCATCTGTATCCACAAAAATCTTAATGTCCATTAAATCACGTAAGCGTTTGTCCTCTAAAACCATAATTCCTTCTACAATAAAGACATCCTGTGGGTCTTGACGATACGTTTTATCACTGCGTGTATGAGCTGTATAGTCATACGTCGGAATATCTACCGGACGTCCTGCCAACAATTCCTTGATTTGCGCAATCATCAAATCTGTATCAAAAGCAAAAGGATGGTCATAGTTGGTCTTAATCCGCTCTTCAAACGTCAAATGTGACTGATCCTTATAATAAGAATCATGCTCAATCATAGCAATCTTTTCATTTGGAAAATTTGATAGAATAGCTCTCGAAACACTGGTTTTTCCACCACCAGATCCACCAGTCACGCCAATAATAATCGGTCTATTTTGCATTATTCACTCCATTTTTTATCATCTTATCTATTTTACACCAAATCATGATATAATGAAAGAGGTAAATCAAAATAAATGACAAGATAAAAAATAAGGAGAAAACGATGTTAAAACTCGGAACGATTGGAACTGGAGACATTGTTCACCAATTTGTCAAGGCTGCTCATTCGACAAAAGACTATCAACTGACTGCGGTATATTCACGAACGATACATGCTGCTCAAGCATTTGCCAGTTATTACGAAAATGTAGATTGCTACACAGATATGGCTAATTTTTTAACTAGTGATATAGACATTATTTATATTGCAAGCCCCAACTCTCTGCATTTCCCGCAAGCAAAAGCTGCTATTTTAGCAAGCAAACATGTGATTGTGGAAAAGCCTGCTGTTTCACACCCAGAAGAATGGGCCGAATTGGTAGCATTGGCGCAAGAACAGCATGTTTATATCTTTGAAGCAGCTCGTAACTATCATGAGCAATCATTTGATGTCATTTCAGATTTTCTCAAAAACAAAACGATTCTTGGGGCACATTTCACCTATGCCAAGTATTCTTCCAAAATGCCAGCTCTGTTAGCTGGACAAGAGCCAAACGTCTTTTCTGCTAAGTTTTCAGGCGGTGCTCTAATGGACTTAGGCATTTATCCTGTCTATGCAGCCATCCGACTTTTTGGAGTACCAGAAAATGCCTATTACACCGCTCATCAATTACCAAATACTGTCGATCTAAATGGAGTAGGAAGCTTAATCTATCCAGAATTTCAAGTGACTATCCAAACCGGAAAAAATATCAATAGTTTTTTCCCTGCTGAAATTTATACAACAGACGGTACACTGACCTTAAATTCGATTGAATTCATTACTTCGGCTGTTTTTCAAGATTTAAATAAAGAGAAAAAGACTCTTGAAATTGTGCGCTCTTCTCACACCATGGCAGAAGAAGCCAAACGATTCGCTCAAGTATTGAGCGGTGAGATAAAACAAGAAATTTACCAAAACTGGCTAGACGCTGCTGCTGCCGTGCATAAAACTCTGTTTAGCATGCGACAAGATGCCGGTATTAGATTTGAGGCTGATCATGACAACAACTAATTTCCCTCAAAGTTGGCAAAATCAACTTACCAAACTTGGCTTTGAGTATTTAACTCCCATTCAAGAACAACTCTTTCAACCTATTACAGACGGTGAAAATGTCCTTGGGATAAGCCCTACCGGAACTGGAAAAACACTTGCCTATCTTTTTCCTAGTCTTCTAAAACTAAAGCCTAAGAAATCCCAGCAATTACTTATCTTGGCTCCCAATACTGAGCTAGCTGGACAAATTTTCGACGTCACCAAAACATGGGCTGAACTACTTGGCTTAACAGCTCAGCTCTTTCTATCTGGCTCCAGCCAAAAACGACAAATTGAACGGTTAAAAAAAGGCCCTGAAATTCTCATCGGGACGCCAGGACGCATTTTTGAATTGATTAAACTAAAAAAAATCAAAATGATGACTGTCGATACAATCATTCTGGATGAATTTGATCAATTGCTTAGTGATTCACAATATCACTTTGTTGACAAAATTATTCACTATGTACCTCGTGAACATCAATTGATTTATATGAGTGCTACTGCTAAATTTAAGCAGGATAAAATTGTTGAAAATACAATCCAAATCAAAACAGAAAATCAACAACTTGATAATATTCGTCATTTTTATATGCAAGTTAAACAGCGCGACAAAGTTGAATGCTTGCGTAAGCTAGCTCAAGTTTCAGAATTTCGTGCGCTTGTCTTTTTCAATGCCCTATCAGACTTAGGAAGCGCTGAGGAGAAGTTGCAATATCGTCATATTCAGGCTGTGTCCTTGGCTAGTGATGTCAACATTAAATTCCGTAAGATTTTCTTGGAGCAATTTAAAAACGACGAGCTTACACTCTTACTCGCCACTGACTTGGTAGCTAGAGGAATTGACATTGATTCTCTTGAGTGCGTCATCAACTATGATCTACCTCGCGACCTTGAAATCTATACACACCGTGCTGGACGGACTGGCCGTATGGGCAAAGAAGGCTATGTTATTACATTCATCACTCATCCAGAAGAATTAAAAACACTAAAAAAATATGCTCACGTTCAAGAAATTATCTTAAAAGATCGTGAACTCTATGTGAAATAAAAAGGATAGGAAACAATCATTTCTATCCTTTTTTTCTATCTAATTTGCACCGTAATATAGCCGATGTCCTTCCAATTGATGATTCAGAAGTTCACTAACTGTAACCAAAGTGTACCCATTCTTTTGCAAATATTCAATCACACTCGGCAAGGCATTAATGGTTGTTTGATGAATATCATGCATTAAAATGATTGATCCTGGACAAGTCTGCTTTTTCACTTGCTCCATGATAGACCCAGTATTGCGATTTTTCCAATCCAAGCTATCCACATTCCACATGATAAAAGACATATCAACAGCATTTCGGATTGTATCGTTGCTAGCTCCATAGGGTGGACGCATCATTTTTGGACTCTCTCCGATAACAGCCCGAAGTGCTGCTTGTGTATCCTCAATCTGTTTTTTTGCTTGCTCAAGAGCAAGAGTTGGTAATTGTGGATGACTCCAACTATGATTGCCAATCTCATGCCCCTCATCATGAACACGTTTGACAAGTTGCTCATTTCCAGCTACATTTTTCCCCAACATGAAAAAAGTTCCTTTGACATGGTATTTGGCTAAAATATCCAAAGCCTGCGGTGTCGTTACTGCATTAGGACCATCGTCAAACGTCAAAGCTACTAATTTTTGCTGTTTTTTAGCTTGATAGGACTGATATGCTGCCAAATCCTCTTCCTTTAAATAATGCTCATCAATTACCTCATATAAGGCTGGTAAGGCGATTTCCACCTTTGAAACTCGCTCATTGTTTTTATAAAATAGATTGAGTTTTCCTTTTTCATAACTGAATGTCCATTGGGAGATATCTCTTGTTTGAAATGCTTGTAGAATCTTCTGTCCTTCTGTTTTATGGAGAGCGGTGATTTGCTGCTGCATTTCTTCTAGCAATAACTTTTTGGCTTGCTCAGTATTTTTAAAAAGTCGATTTAAGCTAAACAATTTATTATCAGACGACATGTAAAGTGAGTCCAAAACTTCTTCTCTAGCCTTTCCAACTTTCGTAGTCAATACTGGATAAGAAATTCGCTTGATTTCAACTTGCTTTACTCCAGAAAAATTTGTCTCTGTAAAATAACTCACATAAAAAATAAGGTTATCGTATTGCGATGCTTGACTTTGTTTATCTGAAAATTTCTGAATATCGGCATTGATTTTCTCTTTAATAACACCAATATCTTGCTTACTCTCTATTAATGGATAGTAAGACGTAATGAGCCGACTTCCTACACGTCCTGTCTGCTTTCGTACTGAACCATGATGATATTTGGTATCTGCCCTTTTCAGAACTTGTGAAATTTGTCGATTTAATTTTCTTTCTTGTAGCAATTTTCTAATCCGAAAACTCCCAAAAATAATAATCATTAAAAAAGCGACATTTAGGACAATGAGAAGTATTTTTTTCACTACACTACCTTTCTATCTCGTCTCTTTCGTTTAAAAAAGACTTTACCTACTAAAAAAGGCTAAAATAGTTTCAAGCCTTTCATTTGCAATTATTTACAAACTTATAAAGTTTTTTCTTGAATCACTTCAACTTTATAACCATCCGGATCCTTAATAAAGTAATAATTCGGCTTTGTTCCAGGAAGTCCATTTGGCTGTGTAACCTCATATCCTTTAGCAGTGTGTTCAGCATGAAGCTGCAACAAATCAGGCGTACTCAAAGCCACATGAGCAAATCCATCACCAATCACATAAGACCCGTGTCCATAATTATAAGTTAATTCCAACTCATACTCATCACCTTCAAGTCCCAAATAAACAATTGTAAATTGATGTTCTGGGAAGTCCTTGCGCCGTAATTCTTTAAATTCAAATGCATCTGCATAAAATGCAATAGATTTTTCTAGATCTTCCACTCGCAAGCACGTATGCAACATTTTAGAAGCCATAACATCCTCCTTTGCTTTTTTCCATTATATCCTAAATCACGAATTTTCTCCAGTTTTAGCTAAAAAAATAAGGAGTGGGATCGAACTAAACAAAAATTTAGTCCCATCCCGCTCCTATAAAGTTGCTGAGTTAAAAAAACGAATAGCCTTGAGATTTGTTTCGCACATTCTATCTTGCAATCTCAAGGCTCTTCTTTGAACAACCAACCATTGCGTCGTTGGTCTATGACACAGTATAATTTAAGGCCGGAAACATTCTCCCAGCCTATTTTCATTATTTACCTAATTTTGCTTTAGCTGCATCTGCAAGAGCTGTGAAAGCTGCTGCATCGTTGACAGCTAAGTCCGCAAGCATTTTACGGTTGACTTCAATTTCAGCCAATTTCAAACCGTGCATCAATTGTGAATATGACAAACCATTCATACGAGCTGCCGCATTGATACGTGTAATCCACAATTTGCGGAAATCACGTTTCTTTTGACGACGGTCACGGTATGCATAGTAGTAAGAGTTCATTACTTGTTCTTTTGCTGTGCGGAACAAGATATGTTTTGCACCATAGTAACCTTTAGCTAATTTTAAAATACGTTTACGACGTTTGCGTGATACAACGCCACCTTTAACACGTGCCATTTATATTTCCTCCAATATTTCCTAGAATAATCTGCTACAAAGTCTCTTATTTAAGACCTGTCAGCATTGCTTTGATACGTTTAAAATCTCCTGAATGCACCATTGCTGCTTTACGAAGATGACGACGTTGTTTTTTAGTTTTTCCGTGGAAACGGTGAGAAGTGTAAGCACGGAAACGTTTCAAGCCACCAGAACCTGTACGTTTGAAACGTTTAGCTGATGCGCGGTGTGTTTTTTGTTTTGGCATGATATTTTTCTCCTTTTTCTAACTTCTGACAGATTACTTTTTGTCAGGGATTGGTGCTAACTGCATGAACATTTGACGTCCATCCATTTTAGCTCTTTGTTCAATAATCGCAATGTCTTGCGTTGCTTGAGCAAAGTCGGCTAATACTTTAGCTCCGATTTCTTTGTGAGTAATCATCCGCCCTTTAAAGCGAATAGAAACCTTCACTTTATTTCCTTTTTCAAGGAACTTACGTGCGTTGCGAAGTTTTGTATCAAAGTCACCTTTGTCAATCGTTGGACTGAGACGAACTTCTTTCACGGTAACAACACTTTGCTTTTTGCGTTGTTCTTTTTGTTTTTTCTGATACTCAAATTTGAACTTTCCATAGTCCATAATTTTTGCAACAGGCGGTTTAGCTTGTGGTTGAATCAGAACAAGATCCACATTTGCATCGTCAGCAATCGCTTGCGCTTCGCTAAGTGGTTTAATGCCCAATTGCTCACCATCAAGACCGATCAAACGAACTTCACGTACACGAATTTCATCATTGATGAATAAGTCTTGTTTTGCTATGGTTTTCACCTCTTTTTTATTTTTAGAGAAAAACAAGAGCGGACTTGCTAACGCAAGCCCGCACTACATGATAGTATTTCATTTCTGAAACTTAATCCGTAGAACCAGACAACGTTAGTCGCAAGGCGAGAAGCTCTCACTTCTGCTTTTCTCAACTTTTATATAATATCAAGTTTCAGATTATTTGTCAAGGATTTTTTTAGCTTTTTCTTCGATAAAAGCCACAACTTCAGCAATTCCGATACCCGTTGTATCAAAATGAATGGCATCAACTGCTGGTTTTAAAGGAGAAACCGCTCGGTGACTGTCTTTATAGTCCCGCTCTGCAATTTCTTTTTTCAAAGTTTCTAAGTTCGTCGGAATGCCTTTTTCAAGATTTTCTTTATAACGGCGCTCAGCTCTTTCGTCAACTGAAGCTACGAGAAAAATTTTTAATTCCGCATGAGGTAGCACAACCGTTCCAATGTCACGACCATCCATGACGATACCACCTTGAGCAGCAATTTCTCGTTGTAAATCCACCAACTTTTCTCGTACTTCTGGAATTGCAGATACCCAAGAGACATTATTGGTCACTTCGTTTTCACGAATCGGATGCGTCACATCTACATCTCCGACAAAAACAAGCTGCTCCCCATTTTTATCACGCCCAAAACTAACTGGATAAGTGTCTAATAATGCGACAATTTCAGACCACTTTTCTGCCGATAAATCATTCTTTAAAGCTAAGTAAGTCGCCGCACGATACATAGCGCCTGTATCCAAGTAAGTGTAGTCGAAATCTTTCGCAATAATCTTAGCAACCGTTGACTTTCCGCTTGAAGCCGGACCATCAATGGCAATTTGAATTTGTTTCATTCTACACTCCTATCGAATTTTCACCACATCACCTGGATTGGCATACCAAGCACCTGTCGTCATGTGAGAAGGATTTAAACGCTCCAATTCAGCAATCGAAATCCCTGCACGCGCAGCAATGGCCGCCTCACCTTCTCCAGCTTGAACGGTAAGCGTTCCTTCAGATGATTGCGTTTGACTGCTATCACTTGTTGCCTTAGAAGACTCTGGAACGCTAGAACTTTCACTTGGTTTGCTGGTAGCCTTAGTATTATAAAAGCCCTGTGTTGCTGCTTTTTTGCTGCTTCCGCCAGTTGATAAATAAATCATCATACCTACAATTGTAATCACCATGATGAAAAAAATAACCGCTAAAATTGTCAACACACGATTGGCCACTACATCGCTCGTTTTTTTACTTCTCGTCAATTCTTTTTCTCCCTTGTCGTAAATATCTTCTTCCCATGGTTCCTTTGCCATGACTTCCTCCTTGTATTTTTTTAAAATTCCGATTACAATATGAGTATGAAAGTTACACTCATTCCTGAACGATGCATTGCCTGCGGGCTTTGCCAAACTTATTCTGAACTATTTGATTATCATGACAATGGCATTGTTAAATTTCATCAAGAAGATGAACTTCTGGAAAAAGAAATTCCTGAAACACCTGATGTTATTGAAGCTATCAAAAACTGTCCTACAAAAGCTCTTAAGAAAGAGTAGTTTTTTTAGGATGAGCATAATAGGTTTCAAAATAGTCTACGTGGGTGAAGTTGTCCATTAGTTCAACTTCACCTTTAAAATGGTCATTCAAAGCCAAAGCATTTACAAAATACTTCTTAGGCCACTTACGCATACAAAACGTACGGCCTTTTTCTTTGCCATTAAAGAAAAGAGTGATAGAAGTTTTTGTCACTTCTACTTTACGAATTGTTGAAATTTCAATCTTTGAAGGTGTGAATGGATTTGCCGTAGTAATTCTCAAAATCCCGTCATCGTATATAGTGAAATATCTATGTACGCCAATCCCTAATAAGACCATAAAGAGAAAGAAAGAGAAAAGAACTAAAAACGGAACTTCTGAACTCTCAAATAAAAATGCAAAACCTATAAAAATCGGAATGACCGATAAAGACCAATAAATGATTAGAAGAGAAAGATCTGGTTGCCAATGATAGCGCAACTGACCAAATATCTTTATCATGTCTACACCCCCTCTTATATAGTTTATCATAAAAAAAAGAAAAATGGGAGTGAGATTGGACAACAAAAGAAAAAATTAAGGAAGTGAAAGAATACTAGCTCTAATCCCTTATTAAATTAGTCGAAAATGGCAGATGTGATAGAGATAATCGCCTCAACGAAAATGCAAATAGGTCAAATTCCACTTTCTCAAGATTCAGCCGATAGAGTTAAATCTTATATTTTCATTTTTAATAGATTTCCAATATTTTGAGCTGTTCGGATGAGATTTTCTTCTGCCTTGGCTAGAATAATAGCTAGAGGTTCGACTTGAGAAATGATTGGGAAAGCAGCTTGAATGTTTTCTACTGGAAAAGCAGGTAAGTCATCACTTAGACTCCCACAAATAGCGATAACGGGGACATTCCTTGGTGTTCTTCTTGCCAATCCAATCGGGGCTTTGCCTGCCAAACTTTGTTGATCCATTCGTCCTTCACCCACGATGACTAAATCAGCCCTTTTGACACGATTATCAAAATCAAGCAAGTTAAGACAAGTGTCAATTCCTGAAACAATTTTTCCATGAGCAAATGTCACCAGACCAGCCGCCATTCCTCCTCCGGCACCTGCACCAGCTAGCGAAAAAATTGTTGGATTAGCCTGTTTATAAAAAGTCGCCATTGCCTGATCCACTTGAGAAAATAGCAGAGCGGGCAAACCTTTTTGTCCTCCAAAGACGTATGTGGCGCCGTTTTCACCACAGAGAGGATTCGTGACATCTGTCAAAATCTGAATGTCCAGATTTTCCAAAATTGCAGGAACATTATCAGCTGAAATGCGAGCCACACGACCTAAAGACGCACCTTTTGCTTGAAGCAAATGATTGTCTTTATCAAAAAATTCATAACCCAGCCCAGCTGCCATTCCAATTCCACCATCATTGGTAGCAGAGCCCCCTACGCCAATATAAATTTGCCGCACACCTTCCTTGGCTAGATACAAAATTAACTCTCCCAAACCTCTAGTTTCAATGTTCAGAGGATTTCTTTTTTCTGGCGAAATAGAGGCTAAACCAGCCAAATCAGCCATTTCAAAGAGAGCTAGATCGCCTTTGCGAGCATATTTCATCGAAACAGGTTCTCCGAAAGGCCCAGTTACGATGTGAGTATAAGTGTCTAACTGCAAGGCTGCAGTTAGAGCTGCCATTGTTCCCTCACCACCATCTCCAATGGGTAGCAAGTCAAATGTTGCTTCAGGGAGTGCCTTGGAAAAACCTGCTTTTATAGCCTCTGCAACACTTTGAGCTGATAAACTTTCCTTAAAAGAATCCGGTGCAATTAAAACATGCATGACTTAGTCCTCGCTTTCTATCCCCTCTAAAAGTTTTACAACGTGATACAAGTCCGTTTGATTGATTTGATACGGCGCTTGTTCTCTCACAAGAGGCTTGGCGTTAAAAGCAATCCCGATTCCTGCCGTCAATATCATCGGGAGGTCATTGGCACCGTCTCCTACAGCAATGGTTTGAAACAGAGTCAAATTATTTTCCTCTGCCCACTGCTTTAACATGACTTTTTTGACTTCTTTTGTGACAATTGTTCCTAAAACTCTACCTGTTAGCTTACCGTCTTTCACTTCCAAACGATTAGCTTTTATGTAATCTACATTCAATTTCTCTGCTAATTCGTCTACCATTTCATGAAATCCTCCTGATACAACGCCAACCTTGTATCCACGCTGATGCATTTCCTCTATCAACTCTTGAGCACCTTTGGTAAAATGAATTTGCTTAAAAACTCGTTTAAAAATTGTTTCAGGAAGTCCTTTGAGCAAGGCCACGCGTTCTATCAAAGCTGTCTCAAAATCATATTTCCCTTGCATAGCCCGTTCTGTAATGGCTGCGACTTGCTCACCAACTCCTGCTGCAGCACCTAGCAAATCAATTCCTTCTTCTCTAATCAAGGTACTGTCTACATCCAGTACCAATAATCCTCTTGTTTTCACATCATCACCTCATATATTGCTTGTATTATATAAAAAATTGATTGACAAAACAAGTTACAATATAAAGACAAAGAAAAGCCCTGTTTGTTATACAAACAAGAGCTTCTTTGCTTTATTCAATACCGATTTCAGCACGCACAATATCTGCAATTGTATCGACATAGTAATCTACTTTCTCATGGCTTGGTGCTTCTGCCATGACTCGTAAAAGTGGTTCTGTTCCGCTTGGACGAACAAGAATACGACCATTTCCAGCCATTTCTTCTTCCATTTTTTCAATCACAGCTTTAATAGCAGGAACTTCCACGGCCTTGTCCTTCATAGTATTTTCAACACGGATATTAACCAATTTTTGCGGATAAATAGTCACTTCTGAAGCTAATTCAGATAAAGTTTTACCTGTTTCTCTCATTACTTTTGTCAATTGAACGGCTGTCAGCTGACCGTCACCCGTCGTATTATAATCCATGATAATGACATGCCCTGATTGCTCACCACCAAGATTGTAACCCGATTTGCGCATTTCTTCTACGACATAACGGTCACCAACAGCTGTAATCACTTTATTAATACCTTCACGATCCAAAGCTTTATGGAAACCTAGGTTTGACATAACAGTTGTTACGATTGTATTTTGGGCTAGTAAACCTTTTCCAGAGAGATATTTCCCAATGATGTACATGATTTTATCACCATCAACAATCTCACCATTTTCATCTACCGCAATCAAGCGATCACTATCTCCATCAAATGCCAAACCAAGTGCTGAGCCTGATTCACGAACTGTTTCTTGCAATTTTTCAGGATGTGTAGAGCCAACATTCAAGTTGATATTTAGCCCATCTGGATTTTCCCCGATGACCGTCAATCTAGCTCCCAAATCCGCAAATACCTGACGAGCACTCGTTGAAGCAGCACCATTTGCTGTATCAAGGGCAACTTTCATTCCCTCTAAATCAAGACCAGTGGACACGAGATATTGTTGATATTTGCGCAACCCTTCTGGATAATCCATAAGAGTTCCTAAACCTTCCGCACTTGGACGCGGTAAATCGTCTTCTTTGGCATCAAGAAGAGCTTCAATTTCCAATTCACGCTCATCGTCCAATTTATAGCCATCGCCACCAAAGAATTTAATACCGTTGTCAAGTGCAGGATTGTGGCTAGCTGAAATCATAACACCCGCACTTGCTTTCTCAGATTTCACCAGATAAGCTACACCTGGTGTCGCAATAACCCCAAGCTTATAAACACGAATCCCAACAGACAGAAGTCCAGCTACTAAAGCACTTTCCAGCATTTCTCCTGAAATACGTGTGTCACGCCCTACAAAGACACGGGGTACATCTTTCTCATGCTGGCTTAATACATAACCACCAAAACGCCCTAATTTAAAAGCTAACTCTGGTGTTAACTCCACATTTGCTTCTCCACGAACTCCGTCCGTTCCGAAATATTTTCCCATTTTCTAAAATCCTTTCAATACTTTTATTTGGATGAGCTCGTCGAACTCGAAGACGAACTTGATGATTTAACAGTAATTTTTATGGTTGTCTCATAAGGAGTAATCACACTTGGCAAAACTGTGCCATTTGCATCAACTGCCTGTAGTGGGGCATTTCCTGAATAGTTAGCTGATATTTTTTCACTAGTTGGCACTACCGCTTCTACATGATCGACCTTAGCCAGCGTATCTTCGTCACTTGTAACAGTTACCTTATTGTCACCAACCGTCACGCGATCAACCATCAACCCATCTGCTAACTGGGCTGAACTGATAGTTGTTTTCACTTCAACTGTCTTGCTTGCTTTCTTGCCAACTTTCACTGTAATCTTAGCTGGTGTGACAGTCGCAGTCAACCCACTTGGTAAATTTTTAATCGCCAAAGGTACTTCTCTCGTTCCTTCTGTAGCTTTTGTCAAATCTGCCACAACCTTGAATTTTCGTGTACTTTCTTGCATTTCACTAGCAAGAGTCACACGATTAGAACCAGTTAATACCACTGACACTTCAGATGAAAACCCACTAATAAAATACTTTTCACTATCGTATTTAATGTCAATTGGTACACTAGGCAAGGTGTTGGTATAGGTTTCAGAAGTTGTTTGTCTAGCATTTGAATTATTTTGGTAATTTGTCGTGGTGGCGTAAATAAATAAAACACCCGCAAAAAAGATGGAAGAAATGATGTACCAAATCTGTTTACGATTTTTCATGTTTCCAACCTCCTAGCACACGATTTCTAAATGGTGATTTTGGTTGTTCATCTGAGATCAGCACTTTCCGCAATTCTGCTTCAAATTCCTCTAATGTCAAATTATGCTTGAAAACTCCATTATGTGTAATAGAGATACCTCCAGTTTCCTCCGATACTACAAAAGTAAGGGCATCGGACACTTCTGACAGACCGATTGCCGCGCGGTGACGTGTTCCAAATTCCTTAGAAATCCCTGTGTTTTCTGTGAGCGGAAGATAAGCGCAAGAAACAGCTATTTTATTGTCTCTTACAATGACAGCACCGTCATGCAGCGGTGTATTGGGAATGAAGATATTGATTAACAACTCACCAGATACATCAGCGTCCAACGGAATCCCTGTTGCAATGTATTCTTGCAAGGTTCTGCTACCTTGGATAGCAACGAGAGCCCCAATTTTCCGAGGACTCATATAATCCACTGCTTTGACAAATGCCTGCACCATTCTTTCTTCTGAGCTAATGGGTGCTGTAGAAAACAAATCGGTAGCACGCCCCAGCCTCTCCAGACCTGTACGAATCTCAGGTGTAAAAATCACAACTGCCGCAATAACCCCATAGGTGATAACTTGATTAATCAACCAAGAAACCGTTGTTAAACCAATGGCATTGGCAAGAATCTGAGCCAGCACAAAGATTAAAACCCCTCGAACGAGAATCATAATTTTAGTACCAGCGATTGCTTTTGTAAAATAAAATAAAATCCAAGCAACCAGTGCAATATCTATAATATTGGTAACAATACTCCAAGGGCTAGAAAATAAACTAGACCAATATTGGAGATTGGACAATTGCTGAAAATTCATTTTCAGTGTCCTCTCTTTCTCAACCTAAAAACGTTCTTGACTATTATATCACTTTTCAAGATATTTTTCTGTAACCTTCTTTACTTTTTTATGATAAAATATTTCTTATGAAGATAAATACTATGTTGGGCACTCTTGCAGGGAAATCCTCCCATTTTGTTTTAAGCAAACTGGGACGTGGTTCAACTCTGCCTGGAAAACTTGCTCTGAAATTTGACAACGACATTTTAAACACACTAGCTCGTGATTACGAAGTAGTGGTGATTACAGGGACAAACGGTAAAACTCTGACTACTGCTCTGACAGTTGGAATCCTCAAAGAGGCTTTTGGCGAAGTTGTGACCAATCCCAGCGGAGCCAATATGATTAGCGGGATTGCGACGACTTTTCTGACCGCTAAAAAAGGAAAAACCGGCAAGAATATCGCTATACTAGAAATTGATGAAGCTAGCCTCTCACGCATTTGCGACTACATTAAACCGAGCCTTTTTGTCTTTACCAATATTTTCCGCGACCAAATGGATCGTTACGGAGAAATTTACACGACCTACCAAATGATTTTGGATGCTGCTCAAAAGGTTCCTACGGCAACCGTCTTGCTAAATGGAGACAGTCCGCTGTTTAACTCTGTTACTCTCAAAAATCCGGTTCAATATTATGGTTTTGATACAGAAAAAGGAGAGCCAAAACTAGCTCATTACAATACGGAGGGTATTCTCTGTCCTAAATGTCAGCACATTCTAAAATACAAGCTCAACACTTATGCCAATCTAGGCGATTATATTTGTGAGCACTGTGGCTTTAGGCGCCCTGAATTAGACTACAAACTAACCCAATTGACCAGTCTTCGTCACAACAGTTCGGATTTTGTCATTGACGGTCAAAGCTATCACATCAATATCGGTGGCCTCTACAATATCTACAACGCTTTAGCTGCCGTTTCCGTTGCTCAATTCTTTGGAGTTGAGCCAACTACTATCAAGACTGGTTTTGACAAGAGCAGAGCTGTTTTCGGACGTCAGGAAACTTTCAAGATTGGCGACAAGGAGTGTACGCTAGTTCTCATTAAAAATCCTGTTGGAGCTACGCAAGCTCTAGAAATGATTAAACTAGCTCCTTATCCATTTAGCTTGTCAGTTCTGCTCAATGCTAATTATGCGGACGGTATCGATACGAGCTGGATCTGGGATGCAGATTTTGAGCAGGTTTTAAACATGGATATCCCGCATATGATTGCTGGCGGGGTTCGTCATTCTGAGATTGCCCGACGCTTGCGGGTGACTGGCTATAATGCTGAACAAATCAGTGAAGTAGCTGATTTAAGCCAGGTCTTTGAAAAAATTAAAAACCAAGAAACCAAGCATGCCTATATCCTAGCTACTTACACCGCCATGCTAGAGTTTCGCGAATTGCTGGCTTCTCATCAAGTCGTCAGAAAGGAGATGAACTAATGGTTTATACATCACTAACTTCTCCTGAAAATCGGGATTATACTTATGATTTGAAGATTGCTCATCTCTATGGCAATCTCATGAATACCTACGGTGACAATGGCAATATTCTCATGCTCAAATATGTAGCTGAAAAGCTAGGTGCTCGCGTTCAGATTGATATTGTCTCACTTGAAGATAAGTTTGACAAAGATTACTATGATTTGGCGTTTTTCGGCGGAGGGCAAGACTACGAGCAGACCATTGTGGCACGAGATCTGCCTGCAAAAAAAGATAGTTTGGAAGAATTTATCAATCATGACGGCGTGGTACTAGCTATTTGTGGTGGCTTTCAGCTTCTAGGTCAATATTACATTGAAGCTTCTGGTCGGCGGATTGAGGGACTTGGAATTATGGGACATTACACTCTCAATCAAAAAAATAACCGCTACATCGGCGACATTAAGATTCATAACGATGAATTTGACGAAACCTATTATGGTTTTGAAAATCACCAAGGACGGACATTCCTATCTGAAGACGAAAAACCGCTCGGCAGAATTATTTATGGGAATGGAAACAACAAGGAAGACCAAAGCGAAGGCGTGCACTACAAGAATGTCTTTGGCTCTTACTTCCACGGTCCTATCCTATCCCGCAATGCCAATCTAGCTTACCGCCTAGTGACAACCGCCCTGAAGAATAAATATGGCCAAGATACTCCACTCGCCAACTACGAGGACATTCTAGCGCAAGAAGTCCCCGAAGAATACGGCGACGTCAAGAGCAAGGCAGAGTTTGAATAGGGTATAAAATGAGAGTGGGGATGTAAAAGTTGATTTATCAACGCATTAGAGTCCACTCAGCAGTGTTTGATTGGCACTAAAGTGCCTAATCAATTGTGCATTGGAAACTCTACATTGACTAAAGTCAATAGAGCTTCTCCAAACTACTACGTCTTATCATTCTGACTATATAAGCAAAGGAAGCTGAGCACTTTTGTCTCAGCTTCCTTTTGTTTGCAATGATTTTTGATAAAAAATTGAGAAAACAGCCAGACTCATCACTCCAATGCCAATGACAATAAAAGAAAACAGGTGTACGCTTGGAATCAATGTCACAATTGCTGTTGCAAGCGGCATAAAAAGAATAGCCAGTGTAAAAATAGCAGAGAATACTCGACCTAAATACTGATTGTCAACCTTGGTTTGCACCTGGCTGAAAAAATGAATGTTAAAAACTGTCATGAATAACTCACAAAGAAAATTACCGCCATAAGCTAGATAAGCAGGAACAGGAAAAATAGCAGAACTCCCTATTATTACAACTCCTAAACCTGTCAGACAAAGGGTGGTTAGCAAATTCTCCATAGTATCCTTAATCTTACTTGCCAAGAGTGCTCCAATGATAGAGCCGATAGCTCCCATTGTCAGAATGGTCGCATAAGCTCCTTTTTGCTGAAAAAGCTGATTAGTGAAAGGTAGGAGGTAGTTAAAAGCTGCAAAGAAAAAATTAACGCTAGATGCTACTACGAGTAGAAAGAAGATTTCCTTTTGTTGTCGAATATAAAGCACTCCTTCTCGCATATCTTCCAAAATTGCTCTTATTGTCAGCCTACCAGTTGATTTCATTTCTGGTTCTTTGTTAGGTAGGAAATAAACCAAAATAAAGGCGAGGAAAAAACTCAGTGCATCTAAAAGCAAAGTAATCCGCAGATTGGCATAGTTCATGACTAAGAAAGAGAGGACAGGAGCTGACACACTGATTAACTGCAAAACCACCTCCAAATGAGAATTGTAAGCTACGATTTCCTCTTTATTTACAATCTCGGTGATATAGGATTTGTTTGCTGGTCGTGAGAAAGAAAAAGCAATAGCTTGCACCACATTGGCGAAAATGAGAGCTCCAATCATCAACTGTTTATGAGTAATAAAGGAAATTCCTAAACACAGGAGAGAACAAATCAAGTCAGTTGTCATTAAGACTTTTCGTTTAGAAAAACGATCGGTGATAACACCGCCGAAAGGATTGAATAAAATAGCTGTTATTAAATCGGACAATTGGTAAATTCCTAAAACGGTCTGACCTATAACTCCTAACGACGCTAGCCAAATACTGTTTCCATAATCATAGAGCATATTGCCAATCTTGTTGATAGCTCCGCGTGCAATGAGTTGTACCGCTTGTTTGTTCATAAAGAAACCTCCAAATTCTTTTTTTATATTTTAACAAATAAAAAAAGAAAGGCACTATTTTTCCCGTATTTGGGAAAAGTGTCTCTCTTTTTATATTTTTTGTGTAATAAATTTCTGGTAATGTTCTTGATAATAATCAACTTGTTCGGGTAATTCTAAGGTCTCAAAAATCTGAATAGCTTCTTTCATTTTTGCAATACCTTGCTCCTGCTGACCTTTTTGATATGCTTCAAAGCCCTTGACATAGAGAAAAATTGTCCGCTCGTAAAGCTTAATTTCTTTATCTAAAATTTTAGCAACTGCGTTCTTGAAATACGTTGCTTTCTCAAAATCCTTTCCCTCTAAGCAATGCAGGTAAAAATTCAGAGCCAAAATCAAAACCAACCGACGATGCTTGTTGATATTTTCATAAAAATATTCACGCTCTAAAACTTCCTTACCCATCCGATAAACATAGTCCACCTCATAGAACGAATAAAGATTTCCGATTAAAATCAGCTCATACATTCCCCAATTTTCTCTCTGAAAAAGGTAATCCGCCACACGCTCTAGGTCAGTCGGTTTCATCTCATAACGATTATCTCGCTGACAAATTAGTCCTTGT
This sequence comes from Streptococcus anginosus, assembly GCF_900636475.1. NCBI lineage: Bacteria > Bacillati > Bacillota > Bacilli > Lactobacillales > Streptococcaceae > Streptococcus > Streptococcus anginosus. The sequence continues at coordinate 807,238 of NZ_LR134283.1, forward strand.
ACCAAGATAATATTGAGCTCATGAATGAGGCTATCCTGTCGCTGTCTAGCTTTTTCTCTCTCCTGATGCTGCAACTTCTGAAAACCTTCAATATCTTTAGCATAATAGAGCGGGACAATGTGGGACATAAATTCAACAATTTCAGCTCGTTGATAGTTTCTAGCTGCATCCATAAAATTTTCCACACTGACCTGAATATTATCCAGAACCGCTAAGAACTTATCCACTGTCAACTCAGACTCTCCTCGCTCAAAACGGGACAGCTGAGAAGTTGATACTTGATCCCCCGCTGCCTGAGCAAGAGAATAATTACCATTTAAGCGAAAATCACGAAACACCTTGCCTAAAGCTTCCATTACTTCACCATTAACTCCTTTCACAATTTTTAGTCTTTTCAGATATTACATTAAAGCTGTACTACTTCAAATCTAGTATTTGAACCTCTAGGTCAACAGGCATTTCATCTGCTCTTCTACAAAGATTGCTACTTCCATATATCGCCCTCAAAAGACTGGGGACTACTGATAAAGCAAGTAAATGGAACACTTCCCCTGACTTTCCCCGTCAATCAAATTCTTTCTTCGCCCTAAAAGTTCCTTCATTCAAACGGGCGAGCAAAATAACCTTACTAGAAAAAATGGGATATGGGTAATTCCGTCTCAAATGTTCGGATTTTACTTTCGGACACGTCTTTTTTTGTCAAAATCTTCTTGTCCGAAAATCGGCCGACATTATTTTTTCAAAAAAGCTTTGTCCGAAACAAGAATGTTCGGAATTTGTTCCAAAAACTTCCTTCCGAAAACTGGACAAAGCTATTTTCCTCTAAAACTTCTCGTCCGCATATGGAAAATGGCAAATTACTTAAAAGTTGCCTCATCCTTCATGAAGGATGAGGTTTTTTGCTCAAAAAACTCTCATCCCCTTTTGAAACGTTCGGGATTTGGTCTCAGGGAAGAATTTCTTCGCTTCGGATGAAATTTCTTGACTTAAAAATAGCTCGCTCACACCTGTTCTGCCACTTCTTCCCACTCTGTCATGGCTGCTTCCTGCTGTTCAGTCAGCTGGTCTAGCTTTTGCTGAAGCTCCATGAGTTCGCTTGCGTCATTGGTTTCCTGCATAGCTGTAGTCAACTCGGTCGTTTGCATCTCCAGCTCTTCAATTTCAGCTTCCAGCTGCTCCAAACGGCGAGCTAATTTTCGAGCTTCTTTCTGTGTTTCTTTCTGGAGTTGATAGTTGGTGACTAGCTGAGACTGAGCGGGCTCTGCCGCAGTAGCTTTCTCCTCTCTCAAAGCTTCCAGCTCTGCTTTTTTCTCCAGATAATAGTCATAATCGCCCAGATAAAGAGTAGATCCAGTATCAGAAAGCTCGATAATCTGCGTGGCAACCCGGTTGATAAAGTAGCGATCATGGCTGACAAAGAGCAAAGTACCGTCAAAGTCAATCAAGGCATTCTCCAGCACCTCTTTGCTATCAATATCTAGGTGGTTGGTTGGCTCGTCCAGCACCAGAAAATTCTTGTTTTCCATAGACAACTTAGCCAGTAAAAGCCGCGCTCGTTCCCCACCTGACAGCATACTGACAGACTTTTTGACATCATCACCTGAAAAGAGGAAAGCACCCAGACGATTGCGGATTTCCACTTCTTGTGTTAGTTTAAAATCATTCCAAAGCTCGTCCAAGACTGAATTGCTCGGTGTCAATCGGCTTTGGGTCTGGTCATAGTAGCCCAGCTCCACATTTGCTCCCAGATGCTCCTGACCACGGATAAAAGGAATTTGTCCTACAAGCGACTTGATAAGAGTTGTTTTGCCAATACCATTTGGTCCGACAATGGCTACTGCGTTAAATTTACGAATATCCAGATTGATAGGCTCGGACAACACTTGGTTATCATAACCGATAGCCGCATCTTCCAGCGTTAGGACGACATTTCCAGAAGGTTTAGCTGAGCGAAAGGTCATATTAGCAGAACGACTGCCTCTGTCTGGCTTGTCAAGACGCTCCATTTTTTCCAGCTGTTTGCGTCTGGATTGAGCGCGTTTGGTTGTAGATGCCCGAACCAGATTGCGATTGACAAAATCCTCCAAAGCAGCAATTTCCTTCTGCTGCTTTTCATAATTCTTGGCCTCTGTCAAGAGCTTCTGCTCCTTTTGCTGAACAAAGCTAGAATAATTTCCCACATAGCAATCCAACGAGTGCTGGGTCAAATCCAGCGTCACAGTGGCTACCTTGTCTAGGAAATAACGGTCGTGACTGACGATGATGAGAGCTCCGCTATAGTTGCTCAAATAGTTCTCCAGCCAAGCAATCGTCTCTATATCTAAATGGTTGGTAGGCTCATCCAGTACCAATAAATCTGGCTTTTCCAACAGCATTTTCGCTAAAGCCAATCGAGTATTCTGCCCGCCCGAAAGCTCTTCTATCTTCATCTGCCACATAGACTCATCAAACTTAAAACCATTGAGAATTGCACGAATATCTGCCTCATAGGTAAAGCCACCTGCCTGACGGAAATTCTCTGACAGCTGATCGTACTGAGTCATGAGAGCAGTCAGCTCTTCTCCTGCCAATTCTCCCATTTGCAGCTCCATCTGTCGTAATCGCTGCTCCTGCCGACGTAAATCATCAAAAACATGCAGCATCTCGTCATAGATGGTATTCTCCGACTCAAAGCGGCTGTCCTGAGCCAGATAAGACAGGGAAAGATCTCGTTTTTTATTGATTTGACCAGAAGTAGGCTCTTCCTCACCCACTAAAATCTTGAGCAGGGTTGACTTCCCAGCTCCATTTTTACCGACTAAGGCAATTCTATCTCGTTCATCCACTTGCAGGTTGATATTATCAAAAAGAACCTCCCCTGCAAAAGAGCGTTCAATCTTATTTGCTTGTAAAATAATCATAAACCTATTATAGCAGATTCCTATCCTAACTGCTATCTTAGAAAACAAAAATGCGGTTCATTTTGACCGCATTTTCATTTAAAACTACTTAAAATTTCTTGATTTTGCATCACAAGGTAAACACCTAATAGAATAATCAAAGCAAAAAGCCCTAATTTGATGATTCCTTTTACAAAACGAATCACCCAAAGGATCATCATCGAACCAATCAACCACATCACGGCTGAATGATTGAAAAAGCCTTGAACAGCTTGACTGCTTTGACCAAAGAAATTCTGAATGGGTGCCGGAACATGTTCTTGCCATGCAGCTGTCACACCGATACGATCGGCAATATCAGAACCACTTTGCCAAAGCCAGGCAAAAATGCTGGAATTAAAGACAAACAAGAAAACTTGCTCTGGGAAACATCTGATGATTTTAAAGATATTTCTTATCATTTTATGCTTGATACAACTCCTTTACTGCTTGAACATCTACTGCTTGAATCCCGTAAAACGAGCCAGCGGATTGCATAACAGATTTTTCTTCATTGTGTTCCAATCCAATCGCATGTCCCAGTTCATGCTCTGCTGTGTTTACGATTCGCTCATAAGAGTAGCTATATTGACTGTTTAATAGATAATAACGATTTAGTCGAACAGTTACATTTGTAAAACGCTTGGTCAGCAAATTGGTTTTGGATTCTGCTTCGCCTGCCGCACTGACAGTGCTATTATTCATCTCTGTAGCTACAATATTGGCTTGATTTTTATCATTTACAATCTGGAAAGTAAAGGCACCCGTTTGATTCCAGGCACGAATAGCTTCCTGATAAGCTGAGCGAAATGTCTCGTCTTGTGTATCTATATAAACCGTAGCACTCGCTGTGTCCCATCGGACACCAGACGCTTGGTGACCATGATTGTCCGATAGCTGTTTGGTCAGGTCTTTCACATTTTGCCCGACACCTAGCTGACTATCCTGTCCACTTACATATCGATAAATTTGACTGACATCTTGCTGAAGTGTTGTCGAAAAATTGCTTTTAGAAGGACTAATGACATACAAGATTCCCACTAAAAAGAGTGCTGTTAATGCAAGGCTATAAACTAAACGCCATATCAAGCGCAACAGCGCCGAAAATATTCGAAATATAAACCTCATACTTCCCTCCTAATCTCAAATGTAAAGAGTAAGTATAATGAGATTCGCTTAAAAATTTCTTAACATAGAGAACTGTAAAAGAAAGAATAAAATATTGACAAAAAAATGTAAATTTCTGTCAAAAAGGGCATCTCTCAAGCAACTTTAGGATAAGCGCTCTTCTACTTCAAAATCAATCGGCAGCCATTTCAGAAATTCCTCTAATTGTTTTTCCCAATAATACCACTCGTGCTTTCCCGAATTATGATGATAGGTGATATCTAAGCCACATTCGCGCAATTGTTTAACAGCTACTTCATTTGCTTGATAAAGAAAATCTTGCTCCCCACACCAAGCATAAAATTTAGTCTTTTTATCTGACTTCTTTGCCATTGTTGTTAAAAAATGCTGCTTGACATCAGCTGCTTTCAAATCACCAAACACACCTTGCCAATAGTTGAGCGTACCGCCAGGAAGTTCTTCTATGTCCACATCATCCAAACCGAGCCCAATAGCGCCTGAAAATGACCCTGCATAGGAGAATCGATCTGTCGTCAAGGCTATTTTATAAGCCCCATAACCTCCCATTGACAGACCTACAATAAAGGTTTTCTCTCGTTTCCGACTCATATTAGGAAAGAAACGATGCATAACCTCAGGCAATTCTTTTGCTATGGCATCATAATACTTCAATCCATAAGCAGTATTGGTGTACCAAGCAAGATCTGTTGACGGCATAATGACAATTAAATTTGTATGGCGCAGTAAACGCTCAATATTCGTCCGTTTTCGCCACGAATTTTCATTGCCGCCCATGCCGTGCAAAAGGTAAAGAACGGGAATATCCGTATCTGCTATCTGACTGGGAGCTACTGCATCCGCATCAGGATAGATGACATTGACACGACGCTCCATTTCCAACACTGCTGAATGATACTCTATTTCAAAAAATGCCATTTTTTCTCCTTTTCATATAAATGTAAGAAAGGGGTTGGAACAAACGTCCTGACCCCACTATTTTTGTTACTATAGGTTAAATGTACTTACTTATTTATTTTCTTAACGCACTTCCATTACAACAGGTAAAATTGCTGGACGACGTTTGGTTTGCTCAAAGAGATATTTCGCAAGATTATCACGCACAGCTCCCTTCAGTTCACCCCAGTCAAAATTATCTTTTGCAAGATAATCTTCAACTGTCTTATTGATTAAGTCAGCACTTTCACGCAGAATGTCACGACTTTTCTTGACATAAACAAATCCACGCGTATGAACCTTGGCTTTGGAAATAATCTTCTTGTCACGACGGTTCACCGTAATAGCTACGATAAAGATACCGTCTTCAGACAGAACTTTGCGGTCACGAAGAACGATATTTCCGACATCACCAATCGCATTTCCATCAATCATGACATCACCAGAAGATACCGCACCAGAAGGTACAAAATCACCCTTTTCATATTCCATAATGCTACCACGTTTTGGAATAAAAATGTTCTCTGGCAACATACCAATTGCCATGGCAGCTTTAGCATGTGCTGCCAATTCGCGATATTCTCCTTGAATTGGGAACAAGAATTTCGGCTGCAAGAGGTTTAACATCAATTGCAAATCGCGCTCATTTCCATGTCCAGATACTCGTAAATCTTGCGTAATTAGTTTGACAACACCACCTGCTTGGTAAATCATGTTTTCTACACGTGCCACCAAGGCTTCTTTTGCGATAGACGGTGTTGTAACAATATAAACCAAATCGCCTTCTTTGATTTCTACATAACGGTGACGTCCGATAGACATCTTGCGCAAGCCATTGATTGGCTCACCCATACGCCCAGTTTCCAAAATAATCAACTCATGATCTTCAAACTTGGACATTTCTTTTGGCTTGATTAGCAAACGTTCGTCCACGAGTGATAATTTCTTCAAGCGAATAGCAGTACGAACGATATTTTCAATGTCAAATCCAGTCAATACAACACGACGACCTGTCCTAGCGGCAGCTTCAAAAACTTGTTGAATACGAGAAAGATTGCTTGCAACCGCTGCAACTATGACGCGTCCATTCCAATCACCAATCGTATCGGTGATTTCTTTGCCGACTTCACTTTCACTCGCCACTTGAATACTACTATCTGCATTTGCAGAATCACTAAGAAGAGCTAGAACACCTTCACGACCAATTTCCGCCAAGCGAGCAAAATCTGTTGCATAAGACTGACTAGCTGTCTGGTCAAACTTGAAATCACCTGTGTAAACAATATTTCCCTCAGACGTTTTCAAAACAATCCCTAAACTCTCCGGAATGGAATGCGTTGTTTTAAAGAAAGATACAACTGTACCTCCAAAATCAATCTCTGTGTCTTCATCAATCACATGAAAATCATTGAACTTTTTGACCGTATCATTTCCTTTGACAAATAACTTAGCCAACTCAATCGTCAATTCTGAGCCAAACACAGGAACTTTCGTTTCAGCAAGTAAATAAGGCAAGGCACCAATTGCATCTGCATGCCCGTGTGTCAAAAAGACCCCTGCAATACGGTCCTTATTTTCAAACAAATAGTCCATATTTGGAATAACAAAATCCACACCAAGCTGTTCATTTTCTGGATATTTTAATCCGACATCCAGGACGAAAATAGATTCATCCACTTCAGCGATGTAAAGATTTTTTCCATTCTCACGTACGCCACCTAAAGCAATCAATTTAATATTGCTCATTGATTCTCCTTTTCAAATTTTTTTACTAACGGTCCTTGGAATCCCAAGTCGAATTACAGTTTTGCAAATCTTTTGTATATCCAATTTATTATACTACTTTTCATGATTTTTTTCAAAGAACAGAGCATACAAAAAACTCCTAGTTACTGTATACCTACAGAAAGCTAGGAGCCGTCTCTATTTGCTAATAAGTGATAGATAGACTTTCAGAAAGTAATTATCTGAAAAGAGATTCTTATGATGATTCCATCGTTATTTTATTAAAGAATGATTTTCTTGTCCACAATATATCAAAAACAAGTTTTTTCATCTAAAACAATAGCGGTTTTATACCAAAGCGTGAAAATCATTAAAAAGCTTCTACCGACTGCATCAAATAACATTCTTATTTATTCTTACTTTGCGTTCTTTATACGCGATGCAATTCTACAAACCACTACATGACATCTTCAGAAATATTTATCAAATACCTCCAATTAAGAAAAACAATTAGCAAATAGAAACTAATACATCATAAACGATTTAAAATATGAACGTTCCGACACCCATTGGAATCAGCCCTTTCTTATCTTTCTTTAATTATATTGTACACCTTCTTTTTTAAAAAAGCAAGCGTTTACATTCATTTTTTTTAAATATTTTTTACAAATGAAAAGAGGCAGAATTAACCATTCAAACCTCTTCTCAATGTAGATTTTTATGCCCGTACTGTGACACTTGTGCCGTCTTCTTTATAAAGATTTATCAAACCTTCTTTACGACTACGTACCATATCACCTGGATAAACTGGATGTGGCAAGGAAATCGTCAACAGTTCCATCGGATTAGGAGCCCGATCAATTTTATTTCCATCTGAATCGTGTAAATCTGTAATGACTGCATCAAAATGACGGAAACCAGGACCATAAAATTCAACTGGGTCGCCCTCATTAATGACATTTCGTTGCCGAATAGTCGCTGTTTGCGTATCAGGGTCATAAGCCACCACTTCTGCCACAAATTTATATTGCGGAATTTTGCGGCGTGCTCCAAAAAGCTGCTCATTTTCAGTCGGTGTATGATAATAAAATCCTGTCGCCAACTCACGTTGCGCAACTTTCCACATTTCATCTACTAAATCTTGCTTGATTGCTTCAAACTTTTCAGGACTTTCAAGATAAGCATCTACTGCCGCCTTGTAACAATTTGAAACAGTAGATACATAGTGAATAGACTTCATGCGCCCTTCAATTTTCAAGCTGTCCACCCCATTTTCAATCATATCTGGAATGTGATCAATCATGGACATATCCACAGCCGACATAGAAAATTCTTCTGGAATTTCGCCTTTTAAGCTCTTGCGCTCTTGTCCAAAAGGCATATCGTAGAGATCATATTTCCAACGACAAGATTGAGAGCAGCCCCCACGATTGGCATCCCGCATGCTCATATGATTGGACAAAGTACAACGTCCTGAGTAGGAAATACACATAGCGCCGTGAACAAAGGCTTCAATCTCAACATCGGTATGTTTGCGGATTTCTGCCAATTCTTCCATGGAAACTTCGCGCGCCAAAACGACACGTGTCAACCCCAAATCTTTCCAAAATTCCAATGTTTCATAGTTTGTCGCGCTAGCTTGTGTTGACAAGTGTACTTCCAAACCTGGCGCTTCTGTACAAGCAATGGCAATCAAAGCTGGGTCAGATACGATAACAGCAGAAATACCAATATCCCGCAAAGTGCGGAACCATTCTCCAGCTCCTTCTTCATTGCCTTCGTGGGTCACCATATTTGCAGCCACATAGACTTTAGCGCCGTGTTCACGAGCAAATTGAACGCCCTCTTCCATTTCTTCAAATGTAAAATTTCCAGCACGACTGCGCAAACCATAGGCTTGTCCACCAATATAAACAGCATCCGCTCCATAGCGAATGGCGACTTTTAATTTTTCCAACGTTCCAGCAGGCGCCAGAACCTCTGGCCTTTTCAAAGTTTTTGTCATATTCTCGCTCTTTTCTAAATTCTAATACTTAGCCTTTTTATTTTATAGCAAAAAGGGCTTGAAAGCAAACTAAAGATAGCAGATTGTGAATGTTAAACAAGCAGTCACAACTCGCGACCATCTGTATTCCTTATTTCACCTGGTCTGGATCATATTCATAAAATCCAGTATCCAAGAAACGATTTTTGGGATGCAATTGATGAATCTGCTCATCCAAAAGGAAAGCCTGATCATGTGTAAATTGATTGGTCTCAATCAGCTCACGCGCTTGCACAAAGAGTTTGGCAATTTCAACAAAATTGTGTCCTGGCGTGTAAATGCCTTCTAATTTCCAATGTGTAAAGCCATGTTCTACCAACTCTCCAAGTTTCGTCATCATATCCAAATCATTATTTGCAAAAATATGCGTCCCATGATTGTCCTCAAAAATAGAATAATGGCTATCTGGGTCACTCGGCTCTGCAAGGAATAAATCACGCTCACGGCTCTTTTCGTCATCAATATGAGTAAAATTATAATAGTTTTGCAAAAGCGGACGCTTAGAGTGATGAATGACGCTAGCACCATAAACTAAAATCTCAACAGGAATTTCTAACACTTCCTGCATTTTAAACAATTCTGCCGATGGAATTTCCCGTGCTAAAACAGCCTCAGAAGCGCCAGCTTTTTGCCCCCAGAAGTTCACTTGACGACTGCTAGCAACCATAGTCGAGGCATCATAAATCGTCTTAAACGGATAACCATCGCGTTTTAACACATAAAAGACACCGGCATCTCCCACAGTAATATAATCCGCCTGAATATCCACTAAAAAATCAAGAAATGGCTTGATTTTATTCATCATTTCCTGATGCATCAAAGCATTGACAGCAACTGTCAACTTTTTGTCCGCCTCATGTACAAGGGCTGCAATCTGCCGCAATTCATCATAAGAAAAAGTATGGGGTAACCGAAGACCATACTCCTTTTCACCTACATAAATGCGATCTACGCCTGCTTCTAAAAGCTCTTTTACTTGTTCAACGCTCTCAGCTGTCGCTGTAATGATAATCTTTTTCATAGCAAAATTATAACATATTTTTGATTTCTCTTCTATTTTTTAATTTGAAAAGCATTTTTAGCCTTTTTGTAACCGTTATGTAATATTTATCTAATTAAAATCATGATAAAATAAGAGAGTACTGTAAGGAGAGAGAACATGACTGCAAGAAAATATCAGCCCTATCAAGAGGACTACACCTATCCAGAATTAGAACAAGAACAATATCCCCTTTATCAAGATTACATTCCTGAAGCAAAAACGAATCCAAATCTGAAAGAATTACTATTTTTCGTGAATATTGCTACATTTTGTATCTTGACAGCTTTGTTTAGCTTTTTATTCTTGTCTATTAAAATAAACACTTTCTTAGCTTTTGCTTTAGCAATTGGTGTTAGTTTAGTTTGCATTAAAATGCAGCAAGCATTTATTCGTCAGAAAAGAAATAAATAGTTTTGAAATTAAAGCGCCTTGCAAACAGGCACTATTTTTGTCGTGAATTGTTGTGATTCGTTGTGATGTAAAATCGATGTTAAAAAGTTAAAAAAATTGAGGTGCTAGTCCTCAATTTTTTTGTCTTCATTTTCCGATTCTTGGTTTTCTTCTGTCAAATCAATGACAATATCCTCCGATGTGGTTTCTTTATCAACTGGTTCTTGCTCAGTTTTTTTGAAATCTTCTGGAGAGATACCTTCTGGTGTCATTTTTTCTTTCCATTCTTGCATTTTCTCTTGTGAGAAGTCAACTACTTGTTTCGTTGCTTCTTTCACAGAGTCAAGAATTGTTTCACCTGTAATTTCTCCGCTCTCAACCTTTTCTTTGGCTTGGTTGACTGCTTCTGCAGCTTGATTAGAGAAATGATTGGCTTTTTGTACTACTTGATCTTTAAAATCATCTGGATTTTCTTTGACCTCATTCATGAAATCAGAAACCTTAGCTGTCACTTCTTTTCCTTTTTTACTTGTGAGAAATACCGCTGCAGCCGCACCAGAGATTGTTCCTAAAAGGATAGATGAAAATTTACCCATAATAAACCTTCTTTCTTATTTTTTAAATAGTTTAGTAACCATACGTAAAGCCGATAAAGTTGCACCAGCTTTGACACTATTTTTTCCTGCTGCAGCAGCTTTTTTGCTCAAATGACGAGCAGAATCATTCAAATCCGAAACGGACTCAGATAAATCTGCAACTGCAGTGAAAAGCGGGGCAATGGTTGTCATTTTTCCATTAATATCATCTGCTAAAACATTCACTTTCGTTAACAATTCATTGGTTTGATAAAGTGTCACATTGACATCTGTCGTCAACACCTGAATTGTTTTTTCTGTTTCATCAACGACATTTGAGATTTTCCTAACCAAAAAAATCGTATAAACAATCAAAGCAATCAAAGCGAGGGCAACTAGACTATAAGCAATTTCAAGCATTTTTCTTCTCCTAACTTTTTAATAATAAGGGGTATCTTTTTTTCTGCGTTGGTAAATGACGAGAATGATTCCTGCAACCACTAGAACAGCAGACAACCATTGTGACACACGCAAGCCCGCAAACATGAGACTATCTGTTCGCATACCTTCAATCACCATGCGACCTATTCCATACCAAATAAGATAAAATCCAGTCATTTCCCCACGTTTGAGAAAATTTTTCTTTCTTCTCGCAACCATCACTAAAGCAAATCCTAACAAATTCCAAACCGACTCATAAAGAAAAGTTGGTTGTCGGTAATGACCATCAATGTACATTTGGTTGCGCATAAAACTTGGTAAGTAATTTAGACTTTTAACAACCGCTCCGTAAGCCTCTTGATTGAAGAAATTTCCCCAGCGTCCAAGACTTTGGGCAATCATCACTCCTGGAACCGCAATATCTAAAAAGTCTAGCGTATTGATAAGCTTTCTTTGTGAGAAAAAATACAAGACAATCGCTCCGGTGATTAAACCGCCATAGATAGCAATTCCTCCGTGCCAAATGGCAAAAATCTCAGCAGGATTTTTAGCATAATAGCCCCAATCAAAAATGACATAATAAATGCGAGCTCCAACGATTGCTAAGGGAAACGCAATGAGGATAAAATCAAGAATGTCATCTGGAATGATTTTCTTTCGCGGCGCTTCACGCATAGCCAGATAAACAGCTAAAACTAAACCTGTTACAATACAAATCGCATACCAGCGAATACTTAGAGGTCCTATTTTAAATGCAATTGGATTAATCATGAGACACCTCATTCTCACTAATGAGATTGGTCAAGCGTTCCTCAAAAGTCTTCGTGGCATCAAAGCCCATCTCTTTAGCACGGTAATTCATCGCTGCTGCTTCAATCACCACCGAAATGTTGCGACCCGTTTTCACAGGAATACGAATCCTTGGAATGGACACACCTGATACTTCAAACTCTTCACCATTATTTCCCAAACGGTCAAATGTTTTATTGACATCATAATTTTCCAGATAAACAGCCAATTGAACCTGTGATGAATCCTTGACAGCACTAGCTCCATAAAGGCTCATGACATCAATAATCCCAACACCGCGTATTTCAAGTAAATGGCGCAAAATTTCCGCTGGCTCGCCCCAGAGAGTCATTTCATCTTTTGCGTAGATATCTACGCGGTCATCCGCAACTAAACGATGTCCCCGTTTCACCAGTTCTAAACCAGTTTCGCTTTTTCCGATTCCACTATCTCCTTGAATCAAGACACCCATTCCGTAAATATCCATTAAAACCCCATGAATACTGGTTCGCTCAGCCAAACGTGAATCTAGATAGCTAGAAATTTCACCGGATAAACGACTCGTTGGGGTGCGGCTGCTGAGAACAACAATTTTATTTTCCTTTGCAGCCTTCAACATCTCATCAGGTACTTTCAGATCACGCGCCACAATCATAACAGTGTCTCGTTCAAACATTTTCCGTAAAACCTGATAGCGATTGTGAGAGGTCATCTTCATCAAGTAAGACCATTCTTTCATTCCCATTAGCTGGATACGTTCTGGTGTGTAATAGTCAAAATAACCTGTCATTTCAAGTCCTGGGCGGGAAATATCAGAGGTCGTAATTTCTCTTTCCAACATTTTCTCATCGCCATAAACCACATTTAATCTGACTTTTTTTAATAGATCTTTGATCTTTACAGTCATATTCTTCCCCTTTGATAGTTTCTTTTTCTATTATAGCAAATTTTGAGATTAAAGGAGAGTTTCATCCTTGATTTTGCAAAGAAAATGGATGCAACCATATATAATATATAGCATTTACTACTTCTCTGACTGGAGCATTTTTTCTACAATTTGTTTTTGATTTTGAAATAAAGGATAACGATTCATAAAATAACGGAGTTCACTAGGTTTCAGCCAGATGTGGCTATCCGTTTCACCTTCTTGATATTTCACGTCTTTCTCTGTGACGATTGCCTCATAAAAATCAAAATGGCAGTGATCTTTAGGTGAAGTCGTCTGCTCAATCAGTTGTATTTTTCTAGGAATCAGCCCAGTTTCTTCCTGCAATTCACGATAGGCTGCGGTCATGCTATCTTCACCAGCCAACACACTCCCTCCTGCACCAAACTCATAATAATTAGGATGAATTTCTTTTTTTGGACTGCGGTGCATCAGGAGAAATTCCCCATCTATATGACGAACGAAGACATTGACACAGAGGTGATACTGCCCTTCCGCAATTGGTTGACCTCTCTTTAGAAACTTTCCTTGTCGCTCTCTTTGCTCATTATAAGCATCCCAATATTCCATTTCTCCTCCTCCCAAAATAAAGGAGTCCATTGTCCGAACTCCTTTCTAGCATATATAACCAAACGCTTTTTCCAACACACTCACCAAAACCAGCCGTCATCTTCTTTGATTGCTTCTGCTTCTTTGCGCTTACGAGGTCCTGTTCCATACATTTCTTCTTCTACGTCTTCCTTGTAAGGCATCACAGATGATAAAATGATGTAGATGATAATCCCTAAGCCCAAATTAGAAATGGTAAATAAAACGAATAAAAAGCGAACAAGCCCTACATCTAAACCAAATTTGTCCGACAAACCAGCCAAGACTCCTGATACAGCGCTATTTCGGCGTAATTTATAAAATTTTGTTTTCATAATCATTTAGCCTCTTTCATTGATACTAAATCTAGTGTAGCACATTTCAGTCATCATGCCATCCGTCCCTAGGCGGATTTCTGATTGTTTCGCGAAAATAGTCATTAAGACTGCAACTGTCTGATAAAAATGAGTTTCCCTTGACAATGTCCGCAGCAATACCGCTCAGTATTGATTCGTCTTTTTCTATGATATTGTGCACGACAATGCAAGCATTGATAAACAAGCATTTTTGCAGATGATTGGCTTGATAAAGTAGGCGCATAGCGCAAACCGTCCACGGATTTCAATAATTGCTTGAAATCTCGATCCTTATGTCGATAACCTTTCTTTTCAAAGTAAAGATGATAATGGCACAACTCATGCCGCACAATTTTTCGGAAAGTTTCCAAACCAAACTGTTCATAGATTTTAGGATTAAAATCGAGATGACCATCCTTTGGAAAAAAGCGTCCACCTGTTGAGCGAAGACGCTTATTCCAAGAAGCCGTATGTCGAAATTCTTTGCCAAAATCTTCCAAAGAGACTTGTCTGACATAGTTAGTTAGATTCACGCGGTGCCACCAAGGAAAGATTGACCTTTTCTCTTTCTATATCCAATTTGTCTACCCAAACGGTTACCAAATCACCAACAGAAACAACTTGACTCGGATGTTTGACATAGCTGTTGCTGAGCTTAGAAATGTGAATCAAGCCATCTTCGTGAATGCCAATATCGACAAAAGCACCAAAATCAACAACATTGCGGACAACGCCTTCTAACTTTTGCCCAATTTGTAAGTCCTTTATATCAAGGACATCTTGACGCAGAACTGGTGCATCAAATGAATCACGCATATCACGTCCTGGCTTGAGCAAGTCTGCAATGATATCCTTGAGGGTAACTTCTCCCAAGTTCAAATCTGCAGCAACTTTTTTGACATCTAAAGACTGCAATTTTTCTTGAGCGGCTTGATCTAAGTCCGTAATTGCAAGCGTTTGGAACAATTTCTCAACAGCTGGATAACTCTCTGGGTGAACACCTGTATTATCCAAAACATTATCACTTTCGGGAATCCGTAAGAACCCTGCCGCCTGTTCAAATGCTTTAGCACCTAGACGAGGAACTTTTTTAATCTCCTCACGCGAGCGAATCACGCCTTCTTCTTCACGATATTTGACAATATTTTCAGAAATCGTTTTGTTTAACCCTGCCACATGCGATAGAAGAGATGGGCTTGCGGTATTGATATTAACGCCGACTTGGTTAACAACGGTATCTACGACAAAATCCAAGCTTTCAGATAATTTCTTCTGGCTCACATCATGTTGGTATTGACCGACACCGATTGATTTTGGGTCAATTTTAACTAGCTCTGCAAGAGGGTCTTGCAGTCGACGTGCGATAGAGATAGCCGAACGTTTCTCAACGGTCAAATCAGGGAACTCATGCCGCGCCAATTCGCTAGCAGAATAAACAGACGCACCGCTTTCATTGACAATAACATAGCTGACGTTTGGATGAGTTTTCAATACTTCAGCGACAAATGCTTCACTTTCACGACTAGCTGTTCCATTCCCAATAGCAATGATTTCAACACCAAATTGGTCAATCAAGTCTGACAAATCTTGCTTAGAAGCTTCAATTTGCGCTGCTTTTGCCGGTGGAACAGGATAGATAACCTGAGTTGTCAGCATTTTTCCAGTTGCATCTACGACTGCTAATTTTGCTCCTGTCCGAAAAGCTGGGTCAAATCCTAGTACCACGCGTCCTTTGAGTGGCGCAATCAAGAGCAGATTTCGCAGATTATCTGAAAAAAGCTGAATCGCTCCGTCTTCTGCAGTTTCGGTCAATTCTGCCCTAATCCGACGTTCCATAGCTGGAATGATTTTCTTTTTCACAGCTTGCTGGATTGCTTCATGAATGTAGTCATTTTTGACCTTAAAGCGCACTTCAAAGAAG
Organism: Streptococcus anginosus; assembly: GCF_900636475.1. NCBI lineage: Bacteria > Bacillati > Bacillota > Bacilli > Lactobacillales > Streptococcaceae > Streptococcus > Streptococcus anginosus. Next base: position 823,055 of record NZ_LR134283.1, read on the forward strand.
CGGATAATCTTATCTACATTATTCTCAAAACTAACTTTGAGAACACCTAGCTTTTCACCACGATTCAGTGCTAAGGTGCGATACCCCTGCATATCTGCGATTTTTTCGGAAAAGTCATAATAGATTTGAAACACTTGCTTTTCGTCCAAATCTTGATCTTTTAAAGTTGAAACAATGCTTGAATTTGTCAGCATTTCATGATAAGTCCAAGCACGCAGTTGTACATCTTCTGAAATGGCTTCCACTAAAATATCTACAGCTCCAGCTAGAGCTGCTTCTGTCGTCGGAAATGTTTCGTTAGTTAAGGCAGTTGCTTCCTCTTGAAGAGTGGCAGCATTTTGTAATATGAGTCGTGCCAAAGGAAAAAGTCCTGCTTCACGTGCAATCGTAGCTTTTGTCCGACGTTTTTCTTTGTAAGGAAGATAAAGTTCTTCCACATCAGCCAACTTTTCAGCTGCTTCAATGGCCGCACGCAATTTGTCCGTCAGCTTTCCTTGTTCCTCAATCTTTGCCAGCACCGTTGCCTTACGCTCTCTGAGGTTCGTCAGACTTTTATCCAAATCAAGAATAGCCTTAATCTCTACCTCATCCAAATTACCTGTCATTTCTTTCCGATAACGAGCGATAAACGGAATCGTGTTGCCCTCTGCTGTCAGTTCCAATACTTTTTCAATTTGCTTCTGACTAATCTTTAAACTTTGCGATAGTTCGATAATATTTATTTCCATAAAGAACATTATACCACATTCATCTCCTTCTTTCACAAGCTAATTACTATTCTGCTGACTTTATTTCACCATAATTTTCAAAATGATAGTATAATAGTTAAAAAGGAAAAGGAGGCTGTTATGGCTATTAAATTTACGCGTTCAGATGATTTGGACAAAATGTTTGAAGAATTTGCAACGTTACCTAAAATCGAAAAGGTAGAATTTCCTGATGAAAAAGAAAAAAAGACCAAGAAAGAGCAAAAGGCTAAAAAGTCATGAGCTTTTTTAATCAACTGCCACCTAGTGTGCTACAAGCTGGTGCGATTTTCCTCTCCATTATTATCGAAGCACTACCTTTTGTGCTAATTGGGAGTATTATTTCAGGTTTTATAGAGGTTTATATTACACCAAACAAAGTTTATCGCTATCTGCCTAAGAATAAATGGGGTCGGATTTTCTTTGGTACTTTTATTGGCTTTATTTTCCCTTCTTGCGAGTGCGGAATTGTCCCTATTATCAATCGCTTTTTGGAAAAGAAAGTACCAAGTTACACAGCTGTTCCTTTTATGGTGACAGCACCTGTTATCAATCCTATCGTTCTTTTTGCGACCTATTCTGCCTTCGGGAATTCATTTAAAATGGCTTTACTCAGAGCCCTTGGCTCTATTGTTGTTGCAATCATCTTAGGAATTTTCTTTGGCTTTCTCAACACGGCAACTATTCAAAAAGAGAATCGAGTTATTCAGCATGAACACGACTTCTCTCATTTAAGTCAGCCAAAGAAAGTATTTCAAGTGTTTGTGCAGTCTATTGACGAATTTTTTGATACAGGTCGTTACTTAGTCTTTGGTTGTCTCTTTGCCAGTCTAGTGCAAGTCTACGTGCCTACACGCATTCTGACTTCCATTAGTGCAACACCGCTTATGGCTATTTTGCTATTGATGCTGCTTGCATTTCTTCTCTCACTTTGCAGTGAAGCAGATGCCTTTATCGGCAGTTCGCTCATTTCTAGCTTTGGTTTAGCGCCAGTTCTGGCTTTTCTCGTCATTGGACCAATGCTAGATGTGAAAAATATCCTCATGATGAAAAATTACCTCAAAGTACGATTCATCTGGCAATTCATTGGAATTGTTAGTTTAGTTGTTGTCATTTACTCTTGGCTTGTGGGGGTGGTGCTATGATTCGTTTTCTAATTTTAGCTGGTTACTTTGAAATCACCATGTATTTGCAACTTTCTGGCAAGCTCAATCAATACATCAACATGCATTTTTCTTATTTGGCATATATTTCCATGATACTTTCTTTTGTGCTAGCTATTGTGCAGCTCATCGTCTGGATGAAAAAAATGAAAGTACACAGCCATTTGACGAGCCGCTCAGCAAAATTTGCTAGCATTGCTTTTCTTGTTGTACCACTTATCGTTGCTCTCTTCTTTCCAACGGTCAATTTGGACTCTACAACCGTTTCTGCTAAGGGCTACCATTTTCCACTAGCTGATGGTAGTTCAAAGAGCATTCAGGCTGATGAAGGCACTACTAATCAATACCTGAAACCTGATACCAGTACCTATTTTACTAAAAGTGCTTACGAGAAGGAAATGCGGGCAGCTGCAAAAAAATATCTGAAAAAAGATGTCATCTCCGTTACGACGGAAAATTATATGGAAGTCATGGAAGTCCTCTATGATTATCCAGATGAATTTGCAGGGAAACGCTTGGAATTTACTGGCTTTGTCTACAACGACCCAAGCGATAAAAACAGCCAGTTTCTTTTCCGTTTCGGTATTATCCACTGTATCGCAGATTCGGGAGTTTATGGACTTCTGACAACTGGTAATACAGAGCATTTTGACAATAATACTTGGATAAGAGCGAGTGGAAAAATCACTATTCGCTACCATAAGCAACTAGGACAAAGCTTGCCAACGCTTGAAGTAGATAGTTTCAAGAAAGTTGAAAAACCTAGCAATCCGTATGTTTACCGCGTATTTTAAACAACATTAAATAAGCAAAAGAAGACCTGAGAAGTATTTCTCTAGGTCTCCTATTATGCTCTTTTATAAGTAATTATGATAAAATAAGAGAAATTTATATTTTTAGGAGGTATTATGTCACATCAAAACCAACCCGTTTCAAGGAAAAACTTGCTCTCTATTCTCGCTACAGCACTCATTGCTTTTGCTGGAATTCTGTCTGAAACCAGTATGAATGTCACCTTTCCGCACCTTATGAAAGTTTTTCATACAGACCTTGGCACATTGCAATGGATTACAACAGGTTACCTGCTCGCTGTCTCCATTACAATTACACTAGGAGCCACACTAGCACACAACTGGTCTGAACGTAGAATTCTCTTTACCAGCCTAGCTATTTTTACAGTAGGAAACGGTGTAGCGATGCTTGCGCCAAATTTCGCCCTACTCATGCTAGGCCGCATTTTACAAGGTTCTGCAACTGGAATTGCCACGCCACTTATGTTTAATCTTATCGTAGAACGTATTCCGCGCAATCAAATCGGGTTTTACATGGGACTGTCTGGACTCGTTATAAGCCTAGCTCCTGCGATTGGTCCCACTTATGGCGGCTTTATGATTAGTTTGTTTGATTGGCATATGATTTACACATTCATCATGCCGATTCCGATCATCTCTTTCATTTTAGGATTTTTCTTTTTAGAAAATACTCCCAATAGAAAGAAACGCCCTTTTGAATGGATTTCTTTCTTACTCCTTACCCTCTCGCTTACTTTTTCTATTATGACCATTTCTAGCTTAGAAGAAGGTAGCTTTAATTGGACTTTTGTCATCATCTTTTTATTATCACTTGTCCTTTTCGTTTGGCGAAGTTTAACGGTAGAGCATCCTTTTTTAGATATTCGTATTTTGAAAAATCCAGTTATTTTACTAGGAATTATTCCTTTCTTTCTCTACCAATTTTCAAATTTATCAGCCAATTTTCTGATTCCTAATTTCTTAGTTTTAGTAAAACACGAGGCTACTTCTGCCGCTGGTTTTGCACTGCTTCCTGGAACAATGTTAGGAGCTTTTTCGGCACCTTTCTTTGGAAAATTGTATGATACCAAGGGACCCAAACTTTCTCTATATGGTGGGAATCTCCTCTTTTTCTTAGCTGTTTCTATTTTTGCATTCTTTACAAAAGCCTTAACATTACCACTCATCATCCTTTTTTATATTTTCTTCACGATTGGGCGCAATATGGCGTTCAATAACACGATGGCTTTGTCTGTTTCACAAATTGGTCGTGAGAAGTCGCCAGATGCCACTGCTCTCTTTCAAATGGCTCAAACATTTGCTGGAGCTTTAGGAACGGCGATTGCTGCTATCATGGTCAATCAAGCTCCTAATACTACAACAGGTGTGCATCTTGTCTTTCTACTTCTTTTCTTCCTTGTTATCCTTATTTTTTATCTCTTTTACTCTTTATTTCGAGTTATCAAAAATCAGAAATTTTAATCAATTTATGGTAAAATAAATAAAATATTAGAAAATGGGTGTTCAAAATGTCTTCAAAAGTGATTATTACAATTTTTGGTGCCAGTGGAGATTTGGCAAAAAGAAAACTCTATCCTTCTCTTTTTAGATTGTATAAATCTGGCAATCTGTCTAAGCATTTTGCCGTTATCGGTACAGCTCGCAGGCCTTGGAGCAAGGAATATTTTGAATCTGTCGTGGTCGAGTCTATCACAGATCTCGCTGATAGCCCTGAGCAAGCGCAAGAATTTGCTAGCCATTTCTATTATCAAAGTCATGACGTCCAAGATACTGAACATTATATCGAATTAAGGAAGCTACAAAACAGCCTTGATGAGCAATATCAAGCAGAACATAACAAACTGTTCTTCCTGTCTATGGCTCCTCAGTTTTTTGGTACGATTGCTAAACACCTCAAATCCGAGCAAATTGTAGACGGGAAAGGGTTCGAACGCTTAATTGTAGAAAAACCTTTCGGCACAGACCTTGCCTCTGCTAGCAAACTGAACGACGATTTGTTGGCAACATTTGACGAAGAACAGATTTTCCGGATTGACCATTATCTCGGCAAAGAAATGATTCAAAGTATTTTTGCCATTCGCTTTGCCAATCTTCTTTTTGAAAATGTCTGGAATCGTGATTATATTGACAATGTACAGATTACCTTTGCTGAAAAGTTAGGTGTGGAAGAACGTGGTGGTTATTACGACCATTCAGGTGCACTGCGCGATATGGTGCAAAATCACACACTTCAACTCCTGTCTTTGCTTGCTATGGACAAACCCAAAACTTTTACCAAAGATGATATTCGTGCTGAAAAGATTAAGGTTTTCAAACACTTACACAAGCCGACCGATAATGATTTGAAAAAGCTCTTCATTCGTGGTCAATACACTTCTGGCAAAGTGGACGGGAAAAAGTACATTTCCTATCGTAGTGAACCAAATGTTGCCCCAGAATCTACCACAGAAACCTTTGCTTCTGGTGCATTCTTTGTAGATAGTGACCGATTTCGCGGGGTGCCATTTTTCTTCCGTACTGGAAAACGTCTCACTGCCAAGGGAACCCATGTCAACATTGTCTTCAAGCAAATGGAATCCATTTTCGGCTCCTCGCTTCAACCAAATGTGCTGACGATTTACATTCAGCCAACTGAAGGATTTTCTCTTAGCATGAACGGCAAAGAGGTGGGCGAGCAATTTAACTTAGCTCCATTGACACTTGATTATCGTACAGATGCAACAGCTTCTGGTGCGTCACCAGAACCTTATGAGAAGCTCATCTACGATGTGCTAAACAATGACTCAACCAATTTTAGCCACTGGGACGAAGTTCGCTCTAGTTGGGAATTGATTGACCGTATTGAAGCCTTATGGGCAAATAAAGAAGTTCCACTTCATCATTACAAATCAGGTACTATGGGACCCGAAGCCAGCTTTGAGCTCCTTAACCAATTTGAAGCTGATTGGAATTGGCGTCCAGACGAAGCCTATCGCAAAGAAGGACGATTGGGGTAAAGTAAATATATACAAAAGACTTGCAAAATGAATGAATTGCAAGTCTTTTTTCTTATACCAAGCCCTCTAAGAGCCCTTTCATAAAGTTTTCAGAGTTAAATACTCCAATATCGTCAATTTTTTCTCCGAATCCAATCAGTTTAACTGGAATATCCAGCTCTTGACGGATTGCAAGAACGACACCACCACGCGCAGTTCCGTCGATTTTTGTTAAGACAATTCCTGTTACTGGCGTAATTTTTGAAAATTCCTTAGCTTGAACAAGGGCGTTTTGGCCAGTTGATGCATCCAGTGCCAAGAAAGTTTCATGTGGTGCAGCAGGATCTACCCGTTTGATAATCCGTCCAATTTTTTCTAATTCTGCCATTAGATTATCTTTGTTTTGCAAGCGCCCGGCTGTATCAATCATGAGAATATCCACATTTTCAGCCTTTGCACGCTCCATACCGTCATAAACAACGCTAGCTGGATCACTCTTTTCTGGACCTGTCACAACCGGAACATCTACTCGACGTCCCCATTCCACCAACTGAGCAACAGCTCCTGCACGGAAAGTATCAGCCGCAACTAACATGACTTTCTTGCCAGCCAGCTTATATTTATAAGCCAATTTCCCAATCGAAGTGGTTTTCCCAACTCCGTTTACACCCACAAAAAGCATGACTGTCAAACCGTCTTGTAAATTAATTTTTTCGTTAAATTGACCATCTTTCTCATAGATGTCTACTAACTTTTCAATGATGACCCGACGAAGAGCCTCTGGCTTTTTGGCATTTTCAAGGCGAGCTTCTTGACGTAAGGCTTCTGTCAGACTAGAAGCGACTTGCACTCCCACGTCACTCGTAATCAAGAGTTCTTCTAACTCTTCAAAAAACTCCTCATCTACCGAACGAAAATTAGCAAAGAAAGCATTAAGCCGCGCTCCAAAACCTGTCCGTGTCTTTTTAAGACTACGGTCATACTTTTCCTGAACCGTTTCTTTTTGAATAGATGAACTTGCTTCAATTGATTCGCTAATAGTCTTCTCTACCGTAGTTGACTCTGCTGAGCTTGACCATGCGTTCGCTTCGTCCAGCTGCCTCATATTTTCTTGTTCTGCCTGCTGTCTTCTAGCTTCTGCTAGACGTTCCTGTAAATCTGTAGCAGCACCTGCTTGGTGAGTTGGATTTGGTGAAAGAACTTTTTCATCAGCTTGCGGAACAGCTACAGCTTCATTTGGTAATATATGATTTTCTGGAGCTTGCGAATCATTTTCAGCTGACTCTGCATCTGCTACTATATCAGCCAACTTTGGCTCCATTTCTTCTACTTTTTCTTGAATGGTTTCAAGACGTGCTTCATCCTCAGCAAGGCGTTCTTTCAGCTCTGTTTGGAATGTTTGTTTATCTAGATTCTCTGATTGCGCATTCTCTATAGGAGCTGCCTCTGCTGTTTCTAGCTTCTCTCCTTGATGATCCTCTGATGCTGTTTCTACAGCTCCTTCAGGAATATTTTCAACTGGTTTTTCTTCTTTTTGGCGACCAAAAAGGCGATCAAATAACCCCATTAAATCCCTCCTTTATTTCAGTGCATATTTTTCTATAGCCCAAGCAACAGCATCTTCATCATTGGTCATCGGCGTCACCACATTGGCAACTTCTTTGACTGCTGCTACTGCATTTTGCATAGCTACACCAAGTCCTGCCCATTTTATCATAGATAGGTCATTTGCTTCATCTCCGCAAGTCATGACTTGACTTTGTTCAATTCCTAAATGAGCGATCAATTTTTCTAAGCCATTTGCTTTATGGACATTCTTCGGAGACCATTCTAACAGCATATCGCGCGACTTAAAAATTTCATATTTGTCAAATAAATCGGACGAAAGTTGAGCAATACCACGATCAAGCGGAGCTGGTGCATAAGCTGTCACACATTTATTATACGTTTGTTGGCTAGATAAATCTGCAAATGAAACTGACTCAAATATTAAAGCAGGATTGCAAGTTTGATAAAGCGATTCATGATCTGACTGGATTTGGTAGACAGTTCCTTCACAAATCGCATCCAACGGCAAACCTAACTTTTCTGTTTCCTCAAAAATACGAGCCACATCGTCATAAGCAAAAACTGTTTTATCAAGAATTTCCCCTGTGTTGCGTTGCACCAAACCACCATTAAAAGTAATGGTGTATTCATCCTCTTGATTAGCAACGCCTAATTCGTTTAAGAAAAGCTCCATTGCTTTTAGAGGGCGACCGGTCGTCAAAACAATCTTCATTCCCTGCTCTTGAGCCATCTTAAGAGCTGCCAAATTTCGCTCTGAAATTTTTTTCTCAGAAGTTAGTAAAGTCCCATCTAAATCTAGGGCAATCAATTTTATATCTGCCATTATAAGCCCTCCATATACGTCATAACTGAATGCGCCGCATGATGCCCAATGACCTCTTTGGCTACTTCCAAAATCTCTGGACGAGCATTTTCAGGGGCAATGGGATAACCTGCTACTTGCATCATGTGTAGATCATTCAAATTGTCACCAAATGTCATGACCTGATCCATTTCAAGATTTAATTTCTTCGCCAATTCGACAATGGCAACGCCCTTGTCCACATAGTCTAGGACAATATCAATTGACTTATAACCTGTCGTCATGGCTTTGACACCAGGAACGTGTTCATTGACCCAGGCCTCACCAGCAGCTACTGTTTCTTCAGAAAAATTGGTTGTAAATTTGAAAATTTCATCTGTAATATCCTCCAAGCGAGCTACTTTTTGGATGTTTTCATTATAGTGCGCACTAAAAGCTAAATAAGCTGGATCAACCGTTTCCAAGACATAACAGCCTTTTTTACCTGTTAGAAGCAATTCACTGGTATTGATGAAAGGAGATGTCTTCAATTTCTCAAAAGCTGACAGATAAAAATCTTTGGACATAGTTGCTTCATAAAGATCTTCTCCGTGAAATTCTACCAGACTGCCATTTTCAGCAATAAAAATTATCTCATCTCGCACATCCTCAAATAGCTTTTCTAATGACAGCAAACCGCGTCCACTGGCGACTGCAAAATAGATGCCTTTTTCTTTAAAACGGAGCAACAACTGCTTCAGTCGAACAATGTCAAACTGACCTTTGTCATCTAAAAAGGTGCCGTCCATATCTGTCGCAACTAATTTTATATTCATTTTACATACTTTCTAAATCTTTTAATTTAACGGAAACAATCTTTGACACACCAGATTCTTGCATGGTCACTCCATAGATAGAATCCGCTGCAGACATTGTTCCCTTACGATGGGTCACCACAATAAACTGGCTGTCCTTATCAAAACGATTGAGATAGTCTCCGAAACGTTTGACATTGGCTTCGTCAAGTGCAGCTTCCACCTCATCCAAAATGACAAATGGAATCGTTTTGACACGGATAATGGAGAAGAGTAATGCCAAAGCTGACAGAGCTTTTTCTCCTCCGCTCATCAGATTGAGCGACTGAATTTTCTTACCAGGTGGTTGTACTGAGATTTCTACCCCAGCGGTCAGAAGATCACCTTCGGTCAAAATCAAATCAGCTGAACCGCCGCCAAACATCTGTCTGAAAGTCACTTTGAAGCTCTCACGAATCGCTTCAAAGGTTGATTTGAAGCGTTCTTTTACTTCATCATTCATTTCTTCGATAGTTTCCAAAAGCAAATTTTTCGCAGAGAGTACGTCATCTCTTTGAGTATTGAGGAAATGCAGTCGTTGACTGACTTCTTCAAATTGCTCTACCGCATCAAGATTGACTGGGCCCAGTGCCCGAATAGCTTTTTCTAAATCCTTGACCTTAGTTTCAGAAACCGCAAGATTTTCTAGTGGACGAGCCTGTTTACTAGCTTCATCAACAGACATTTGATAATCATCTGTTAAATTCGTCAGAAGACGACGAAGAACATCTGCAATCTTATCTTTTTCAGCTTCTGCTTTTGCCTGTTTGCGAATCAGATCCTCATTTTGCTGGCGGGCTTGTTCCAGATGACTGGTAAGATCTTCTGCTTGCCCTTCCAAATCGTCCAGTTCAAACTGACACCGAATATTGGCTTGGTTCAAAGCTGTCTTTTCCTGCTCTGCCTGTGTTAATTGCTCTTCTAAAACAGCAATATCCACTTTTGAAGCGGTCTCTTCCTTTTGCTCCATTAAAAATTGCAAAGTTGAAATCTCTTTGTCCAATTCAGATTTTTCATTGGACAAACGCGTGAGATCCGTCTGAACGTAACGCTGATGCCCCGTCAGCTCGGTACGAGCCAAACGAAGCTCAGATAAGCGGGCTGTTAGCTTGTCTAAACGTGCTTGAACAGCATCTTTATCCGACTTAATCTGCTCAATCTCAGCTTCTGTTTCGGATTTCTCTTGCTCAATTTCTGCAAGGCGATTGACTAACTTTTCTTTTTGCTCCGCCATATCAGGAAGAACTTCACGAGATAACTCTCTTTCTTGCAGCACTAAGAGCTCAGATAAGTCTTCAACCTGTTTGTGCGTTTGCTCATAAGCCATTTGAGCCTTTTGCTCTGCTAATCGTGCTTCCTCACCACTTACTTTTATTTCTTCTAACAGATTGTTGGCTTGGCTTAGCTGTGTGTGCAAATCCTCCACTTGCCTTTCTTGTTCGGCTAATGTAACATTCTTCTCAGAAAGTTCCTTTTGTAAAGCGTCCAGATCCGGCTTGATGAAAATCGTATTGTTATTTCGATTAGCGCCACCTGCATAAGAACCGCCTGTCCGCAATTCTGTTCCATCCAGCGTGACAATTCGTACTTGATACCGAACTTTGCGAGCAGCTGCTCGCGCATTTTCTACCGTATCAAAAATGGCTGTTGTACCTAGCAAATTTTGGAAAATATGCTCTAAACTCTTATCATAGCGCACCAAAGACGAAGCTAGACCAAGAAAACCAGTGCTTTTTTCAATGCTTGCTCGATGATGATCTGGTAAATGCCGCGCTTTAATCGTTGTCAGTGGCAGAAAAGTTGCCCGTCCTGTTCGATTGCGTTTCAGAAATTCAATTGCTCGTGTCGCAGCTTGTTCGTCTTCTACGATAATATGCTGGCTACTTGCTCCAAGTGCAATTTCAAGTGCTGTCTGGTAATGCGAATCAAAGCTCAATTTTTCACTAACAGCACCGATAATACCGCCCAGGCGCTCTGCTTCTTGAAGAACGCTTTTCACCCCAGCATAGAAATGACTGTGATTTTTCAGAATAGCTTCTAAACTACCAACACGCGCCTTCTTATTTTTTACATCATCCATTAAATCAAACATTGCCGTTTGGTTCTGCTGATAATTCGTTTTTACAGTTTGAACTTGCTTTAGCTGTGCCTGATAATCTGCCAGTAACTGCTGAACCGACTGCCGAGCTGTTTCTAAATCTTCCAGTTGACTTTGCTCGTTGATTTGAAGATTCTTTAAATTTTCTTTTAACTTAGCAAATTCTGCTTGTTTGCTTTCAGATAATTGTAATTCGTTGGCTAAGCGACTTTCTAAAGCAGTTAAGTCATTGGACAAGTCCGCTTCTTCCTGCATCAATTGGACAAATTCAGCACGTAATTTTTCAATCATCTGGTCAGGATCATCCGAAAATGCCTCAATTTCAGCTTCTAATTTATGAATCGCTTGTTGATTTTGTTCCAATTTTACAGCAAAATCAGTCAACTGCTCGTCTTTTCCCTGCCATTCTGTTTGAACCGCCTCTAATTTTTCTGTCAATCCTTTCAGGCGTTCCTCATTTTCCTTCCGACTGCTGGCAGCTTGACTAGATTCTAATTTGGAAACTTCGATTTGGCGTTCTAAGTCACTGATGAGGCGTGTTAGTTCAAGCAAACTCGCTTGGTCATCTGCCATTTGTTTTTGCAAATCATGACGTTTTTCTTTCAGAAGAGCATTTTCTTGCTCTAGCTGGTCACGTTTGCTGTAATAAGCAGACAAAGATTGCTGAATCCCCACAAGCCGTTCTTCAGTATCATTCAGCTGTGTTTTATTTCCCTTTATTTGAGCAATCAATACATCCAAATAAAGAGCACGGCGTTCCTCATCCAATTTCAAAAACTGCTTAGCTGTCGTAGCTTGCTTTTCAAGAGGCTTCACTTGACTATCGAGCTCATAAATAATGTCTTCCAGCCGATCTAGATTATCTTGTGTTTGGCTGAGCTTGCTTTCAGTCTCCTTGCGCCGCGTCTTGTATTTCAGTACGCCAGCCGCTTCTTCAAAAATGGCACGGCGCTCCTCTGGCTTGCTATTGAAAATTTCTTCCACCTTTCCTTGGGAAATAATGGAAAAACTATCTCGTCCGAGCCCTGTATCCATAAACAAATCATGAATATCTCGTAAACGTACCTTTTTACCGTCTATTTTATACTCGCTATCCCCACTGCGATAAATATGACGCTCCACACGAATCTCATCTGCAGCTTGCTGGATAAAACGGTCTTTATTGTCCAAAACGACAACAACAGAAGCATAATTCAGTGGTTTGCGAGTTTCAGTCCCCGCAAAAATGACATCTGGCATTTTCCCGCCACGAAGACTTTTAACACTGGACTCTCCCAGTGCCCAACGCAGGCTTTCAGTAATGTTACTCTTTCCTGAGCCATTTGGTCCAACGACTGCTGTCACTCCCTGATCAAATATTACCTTGGTCTTATCTGCAAAAGATTTGAAACCTTGAATTTCAATTTCTTTTAAATACATGAATGACTTTCCTTTTCAAATGCATTTTTAGCAGCTTCCTGCTCTGCTAATTTTTTCGAGCGTCCTTGACCTTGTCCAACCGTTCTGCCATCAACAGATACCGCTACAGCAAATTCTTTGGCATGAGCTGGACCGGACTCAGAGATGACTTGATAGACAATCTCGACATCACCATTGACTTGGAGCAGTTCTTGTAGCTTGGTCTTGTAATCAACCACCTGCTCAAAGTCTCCAACTTCTACCTTTGGAATCATGACTTGATACAGGAAGTTTTTGACCGCTTCCACTCCCTTATCTAGCAACAAAGCTCCTAAAAAGGCTTCAAATAAATCCCCAAGAATGGTATCCCGATTACGCCCACCTGACTTTTCTTCGCCACGACCTAATTTGATAAATTGATCAAACTGGCAATCTCGACTAAAACCAGCCAAACTCTCTTCACGTACAATGGTTGAGCGAAGTTTTGACAAGTCCCCTTCTGGTTTTTTCGGATATTTTTTATACAGATATTCTGAAATCAATAATTGCAGAACAGCGTCTCCTAAAAATTCCAAGCGCTCATTGTGTGAAATGTTTAAGAGGCGGTGCTCATTGGCATAGCTAGTGTGTGTAAAAGCTGTCTCCAGCAACTTTTCATCTTGGAAGACAATTCCAAATTGCTGACTCAAAACTTTATATAAATCTCTCATTTTTTCTCCTTTCAAGAAGAACTTTTTCTTTTAATACTTAATGAACATCAAAAATTTAACAATCACCTCCAGCTCAGCTGTCTCCCAGACAATTGGAACTAGAAAGCAAATGCGTGTGAGGCAAAAACTCTACTTGAGCTTTTGAAGTTGCTGGTGCAATCAACGAAATCAGCAACAAAGAATACAGCAAGGTTGACAAAAGCTTCGCTTTCCTTCTCTGCCACCTCTCACAGTCACCCAGACTGTGACTGTGAAATCCGACGAAGTTTGAAGAGATCTTCGCAGAATATAAAATGAAAACAAATTCTCTACTATTATATCAAAAAAATCCTTGATACTCCAACGATACCAAGAATTTGATAGGAAAAGTTCACCAGAGATGAAATGAATTTTCATTCTTTATCTGGAATGACTTTGAATAAATAATACGTCATAAAAAGAGTTAAGGCAGCTAAAGCAAACTTCACCTAGATAAGAGGTGCAAAGAAGATAGAAATTCCCATTAGAATATAAATGGAAATAAGAATTTTTCTTTTACGCTCCCGAGCAATAGCACCTGTTTCGCAAAAGCCCGCCACATAGATTTGATACAACTTAGTATGGTATAGCCATTTTTCAAATCGTTTGGAAGAGCGTGAAAAGCATGCAATCGCCAACAGCAAAAAGGGGGGGCGGTAATAGCGGTAAAGCAACTCCCAAAAGGGCTAATCCTACTGAAATAAAACCAATCATTAAGTAAAAAATTCGCATTCTTTCTCCTAAATATTTGTTAAAGGTGTCGCCGTATCCGGCGATGTATCACAAATATGAAAATCATGCTCAACCGCCAAATCAGCCTGTGCTAATTGATTGATCATTGTGATATGAGCCAATTCTTTGGTATTGTTTTCTTTGCTAAGATGACCTAGATAGATTTTCTTAGTGCGATAACCCAACGTACGAATCATGGTTTCTGCCCCGTCATCATTCGACAAATGTCCTTGGTCAGATAAAATCCGTTGCTTCAGACTCCAAGGATAAGCTCCGCTACGAAGGATTTCAATATCATGGTTAGACTCAATCAAATACCCGTCCGCATTTTCAATAATCCCTGCCATACGATCGCTAACATAGCCAGTATCCGTCAGTAGAACAAAACTCTTATCATCCTTCATCAATCGGTAAAATTGCGGCGCAACCGCATCATGACTAACACCAAAACTTTCAATGTCAATATCGCCAAATGTCTTGGTTTTTCCCATTTCAAAAATATGCTTCTGACTGACATCAATCTTCCCAAGCGCTACTTCCATAGCATTCCATGTTTCTTGGTTCGCATAGATGTCTAAATGATATTTCCGTGCCAAAACGCCCACACCGTGGATATGATCCTTATGCTCGTGCGTCACCAAAATAGCATCCAAATCCTCTGGCTTGCGGTCAATCTCACTCAATAAGCTGGTAATTTTCTTCCCAGACAAGCCCGCATCAATCAACAACCTCTTCTTTGGAGTTTCTAAATAAAAACAGTTACCGGTAGAACCCGATGCCAAAATACTATACTTAAATCCTTTCTCGCTCATGCTATCCTTCTAATTCATCTTCTTCCCAATCATCATCTTTGACAGCTTCTTTGTCATATGGCAGAACGATTGTAAACGTCGAGCCTTTGCCGTACTCGCTCTTTGCCCAGATAAATCCGTTATGCTGCTTGATAATCTCTTTGGCAATGGCTAAGCCCAGTCCGGATCCACCTTGTGCGCGACTTCTTGCTTTGTCTACACGATAAAATCTATCAAAAATTTTCGGCAAATCTTTTTTAGGAATTCCTAAGCCTTCATCTGAAATCGACAAAATCATTTGGGTATCCGTCGTTTTCATACTGACCGTAATTTTACCACCGTCAGGAGAATATTTAATGGCATTGTTGATAATATTATCAATCACCTGTGTCATCTTATCTGTATCAATTTCGACCCAAATAGAGTTAATCGGATAATCTCGGATAATTTCGTACTTTTTATCATCATTCTGGCTTCTGATTTTATCAAAACGGTTCAAAATAAAGGTGATAAAAGCTGTAAAATTCGTCAATTCAATATCCAAATGACTGGTTGCATTGTCAATACGTGACAAACTCAGCAAGTCCGAAACCATGCGCATCATCCGATTGGTCTCGTCTAATGAAACCTTGATGAAATCCGGTGCGACTGGTTCTGATAAGGCACCTTCATCTAGTGCTTCCAGATAAGACTTGACACTGGTCAAGGGAGTACGTAATTCGTGACTGACATTCGAAACAAACAGTCTTCGCTCACGCTCCTCTTTTTCCTGCTCCGTTGTATCGTGCAGCACCGCAACCAGCCCTGAAATAAAGCCAGATTCTCGACGAATCAAGGCAAATCGGACACGTAAACTTAAAAACTCTCCATTTTCATCCTGCGAATCAATGGTCAACTCTGGAACTTTCGTAATCAAGTCTCGTAAGTCATATTCGTCTTCGATATCTAGCAGTTTTAAGATATTCATCTTTCGTGCTTCGGATTCTTTGACCCCCAACTGCTTGGTCGCCATATCATTGATCATGATAATCTGCCCACGACGATTGGTCGCAAGAACACCGTCCGTCATATAGGATAAAATACTCGACAGGCGCTTAGTTTCTTGCTCTAAATTTTCATGCGTTAGACGGATTACCTCAGATAAATCATTGATACTATTGGTAATATCCGTAATTTCTGGACCACCTTGTACATCTAAAATTTCTGAGTAATTGCCTGCAATTAAATCTTTTACTTTTTGATTCAATTGGCGAATACGAATATTGTCTCGCCTATTTTCCAAGGAAAGCAAGGTAATCACCAAGATGAACCCTAAAATAAGTAAAACAAATACAAAGTCTTTTGATACAATAAATTGTCTAATATTATCAATCATTGTTTCTCATGTAATATCCAACGCCGCGCCGCGTTAAAATGTACTCTGGTCGGCTAGGAATATCCTCTATCTTTTCTCTCAAACGACGAATTGTCACATCAACAGTCCGCACATCTCCAAAATAATCATAACCCCACACCGTTTCTAGCAGATGTTCACGCGTCATCACTTGTCCGATATGCGTTGCCAAATGGTGCAGCAATTCAAACTCACGGTGTGTTAAATCCAATTCTTCGCCATGCTTTTTCACGACAAAAGCATCGGTCAAAATCTGCAAATCTCCAATCACAATTTCTGTCGGAGCAGCTTCTGCTTCTTGATTTTCAATTGTCAAATCTGTGCGACGCAAAATAGCTTTGACACGCGCCTGCAACTCACGATTAGAGAAAGGCTTTGTCATATAGTCATCTGCACCAATCTCAAGACCAATAACTTTGTCAAACTCACTGTCTTTGGCAGAAAGAACGATGATTGGCACATTGCTCGTTTTCCGAATCGTTCGCGCCACCTCTAAGCCGTCCATTTCAGGCAACATTAAGTCCAAAATCAAAATATCTGGACGTTCTGCTTCAAACATTTCTAACGCTTCGCGACCGTCGAAGGCAGTCACTACTTCATAACCTTCTTTTACCATGTTAAACTTTATAATATCTGAGATTGGTTTCTCATCATCTACAACTAATATTTTTTTCATTCTATTCACCTTTTTCTATCTTTTTATTATACCAAAATTTCCTTAAAATTTACTAATTTAACCTATAAAACATCATTTCTTTACTTTACAACTTTAGAACAAATATGTTCAAAATATAACACATTCTCTTCGTGAAGATAGGCTTTTGAATATCAAAAAAGGTCAAGACAAAAATCTTAGACCATCCATTAAATTTTTAGTTGAAAATTACAAGACACACTTGAATTGTCTTCACTTTCCACTGTTACTGTAGTAACTTTCTAAAGAAGCAAATGCTCTGAACTGCTTGATGTTTATTTACTTGTCTTTCTCCAGCGAAATATCCCATAACCTAACAGCGTCCCCAACAATAAACAGATAAAATAGGCTACATGATACAGTAAAATCCATTCACCAAAGATCATAATCGTCACAAAGAACATAAGCGTTGCCAAAAGCAAAAAATGGTAAGAAAAACCATATAGCCCAGCATAGACAGTTGCCACAAGGAATGTTGCCAGCGGTGAATATATCAAAACATTATTCACCACCAATCCCTTTCGTAACAATTCGTCCATCGGTATCACGTAAACAATTCCATAAAATAACAAATAGAAAAAGAGTAGTACGGCTAAAAAAGGAATATCGCGTTTCATTTTCCCACCTCGCTAGTTTTGGAATTTTATTCCAGGTATTTCTGTATATTTTTGATTTGTCGTTTAGATGCTTTAAACATTCGCGCTGATCCATTTACAGGAAGGGCAATCGCTTTTTTGGGTAGATAAATGACAGATTTCGCTAATCGCTTACTAACAGACTCCTCCGGATATAAATCATTGTTGAAATCTTTTGAAATGGTTAAATCCAAATAAAATTCATAGACACGACGTCCAAAGTTTTCAGCAGAGATTTCGTATAATTTTGTAGCAAGACTCTTTTCATCCAAGTCTGGTGTTGCAATAACAGCTTCTAAAATGGCTCCCGCCAAATCACGTTCTTCATAATAAAGCGTTCCAAACATTTTATCATTGATAACATTGTCTAGATAAGGATTCCCATGCGCAATAATCGGAGTGCCACTAGCTAGGCTTTCTAAATACGTCAAGCCCTGCGTCTCACTCGTTGAAGCGGAAATAAAGAAATCCGCTGCTTTATAATACAAGGCTGTCTCACTGGGTGCAATCATTCCTGTGAAAATCACTGCATCCGTAATATTCAACCGTTTGGCTTGCGCTTTTAAGTCAGACAAATAGGGTCCATCTCCTGCCACCACCAATTTCACATCTGGATTTTCTTCCAAAACAGCCGGTAGAGCAGCTAAAACTGCCTGAATATTTTTTTCATACGAAACACGTGACAAACTAAGCAACATAGTTTCTTGATTTGAAATGCCTAATTTTTCCCGTAAATCAGCAATATTCTCACTAGTAATTTCTGGACGTTCAAATTTAGCCAACTCAATTCCAGTCGGAATAACACGTTTTTCTACTTTTACTTTGTATTTCATGAGCAAGTCATAAACAATCTCGCTCGGACAAATCACACCGTCTAAATCACTCATAAAACCGCGAACGATGTATTTGACCATGCTAGGACGAATGACCATGCCTTTAGCAATATAACGTACATAATCTTCATACTGTGTATGATAGGTATGAACAACTGGAATCCGCAGTTCTTTCGCAATCCAAACACCCAACAGACCCAAAGAAAATTCAGTCTGGGTGTGGATAATATCCAATTGATATTGGCGAGCAATCTCTAAAGCCGTTGAAAAACCGCGATAAGCAATTCGCCGATCTTTAAAGGCAAAAAACGGCACGCTGGGAATTCGAATAATCTGCCAATCCTCATAACGATTGACATCCTTATCTGTCGTTGTAAAAATAAAAACAGTATGTCCAAGCTTTTCTAATTCTGTTTTTAAAGTGCGAATACTAGTTGCCACCCCTGAAACCTGAGGGAAATACGTATCCGTAAAAAGACCAATTCGCATGCTACATCTCCAATACTTCTTGATAAGCATCCACAAGTTTATAAGCCACATCATCAATTGAACGACTCTGCGCCACCTTATAGCCAGCTTCTCGCTTATCTACTTTACCATCCAAAATCTTTTGGATAGAGTCTACAAATTCATCTACATTATGCCCCAATTCAGCTGATTGCTCATCAATCCAGCCCTCATATACAGGAATATCCCGTAAAACGACATGTTGATGACTAGCCAACGCCTCTAGCACTACAATCCCTTCTGTCTCCTCATAACTTGGGAAAAAGAAAAGACTGCTACCACTCATAGCTCCCTCAAAAACGGCACCTTTAAAATAACCCGGGAATTCAACATTTTTAGGATGATCAAAAAGTACAAGATTTCTGATTTTCCGAGGAATGATCCACTTGTTAATACTACCCAGCCAAATAAAGCGAACATCTGGCATTCTGCGTGCTACCTCTACAAAGTCTTCTATTCCCTTGCGTCTGAAATAAAGTCCCGCACAGACAACCACCTTATCTCCTTCTTGGATATGAAAATGTTTTCTAAACACTTCTTCTTTATGTGGATCTTTTTGATATTTATGAAGGTCAATCCCATTAGAAACCGCCACAATTGGTGTTGTCACGCCATAGCCCTGAATCAACTTTTTGGAATACTCAGACGGTGTAATGATAAAATCCGCCATTTGGTACATGTGAGCTAAATATTTTCCAAAGGTTGCCGCAAAAAAGTTTGACCCGATAAAGGAATTGCGAAAATCTTCTTTAGTCGAATGCCCATGCATAATCACTTTTTTCCCTTGTTTTTTTGCTTTGTGCAAAAGTCGCAAACTTCTAGGCCCATAAGTATTGATATGAACCACATCATAATCTCCTGAAGGATCGGTCGTGTAGGGAATCCCAGCCAAATCTAGGGCTTTCATCTGATGTTGCAAAGCTCGTCCAATGCCTGATTTTTCCAAAACCGCTTTACCTTCTAAATACAGTAATACTTTCATGTCTTCTATTATACCCAAAAGATAGAAAAAATAAAACCACAAAGGTATAGAGCCTTTTGAAAACAAAAAAGTCCGAGACACTAGTATCTCAGACATAAACTACTCTCATAATAAACGAGTAGCAAAATGATTGGACAACAAACTTAAAATTGAAAATTTCAAGTTCTGTCTAACTCTACTTACTTTCTTGTTGAACGGCGCTCAATAAGACCATGAGCTAATACTACTTCGCGTTCTTCCAGCTCTTCCTTGTGCATAATCTTAGTCAGCATGCGCATACTAATTGCACCAAGGTCATACAAAGGTTGACCAATAGTTGTCAAATTTGGACGAGTGAAGCGTGCTACCTGCGAATCATCGCTAGTGATGATTTCAAAATCTTCTGGTACATTTACACCCTTGTCTGATAAACCATTTAACAGCCCAGCCGCCAGCTCATCACCAGTCACAAAAGCTGCTGTAGCTTTAGAAGCAATGACCCGTTCTGCTAATTGATAACCATCATCATAGCTATATTTTGACTCAAAAACCAATCCTTCACTATAAGTAAGTTTAGCTTTCTTCAAAGCTTCTTTGTAGCCTGCTAAACGAATCTTACCATTGATATCATCCACCAAAGGTCCGCTTACAAAAGCAATTTTTTGATTATTTTTCGTAAGGCGTTCAACTGCATCTATAGTTGCTTGTTTGTAATCAATATTCACACTTGGCAATTGATGCTCGACATCAACTGTACCTGCAAGCACAACTGGCGTCCGCGAACGAGAAAACTCGGAGCGAATCTTTTCTGTCAAATGATAGCCCATAAAAATGATACCATCTACTTGTTTTGAGAACAGAGTATTGACAACAGAAACTTCCTTGTTATCATCTTCATCACTATTTGCTAAAACAATATTGTATTTATACATCTCTGCAATGTCGTCAATCCCTTTTGCAAGCGTTGCAAAATAACTGCTTGTGATATTTGGAATGACAACTCCAACAGTCGTCGTCTTTTTGCTAGCAAGACCACGCGCTACCGCATTTGGTCGGTAATCCAAGCGGTCAATCACTTCCAAGACTTTTTTTCTTGTATTTTCCTTTACATTTTTATTTCCATTTACCACACGGCTAACGGTTGCCATTGAAACTCCCGCTTCACGCGCGACATCATAAATGGTTACTGTATCGTCTGTGTTCATGCTTCTTCCTTTCTATATTGAAAATATCGTTTTCACATTCCTACCAAACTCATTTTATCACTTATTGGAAACACTTTCAAGCATTTTGATAACTTTTTGAAAAATCTTGTTTTTTAGGCAAATTTTTAGCAATTTTACCAATGATTTTACAAGAAAAATGTACCCAATCTGTAAAATTTCTGAAGTGAAAAAAAGTTCTTACTGTCCTCTTGATTTTTACCTATTTTTTTGCAAAAATAGAGGGGTAGAAAGAAGGTACTAGAATGACCAAAATAAATCAAATTATTTCTTATCTGGAAACAGAAAAAGCAGATGTTGCCGTAGTTTCTGATCCTGTCACGATTAATTATTTAACAGGATTTTATAGCGACCCTCATGAACGTCAGATGTTTCTTTTTATTTTCACAAATCATGAACCACTACTCTTTGTTCCTGCTCTTGAAGTAGAACGTGCTAGTGCGATTGTTGATTTTAAGGTTGTGGGCTATATTGACTCTGAAAATCCTTGGGAAAAAATCAAAGCAGCCTTGCCAGCGGACAGCGCCCGCAAAATTGCTGTTGAATTTGATAACTTGATTTTGACAAAATACAATGGATTGCGTACTGTTTTTGAACAAGCTGAATTTACAAACTTAACACCTTGTATCAATCGTATGCGTCTCATCAAATCATCCGATGAAATTAAGAAAATGTTTGTTGCTGGAGAATATGCAGATAAGGCTGTTAAGATTGGTTTTGATACTATTTCTCTCGATAAAACAGAAACAGATATTATTGCTCAAATTGACTTTGGTATCAAACAACTCGGCTATGAGATGAGCTTTGAGACTATGGTTTTGACAGGTGATAATGCTGCTAATCCGCATGGCATTCCGGGTGCAAACAAAGTCGAAAACAATGCCCTGCTTCTATTTGACCTTGGCTGTATGGTCAATGGTTATGCCAGCGATATGACACGGACAGTTGCTGTTGGAAAACCAGATCAGTTTAAAAAAGACATTTACAATCTAACGCTTGAAGCTCAACGGGCAGCTCTTGACTTCATCAAGCCCGGAGTAACAGCTCATGAAGTAGACCGCGCAGCACGCGAAGTCATCGAAAAAGCCGGTTATGGTGATTATTTCAATCATCGTCTGGGACATGGTATCGGTATGAGCGTACATGAATTTCCATCTATCATGGAAGGAAACGATATGGTTATCGAAGAAGGTATGTGCTTCTCTGTTGAGCCTGGAATTTATATTCCAGGAAAAGTTGGCGTTCGTATCGAAGACTGCGGTCATGTCACCAAAAATGGCTTTGAAGTCTTTACAAGTACAAGCAAAGATTTACTCTATTTTGATTAAAATACTGAAAAAGAAGCTAAAATAGTTGATTTAAGGACTGAAGCCTGTATTGGTTTTGGTTCTTTTTATTTTGAACTCTAACTTTGTTGTAATCATCGAATTAACTAATTAACTCGTTTAGTAATTAAATCTGTTTTTAAATCTATAAAGCATCTTAACTTTTAACATACCAAAGAAAATTTTATTGTTCTTGATGCCAATTTCTTTTCATGTCATAAAAAAATGAAGAATTCTTTTCGACAAAAAGTAATGACAGAATCAATTTTACATATTGTTATATTCTATTCATAACTCATTTCATAAGAAAAAACTCCATAGTTGAATTTTTAGCAAACTATAGAGATTTGTAGAGCTACTTATTACAGCTTTTTATTCACTATGTACTTTAAAAAAATCTTTTGACAAATAGCCTTTACCTGCCACCATATCATACTGAATCAACTTCAGGTCTTCTGCAATTTGCTGCCCTTCTGCATCCAAATCTTTTTTATCAACACTTGCCTTATGCAAAACTTCTGTTAATAAAGCATAATAAGGTGATACTTTTGAATTGGTTTGTTCTAACAATAGAGCTGTGAAGTCACTTGAATTTACAATCGGATAGTCCAATTTAGGTGTTTCATAATTACTCCACACAAAATAGTCTGTTAAATATTGACTCTCTGGATTATTTTTGAAAGCTGACTGTGGATAAAGCCCTGGTAAATGATCTCCATAAAAAACAACTGTAATTTTTTTATTTATTTTTGAAAGTTGATCAAGAAAATCCTTTGTGGCTACATCTGTGTGGTATAATAAACGAGTATAGTTAGTTAATTGATCGTTTACATCACTAGAGAAACTATCGTTGCTTGCCTTTAATTCACTCGGTTCTTGTTCAGCCCATGGCGAATGATTTTGCATTGAAATAACAGAAAAGAATTGGCCGTTATCATTCATATTATCTAAAACAAATTGATAAGTTGAGGCATCACTAGGATGATAACCTTCATTTTCATATTTAATGTTTTTGGTATCTTGTGTAATAAAATATTTAAAACCTAATTTTTCATAAATAACATTACGTGCATAATTTGTTGAGCTTTCTAAATGGATAGCAATTTTATTACTTTTATTATATTGATCACTAATCGAAGGAAATTTATTCATTTTTGGAACAACTTCAGTATAGATTACAGATACACTTTGAGAGAGATTATAAAAAGGCAAACCTGTTAAGGTCTGAAACTCCATATTTGCTGTTCCACCACCATAGCCATCCGATTTCATGAGACCACTAGTTACGTTATTTTTAATTCCTTCAGTATTTGGAATCGGATTTTCACTAACAGATACACCATCTATGCGCCTAGGGTCGGCAAAACTTTCACTTAAAACATAAATTACTGTTTGCTTTTCAATAACCTCACTACGAGATTGATTCATGATATTAGTCAAAGACTTGTATTTTTTTTCAATACTTTTAATTTTTTCTTGATTATATCCTTTGGGATATTGCATATTTTGGGTTGTAAGCTGATTAAGCCAAACAAAACTTAGAGATTTAAAATGAGCATGAGTCGTATTTCCCATCCATGTAATATCTTGATTATTATTAATTTTAGATAAAATTGGAATACCATTTACAATTTTATTATCTTTTTTATTTGAGAATATTAAATGAACAAACAAGCATGCTAAAATAATCATAGTCAATGATGTTATTTGATATCTTTTTGATGAAAAAATATTTTGTTTAAAAAGAAATTTTCTCAAGCCAATATAAAGACTTGCTCCTACTAATAATACAATTACAAGATATTTTATGTTATTTGTGCTAACAAAAGATAAAAGCACTTTAGGCGATAACAACCAAGCTAAATCACTCGGTAAAATTGGTTCGCTTCGCATACTAAATTTCAAAAAATTAGCATAAGTAAAAATTGAAAGTATAGTAACTAATAATATGCTAGCTAGTAAAAATCTATTGAGTACAAAATAAATAAATAAAGATAGTAATGCTATTGTTATAATTTGAAAACTAGTCGAACCCGGCAACGTATAAAGTCCCCAATAATCACCAACACCCAATCCCATACTCATTTGTATAAGTACATTAAAAAACAAGCCAAAGAAAATACTAACCACAATTGATGAATAAACTGTCCCTCTATTGTTTACAATATCTTCAATACCACGAATACTCAAATATATGATAAAAAGAACAAAAACCATAGCTAACGATGTTTCAAAAAAATAAGAAACCGTTCCAAACTGATTAAAGATTCCATCATTTGAAATAACCCAAGTTATTTTACTATCATTAATACAAAATAAAAGGAAAAATTGAGAAAGGAAAAAATTCTCATAGAGTGAATTAGTAGAAAATAAAAATGTAAGTTTATCAACATCAATTATTTTCTTGCCTCTCTTCCCTGGACTTATCATCCTATAAATAAATGTACTTAAAATAGAAATACTTAAAATTAAAAGAACTGGAAGCAAAGCTTTATATTGCAGTAAATGATTTTTGTTAAAGCTCCAAATATTAAAGTTTGGATTATTAATATTCATTGATATGGTAACAAGATAAGAGAATATACAATAGATAATATGAATAAGTACTAATTTGAAATAAAATTTTTTACGAAATTTACAAAAGAATACACAAAGACCCAATATCAAAATGGAAAAATAGTATAAACTTTCAAGTAATATTCCAGAAAAAAATTCTACTTTTCGAGTAATTAAACTTCCTTGATCACTTCTTATCAAACTATAATTTTCTAAAATATAAAAAAGAAAAAATATAACTGCCAAATAGATATAATCAATTTTAATTTTTTTCATAGCACTCTCAATTCTTTTTATTTAGAATTCTTTTAATAATATATTTAATCGCTCTGGCTGGTCCAATAAAGATATATTTGAAGGCTCCTTTTATGCCACCCATGTATGTAAAATCCACATAAGTGTGTGGTACGCTATCGCCACGTTCATTGTATAATTTATTATCGACAAAAGGTGTTATTTCAATTTTATTTTTAGAAATTCTAAAATCATAATGTTCATTCCATGCAACATAAACTATTAATCTTTCGATAGCATGTAAAATTGAATTTTGAGGTAATGGTTCAATAGGAACATCTTTATCTGTCAAATCTAAATCAAATAATGGTTTCAATGCATCATACTTAAACCAAATAAAAGTTCCATAACTCATAACAAAAGTATGAAAAGTATTAAAATCAATTGGCTTAGTCATCTTCATTTTGTACCATAAATCATTCATTTCAGGAGCGATTAAGTGTTCATTCCATGCGTCTACAATTTTATTATACCTGAAAAAGGTTGGAATATCTGAAATAACAAGGCCTAGCTTATCATTTTCAAAATTAGCAAGGATATTATCAGCAGGTTTGATTAACATATCAATTAATTCGTTACGCCAAGATTCGCCTGCCCAGAAATCAGCTTCCTTAGATTTCTTTGTATGAAAATGTCCAATATAATCATAAGTTGACAGATATTTTTTCAATTTCAACATTGGTAAAACATCACGACCAATGTTACCTGTCACAAAAATATGAGCATTTTTATGATTCTGATTTAAAATTGCTTCAATTTCTAATTTCTTAGTATCATTATCAGTCGTAATGAATAAATCATAAGCAAAATGGAAGTTTTCAAATGCTTTTAGGAAATCTTCTAACAAATCAACATAAAAGACATGCAGATGCACTCCAATTTTCTTGTTTGACAAAGAAGTAGGGGCCGTTGTCTGAATATATTTGCGTGCTAAAAGGTACTTAAAATCAGGGAAATTAATTTCAGACATATGTGAAACAATCAAATCCACTGGATAATCTGACTTTTTAGCAATTTCTTCCAAGAGATAGGGGGCTATGTGCTGATTATTATCAATCGCTTTAACCTTTATGAAAGGAACCTTGTGATTTAAAATAGCCGTTGGATTATAGTAAGAAAAGTCAGGATGAAGCATGCCTGTTGTATCTTCATTAACTGTATCAAAGACCGTCTGGTAGCGGAAACCAGCAGCCAAAAAGGTCGTTGTTACCTTGGTTTCATAATCATTGATAACTTCTTGGACATCTGTATGATTTTTCACATTTTCCCAAAAATTTCTAAAAACCGAAGATGCAATAACTGGTTTTTTAAAAGTGATAAAGTAACTTTGGATATGCTCAGGAAAGCCCTGCGTCTGACGAGATTTTTTTGTCCTACGATTATTGGTCAAGCCCCAGAAATCAACTTGGTCGTTGGCTTCATAATTGAGATAATAATCTTTGATATCCCAAAGAGGACCAAAACAAGTATCATTCATGATAGTAACAACATCATAGGTTGTAATATCATCAAAGCCGACATGAGTCATGCCATCACGCCAAGCTGCAAAATCAAAACCGACATTTTCACGTTGAATAAAATTATCTATCAAATGCAAATCAACTAAATTCTGATAATCACGCTCGCTAACTTGGCTATTTGAGATAAAAACAACCTTTGAAAACAGTGGTTGCATTTGTTTCAGTTGATAATAAACATGCGAACTCACACGATTATATTTATTAAAATGCACGTATAAAAGCAGACGCTTCATTTTCTTCTCCTAAAAAAGTTGATAATTTTTGTTGGAATCATCCAACGACGTGAATGGGTAACCGAATCGTAGCGAACAACCATTTCTTCCAGAGCTCGCTTGTAGTGCAGACGCTCTTGGTTAACTATTTCAAACTGAATTTTATAAGAACTAAGTTCTTTTAGTTCTTGTGATACTTTAAAAAGATCATTAGCCAGAAGTTTTGCCACAAAGTCATTTGAAGTAATATTATCTACATTAAACATTGAATAGTTTAATGTAAAATCTTTCTTTCTAATTTTCGAAATATCATAAATCAATTGTGGATCAGGTTGATTGAAAAAGACATAGTCACCAACTAACTTGCCATTAGTTAAACTTGGAAGGATTTCTGTTTGATAATCATTAGCAACCAAGGAAACACGTTTATAAAAGCTTTCAATTTCAGAAAGGTCAATTCGCAACCGCACTGTATCTTCTGGCAAATCAAATGAAAAACTATCCTGATACTTCATAGGGATTTCCAGCACTCGCTCTTGGCTAAACTCTTCATCATCACCTGAAAAATAAATCGTCACATACTGCTTATCAACCTGTGATACCAGATTACTTTTCTGAGACAGAGCAATTTCAAAACGATTATCTTGTTTAAGTAATAGCTCAAGCGCACGCTGGTAGTCGCAAGGATATTTTTCTAAATATTCCAACTGTGTTTGTAATAAACGCTCAAAACGCCGTTGAAGCTTGGCATCATCCTGAGTACGTGAATCCGACTCTGGATCCATTCGATAGACCGTAGTCGAATCTGGCAAAAAACTCAATGTCGTTCGTCGAAATAATTCTAGTTGGATGTTAAAAGTATCGTCCGCAGTGTTAACATCAATGAGGTCATTAACTTCTCGCATCAGATCAGTGTCAACCAGCCAAGTTGAAGCCATGGTCATTCCCTTCAAGACAAGCATCTCTTCGTAAGAAGTCAATAGTGGAATAACTTGGTTTTTAAAGACATCTGCCTGTGTTGTTCTACCAAAGGAATCCACTATATCAAACTCTGTATTAGACCATTTAGAATTTGGTGTAGTTTCCAACAAGTCAACCTGTTTTTGTAACTTCTCATCGTCTATCCAGTAATCATCCCCATCACAACGGGCAATATACTGACCGCGAGCTTCCTTACAAATAGCAACCCAAGTTTTGGCAATCCCTTGATTTTCAGAATTGAAAAAAGTACGAATTTTATCAGGATAGCGCTGTCCATAATTGCGGATAATATCAACTGACTCATCTGTAGAACAATCGTCAACCAGAATAATTTCAAATTCAAAATTGGTTTTTTGGCGCAAAAAACTATCAATAGCATCTGCTATCCACTTTCCCTTATTGTAATTTGTACAAATAACAGATACTTTTGGCATGCTTATATCCTCAACTTTTAATCATTAAAGATCCAATTTCCATTTCGCTGAATTAAACCACTAGCAGAATCCAAGGCAGATTTGTCATCTGGCGCAATATCATCACGGTTAATCCAAATAATCGGTGTCTGTATACTATCAGCAAAACCAAGCATTTGTCCTGCTTTATCACGCACAGTAACCTCTAATTTCATTTTCAAATCGTTAACATTTGGCAACAAACACTCATAAGTTACCTGCTTGTGCCCTGCTCCAGATGTTGGAAAATTCATTGAATTATCATTATAAATCCAAATATTGCGGTCAATGTCAGTTAAAGACAGAGCAATGTAGGTTTGAACGTCTTCAAGAACATCATAAGAAACGGTGAAAGATACTTTCTCTTTTGGTGTCATACGAGTTGGAGAGTGAAGCTCAACATTAACATTTTCAACTTGAACCGCCTTTTCTTCCATCTTATCATCAGTT
The DNA here is from genome assembly GCF_900636475.1 of Streptococcus anginosus. Classification (NCBI taxonomy): domain Bacteria; kingdom Bacillati; phylum Bacillota; class Bacilli; order Lactobacillales; family Streptococcaceae; genus Streptococcus; species Streptococcus anginosus. The sequence goes on from NZ_LR134283.1 coordinate 851,738, forward strand.
TCAGAGTCTTCAATGACTTGTTCAGTATTGTCGTAACTGTATTGATTGGCAACATTAAAGGGTTCCCCGTAGGCTTTAACTAAACCGTCTTCAATAAGCACCGCACGGTTACAATACTTCTTAACTGCACCCATATCATGAGTGACCAGAATGGTCGTCTTGCCTGATTTTTTACGTTCCATGAAGTAATCATTACACTTGCGTTGGAAAGCTTCATCACCTACTGCCAATACCTCATCCAAAATCAGGACATCACCTTGTGCCTTGATAGCAACAGAAAAAGCTAAGCGGACCTGCATACCGCTGGAGTAGTTTTTTAATTTTTGGTTCATGAATTCTTCGAGTTCTGCAAATTCAACAATACCGTCATACATATTATCAATTTCATTAGTACTAAAACCAAGAAGTGCACCATTCATATAAACATTTTCACGTCCAGTTAATTCTGGGTTAAAGCCGACACCAAGTTCAATAAAGGAAACCATTTTCCCGTTTACCGTGACTTTGCCCTTTTCAGGAACATAAATCTGAGAAATAATTTTCAAAAGTGTTGATTTCCCAGAACCGTTACGACCAACAATCCCAAAGAAGTCACCTTCTTCAACTTCAAAGTTGATATCTTTTAAAACATGCTGCTCTTTATACCCCTTAATGCCCCTGAAGCGATTCACTAAGGTTGTACGAAGACTATTGGTTGCTTCTGTAGGTAGTTTAAAATATTTGCTAACATGATCAACTTTTACTGCAATTTTTTTATCTGACATTATAAAATCTCCGCAAATTTTTTAGCATTTTTATTAAATATCAAAAAGCCAACTATAAAGATAAGAAATGGCAATAAATATGGAATAGCTACAATAAACTTATTATTTATCATTTGCCAAATAGGAGTATTTGCCTTATCAATCAGAAAATAGCGCATATCCTGAATAATTTGAGCTAATGGATTCATCATGACAAGCTTTGCAGCCGTAGGATTTTTATCTGCAATAAAACTAATTGGATAAATAATGGGGGTTGCATATAATCCAGCTTGTAACATGACTTCCCAAATTTGAGATAAATCACGAAAACGAACAAAAAGAGTCGCTAAGATAAAGGCTAAACCACTTGCAATGAGAAATAATTCTACAAATAACGGAAGAAGCCATAAAGCAGAAATGGTAAAGCGAACCCCGTTAGCAAGCGCAAAAATCAAAACAACTATAAGGTTAATTGAAAAATTGATGGCTGCCCCTGCTACTGCTGAAATGACAACAATATGTTTAGAAAAGTTCAGCTTACGAAGTAAATCTCCACGGGTAACAATTGAAACCATGCCCATTGAAGTCGCTTCTGAAAAAAAAGACCAGATAACATTAGCTAAAAGAAGAGCTACTGCAAAATGAGGTACATTCCCACCTAAACGAAGAAATCTAATAAAAACAAAATACATAATTGTAAACATTAGAAGGGGCTTTAAAATTGACCAAAGATAGCCAATCAAGCTCCCTTGATACCGTAATTTAAAATCTGTTTTAATCATCTCGCGTAAGAGAATCATATTTTTTCGACTAAATAAGTCCATCATTACTCCTTATAAGCAAATTTTGTAAGAATGAGTGTTGTAAAGACAAAAGTGTGGAAGGCACGATTCTTTCGATAACCATATTTTTGAAGACGACGCAAGCGTTCCATAAACGGGACTTCCATGATTGTCACAAAATTTTCAATCAGTTCTTTATTTTGAGTAGCCAAAGGCAAAGCTAATAAATTCCTTGCTTGTTCTTGGCTATCTTGAATCAATTTCCAATATTTTGCGAAGAGAATATGCGGGCGAATCCAATTCTGCATTCTTTTTCTGAGGGTTCTTGCACCTAAAACATTATTGGAATGTTGCCGATATAATTCACTTGGTTGGTCTATATAGACTAAATGACCAAAAGCTGCTGCCAACAAAGCCAAATACCAGTCATGCATGAGAAGATCATGAGCTTCTTGGCCTGTCCATAAGTCAGCCAGAGCTTGGTTAATCATCGAAACGCCGCCTGTAACAGTATTTTCTGTTAATTCTTGGAGCAGTTCCGTGTTTGCATGGTCAGACTGTGTACGAATCATACTTTCATGTACGACATTTAACTCTTGATCTACAACTTTTAAATCCGTATACACCAGTAAAGGCTGACTGTCATCATGCTTAATCGCTTCTTTTAGCTGCATTTCTACTTTCTCAGGTAGCCAGACATCATCTTGATCGCTAAAAAAGTAAATATCTGACTCTTGATATTTCAAAAGATAAAAGAAACTTTTGATAACACCAAGATTTTCAACGCTATCAGGATTCACAAAATGAATGCGATTATCTTTTTGACAAAAATCTTGAATAATCTCACGCGTCCTGTCTTTAGAACCATCATCTCGGATTAACAGCTGCCAGTCTGTATGGGTCTGCTGCCGAATACTTTCAATTTGTTCTGCTAAAAACCGTTCACCATTGTAGGTGGACATGAGAATAGTCACTTTCATGATAAAAATAATCCCTCGTATTCACCCACAATTTTTTCCCAAGTGTAGTGTTCTTTCATGTTTTCTTTCGCAGCTTGACCTAGGTCTGAAAAGTCGGACTGTTTATCTACCTGATGAAGGAGATCAACTAGGCTGCCTTCTTTCTTATCCCAATAGAGGGCTGTCTCTCTCGCCACCTGTTTGTTGAAGTCAACACCCAAGACCAAATTCAAATCTGTCTGAGCTAGTGCCTCTAGCAGTCCAGGATTGGTGCCGCCGACCTCATGACCATGGATATAAGCAAACGCTTGATTGCGAATATACTTCAATAAATCTTGATCATAAACAGTACCGACAAACTTAATCCGCTCATCTTGGTCAAAATTTGTTTTTTGTCGTAGTTCTTCAAAATAAGCATTACCTTGATGATTGCAGACAATCAGCAAGTCTCGCTGCGTCTGTGACTTCATAAACTCGTGAATGATGATTTCATAGTTATTTTCTGGAACAAAACGCCCAACAATCAAATAATAATCTTTTTCCTTACTTGCCCACGTGTCAAAAAAGTGTCGAACTTTTTCATCCTGAGCAGTTAAAGATGACAAGCGCAAATCGGTCCCATAGGCAATAAAGGTGGTTTTAGCCCACGGATAAGCTTTCTGGATATAGCTTTCAATTCCTTGATTGTCCGAAATCACCAAATCTGCATGCTTAGCCATCACTTTCTCAGAATATTTGAGGTACTTTTGAACGGGCTTAGACCACTTAGCACGTTTCCACTCAAGTCCATCAGGATTGATATAAAAGATACCACCAGCATGGTGAATTTTTCGAGCAAAAGGTGCGATAAAAGCGCCGATTGTATTTCCTAGAATATAGAAAATCGGTTGAGCAATTTTGTGATTGTTCACTAACTTCAAAGAATAGTTAATTGCCATCATATCATAAGCAATAACACGAGCTGGACCAAGTTTTGGTGCTTTAATCGTAAAACAATCTACGCCTTTGTAATCAAAATGATGATAGGCTTCATCATCTGATAAACAAGCTACATGGTATTGGATTTGAGGAGATATACGGTTCTCCACTAATTTCTCAACAAAGGTTTCAAACCCACCATATTTAGCAGGAAGGCCACGACTTCCGATGATGAATACATGTTTCATGATTTCCCTCAATTCAAGATTTTGCAATCTAATCTATTATATCACTTTATAAATCGTTTGTGTAACATAAAATAGAAAAGCAACCTTTCGGCTGCTTCTACCTTATTTCTTTCCTTGTTTATAAAATTCCTTGAGGGCATCTTGCCAAGTTGGAATGACAAAGCCGGTTTCCTTAGCTTTAGCTAGGCTCATGGTAGAATTGAGTGGTCGCTTCGCTTTCGCTGGAAACTTACTAGAGTCTACTGGCAAAACTTCGACATCTGTATCTTTTAAGATTTCCACTGCAAAATCATACCAAGTCGTATCTTCTGTAGCATCATTTGACAAATGATAATAGCCAAATTCCTTTTGATTTTCTGCTAAGTACGTCATAAATTCAGCCAACGTACGCGTCCAAGTTGGACGACCATGCTGATCATTAACAACTGTTAGGGTTTTATGTGTTTTGGCTAAATTCTGCATGGTAAAAACGAAGTTCTTTCCATAATTTCCAAAGACCCAAGCGGTGCGAATAATATAGAAACGACTAGAATATTTCTCAACAAGTTCTTCTCCCATACGCTTCGTACGACCATATTCTGTCTGAGGGTTTGGTTGATCATCTACCTCCCACTCCTGACCAACTGGCTTATCTCCAGCAAAAACATAGTCAGTAGATATATAAACAAGTGTTGCACCATGCTTTTCTGCTGCTTTAGCAACATTCTCAGTTCCTGTAACATTGATTGCATAGTCCAATTCTTTTCCTTCATCTTCCGCCGCATCAACTGCTGTATAGGCAGCACAGTGATAGACTAGACTTGGCTTCACTTCGGAAAAGACCTTCTCAACCATTTCGGCATTGGTAATATCCATTTCTGCCACGTCAACTGCCACATACTCTTCGTTGCGTTCATCTAAAAGATAACGAAGTTCTGTCCCAAGCTGTCCGTTAGCTCCTGTAATTAAAATCATTTGAAATTCCTTTCTGAATAATAAACATTCAATAAATTCATTATATCAAAAAAAGCAGAAAAAATCTGCTTTCTACTCGCTCTTCTCTTTAATCACGTAAATTGGTCTTTTTTTGGTTTCCATGAAAATTTTCCCAATGTATTTACCAAGAATGCCAATTGTCAACAACTGAAAACCACCTAGAAAAAGAATAATCGACACCATAGAAGGCCAGCCAGATGTTGGATCGCCAAAAATCAACGTACGAACAATGACAATCATGATAAGGAAGAATGCCAATAAACAGGCAGCAACACCTCCCAAAAAAGCTATTGTCAAAGGGGCATCTGAAAAGTTGATAATCCCTTCTAAAGAATAATTCAATAATTGCCAGAAACTCCAACTGGTTTTTCCTGCAACTCGTTCTACATTCTTATATTCCAAATATTCCGTTCTAAATCCAACCCATGCAAATATTCCCTTGGAAAAACGATTGTACTCAGAAACTTCTAAAATGGCATCTACCATTTGTCGGCGCATGAGACGGAAATCCCGCGCACCGTTCACCATTTCAACTTGACTAATTTTATTGATCAATTTATAAAACATCTTAGCAAAAAAGCTACGAATTGGAGGTTCTCCATCACGCGTTGTCCGTCGTGTCCCCACACAATCCAAATCTGGATTCTTCTCCAGCATGGATTTCATTGTAAGTAAAAGTTCCGGAGGATCTTGCAAATCCGCATCCATGACAGTCACTAAATCACCAGTTGCATGTTTGAGACCCGCATACAGAGCTGCTTCTTTTCCAAAATTTCTCGAAAAAGAAAGATAACGAACACTATTATTTTTCTGATTGAGTTCTCGTAAAATAGCTAAGGTTCTATCTTTTGAGCCGTCATTGACAAAGATGTATTCAAAATGATCATTTAGCTGAAATTTAATTTTTTCCATTTCCGCATAAAACAACGGAAGCGACTCTTCCTCGTTAAAACAAGGAACGATGATTGAAATTGTCATTTTAGCCTCCTTATGTCGTTAAATATATTCTAACATAAAAATAAAAAGTTAGGAATAAAGCCTAACTTTAAATAGTTTTGTACATTTTAATAATCAAAGCTAAAGAAAATCCAAAATAAGAATTCATATAATGGTAATTAAAAAATAGTTGTCTTATTAATTCAATAATTGAAAGATAAAAATTGCACTATAATAAATTAAGGGAGAGGCTGAAATAATCACTAAACCAGTCATAAATCGTGCATTATATTCCAAAGTTCTGTTTGTAAACGGAAGTAATAACAGTAAGAACGGTAAAAAGTATCTTGGCTGCAGCCCTACTACCGTATCTGAACCTACTTCTGAGTTCTGCAGATAAAAAATGATAAATATTAATAAAATAGCCCCCACAAACAATAATCTAGAAACATAATTGTAAAGCATTGCTAGCTGATTGTCAGTAAAGTTAAGTTCATCATCCTTATCCTTTATAAAAATACTAAGAACCAAACCAGCAAAAGGAAGTAACGTCAAACCTGCTGGAACAGACATTGTTTTTGTATAATCTGAATACCCTAATTGCATACTATTATATGGGTAGCTCAAAATATTATCAGCAAAAATTCTCAGTGTTCTCAAAGGATGTGAAAGCATAAATTTAATTTGTCTTACTTGGTCAACATTTTCACGGCCATAGTATTCTACATTTCCATTCATATTTCTTACAATCATATACCAACCTATAGTGATGATAGCGCAAATGCATAAGACTACAGACAAGGTAATTAGGCCTTTTTTATTAATCGCTTTCGTTTTAAATCCTGCATATAAAATTGGTAAATATAATCCTAAAATTAAAAACGCTGGTATTTTAGTCAGAACAACACAAAACGAAAGTATAATAAATAAACAAATATCTTTAACACTCAATTTTTTATTTTTAATTATATCTAAATAAAGAGAAAGAGCATAAGATATAAACAAAAAACTAAATCCATAACTTAATTCATCTGCCGAAATAGCAGCAAAAGAAATAACAACTGGTGGTAAGCTTCCTATAATTGCTAAAGTTAGTTTTCCAAAAGGTATCTTCTTAATCGCTAATATAAACATTGTAAATACCAGCAAAAAACCTGATAATCTCATTAAAAGAAATGTTGTTACCACATTTAAATGTAGGGTTTTTCCAATCCATGCTGCAACAATGTAAGGAGTATACACAAACGGAGTATAAATAGCAGCTGCTGTTGCATCTTTGGTAGAAATTCTTTCTTGATGTTTACCTAATCCATCAAATTCCTTTTGCCAATCAGAGCTAATAATTTCAGTCGTAGGTTGTCCTAATGATTGAGCAATTTTTTTCATTGGCTTTTGGATAAAAGTTTGTTCATCCTTTGTAACTTTTCCTCTAGTAATAGACAAAGGATTGTCTGCATAAGTCATTACCCTAGCATAATGCACTTGTTCGTCAAACCACGACATTGGATAACGGAAAAAAACCGATGACAAGCCTATAATAAATGAAGCTGACAATAAAACAACAACTGCTACAGCATACTTATTGCTAGATATATTTAAAAATCTTTTTATTCTTTTCATCAACTTTCTCTCCTATATTCTTACTAACATAATCATAATTGTGCTTTTCTAAGAAACATTAGTATTTTGACTTTTAACATAAAATCTCATAATCAACTTAGCAATCCAATTAGGCCAAAATAATTTTAATGTCTCTAAATCTTCGTTAGTTCGAGTGTTATCTGCAATTGTTTTTGAAGTTTCTGATTCACTGTGAATACGATGACACATCAGTTTTTCATTTACAAAGATGAAATGTCCTTTCATTTGAGCGATTTGATACCAAGCAATCCAATCGAGATTTCCTCTTAAAGTCTCATCAAAACGAAAATCAGTTAATCTATCTAAATTATAAGTGACAGCCGGACAACAAATAGCATTTCCAAATGAAAGAACTCTTCTTCTCCAAAATACAGATTTAGGAAACAAATTCATTATAGTCAGCATAGCAGTTTTAATTTTTAAATTAGTTGTTGTTGCAACCTTCTGCCTATCCTTCTCTTCAAAATAATCAGAATAAATAATTAGTGTATCTTCTTTTTTTAGAGCTTTTTCCAAAACTAACTTTATATATTCTGGATTATAATAATCATCTTGATGAGCAATAGTTGCATATTTTGTATCAACAAATGACAGAGCATTATTCCAATCTTTACCAATTGAACCGCCTTGTTTATGATAATAAGGGAGGTTATACTTTTGACAAAGATTTTGAATAGTCTGATTTGGTGTAGATGTATACAAAATCACCTTTGTACGAAGTGACTGATTTAGTAACGACTGAATACAGTCTTCTAAATAAGAACTTTCTCCATAAGCACATATTACAAATGTATGGTTATCATAGCTATTTGTCATTATATTTTCCTTTTTCTTATCCAAATAAATATTCCAAAACTACCTAACATATAAATAAACATGACTATCATAAAACTTATCGCTGCTCCTAATATTCCATTCGTTTCAACTTGAAATTTTGTAATACATTTAGAAACAATGAACATCAAAATATATACAACTATTAAATAAGAATGTTTTCTAAATATTGTTAAAATATTTTCAAACACTAAAGCAACAGAATAGAGTATACCAGAGAAAACAAGAATAGTTAATGCTAAAGTATTATCAGACAAATTAATACCAAATATTAAACTTAAAATGGGCACACCAATGAAAAAAGCTGCAGTTGTCACAATTATTCCAAGTCCTAATAACATAATTAACAGTTTCTTCACTATACTATCAAATTTTTGTAAATTCTTTTCATACCAACATTTCGATAATTCGGTAATAAGAGGACGTATCACCAATACACACAAACTCATAAAAAAAACGGGCATAAATAAAATATTGTAATCTCTTTGAAGGCCACTTTTTAAAAGACCTTTTTGAAGTTCTAATGCAATGACCAAACGTGGTTCGTTAAAGATTTGATTCAATACAAATCCATAAAAAAACAAAGGAAAACATATTTTTATTATTTGAAAACAATTTTTTAAATTATCTAATACAAATAATGAACTAAGGTTTATTTTTACAAAATTTTTTGAAAATTGATAGTCATATATTATAATAAAGAAAATATTGAATAACCCCAATATTAATAATGAAAAAATCAATGACTTAGAAAATAAAAGACCAACAAACAAGATAATAATACTTAAACTGTATCTATAAACCATTGATTTCCCAGCAATATCTAGTCTTTCCTCTTGCTGAAAAAGCCCTTGAAATAAATCTGAGAATGCATCACTGATTCTATATAAAAGTAGTAATAGCATAATTAACAAAGAGGGACAAGACATATCATAATGAACTAAACGCAAATACGGAATAATTGTCAAAATCATTATAAGTATTGTCAACATACGCGTTAAGAAATAACTATCAAAAGAATGATGTTTTTTCACATCCGTTCCTTGATAATTTCTAACTTGAAATAGTCCAATAATAACCCATAAATTACCAATTGACATTGCTAAACTATACTGATCAGCAATTTTTGCTGATTGCAATCTAGTTACGATTAAAAGGTAAATAACTGATACTGCCGCTGCCGCTAAATTCCCCAGTAAATTCCAAAAATAAATCTCTTTAGCAGAAGGATTAGTTTTTATTTTCATCTTTCTCCCTCAGTGCGATTGTTTGAACTAAATTTTTAAATTTCGTATCTAATTTAGATAATCTAAGAGTGAGTTGGAATTGATTGATGAGCAATAAGAAAATGACAAATAAAAAGATAAAATTGACTGCTGATACAATTCCTAATGCACTTGCAATAGTTTCTGCTAGACCTGGGAAAATGCTAAATACTAATAAAATTAAAGAGAAAAATACCCAAAATATAGCATCGTTGATTTGAACTTGTGATTTTCGAATGCTACGTAAAATAAAGGCACAAGTCATAATAGAGACAAAAATCAATACAATTTGAAACCAAATAGTCATTTAATGTCTACCCTCTCTTTCTGAAATTCTGAATAATCAAGATAGATACAAACATGTGCGTCATATATTGAATAGAGCGAGAAAGTGTCAGATAACTCTCACCAGCTTGTCTCTCTTCCATTCGCACTTGGGCTTCTGCTACTTTCACACCATGACGAATTAAATATGAGACGGTATCTGGCTCAGGTCCATAATTGATATTGAGAGCAAATTCTTTGATAAGTCCTTCAGAAAACATCCGCATACCAGAGGTTGGATCGTTGATTGTCTTTCCTGTGGTTAATTTAATGGCTGCACTAATGAGAATATTCCCCATCATCCGCAAAGACGTTTCGCGCTTTTCTGTCACAAAACGAGATCCGATAACCATTTCATAGCCTTCGTTCATTTTTGCTTCTAAAACTGAGATATACTCAGGCAAATGTTGACCATCTGCGTCAAACTGCACTGCCTTTTTATAGCCTTGCTCATAAGCATATCTAAGTCCTGTTTGAAATGCGCCTGCCAATCCTAAATTGACCGGCAAATCCACAATATTATAACTGTTTGCATGGCAAATGGCTGATGTTCTATCTTTTGAACCGTCATTGATAATCACATAATCATATTGTGAATAATTCCTGATGATATTGTTGACAACATTCTCAATAGAGCCTTCTTCATTGTAGGCAGGTATAATAATCAATAAATCCGAAGATTTCACTTAATCTCATTCTCCTTAAAAATTATATAACCCCATTATACTATATCCACGCGGCATTTTCTACTATTTCCATAAAAGAATCAAGAAATTTACTATAAAGACAAACTAAAATCACTCATCATGCAAACGAGTGATTTTGTGCTAGTGTCAAGAAAAGCTCCGCATAATTTCCTAAAAAAAGTTTATCTGCACTATAAATAATCTGAGATTGGACTGATGAGAAACCGCTTTGAGACAGTTTTCCTTCCAAATCAGCAAGATGAAAACCATGATGATTTGTATCTGTTTTGACAAAATCAGCAATAAAAAGTTGTCCGTCATCAGCAAGATGATTTCTAAACACATTCAAAGTTTCTTCAATATTTGACATATGATGAAGAACACGACTGACTAAAATGATGTCAAACAATTGATTTAATGGAGTTGACAGTAAATCCTGCTGCAATAAATGAACGTTATTAATGGCTTGCTTCTTTACTTTTAGATGAGCCTGCTCAAGCATTTTGTCAGAAATATCAACAAGCATGACTGACTTGGATTGAGTTGCCAATGGCAGGCTCACCAATCCGGTACCACCGCCAAAATCTAAAATATGCTTGTCAGAAAAATCTACAACTTGCTTTTCCAACTCTTGACGAATGAGATCGGCAATAAATCTATTTTGGGGAGAATCGAATGATTCTGCCTTATGATTAAAATGATGTTCCATATTTTTAGTTTAACACAAAGAACATTATTCCACCAGAAAAATGCTTAACTGGTTTTCTATTTTTTTAGTAAACTTACTTCCAAATCCTACATCACGCAAAAACATCAGAACAGCGAATTTCAGTCAACTTCCATAAGGTTGATTAGGTACTTCTTACGAGTGTGACTAGGAAACAAAATTAACCTTACCTCGCAAGCATTATTCGCAACTTCAACGCAATGTTTTGAACAATCAACTACTAATCGTCAGACTTATTTCTATTTAAAAAGCGAGGCTAAGAAACTACCATCCCAGCCTCGTCTACTATTTGACATATTTTTTATTTAGTCATCAAATCCATTTGGATGTTTGCTTTGCCAATGCCAAGCATCTTGGCACATACGCGTAATATCAAATTGTGCTTCCCAACTAAGCTCTTCTTTTGCTTTTGTAGAGTCAGCATAACAAGTGGCAATATCACCAGGGCGGCGGTCAACAATCTTGTAAGGAATTGGTTTGCCGACTGCTTTTTCCATATTTTGGATAATTTCTAAAACAGAGTATCCTTTACCGGTACCAAGGTTATAGATATTTAGACCAGCAGTTCCTTCAATTTTTTGCAGAGCAGCCACATGTCCTTTTGCCAAATCTACCACGTGAATATAGTCACGAACACCAGTACCGTCAACTGTAGGATAGTCATTGCCAAATACTTGCACTTCTTTTAATTTTCCAACTGCAACTTGTGTCACATATGGCAAGAGATTATTTGGAATACCATTTGGATTTTCACCCAAATCACCACTTTCATGAGCACCAATTGGATTAAAATACCGAAGCAAGACAACATTCCAGCTTGAATCAGCTTTGTAAATATCCGTCAGCATTTCTTCAATCATTAGTTTTGTACGTCCGTAAGGATTGGTGACTGACAGAGGGAAGTCTTCTAAAATCGGAACGGTATGAGGGTCTCCATAGACAGTTGCAGAAGAGCTGAAAATGATATTTTTGCAATTGACTTCTTCCATAACACGTAGCAATGTCAAGGTTCCTGTAATGTTGTTTTCGTAATAAGTCAGTGGAATTTGTGTAGATTCACCAACTGCTTTCAAGGCTGCAAAATGAATAACGCCTGTCGGTTGTTCGTCTTTAAAAATTTCCAACAAGGCTTTCTTATCACGAATGTCCACTTGATAAAATGGAACTTTCTGACCAACAATTCGTTCTACAACTTCTACACTTTTTTTGCTGCTGTTCACTAAATTATCAACAATAACAACTTCGTGTCCAGCATTGACTAACTCAATAACGGTATGCGTTCCGATAAATCCGGCTCCACCTGTTACTAAAATTTTATGTTTCATGATTCTCCTTTTAAGACAAAACTTCAATAGTTACTTTTTATTTTAATACTTTTTGAGTCTTGGCATAGTTGGCTTCGACAGCTTCCTTTTCAGCTTTCCACCAATCTTGGTGATCCGTGTACCACTTGATTGTTTCTTTCAATCCAGCCTCAAAGTTGGTAAATTCTGGTTTCCAGCCTAGTTCATTACGCAACTTGCTAGCGTCAATAGCATAGCGCAGGTCGTGACCCGCACGGTCTGTTACATGGTCGTAAGCGTCAGCTGGTTGTCCCATTTCTTTGAGAATGAGCTCTAGCACTTCTTTGTTATTCTTCTCACCATCTGCACCAATTAGGTAGGTTTCACCGATTTTCCCTTTTGTGAGAATGGTCCAAACCCCTGATGAATGGTCATTGGTATGAATCCAGTCACGAACATTCTTTCCTTCACCATAAAGTTTTGGACGAATGCCTGAAAGGATATTGGTAATTTGGCGCGGAATAAATTTTTCGATGTGTTGATATGGTCCATAGTTATTTGAACAATTAGAAATAGTTGCCTTGACACCGAAAGAGCGTACCCAAGCTTTGACAATCAAGTCAGAAGCTGCCTTGGTTGACGAATAAGGTGAACTTGGATTGTATTTGGTTTCTGGGGTGAATTTTTCGCCTGGTCCTTCACCATGCCCCGGAAGATCTTCACGAAGAGGAAGGTCTCCGTAAACTTCGTCAGTCGACACATGGTGGAAACGAATGTCGTATTTACGAGCTGCTTCAAGAAGCGTATAAGTTCCAACAAAGTTCGTATCGATAAATGGACGAGGATTATTTAGCGAATTGTCATTATGGCTTTCTGCCGCATAGTGAACAATTGCATCCGCATTCTTAGCTACTTGATCAACAATTGCTGCATCTGCAATATCTCCAACAACCAACTCCACGCGGTCGCCTAGAATTTCTTCAATGTTGGCACGGTTACCAGCATAAGTCAGTTTATCCAGAACAGTAATATGCACATCTGGAAAGTTATTGTACACATAGTGAACAAAGTTAGAACCGATAAAGCCAGCACCACCTGTCACCACAATATTTTTATATTCAGTCATGAAAAGATTCTCTCCTATTTTCTAAGGGTATTATAACATATCTTTGGTCAAAGGTTTAACATCCTTAAGCATTGGATGATTCTTATCTGCTTCAGATACTTCTGCTTGGTCAAGATTTTCCCATTCAATCTCAAGAGCGGGGTCAGCATAGTTGACAAAGGCATACTTAGGTTTCAATTCTAATGCCCAGTAATCATTGACCAAATAGCTATAAGAAACTGTATCTGACAATACTTGAAAGCCATTTGCTACACCGCGAGGAACGAAAATCCCTTTGCTGGCATCAATGACCGTTTGGTAGGTATTTCCGAATGTTTCCCCTTCACGCAAATCAACCCAAGAACCGAGAACTTTTCCGCCATCTGCGACAGAAATGTACTTATCCCAAGGTTCTGCATGAAGACCACGGAGCACATTTTTGCGGGAAAAGCTGACATTGTTTTGAAGCTTACCTTCAGCAAAAAAGCTTTCTGGAAAACCAAGGGGTACCATTTTTTCTTTTTGAAAGTTTTCCTTGAACCAGCCACGATTGTCCCCATGAACTGGAATATCAAATTCCAGCATGCCAGGAATGGCTTCAATCTTACGAACTGCTAATTTTTTTTCAAAAAATTGTTCAGACATGTCTTATTCTTCTCCAATCAAACGTAATAAGTAGTGACCGTATTCGTTCTTTTTAAGTGATTGTGCCAAATCATGCACTTGTTCTTTGGTAATATAACCCATACGGTAAGCAATTTCCTCTAAGTTTGCTACTTGAACATTTTGCATACGTTGGACGGTTTCTATGTATTGAGCAGCTTCTAATAAGCTCTCGTGTGTACCGGTGTCCAACCAAGCAAAACCACGTCCCATCAGCTCAACAGACAAATCACCGCGGTCTAAGTAAGCCTTATTGACATCAGTGATTTCCAGCTCTCCACGTGGACTAGGCTTGATATTTTTAGCAATTTCTACTACGTCATTGTCATAGAAATAAAGTCCTGTAACTGCATAGTTAGAACGTGGCTGTTCTGGTTTTTCTTCGATAGAAATGGCATTCATATTGTCATCAAATTCAACCACACCGAAACGCTCTGGGTCTTTTACTTGATAACCAAAGACAGTCGCTCCATTTTCCTTTGAAGCAGCTTTTTGCAGCATTTTACTAAGACCTGGGCCATGATAAATATTATCACCTAAAATCAAAGCCACATGGTCATCGCCGATAAAGTCAGCACCGATAATAAAGGCTTGAGCCAAGCCATCTGGACTTGGTTGCTCAGCGTAAGAAAGTTTGATGCCAAACTCCGAGCCATCACCCAACAAATCCTCAAAGCGAGGGAGATCTGTCGGGGTTGAGATAATCAAGATGTCCTTGATACCAGCCAGCATGAGGGTTGATAGCGGATAATAAATCATGGGTTTGTCATAAACCGGCATGAGTTGTTTAGATGCAGCTCTAGTCAAAGGATATAAACGTGTACCAGAACCACCTGCAAGGATAATACCTTTCATAATGAGTTTCCTCTCTTAATGTATTCTCTTTATTTTACCATTTTTGAAGGCGGATGTCATCCCTCAAGAAAGAGAGTGCTTTCATTTAAAGTCTCTCATACTTAATGAAAATCCAAAACGAAACAAAAAATCAGCCAAAGTAGAACTGCTGTTATCTAAATAGGCTGATAAAATATACGATTGGTCTCGAAAAAGTATCTGCTATCCTAAAGCCACATCCAATACCATCATCAACACAAAGCCTACCATGAGACCTAAAGTCGCAACATCTGTATTGCCATTAGTTTGAGAGTCTGGTATCAGCTCCTCCACGACGACGAAAATCATAGCTCCCGCCGCAAAAGACAGGGCATAGGGTAGAATAGCCGTCATTGCCATAACCGCATAAGCACCAAGGACAGCTCCGATAGGCTCAACAATAGCCGACATTGAACCCCAGTAAAAAGCTTTAAGACGCGATTCCCCGTCTGTCCGTATAGGAATGGATAAGGCTGCCCCTTCCGGCACATTTTGGAGACCAATTCCCAGAGCCAGACCTACAGCTCCGATAAAAACTTCCGGACTGGAATTGCTGGATAAGGCACCAAAGGCTACTCCTACTGCCAAACCTTCTGGAAAATTGTGTATGGTAATAGCCAGAAAAAGCAGAGCCGTTTTGGACAATTTATTCCGGCTGTGCTCCGGCAGGCTTTCTGCCTCAGATACATCCTTCTTGCTAAGGTGTAAATGGGGTACTACCGCATCAATAAAGCGCAAGAAGAAACCACCCAACAGAAAACCAAGGGCGGCTGGCATCCAAGACCACACTCCATAGTTACCTTTTGCATACTCAATTGAAGGCTGCAAGAGCGACCAAAATGAAGCTGCAATCATGACACCAGCTGCAAATCCCATCATAATATCCAGCAGCTTACGACTGACTGTTTTAAAGAAAAAGACAACCGCAGAGCCTACAATGGTACAGCCCCATGTAAAGAGTCCCGCCAAAAAAGCCTGCAGCACCACA
The DNA here is from genome assembly GCF_900636475.1 of Streptococcus anginosus. Lineage (NCBI taxonomy): Bacteria > Bacillati > Bacillota > Bacilli > Lactobacillales > Streptococcaceae > Streptococcus > Streptococcus anginosus. Next base: position 867,688 of record NZ_LR134283.1, read on the forward strand.
GGCTGCTCCTGCAACCAGTTCATAACAACTTCATCTCCTCATTATCTTTCATCATACAATATCGTCTTGGTTTCTTTGATGCAATGGTTCTCTTCATCCCAATAGTGAATCCGCTCAAAGGAGCCTTTTCGCCAGTACAAAGGAATTCTGCCTCTGATGTCATCCTGCATGGGTAGTGAATCCAACTCATCAATTGACCACCATTTGGGCTGACCTTCCCGTGATTCCGTTAGTAGTTCCCCTTCAAAATCCTCGCAGAGAAAATCATAAAAGACATAACGCTCTGCTTTTGTTGGATTGGTAAAACCGGAAATGCCTTTAAGCTGTAAATTCAAAGCTATCAGTCCTGTTTCTTCTTTCAACTCACGAGCCGCTGCTTCAAAAAAAGATTCTGGAAACTCAACTTTCCCACCTGGCTGAATCCAGCCTTTAAAATCATCATGCTGGCGGTTAAGCAAAAGAACTTTGTCCCCTTTTTTCACACAAATATTAACCCAATTTAAAATTTTTTCTGTCATCTATTTCTCTGTCTTAATGTATCTTTCAATAGGATAATCCGCTGGATTTAAACTGCCACTTTTTCCCTGAACCATATGAGCTAAATGATATCCGATAAGAGGACCAGTCGTCAAGCCGGAAGACCCTAAGCCACCGGCTGCAAGTACCTGCGGAAGATTTGGCACCTGACCAAAGAAAGGAGAAAAGTCACTAGTATAGGCTCGAATTCCGACCCGTTCGCTCACCACTTTTGCCTGAGATAAGCTAGGAAAATAGTAAAGTGCCTCCTGCTCCATTTCATCCAGCATAGCCTGATTTACTTTGAGGTCATAGCCCATTTCATTTTCGTGAGTAGCTCCCATACTGATTTTGCCATTTTGAAAAGGAATAATATCTAGCTCTCCCTCTGGCATGACAACTGGATAATCATCTGTCACCAGAGCAGTCTGATAATCTCGCAGCTGACCCTTTTGTGGGCGAATATCCACCTGATAACCTAATGGTTTCAGAAGCTCAGGCAACCAAGCTCCTATTGCCAATATAACTTGGTCAAAACAAGAACGATTAACCCAGAAAGCCCCATCTCGAATGTCCAAACTTACTTTCTTTTGAATTACTTCTGCACCGCTAGCCGCAAGCAAAGCCTGAGTCAATAATGAGCCTTCCACGCGTGCTCCTCCAGAAGCATAGAGTAGCCGGTCAAACCCTTGAAGCCTCGGAAAATACTCTGCCGCTGCCGCCCGTGAAAGCAGCCGCAAGTCTCCAATGAGCGGTGACTCTTTTCGCCGTTGGTCTGCCAAGTCATAGAGTGCCTCCAAGCTCTCCTCTTTTTTCTTCAGCAAAAAGACGCCGGTCTGTTGGTAAAACTCCGTTGCAAAACCGTCCTTCTGTAAATCAGCTATCAAATCCAGATAAAAATCTGCTCCCAGTCGCGCCATGCGATACCATTCTTTATTGCGCCGCTTAGAAAACCACGGACTAATAATACCAGCCGCTGCCTTGGTTGCCTGACCTATTCCATGGTCAAAAACTGTTACCTGATAAGCAGGATTTTTTGATAGATAATAGGCAGCAGTTGATCCGACAATCCCTGCTCCAATAATTGCTACTTTTTTCATACAGTCCCCTACTTAGATATATTTAAAAGGATTTGTAGAAACCTGACTAGCTAAAAATTCAACTTCCCAACCCTCTTCTACTTTCCAGTCTTGAAACTTTTTAACCAATTTTTTTACAAAGAGCACTTCTATATGGTGACCCGGATCCAAAGCTAGAAGCCCCTCGCTCAGCATATCCTGAGCGGTATGATAGTAAATATCACCTGTAATATAAAGCTGAGCACCCTTTGCTAAAGCCTCCTTGTAAAAGGACTGACCACTGCCACCACAGATCGCCACTTTCTCAATCATTTGCTCCAAATCCACATCCGAATAAGTCACCAAACGCAAACTATCCAGACCAAAAGTTTCCTTAACCTTGCCTGCAAAGTCTCCAAAAGTCTGAGGTGCAATCTTGCCAATACGACCAATGCCGTGTCCAGGAGCCGTTTCGCTAAGATAATCCGTATCAGTGATTCCCAGTAGATCACAGAACCAGTCATTGAGACCGTCATCTACAATATCAATATTGGTATGGCTGACATAAACTGCAATATCGTGCTTAATCAGATCGATGTAAATCTGATTCTGAGGTCGGTCTACCACTAAATCCTTAATAGGCCGAAAGATCGGTGCGTGCTTAACCAAAATCAAATCTACATCTTTTTCAATCGCCTCTGCAACTGTCTGCTCGCGAATATCCAAAGCTACCAGTACTCGCTTAACTTCTTTATTCAGAGTTCCAATTTGCAGTCCACAGACATCTCCCGTCATGGACAGATCCTTAGGACAGTATGCTTCATAACGGTTAATAACATCACTTGCCAGCATGCAGTACCTCCTTGATTTGCTTGATTTTTTTGGACATAGCAGAGCGTTCCGTTAGATTTTTCTCAGGGATTTTAGCCAAAGCTTTTTCCAGCTTGTCTACTTCTCGTTGCCATTTATCTAGAAAAACAGCTGATTGCTCCCTCATTAGATAAGGTCCGAAGCGTTCTTGTTCAGCATTCAACACTTGATGCCCCTGTTCAGCTATCATTATCTCGTAAAATTTCCCATTTTCTTCCACAATAGCTTCTTCTGTAATTTGAAAATTATGACCACACAACCACCTGCGAAGTTCATCTTCCCGATTGTTAGGCTGAAGAATCAGGCGCTTAACAGATGCCAATTTTGCACTGCCATTGTCTAAAATATCTGCTATCAATCCTCCTCCCATTCCTGCAATAACGATAACATCAATCTGATCTTCTGCATCAAAAGCTGCCAAACCATTTGCCAAACGAACAGAAATTTTATCGGACATCTGGTTATCGGCTACATTCGTCACCGCAGACTGATAAGGTCCCTCAACAACTTCACCAGCAATGGCTGAGGAAATTCTCCCCTGCTGAATTAGATAAATCGGTAAATAAGCGTGGTCACTTCCTACATCCAAGATTTTGGCATCCTGTGGTACAAAACCAGCCACTTTTCTCAAACGTTTTGAGATATTCTTTACTTGCATGATAACTCATTTCTAAAATAATCGCTTCACTTAGTATATCATTTTTAAGGAACTAAAAAAAGAGTCTATTCCAAGAGAATAAACTCCGATTTCTTAATCTCGCCACAAATCCATAGCCTTCAAAAAATCATCCGAGACAGTGATATTTTGTGGATTTGTCGCCTCACGCTCTTCTCGCTTCGCTTCTACCTGTGCTACTGTTGTAATGCCTTCACGGCGCCAATTCCGTAAAATAGCTTGGATGTATTTCCAGTTTGCCTTTCCATTAAAAACAGCTTCACGAAGAGCAGCAGTAACAAGTTCCGGACTGGTCTTGTCATCTTGAATCGTTTTTGTCAAATCCTCGATTTCAAACGGTGTCAAGAGACGACCTAATTCTTGCTGGAAAGTCTCGACCAAGTCTTTTAAAACATTTTGAGAAACAGCTTGCGCAACGCTTGAGTGATTCTCTACAATTTCATCCAATCGTTCAAGCGCTGGCAGCGCATCAAAAACTGCCTCAATTTCACCATTGAGTGCAATTGTTTTGTACTGCAACAATCCTTTTTCTGTCAAATTTGACATAGAGCGATTGACCTCTGCAACGGATTTCCCGATACTTTCTGCAATCTGAACAGGAGAAATCTCTTCTAGCGATGTTGTATTTTGCAAATAGAAAAATTGCCAAACCAAAAAGTCATCACTATTATCAAATATCTCATGAAAATGAAAAAGAAGCTCAGTTGGCAATACTAAATTGCCCGTCTTATACGCTGATAAATAAGTCATAACACCTCTTATAAATAAGCAAACAAGGACGCGTCATTTGCTGCATTTGCCCAGTCAAATGGCGTTTCTTGATAAACAGCATAATTAATCTACACGACTTGCCGCAACGGAGACACCAACCTCTTCTCCACAAGCTAAAATTTCCAAATTACTCTTATTTAAAATATCCTCTTTGAGAACTTCTGTATAACGCGAATGAGGAGCTGCATATTCATCATCAAAGCCGCGGAACAGCAAATTTGGTTTTTCTGGTGTGGATTGACTGTAAATGCCAGACAACTTGCGGTTCATCTGGTGTTTGGCAATGCCATAACGAACATAAAGAGCTGCTTGCGCTCCCCAATAAATATGCAACGTTGAGTAAACATGCGATTTGGACCAGTCAATAACTTGTCGAAATTCTTCCCAATAATCTACTGCTTCAAAAGGCAAATGCTCGACTGGCGCTCCAGTGACAATCAAACCGTCAAAATAACGACCCTTGATCTCATCAAAATTCTTATAAAACGTCTCCATATAGTCCGTATGTGTCGTTTTGAAGGTATGAGAAGTCATGTAAAGAAATTCAATCCGAAGTTGCAATGGCGTATTTGCTAAATGACGCAACAACTGCGTTTCCGTCACTGTTTTTTGCGGCATTAAATTCAAAATCAAGATATTCAGAGGACGAATATCTTGGTGTTCTGCACGCTCATCATCCATGACAAAGATATTCTCAGATCTTAAAATGTCAACAGCTGGTAATTTCTTATCAATTTTGATAGGCATGAAAATATCTCCTTTTGCTTTCTGCTTTTATTATACTGAAAGGAGATATAGTTTTCAATTATACTTTTTTCTACAATAAGATATAGCTTTTAGTTATACCTTAATAATGCATGAGAACTTTGTAATCGTAGTTACCAATAGCTTCGCGTCCCTTCAATTCATCCAATTCAATAAGGAAAGCGCAACCTGCAACGATACCACCTAAACGTTCAACCATTTCAATTGTTGCTTTAACCGTTCCTCCCGTTGCAAGAAGGTCATCAACAATCAGTACACGCTGTCCAGGCTTGATAGAGTCTGCGTGCATTGTTAAGGTATCTACACCATACTCTTTTTCATAACTAGCTGAGATAACCTCACGAGGCAATTTCCCAGGCTTACGTACTGGAGCAAAACCAACTCCAAGCTCATAAGCTACCGGACATCCAACAATAAATCCACGCGCTTCTGGACCGACAATCATATCAATTTTCTTGTCCGTAGCATATTGGACAATTTCACGAATAGCATAGCTATAGGCATTTCCATCTGCCATCAATGGGCTAATGTCACGAAATAAAATCCCTTCTTGCGGGTAATTTTCAATGGTTGCAATATAATCTTTTAAATCCATAACTGTCTTTCTATCAAAAAGTTTTTACTCTCTATTATATCATGTTTTTTAGGAAATGGGGCAGAAAACATACTTGCTTTCAAAAAATAGTCACAGCACAGTCATTCTCGTCTTTTGCTATTTTAAAATAATACTTGCAACAATTGGACTGACAATCACATACATAATCCCTGTCACGCCAATAGCTAGACCAGCCATAGCTCCTGCGACTTGTCCATATTTAAAGGCTGTCCCTGTCCCAACAGCATGTCCCGTTCCTCCAAGAGCTAAGCCTACTGCAACAGGATCTTTGATTTTTAAGATTTTTAAAACCGTCGGACCGATCACACTTGTCAAGATTCCCGTTGCAACTACAACTACCAACGTCACCGTCGCCAGCCCTTGTATTTTATCTGTAATTCCAACCGCCATAGCTGTTGTTACTGATTTGGGAAAGAGTGAAATTGCTAAGAAAAAATCCATTCCAAAAGCCTTGGCGACCAAGGCCGTAAAACTAGTATTCACTACTACCGCTATAAAAGTACCAATCAAAATACTTCTGGCATGGTGTTTCATGAGATGAAATGTTTTATACAAAGGAATTCCCAGTGCAACCGTTGACGGCACAATGAGATTATTCAAATACGCCCCGCCTACGTAGTAATTCTTGTAAGAAATTCCTGTCAATTTTAAAAATACAATGACAAATATGGTGGCTAGAAGTAAAGGGGTTGTCAAAGGATGCGGAAATCTGCGAAAAATCAACATTCCTACCAGATAAGCAAAGATTGATAAAGCCAAACCAAATAAAGGATTGCCCCACAAATTAGACATTTCTTGTTTCTCCTTCTCCGTAATCTCCTTCAAAGCGATTTTTGATAAAATGAACAACCACGGCAATGACAACCACATTGATCACAATCGCCCCAACAATAATCAAAACAATCGGCAACAAATAAGGCGCAATGACATGAAATTTATCCATAATTCCAACCGCTGGCGGCAAAAATAAAATGGTCATATTGGCTAATAAAAAATTTCCCACCATACTCACATGCCGCAATCTGAAAATTTTAAATTGCAAAGCCAAAAAAAGAAGAATGAGGCCAATAATGCTTCCTGGAATAGGCAAATGAAAAAGATAGGAAATCCCTTCTCCTATCAAAGAAATCGAAAAAATAATCATCAATTGTACGTATAATTTCACAAGAAACCTCCAAACTTTCTAGTAACAGTCTACTACTTTTCAGAAAAATTTCAATATTTTTCAAAAAAATAAATGAGTGAATCCGTTCTCTTCACTCATTTTATCTTCTAGTAAGAAAAAAACGCCACTAACGAGCGTTTTGTAACAAAACGGAAGACATGGGATTCGAACCCACGCACGCTTTCACACGCCTACTGCGTTTCCAACACAGCCTCTTAAGCCTCTTGAGTAATCTTCCATATTTAACAATGGAGCCGGTGGGAATTGAACCCACGTCCAAACACCTGCCAACACATTTGTCTACAACCATAGGTTATGTATTGGATTTAACTTCGCTTTGACACATAACTCAAGCCCAAGCCAAGCGAGTCTATCAGTCTCTTATCAAGCCCCTAGACAAGGCTTAATCGTATCTCGCTATTATTAAGACCGGTCATCGAACACGAGCAATCCGAATCTGGTCACGCTGGCTGTTTTTTAGGCAGCTAAAGCGTAAGAATTATTATTTTTTGCAGTTATATTTAACTGGCGCTTTACATCCGCTCGATGAGTCGCAAAATGTGCCTCATAATGCCTGTCGAATCCGTAACGACCCCAAGACATAAAAGTATTATACCATATTTTTTAATAATATTTCAATTTTTAAGTCTATTCTTTTTGAATCTATTATTTTTTACAGGAACTTTTATGCTATACTAAAAAGGAATCTGTTTGAAAGGATTGTTATCACATTATGGTATTGCATCTTATTTGGCTTCTTCCTGCTCTTCTTTTTCTTGCCTTGTTTTATATAGAGCCAAGGCGACTCTTCAATGCGTATTTGCTTAGTATCGTTTTAATTTTATTTGCCGCTATCGTTTCTGGTTTATTTGTGATTCATATGGAACAACTTGTCAATAGAAATCTGGCAATGCTTTCTTTGCTCATCTTAGCACTTTTCATTCCTTTGAGTGTTATAATTTCAACCATTTATCTCATTTTTAATGGCAGACAGATGATGACCTTTGAAGGTAGGCGTTTAGCAAACCTTCTCTCCCTCTTTTATGGACTCGCTATTGCTCTTTCCCTAGCGCTTACTTTTTTCTTTCCTCATTTTATCTTTCTTCATAAAATCCTATCTCTTACAAATGGACTTCTAATTTATGGTAGCTATCTTTATGTGACCTATATCCTTTACGGTTTTGTTTATAATACTTTTCCCGTCATAAAACATCCAGACTACATCATCATCTTAGGGTCTGGTTTGATAGGAGACAAGGTTCCGCCTCTTCTCGCTCAACGACTTGAAAAGGGGAAGATGATGTATGAAAAATTTCATAACCATCCCAAAATTGTCGTTTCTGGAGGACAAGGTGTCGATGAACCAATAACCGAAGCAGAAGCAATGGCGCAATATTTAAGGCAAGTAGGTATTCCACAAGAAGATATTATAATTGAACAGCAGTCAACCAATACCTTAGAAAATTTGCAGTTTAGCAAAACTATTTTAGACCAAAAAAGTAAGGAAAATTACTATTGCTTGGTCGTCACCAACTCTTTCCACTCTTTGCGAGCAGGTATTTACATGCGAAAGCTCGGCATAAAGGGGCGAAGTATCGGCTCTAGAACAGCACTTTATTTTCTCCCGTCGGCTTGGATACGTGAAACAATCGGACTGATTGTACTCTATTGGAAATGGCACGCTATTTTTCTTGGATTGTATTTCATTGTTTGGCTTACTAACCTCTTTTGATAAGGCGTAATTTCACTTAACGGAATGAACGATTCGGAGCAAACGATTGAAGCTGTCGACCGGGGCGACAAAGTAAACTAAAACTCATTCGCCTCGTCCGCTCGGCTGACACTATAAACCAAAACTCATTCACTTCGTCCGCCCAGCTGACACAATAAACCAAAACTAGTTCACTTCGTCCGCCGGGCTGACAGTATAAATCAAAACTAATCCACCCCATCCGCCCGGCTGACAATATAAATCAAAACTAGTTCACTTCGTCCGCTGGGCGGACGGAAGAAATGTCATGCAGTTTTGAAGATTTAGCAAAAGATAGTTGTGAGACAGAGCAATTGCATTTTAGCTTTATGTCACCAAAGATAAAAAACACGAACTCGTCCAGATTAGCTAGCAACTAGTCAAAGACAGAGTTCGTGTTTTTATTGTTTAATTGGAGTTTTCTTTTGCTCCTTTATTCGTTAGGCCTCTTTCTTAGCAAACTGACTTGTATATAAGTCGTAATAGAAACCTTTATCAGCTAAAAGCGATTCGTGAGTTCCTTGCTCAATGATTTGCCCGTCTTTGAGAACCAAAATCTTGTCCGCCTCTTGAATCGTCGATAAGCGGTGAGCAATGACAAAGCTTGTTCGTCCTTGCATGAGGTTCTTCATCGCTTTTTGAATCAAGAGCTCTAGGCGTGTATCAACGGACGAGGTTGCTTCATCCAAAATCAAGATTTTTGGATCGGCTAATAATGCTCGCGCAATGGTCAGCAATTGTTTTTGTCCTAGCGAAATATTGCTGGATTCCTGATTCATTTCCATATTATAACCACCTGGAAGCGTCCGAATGAAATGATCGACATTAGCCGCTTTGGCAGCTTCCACAATCTCTTCATCTGTCGCATTCAGATTTCCAAAGCGCAAGTTTTCCTTGACTGTTCCTTCATAAAGCCAAGCATCTTGCAAGACCATCCCAAATTGTTTGCGGTATTCTTGGCGAGACAAATTGCGAATATCATGGCCGTCAACAGAAATTGAACCGGCAGTTACATCGTAAAAACGCATCAGTAGATTGATGAGGGTGGTCTTTCCAGCACCGGTTGGTCCGACAATTGCTACCATTTCACCCGGCTTTACCTCCAAATTGAAGTCGCGAATGAGCGGTTTGTTTTCCACGTATTGAAAGTCAACATGCTTAAAGCTGACCTGACCTGTCAAATCATGTTCCAGCCGCTCTTTCGCATCTGTTACTTCGTCTGGTTCATCCAAGACTTGGAAAACACGATCCAGCGAAGACTTAGCACTCTGCAATTGCCCAGCCAATTGCGTTAGGTTTTGGATTGGTTGGTTTACTTGCCAAACATATTGTACAAAAGCTTGCATGTTCCCAATTGTTAATTGTCCAGAAATGACTTGCAGACCACCAACAACCGCTACAAGCAGATAGGTCAAATCTGAAACGGCGTTCAAAATTGGCATCATCAAGCCAGAAATAAAACTAGCTTTGAAGCCAACTTCTTGGAGATTTTGCGTGATTTCTCGAAAATCGTCTGAAGATGTTTCTTCACGGCCATAGAGTTTCAGCACATTAAAACCAGTTAGATTTTCTTGAACAAATCCATTCATGACACCTAGCGTATCTGCTTGCTTTTTAAAATACAGTTGTGATTTCTTCAAAATAAAAGTCGCCCCAAAATAGGTCAAAGGAATGCTAGCAATCACTATCAAAGCCAGTTGAAAATTGAGATACAAGACCATTCCGATAACCAAGGTAATGGTCAAAACCGCATTGACAACTTGCAGGAATGACTGTTGAAGCGCATTTGAAACAGTCTCTACATCACTGGTAAAGCGCCCTAGCAAATCTCCAAATTGATGCTTATCAAAGTAAGAAACTGGAATTTGATTAATTTTAGAACTCAACTCATTGCGCATGTCACGTACTGTATTTTGCACTGCATTGGTCATAAAATAATTAGAATAATAAGCCCCAATTTCATAGAACAAACCACGCAAAAGGTAAAGTGCCATTACCCAAAAGACATATGTTGTGTTTATACTGGCGCCTTCAACTCCTTTTGCTATGTCCAGCACATTTCGTGTCAATTCTGTAATAGCAAGACCAAGTACAAAAGGCTCTAGCACGCTCATCACAATACTCACCACCTTCAAAAAGATAGCAAGGATTACTGAGAGTTTATAAACTTTTAAGTAACTCCACAAGCGCATAAAACTATGTTGCTTCATCTTTCCCTCCTATTCTTCTGTTAGTGATTGACTATTAAGCTGAGAATTAGCAATTTCGCGATAGATATCGTTATCTTGCAACAATTCTTCATGTGTTCCGCACCCGACAATTTCTCCCTTATCCAGAACAATAATCTGATCTGCATCCATAATGGTTCCCACACGTTGTGCTACAATCAATACAGTAGCATTTTGCGTAACTTCTTTGAGTCGACTTCGAAGAATGGCATCGGTCTTATAGTCCAACGCAGAAAATGAATCATCAAAAATATAAATATCTGGTTCTTTCACGACCGCTCGCGCAATGGAGAGACGTTGCTTTTGACCACCAGAGAGATTGCTCCCTCCTTCTGCCAAATGCGTTTCAAAACGCTCTTCCTTGCTTTCGATAAAGTCTCTCGCTTGTGCTACATCTGCTGCTTGCACCAATTCCTCACGACTAGCATTTTCTTTCCCATAGCGGAGGTTTTCTGCGATTGTGCCGGTAAAGAGCAGAGCTTTTTGTGGAATGAAACCTATCTTCTGCCGTAGTGCTTTTAGATTATAAGAACGCACATCCACTCCGTCCACTAAAATCTTTCCTAAAGTCACATCATAAAAGCGCGGAATCAATTGCACCAATGAGGACTTCCCTGAGCCGGTCGAGCCGATAAAAGCAATCGTTTCACCAGGCTTAGCTTTGAAGGAAATATTATGCAAGACTGGACTCTCTGTTTCACCAGGATATGCAAAGGTAACATTATCAAACTCTAAATAACCATGATTATCTGTCTCAGTCACACCATCTTCATTTGGATTGATTGAAATGGGCATTTCCATTACTTCTTTCAACCGTTCACTTGAAACAGCTGTACGAGGATACATAGTAAACAAGCTAGATAGCAACAAGAAAGACAGCAAAGCGTGGAAACTGTATTCGATAAAAGCAACCAAATCCCCAATTTGCAAGTCTCCTGTACCAAGTGGTTTTAAAGCAAACCAGACAATGGCAACAATCATGGCAATGATGATTTGAACAAAGAGCGGTTCTGTCAAACCAGTTAATTTAAATAAGCGATTGGAATTATCCGCATAAATTTCATTTTGTGAAGCAAAGCGCTCTTCTTGAAATTCTTCTCGTGCAAAAGCACGAATAACGCGCAGCCCCATTAAATTCTCACGTGCGTATTGATTGATTTTATCTAAAGTTTTTTGTTGTTTTTCTGATAAAGGACGAGTCTTGACTGCTATATACCAAACGACAATGCCGAGGAAAGGAACAGAAATTGCAACAATCCAAGCCAAGGAAGGACTAGTGAAAAAAATCATCATCACACTAGACATCATCATCATTGGTGTGATGACACCCATTTTTAGGGATTGTTCTGCGAACTGCATCAAAACAAAAGCATCACTGGTAATCCGTGTCACTAAGGATGAAACACCAATCTGCTCGTATTCATGATGGGAATACTCTTGCAATTTGTCGTAGATGTCATTACGCATATCACGCACCATACTCGTTGTCAACTTACCAGCTGCATAAGAAAGCACGATCCGCCCCAAAATTCCCAACAAAATCACAATAAGCATCACAATCGCCCAATAATACAAACGATTGCTGTCTCCTCGATTAATCCCTTCGTCAATCATTCGTGCCAAAACAGTCGGCAAACCGAGATTCACCACGACAAAGAAGACAGCACCAAAGAAATCCAACATCAACCATTTGGGATATTTTTTCAAATAAGACCAAATATACTTCATATTTCTCCTTTCTCCTCATAAAATAAATCCACAATAAAAAAGCACCAACGTACTTTTTAGACAAAATGGGAGTGGGACAGAACTTATCTTGAAAAATTTAAGTTCGTAGTCCCACCCCCGCAAGGGTGATTAGGTGCTCTTTCGAGCTTGAAAAGCGAATAAAGATTCCAATCACCTACTGCGTCATTCGCTTATCACTAAATTAGATAGAGGCTGAGATACTTTTTGTCCGACCTCATGTAAAAATAGTATAACAAAAAGATGATATAAATGCAACGTTAGCAATAATCTAGTTGGTAACGGTCACTTCTCCTGTCTGATAATTTAATCGAATTCCTGTCTGTACGTTGGGGACAAAGACATTTATTTCCAGATTGTCGTCATTAGATTTGCCTTCAATATGCGAACCAACCGGCACCAAATCCTGTTCATTGGCATAAATCAAAGTCACCCGATACCGAACTCGTTTATTTTTGTCTAGTGCCTTACGTATCTTTGTTTCATAAAAATTTTGACCTGTAGAATAACTAGTATTGGCTTGATTAGCCCAAGCTGTTTGCACAGCGATGTTTTTCGGGTTGCTGGTCGAAGCATCAAAGCCTTTCAAGTTGCCAATCAAAGCATAACCCAACAAATGCCCACGGTCAACCGCATGATTGTATTCACCTGATAAATGCTTCACCTGATGCCAACCAGCAGGTGTCCAAATCGTGGAGCCATTTCCTGTCTCCTCACGATTCTTATACTGACGAGTGGCTTTGGATAAAAGAGCATTGGCTACAGTCGGAACAGTCTGACCTCGAACAAGCTTGGTCTTATTATCCGCGTAAGGAACGCTTGCAACTTTGGCATCCAATGTTGTTTGATTTTCGTTGATTATAAAAGCTCCCGCTCCATTCCATTCAATCTTTCCTTTGAGCTGCCGTTTAACGGATTCTGTCAAAACACTCTGTGCTAATTCTTGACTGGGTGCTGCATGATTCGTCCGAATACTTCGATTAATAGCAGTGCTGTCAGAAGGCTTCGTACTACTATGATGATTGCTAAAAGAATAACCTCCTAGCACAAGAACCAGTGCTATAACCAGACCAGCTACACTTTGTGTTACTTTCTGGTTGGATTTCTTTCTCGCCATTTCTCCTCCCTTTTTAAATAAATAGGAAGCGGGACTCAAAGCCAACTTCTACGAAATCACGACCTCTGTCTCACTCCCTTTTTCCTATCAATATTATTGTCTATTGTCCTGTGAATTTGCTGATGATTTCCTGCCACTTATCTGGCGATAAAATAGCCCATGGATTTTTTCCACCGTAGCCAACAACTAAGCCAAGTGAAAACAAAATCAAACCAAGCAACAAGACTGCTAGAACAATTCCAACTTGTTTTCCAACGTATTTCAAATCATTATTCATCGTCTTCTTCCTTCACTCGCTTAATAGAAGCACCTAAGTTAGACAACTTTTTATGGAACTGGTAATAGCCTCTGTCCAAGTGAGTTAGTTGTCCTACTTTTGTTTCACCTTCTGCAACCAAGCCTGTTAAAATCAACGCGGCACTCGCACGCAAGTCTGTTGACATCACCTCTGCCCCTTGCAAGGCTTGACCACCGACGATACGAGCTGTGTCCCGCATAATTTCTGAATGTAAACCCATCCGACGCATTTCTTCCAGATGTTGGAAACGATTCTCAAAAACAGTTTCAATCATGGTAGACTCACCCTTGGCAACCGTCATCAAAGCTGTAAATTGTGCCTGCATATCTGTTGGGAAACCTGGATGCGGAAGAGTCTTCACATTGACCGCTTTTAGCTTGGATAAATCTGAACGAATCCGAATCCCTTCGTCTTCTTCGGTAACAGACACACCCATTTCCATCAATTTCGCGATAAGCGGACGATTATGCTCCCAGATAGCATCTCGCACAAGAACATTGCCACCTGTCATAGCAGCTGCTACCATAAAAGTTCCGGCTTCGATACGGTCTTGGACCACGCTGTGACTTGTCCCAGATAATTCCTTAACCCCAGTAATAGTTAATGTTTCCGTACCTGCACCACGGACTTTAGCACCCATTTTGTTTAACAAAACAGCTAAATCCACAATTTCAGGCTCCCGAGCTGCATTTTCAATAACAGTCACACCGTCTGCTAACGTTGCTGCCATCATAATATTTTGCGTCGCACCCACACTTGGAAAATCCATGTAAATATGAGCTCCATGCAATCGGTTAGCTTTGGCCTCAATAAATCCAGCCGTCTGCTTAATTTCTGCTCCCATTGCCTCTAAACCTTTCAAATGAAGGTCAATAGGACGGCTTCCAATCGTACAGCCACCTGGCATGGAAACTTTTGCGTGACCATTACGCGCCAAAATAGGTCCTAATACAACAATTGAAGCACGCATTTTACTGACATATTTATAAGGTGCTTCTTCACTCAATGGCTGTGTAGCATCCACCGTAATCTTGTTTTCTTCTTGCTCAAAGGTCACTTTTGTATTCAACCCACGGACTACATTGTTCATTGTAAATACATCGGATAGCACAGGGACATTGGTTAGAGTTGTTTTCCCTGTCGTCGCTAGAATAGTTGCTGCAAGCAAAGGCAAAACAGCATTTTTGGCACCTTCAATTTTAACCGAACCAACTAATGGATTTGAACCACCTTGTATAATAATTTTATCCATATTTTCTCCAAAACACTTATTTTATTACTTTTCTCATCTTATAAATTGCTATTAAACACATCACGTCCTAATGTATAGAGACTGAGGAAGAAAGAGCTGAGCAAAAAGCCTAATGCAATACTAAGCAATAAAATCAAAAAACGAATTCTAAAAGCATTGTCAGCATTCACTTTCAATAGTTTTTCCCAATTCACAACAGTAGAAAGCAAGTGAAATGAAAGAAAAATAAAAATCATATGGCTACTAAGCGTAAAAATTAACTGAATCATATCCCCATTATACCAAAAAAATAGATGAGAGCAAACTATCGGACACGAATCATGTATCGATAACAAAAAAGCCATTATAAAAAAGGCCAATTGGCCTTTTCGTATTATAATCTTGTTCCAACGTTAATTCGGTTAATGGCACGCTGAAGAGCGATTCTGGCACGACGTTCTTGGTCAATCAAATGCTTTTCATGTGCTTCTTCAATAGCACGTTCAGCACGTAATTTTGCTCTTTCAGCACGACTGATGTCAATATCGCGAGCACGTTCAGCAGAGTCTGCAACAATGGTGATTACATTATCAGCCACTTCGACAATTCCACCATTCACAGCAATCCAATTGACATGATCTTCATCATCAATCCGCTTCACTTTGACCTCATCGACAGCCAAAACAGCAATCATATTTTCATGATGCGGTAAAATCCCCATTTCTCCATCAAGAGTTTTAACGGAAACAAACGTTGCATGGTGGTCAAAAACTAGACCATCAGGTGTCACGATTTGTACTGTCATTTGAGCCATAGGTCACCTCTTAAAATCCCATTTTTTCAGCTTTAGCAACGACATCTTCGATAGAACCAACACCACGGAAGGCATCTTCAGGAAGATGATCATATTTTCCTTCAAGGATTTCCTTAAAGCCACGAACTGTATCAGCAACTGGTACATAAGAACCTGGTTGCCCAGTAAATTGTTCAGCAACATTAAAGTTTTGTGACAAGAAGAATTGAATTCGACGCGCACGCGCAACCAAAGTCTTTTCTTCGTCTGACAATTCATCCATACCAAGGATTGCAATAATATCTTGCAATTCATGGTAACGTTGAAGGACGCGTTTCACTTCTGCTGCTACAGCATAGTGCTCTTCTCCGACAATTTCAGGAGCAAGGGCACGGGAGCTAGAAGCAAGTGGGTCAACTGCTGGGTAAATCCCTAATTGCACCAATTTCCGCTCCAAGTTGGTTGTAGAATCCAAGTGAGCAAACGCTGTAGCTGGCGCAGGGTCAGTGTAGTCGTCGGCTGGCACATAGATAGCTTGGATAGAGGTTACAGAACCTTTCTTGGTTGACGTAATCCGTTCTTGCAATTGTCCCATTTCTGTCGCAAGTGTTGGTTGGTAACCAACGGCTGAAGGCATGCGTCCAAGAAGGGCAGATACTTCAGAACCTGCTTGCGTGAAACGGAAGATATTGTCAATGAATAACAACACATCTTGACCTTCGACATCACGGAAATATTCAGCAATGGTCAAACCAGTCAAAGCCACACGCATACGTGCTCCAGGTGGTTCATTCATTTGACCGAAGACCATGGCTGTTTTTTCAATAACGCCAGATTCTTTCATTTCCCAGTAAAGGTCGTTCCCTTCACGTGTTCGTTCTCCAACACCAGTAAAGACAGAAATTCCACCGTGTTCTTGGGCAATGTTGTGAATCAATTCTTGAATCAAGACTGTCTTTCCAACTCCGGCACCACCGAAAAGCCCGACTTTCCCACCTTTTAGATAAGGTGCAAGGAGGTCAATAACCTTGATTCCTGTTTCTAAGATTTCTGATGAAGTAGACAACTCATCAAAAGTTGGAGCTTTTTTGTGGATTGGTTGACGTTCTGCATCTTCACCAAAAGGAGCTTCCAAGTCAATGGTATCTCCTAAAACGTTAAAGACGCGACCGAGTGTTTCTTTCCCAACGGGGACAGAAATTGGACGACCAGTATCTAGGACTTCCATGCCACGAGTCAACCCGTCAGTTGATTCCATAGCAATGGTTCGAACCACTCCGTCACCAAGCTCAAGAGCTACTTCAAGGACGATTTTCGATTTATTTTCGTCATTTTTATAGACTACAAGTGCATTATTTATCTCAGGTAATTTATCACCAGCTGCAAACGCAACGTCAACGACTGGTCCGATAACCTGAGCAATTTTGCCTGAGCTCATTCTTTTCTCCTCTTTATATTTATTTTATGTGACACTATTCTAGTGCACTTGCACCCGCCACAATTTCAGTAATTTCTTGCGTGATAGCTGCTTGTCTAGCACGATTATACTGAATGGTCAAATCATTGATAACTTTTTTCGCGTTATCTGTTGCTGTCTGCATCGCGGTCATTCCAGCTGCATTTTCTGCTGTTTTCGCATCAATAATTGCCCCGTAGATCATACTTTCAGCAAACTGAGGCAACAATTGATCCAAAATGACATCGCGACTAGATTCCAATTCCAAATTCAAAACGTAGTCTTCGTCTGCTTCATTTGGATCCAAATCCACGATTGGAAGCATTTGTTCAACACGCATTTGGCTGGTCAAACTATTGACGTGGTGATTATAACAAACATATAATTCATCAAACAATTCGTTTTGGTACATTTCAACCGTTTTGCCAATGATTTTACGAACCTCATCAAAGCTCGGTTGATCTGCTAAACCACGTAATTCATAAATAGGCTGAAGCCCGCGTGCCCGAAAGAAGTCCGAGCCCATACCACCGATTGAAATGATGACGAAATCATCTTTATCATGGTATTCTGCAAAAAGTTCCATCATGGATTTGAGAATGGTCGCATTGTAACCGCCAACTAAGCCGCGATCCGATGTAATAACGATATAAGCTGTTTTTTTCACCGGACGACTAATCAACATAGGGTGATATTTGGAATTTTGCACTTCATGACCATGAAGCAAATCTGTCAACAACTTTCTGACTTTAGAAGCATAGATTTGGAAATTCTTGGCCGCTTCTTCTGACTTTCCTAGCTTAGCAGCAGATACCATTTGCATAGCATTTGTGATTTGACTGGTGTTTTTTGTGGATGCAATTTTATTTTTTATATCATTTAATGAAACTGCCATCTGACACCTCTATTCTTACTTGAAGCTAGACTGATTGATAAATTCAGTAATTGCAGCATCTAAGACTGCTTCCTCTGGAAGGTCTTTTGTTGTACGAATGATTTCATAGAGGTCTTCATGATGAGCATCAAAGTAATCAAACAGTTCTGCTTGAAAATGAAGAATATCATCAACCGGTACACTATCCAAGAAACCATGTGTCAAGGCGTACAAAATAACGACTTGTTTTTCAACTGGTAATGGTTCATGAACCGGTTGTTTCAAGACTTCTACCGTCCGACGACCACGATTCAATTTCGCTTGTGTCGCAGCATCCAAATCACTACCAAACTTGGTAAATGCTTCCAGTTCACGATAAGAAGCAAGGTCAATACGCAAGGTTCCGGCAACCTTCTTCATCGCTTTTATCTGTGCAGAACCACCTACACGTGATACAGATGAACCGGCATCAATAGCAGGTCGAACACCTGCATTAAAGAGACTGTCGCTTAAGAAGATTTGACCGTCTGTAATTGAAATTACATTGGTTGCGATATAAGCGGAGATGTCTCCTGCTTGCGTTTCGATAAACGGCAGTGCTGTAATAGAACCACCACCTAATTCATCCGAAACTTTGGCAGAACGTTCCAAAAGACGGCTATGAAGATAGAATACGTCTCCTGGGAAAGCTTCACGACCTGGTGGACGACGAAGCAAGAGTGACAGTTCACGATAAGCAACCGCTTGTTTTGATAAATCATCATAGACAATCAAAACGTGTTTGCCACTATACATAAATTCCTCTGCCATTGCTACACCTGCATAAGGTGCTAAAAACAGCAATGGTGAAGGTTGAGAAGCTGACGCTGTGACAACGATTGTGTAATCCAACGCTCCATACTGACGAAGCGTTTCTACTTGCGTACGAACCGTGGATTCTTTCTGACCAATGGCAACATAGATACAAATCATATCTTGTCCCTTTTGGTTCAAAATCGCATCAATCGCAATACTTGTTTTACCCGTTTGACGGTCTCCGATAATCAATTCCCGTTGCCCACGACCGATTGGCACCAAAGCATCAATCGCTTTCAGACCTGTTTGAAGCGGTTCTGATACAGATTTCCGCTGCATAACCCCTGGAGCAGGTGTTTCAACTGGACGCGTCTTATCTGTCTTGATCTCGCCAAGCCCATCAACCGGACGACCGAGCGGATCCACAACCCGACCAATCAAAGCATCTCCGACAGGCACTTCCATGATTTTACCAGTTCGACGAATGGTATCCCCTTCGCGAATATCTGTGAAATCACCTAAAATGATAATCCCTACATCTGTTGATTCTAAGTTTTGTGCCATACCGTATGAGCCATTTTCAAAAATCAACAGCTCACCACTCATTGCATTGTCAAGACCATGAGCACGGGCGATTCCATCACCAATATATGTGACGACCCCTGTTTCTGTGACGTCAAAATTTGGCTGGAAATTTTCAATTTGTTGCTTAATTAAAGCGCTGATTTCTTGTGCGTTAATCGCCAAAATTCACACCACTTTCTATTTCAAATTTTCTTTTACTGTTTGTAATTGACGTTTAATACTTGCATCAATTGTCTTATTATTAGCTGTGATGATAAAGCCACCAATGAGGCTTGCATCCAGTTCTTCTTTTAAAGAACGAACCTGCAATCCAAATTTTCGCTCAATAATCGGAATAATTTTAGATTTTTGCTCCTCCGATAAACCTTGAACTGATTTGATTGTCACTTCAAATTCATTACTAATCGTTTCAAGCTGGTGAAGACTTTCTACTAAAATATCATAAAAAAGATCTTCACGATGATTATGAATAATAACTTCAATGAAATTGTCAATCAAGGATGAATCAGATCCTTGAAAATAGCGAAGGCTTCTTTCTTTTTCTGTATCATCAACACCAATATGTGATAAAAAGGCAGATAAATTTGTATTGTCAAAAATGTCTTTGATTTGCTGAAGCTTTTCAAAAACATCTTTTTGCTGACCTTTTTCAATCACGAGTTGGACAAAAGGTGTGGTATATTTTTCAATTACCGCATATCTTTTTTTGTCCATTAAGCATCTCCTAGCTTGTCAATATAGCGGTCAATGAGCTCTTTGTGAGCTTCTTGATCCAATTTTTGACCTAAAATTTTGCTAGCAAGATTTACAGTCAAATCGGCTACATCACCTTTGATACTGTTCATGGCTTCTGCTTTGGTTTGAGCGATTTCTTGATTAGCCTTTTCTTTTAAACGTCCAGCTTCATCAGCTGCATCTGCCAAGATTCCTGCTTTGTTTTTCTCAGCAGTTTCTTTGGCATTTTCAATAATTGTTGTCGCTTCTTGACGACTACCCGCTAATTCTGTTTCTCTCTTTTGAGCTAAATCTTCTGCTTTTTGACGAGCAGACTCTGCGCCATCAATATCATCTGAAATCTTTTTGGCACGTTGCTCAAAAGTACTTGTGATATTCTCCCAGGCAAATTTCTTGATTAAAATGACTAACAGAAGAAATGAGCCTGCAACAAGGATAAAATCCCCAATAAGACTACCTAAAGTAATATTCATCTCTTTTCTCCCTTCTATTCCTCACCGTTAATTTTCTTACCCAGATACATAGATGTTAACATGGTAAACACGTATGCTTGAATACATGAAATAAAGACTGAAAAAGCAGTCCAAACAAGATTCAAGACAAAAGCAATTGGATACCAACCAGCAGCTTGTTGTGATAAAGTTAACAACAAACCAGACAGAACTTCACCCGCATAAATATTACCATAGATACGCAGAGCCAGAGAGGCAAAATTAGTGAATTCTTCCAAAATATTCATTGGAGTCATTCCAGCAGGTGTCGCAAATGCCTTGAGATAAGCTTTCACTCCCCGTCGGCGAATCCCTTCAACATGACAAATTAAGGTAATCAAAAATGAAAATCCTAAGTCAAAGGCAAGATTGGCCGTTGGAGATGTCCACAAATTATAACCATTGGTTGTCTGCACTTTTGCCATCAAACCAAGATTGTTAGCTACTGCAACGAAAAGGAATAAGGAAAAGATAAATAGAGAATAATTCTTTATATATTTATCGCCAATATTGCCCTTTGTAAAGCCAATGACAAAATCATAGAGGTATTCTAAGACATTTTGCTTACCAGAAGGCTTTAGAGTCATTTTCCGGCTAGCCCAATAAACAAAGGCAAATACGATAAATACAGTTAAAAGAGACATAGCAAGTAGAGTCAAATCAAAGGTCACAGGACCTAAAGTGATAGTTGGATTTACACTTTCTTCCAACGAACTCCACCCCCTTTTCTAAAGGATAACTTTCTTTTCTTACTTGATGATGAATGACATCGCAAGTGTTACGAAGAAAGTACCTTCGATAAAGGCAATCCCCATGATCATAAGCGTTCTCAACTGACCAATGATTTCTGGTTGACGTGATGCTGATTTAAATAGATTTGCCATTAAAAAACCTTCAGCGAGTGAAACACCCATACAGGCAAGACATAATCCAAAAAATGTTAAATTCATGATGAATTCTCCTTATGTTTAAAATTTACTTACTTAGTTTAGTCCTAAAAATTCTTTTTGTCAAATGTTTTTGTCTTTTGGAAACGTTTTATACGGATTTCTTTCAATTTCCAAAAAAGTAGGCTATCCTGCAACAATTGTGGTTTTAAAATAGTAGTAAAACGAACTTGATCCCACTATCAGTTTGTTGATGTGGAAATAGCTATTTCCAATTATCGAATTTTGTTTCCCTATATATGTATATTATAGGCAATCTTTATCGATTAAATATAGACAAAAACTACAATTCACTTTTTCAACAAAGAGGCTGGATAAGTCCCAGCCCCTAGCTTATTACTTTTTTAGGTTCCAAATTTCTTTGGCGTATTGTTCAATCGTATCATCTGATGTGAATTTATCAGATGTTGCGATATTAATAAGGCTCATACGCGCCCATTTTTCTTTGTCACGATAGAGTTGATCAATCTTTTCTTGAGCCGCTACGTACGAAGCAAAATCTTCCAAAAGGAAGTATTCGTCATTGTGCGTAATCAAAGCTTCATAAATCTCAGAACCTTCATTCCGGACATTTGGAATGGTTCCGTCCACAAAACTATCCACCACACGGCGAACCACAGGATTTCTTTCATAAACACCACGTGAGTAGTAATCATGACGAGCATAATGGTCATAGACTTCATCTTTGTCCATACCGAAAATTACAATATTGTCATCTCCGACTTCATCTTTGATTTCAATATTGGCTCCGTCAAGGGTTGCCAGAGTAATGGCGCCTGTCATCATGAATTTCATATTAGATGTGCCGGAAGCCTCCTTGGAAGCGAGCGAGATTTGCTCTGACACATCTGCAACAGGAATGATGAGTTCAGCCAAGCTGACCCGATAATTTTCAAGAAAAACAACCTTTAGCTTGCCTTGTAGACTCTCATCATTATTGACAAGATTAGCCACTTCGTTGATCAATTTGATAACAGATTTGGCAAAATGATAACCTGGCGCTGCTTTCGCACCAAAAATGAAGACACGTGGCACCATATCTTTATCAGGATTGTCTTTTAAATCCCAATATAATTTAAGGATATGGAGTAAATTGAGCAATTGACGCTTATAAGCGTGAAGCCGCTTCACTTGTACATCAAAGATAGCTTCCGTTGATACTTCTACTCCCGTAGATTCTTTGATGAAAGCTGCTAAGCGCGCCTTTGCTTCTTGCTTGACATTATAAAATTCACTCAAAACTTGTGGGTCATCTTTGTAGTCTAAGAGCTTACGAAGTTCATGAATGTTTGTCCGCCAGCCGTTACCAATCAAGCGATCAATCTCATTTGACAATGGTTCATCTGCAATTTGCAACCAGCGACGTTGAATGATACCATTTGTTTTATTATTGAATTTTTCAGGATAAATGGCATAAAAATCACGGAGCGTATCTTCTTTGAGAAGTTCTGTGTGAAGTTTTGCCACCCCATTGACCGAATGACCTCCAATAATCGCGAGATGCGCCATGTGAACTTGGTTATCTTTGACAATCCGAGTGTTCTCAATCACTTGCGGGTCAATGCCACGCGCAGCCATTTCAGAAACATAGCGATTGTCAATTTCAAGAATGATCTGGTAAACACGAGGAAGAACATTTTTAAAGAGTTCCGCATCCCATTTTTCTAAGGCTTCTGAAAGAATGGTGTGATTGGTATAACTCATCGTCTTTACTGTTGCATTCCAAGCGTCTGCCCATTCAAGACCGCAGTCATCAAGTAAAAGCCGCATAAACTCTGCTGGTGCAACCGCTGGGCGGGTATCATTGATATGAACCGATACCTTTTCATGAATTTGCTCTAAAGGCAGCCCTTGCTTCCGATAAGATTTGATAATCGTCTGCAAGCCGGCACTGGTCATGAAATATTCTTGAATCAAGCGTAGCTCTTTTCCTTCATAGCTTGAATCATCTGGATACAAAATAGCTGTGATATCTTGTACTTTGCGGCGTGCTTCAATTGTTGGATATTCTAGCTCATATTCTTCAGGAATTTCGATATCCCAAAGACGAAGATTGTTAACAACGTCATTTCCAAAACCAATTTGTGGTACATCGTAAGGTACTGCACGGAGAGTTTGCGAATTTTCATAAACGGGAAGCATTCGCCCTTCTTTGTTGGCTTGCAGATAGACATTTCCAAAGATTTTAACATCTACAACATCATGATCTTTCCGCGTTTCCCAGACGTTTCCTAGACTACCAAACCAATCATCCGGCAATTCGACTTGATATCCATTTACAATTTTTTGTTTGAAAAGTCCGTAGCGATAGCGGATTCCATTGCCAAATCCCGGATAGCCTGTGGTTGCAAGTGAATCCATAAAAGCTGCTGCAAGACGACCAAGACCGCCATTTCCTAACGCCATATCGTGCTCAGCCTGTTTGACAGCCGTAAAATCAACACCTAATTCGTCAAAGCCTTCTTTGACAACATCGAGGATTCCAAGATTTAGTAAATTGGTTTCCAGCATTCGCCCAGGCAGAAATTCAATCGAAAAGTAATAAGCAATTTTTTGCTTGTCTTCTACTAGTTTGTTTCGTCGTTCCAACCACATAGGAGTGATGTATTTGCGAATCGTACGTGCTAAGGTTTGAAACAGCTCTGTCGGAGTGGCATCTTCTACCTTAATTAACTGTTCTTCATGTAAAATATCTTTAAAATCTTGAAGAAACTGTTCTTTTGTTAGTTCCATTTCTGAATAGCAAACTCCCTTCTATGAATAAAGAGATTGGTACAAATGGCTATAGGCCTGACTAGCGGTGTCCCATGAGAAATCACGCTCCATAGCTTGCTTTTGAAGCGACTGCCATGCTTCTTTATCGTTATGATAGAGACTGACAGCCATATCAAACGTCCATTTCAGCCAGTAGCCTGAGAAATTATTAAAGCTAAATCCAGTTCCTGTTCCTTCGTAGGCATTATACGGTTGAACGGTGTCACGCAAGCCACCAACTTCATGTACGAGAGGTAAGGTTCCATAACGCATGGCCATCATTTGGGACAATCCACATGGCTCAAAGCGACTTGGCATTAAGAACATATCACAAGCTGCATAAATTTCTTGCGCTAATTTCACATCAAAAGTGATGTTGGCAGATAATTTTTCTGGATAAGCTTGACCAAACCAAGCAAAGGATTGCTCAAAAGACGGGTCTCCTGTACCTAAAAGAACGATTTGTACATCATCTTGCAATAAATTGTGCAACTGATCCACAACCAAATCAAAGCCTTTTTGCCAAGTTAAACGAGATACAATTCCTACCAAAGGCACATCGTCTCGCACAAGCAAACCAACTTTTTCCTGCAAAGCACGCTTATTTGCCAACTTACCAGATAAGTCATCCTTATTAAAATGGTACTCCAGCAAATTGTCCGTTTCTGGATTATAAATATCTGTATCGATTCCATTGACAATACCTGATACTTTACCAGATTCCATTCGTAAAATTTGATCCAAACCACAGCCAAATTCTGGGGTCATGATTTCATGCGCATAGCTTGGTGATACGGTTGTCACCCGATCTGCATACAAAATCCCTGCTTTCATCCAATTCAAGCAGTTATTCCAACGCAAGGTACCGTCTGCATAACGCTCATAGCCTACTCCAAACAAATCCCAGAGCATGCCATCAGAAAATTGCCCTTGAAATTCTAAATTGTGAATGGTTAACACAGTCCGAATACCATGATAGGCTTGAATCCAATGGTATTTTTCTTTCACCAAAAATGGAATCATCGCTGTATGATAATCATGCACATGGAGAACATCTGGAATAAAATCCACTCTCTCCATTAACTCAACAGCTGCCATTTGGAAATAGGCAAAGCGTTCGCCGTCATCAAAATCGCCATAAACATGTCCGCGGAAGAAATAGTATTGATTGTCTATAAAGTAGAAGGTAACACCGTTTAAAACTGTACGTTTCACGCCTACATATTGACCACGCCAACCGACCTTCACTTCAAAATGGAACAAGTCTTCCATTTGGTCGCCAAACTTTTTATCCACCATATCATAGTATGGAAGAATGACACCCACTTCATGACCAGCTTTCACAAGAGATTTAGGGAGAGCGCCAATGACGTCTCCCAATCCTCCTGTTTTAGAAAAAGGTGCACCTTCTGCTGCTACAAATAAAATTTTCATTGAATTCTATCCTCTGTCACTTTTTCGCCTTTTTTAAGAACAACTGGGTTATCAACTGTTCCTCGAACGGTCACATTCTCAGCAATCTCAACACCCTTATCTAAGATTGCATAGTCTACAACAGCATTTTCGCCAATAAGGACACGTGGGAAAAGAATACTGTTTTTTACACGACTTCCTTTTTTAATACGAGTATTACGAGAAATGACAGAACCACTCACTTCTCCTTCAATAATACTGCCAGAAGCAAATTGAGCATTTGAAACCTTAGAACCGACTGCATAATAAGTTGGCTCTTCGTTTTTTACTTTCGTATAAATCTTTTGATTTGGAGAGAAAAGGGAATAGAATTTTTGTGAATCAAGCATATCAATATTGGCATTGAAGTACGAAGTGACAGAATGAATATTTGCTAAATAACCCGTATATTCATAAGCAAACGCTTTTTCCTGAGCAGCTAAATCACGTAAAACATAACGTAATTTTTGAGGAAATTCTTTTTGTGCTTCTATTTCTAACTTTTCAATCAGCCAAGGTGTATCCACAACAAAGATATCCGTTGACATGTTGTACAAATCCTGATCTTTTTTATCATCAAAAAGATGGTGATTTTTCACATGATCTGTTTCATCAATTTCCAAAACAGCATTGACTTCGGAAATTCCTTTTTTTGGTAATTTTTTATAGACAACTGTGATCGGTTGAGCAGTTGTACCATGTAAGTGGAAGACTTGGTTCAAGTCGATGTTCACCAAAACATCACAGTTCAATGCTACCGTTTGATCGCTGCCTGAACGTTTTAAGTAGGTCAATAATTGCTCGTAGTATTCTTTACCAACAGTAGAACTTTCTACGCGCGTATTATAAATACCAAGATAGTAGTGACTCAAAAGAGTAGACAGCCCCCATTCACGTCCAGAACGGATATGGTCAAAGACAGAACTAATATTATCTCGTTGGAAAATGCCAAAGACGCTCCGAATCCCTGCATTGGCCAGGCTAGACAACGGAAAGTCAATTAAACGATATTTCCCACCAAACGGCAAACTGGCAACTGGACGATGATTTGTCAAAGTAGACATATCATGAAATCCAACTGTATTTCCTAAAATTGCTGAATATTTATCAATCTTCATCTGATGGTACCCCCACTTTCTCATTGTATCCGATAACTTGTACTTCGTCTGTCCCATCAATTTCTACACCATCAGAAATGATAGCTCCTTCACCGATAATAGCACGTTTGATTTTTGCACCTTGACCAATGATAGCACCACTCATAATCACAGAATCTTCTACAACTGCATCTTTACGCACTTGAGCTTCCGTAGAAAGAATCGAATGTTTAACTGTTCCGTCTACCAAACAGCCGTCCACAACCAAAGAATCTTCTACATGAGCATTTTCTCCAAGGAAGTTTGGTGGGGAAATCAAGTTACGTGAATAAATTTTCCATTGACGATCTCGGCTATCTAAAGCATTGTTTGGATCAATATATTCCATATTGGCTTCCCAAAGTGATTCAATCGTTCCAACATCTTTCCAATATCCCTTAAATTCATAAGCATAGACACTTTCGCCGGATTCAAGATAATTTGGAATAACATTCTTACCGAAGTCAGACATATCTACATTGCTCTTTTCAGCAGCTACCAGCATATTACGCAGGCGTTTCCAGTCAAAGATATAAATCCCCATAGAAGCCTTAGTAGACTTAGGTTCAGCTGGTTTTTCTTCAAATTCGACAATGCGATTATTAGCATCAGTATTCATGATACCAAAACGACTGGCTTCTTTCAGAGGGACATCTAGAACAGCTACTGTTAAGCTGGCATTGTTATCCTTGTGAGACTGAAGCATATCATCGTAGTCCATTTTGTAAATGTGGTCACCAGACAAAATCAAGACATACTCAGGATTGATAGTATCAATATAATCAATATTTTGATAAATCGCATGACTAGTTCCTTCAAACCAACGATTTCCTTCACTTGCTGAATACGGCTGGAGAATAGAAACTCCTGTGTTAATACCATCCAGTCCCCAACTAGAACCATTCCCAATATGACTATTCAAAGCTAATGGTTGGTATTGAGTAATGACACCAACATTATGAATTCCTGAATTGGCACAATTGGACAAAGCAAAGTCAATGATACGGTAGCGTCCACCAAATTGTACTGCTGGTTTGGCAATACTTTGAGTGAGTTTTCCAAGGCGTGTTCCTTGCCCACCGGCAAGAATCAAAGCTAGCATTTCATTCTTCATCTGTTACTCCTTTTTGGACTTCTTACTTCCATTTGCTGATTTCACACAACGTTTAATTTTCCAAATACTTGCCCCTAATGCTGGCAAAGTAAAGGTCAACGTCTGAGGATAATCCTTCCACAAGCCTTCTTGAGACTGAACTGTTTGATTGTGTTCTTTCCACACACCTCCCCATTCTTCTAATTCCGTATTCCAAATTTCTTCATATATGGCTGCTACCGGAACACCAATGGTAAAGTCTTTGCGTTCTACCGGAGCCATATTAAAGACGCAAACTAACATATCTCCCTTGTCATTTTTCCGAATAAAGGAAAGTACACTTTGATCTGTATTATCCGCATCAATAATCTCTAAACCGTCCCAACTCAAGTCATTTTCCCACAAAACACGATTTTCTTTATAAAGCTGATTGAGCTGAGAAGTGAAATGCTGCATCTTGGCATTCATATCATCAGCCAAATCACGCCATTCCAAAGATTCTTCACATTTCCACTCTAAGAATTGTCCCCATTCACTACCCATGAAAAGTAATTTTTTACCTGGGTGACACATTTGGTAAGTATAGAGATTTCGCAGACCAGCAAATTGATTATAGCGATCTCCCCACATCTTATGCATGAGACTCTTCTTACCATGTACCACTTCGTCATGAGAGAATGGCAGTAAGAAATTTTCAGAGAAAGCATACATAAAACTAAAGGTTACTAGATTAAAATCATACTTGCGGTAAATTGGGTCTTCTTCGTAGAAGCGCAGAATGTCATTCATCCAGCCCATGTTCCACTTGTAGTCAAATCCAAGACCACCCATTTCTGCCATACCTGTAATCTTTGTATCACTCGTGCTTTCCTCTGCAATCATCATGACATCTGGATGAGCCAGTTTGATAACCGTGTTCAAGCGTTGAAGGAAGTAATAGCCTTCGTAGTTGCGATTGCCCCCGTCAATATTTGGTTGCCATGGACCACTATCATAATCTAGGTAGAGCATGTTGCTAACAGCATCCACACGGATTCCATCTAAGTGATAAAAGTCAATCCAAAACTTGATACTAGAAATCAAGAAAGACTGCACTTCATTCTTTCCTAAGTCAAAGTTAAGAGCGCCCCAGCCGTAATTATGGGCACGGTCATGATCCTGATATTCAAACGTAGGTGTACCGTCATAATAAGCCAAGGCATCATCATTGATAGTAAAATGACCCGGCACCCAGTCAACGATAACTCCGATATTATTGACATGACATTCTTCAACAAAATCACGAAACTCTTCAGGCGTTCCATACGTGTGCTCAAGTGCAAAATATCCCATTAGCTGATAACCCCAGCTCAATCCAAGTGGATGCGCCATTAGTGGCATGAATTCCACATGAGTATAATTCATTTTAACCAAATAAGGAATCAGTTCATCTTTTAATTGAGCAAATGAATACGGGCTACCATCCTCATTTTTCTTCCAGGAACCTGCATGAGCTTCGTAAATATTCACTGGACGTGAGAAAAATCCCCAACGTTTTCTGCGAGCTAACCATAGACCATCTTTCCATTTCTTTTCTGGAATCGTCCGAATTACTGCACCTGTACCAGGACGTTTTTCAAAATAGATAGCTAAGGGATCAATTTTTAAAATTTCTTGACCACTGCTTCGTTTAACGTTGTATTTGTAAATATCTCCTTCCTTTGGCAAATCCGTGAATACTTCCCATACGCCACCTTCATTGCGTGTCATAGGAATCTGATTTTCATACCAGTCAGTAAAGTCTCCTATTAAATGCACACTTTGAGCATTTGGCGCCCATACACGAAAGGTATAGCCGCTTTGTCCATCAACTTCATCTTGATGAACCCCCAAATAGTGCTGTAAATGGAAATTTTCACCTGTGGTAAAAGTTCTCAATGCTTCTTGTCTATCCATTTTTTCACCTCGTTTTGTAAGCGTTTTCTATGATTCTATTTTACTATTTTTCCTATTGCTTTTCAAGTAAATTTCCATTATTATTACAAAAAATTCTCAAAACCGAACATTTCTTCAAATAATGCCCACTATTAGCAAAAATAACTAGATTTTGTTAAAATTTTGAACTTTTCATTCCATTCCTACTAAATAGTCGATAAAAGAGTAAACTTTTTTAAATGAAAATTTTCATAAAGGTCTAGACAGCTTTACAAAAAAGGCCACACAAAGTCGCCTTTTGATTTAGTTTATAAGATTGAATTGCAACAACAGGATATAATTTCAAATATCATTCCTCCATCGTCTGGTTACATACTAGTTTACCGTATTTTTCTGAAATTTTCAATAACTTTTTCTAAAAAATCAGCTGATTTGTGAACTTTTTTATTATTTTACAACTCAAATATTCGGAAATAGAGGATTCTATTTTTGTGAAAAAGAATTGGGAGCATTCATCAGCCCAATTCTCTAAAAATCTTATCTAGTCTACTTTTACTACTTGAAGTTGAACTCCGCTCAACAGCACTAGATATTTTTCTATTTTTTCAATACCATACGAACGACGAAGAGCTTCAGCGTAAAGTGATAATTGCGCTTGGTAGCGCTCCACTAATTCACTTGGATTTGTATATTGATCTGTCTTATAATCAAAGAGAATGATACGATCAGCCAGTAGGAGATAACCGTCTAAAATTCCACGGACAACAAAATCTTGTCCGCTCGCTTGATCTTGCTTTAACATAGCAAAAGGAGCTTCACGATAAACTTTATCTGCCTGCTTTAAGAGTAGTTGACCAAGCTCTGTCTCAAAGAAACTAGCTATCTTTTGCAAATCAATCTTCTTTTTGACAGTTTCTTCTGCCTGAACCTGAGCTAATGTTTCCTTTAAAATAGCTATTGTAGGCAGTTGATTTAAAGGAATACGCTGCATCAGTTCATGGACAGCACTACCGATTTGCGCTCCTGTAACAGGGGCTTTTTTAGCAAAGTCAGGTAGTTCAAAAGAAGTTTTTCCAATAAAATCTGGAGTTTTTTTCTCCATAATCTCAACACCGTCTGTATCCATGATCGGTTCATAAAATTTCTTGATTTGGCTCGGTGTCCGAACACTTGGCAAATGGATGGCTGCTCGATACTGAGTATTTAGCCTGTCCACATTTTCCAAAATATCCAAAGCCCTGCGAATATCCTCAGACTGGCGATTGTGCGCTAAGTTCTCCTCGACAATCCGTTCCTTCAGCTTTAACTGACCTATTTTCTCACTTGTTAAATCGCTATCCGTCACAAATTGTGTTGAAAAAGCTAAATCGTCTTTCTCAAAGACTGTCTGTAAAGCCCAAATCCAGTCTTGAAAACTTGTCATAGTTTGCCTAATGGAGGCTGCTAAACGACCATTTTCAGGAGCAGGGAAGGTCTTTTTCTCTAGGCTTTCTTGACGACCTTTGCCAACCAGATACAGCTTTCTTTCTGCCCGCGTCATAGCAACATAGAGCAGACGCATTTGCTCAGAAATACTTGCCAAATGAATCTCACGCTCATTTTGCACATAAGGAAGAGTATCAATAGACAAGCGAACATGATTAGGCGCTAACTCATCAGCAGCGTCTACCACTACGTCCGCGACATACTTGATGCCGACGCCATTTTGACGACTGATAATCAAAGCAGAACTACTATCCTTACGATTGAAGACTTTATCCATATTAAGCAAAAAGACATATTTAAATTCCAAACCTTTGCTCTTATGAACTGTCATCAAGCGGACTGCATGCTTCGGAGCCGCAATGACGACACTCGCCAAATCATTTTGAGTTTCTAAGATCTTATCAATCATCCCAATAAAACGCGACAAGCCCTTAAAACTCATCTTTTCGTAGTCATTTGCTCGCAAAGTAAGAGCGTAGAGATTCGCTTGACGCCCTGCTCCATTTGGTAGGGCTCCTACATAGTCATAATAAAAGCGGTCTTGATAGATTTTCCAAAGCAAATCATAGAGCGAATTGGTTTTTGCAAACTTTCGCCAATCCTGCAGTATTTCTTGAAACTGCTGGATTTTCTTTAAAAGAGGAAGTGTGATGAGTTCGGGATGTTGACCGTTCCCACTCAGAGAATTTTTCAATTTCTCATAGAGATTTTCCTGATGAGTAACATAAGTAGCTTCTGTCACCTTTTTTTGCAAGGCCAAACGAGCCAATTCATCCTCAGTAAAGGTGAACATCGGTGACTTTAAGAGCGCCACTAAAGCGTAATCATTGAGCGGATTGTTAATCGTACGCAGGGTATCCAACATCACCATAACTTCTACAGATTGCAAATAATTATCCTCGCCACCGTCGGAAACGACTGGGATACCGTATTTGGCAAACTCAGATAAAATCACATCGTTGCGCGTCCGCGAAGCCGTTAGCAATGTCATATCTTCAAATGGGACATTTTCCTCATTGTGCAGACGGATAATTTCCTTAATGACCAGCGCTACTTCTCCTGCAGAAACAGAAGAAACATCCTTGTCATTCTCCTCATTATCCGTCTCAAGCGTTCCGTCATAAATGAGAAATTCCGTCTGATATTGTGGATTTGGTGCTTTTTTAGCAGGATTTCCAGCTACCAGATAATGCGTTTCATTATAATCAATTTCTCCCACTTCCTCATCCATGAGGCGTTTGAAAACGTCATTCGTGGCTTCCAAGACTTCCACATGACTGCGGAAATTCTCTTTCAAAACAATCAATTTCCCTTGCCGGCTATCCTCTTGATAAGTTTTAAATTTCTCATTAAAAATCTGCGGATCAGCCTGACGAAAACGATAAATAGACTGCTTAATATCCCCCACCATAAAGCGATTATGCCCAATTGATAACAGCTCCAGCATACGCTCCTGCGTGTGGTTGGTATCTTGATACTCATCCACCATGACTTCATGGTATTTTGTCCGATAAAAGTGGCGCACATCAGGAAATTCTTCTAAAATCTGAATGGCAAAATGATTGATATCTGCAAATTCAAACGCATTTTCTTCTTTTTTCCGTTGTAGATAGCTTGTCACAAACGATTTCATAAATTGCTGCAAGACAAGCAAGATTTCCTTGGCTTCCTCATGATAGGTCACTTGAAATTCAAAGCGATAAAATTGATCCGCTAAATCACGTAAAACTTGAATTTTTTCCTTACGTTTTTCATTATAAGCGCTGATAATTTCTTTTAATTCTTCTTTGCGTCCGCTGTTTGTCAAAGCTTTCCCATTGCTTGCACGTGAAATCTCTACAATTCTATCAAGTGCTGTGAGATAAGCTTCCTCAGAGGACTGCTCTTGTAAGCTTACCAGACAATCAAGCACGCTCTGCACATTCTCAAGGTATTTTGCTTTGGGAAATTCCTTGGCTTCATTCGCCAAATGATAATGGAAAAATTCTTCTAGGTCAAAAAGGACTTCTTTTGTTTGTGCCAAAAGTTGCGCTTTTTCTTCTTGGAAATCTGCACGTTCATAGCCTTTCAAAAAATCTTTTTCCAACCATGCTATTGGACTACTAGTGGATTGCAAAAAAGCATAAATCTTATAAATCTGCTCTCGAAAACCAAGCAAATCTTTTCTTTGACCGGTAAAGTTTTTGACTAATTTTTTAAATAAAGCAGCCTGATCAGATTGATAGAATTCTTCAAAAACTTGCTCAAAAACTTCGTTTTGTAGCAATAACTGCTCACTCGCATTTTGCAAAATGCGAAAATTCGGCGCCAATTCTAGGAGATAACCATATTTATTGAGGACCTTTTGGGTGAAAGAATCCATGGTACCAATGTCAGCATTGGGAATATCAGCTAATTGCTGTGACAAATGCTGTTTGAGTTCCTCATCGCCTGTTGCCTTCAAAGCCTTGGATAACTCTTTCTCCAAGCGCTCTTTTAGCTCACTTGCGGCTTTAACGGTAAAGGTCGAAATGAAGAGATGGTCAATGCGAACTCCTCGCAGAATTTGGTCAATAATCCGTTGCACCATAACAAAGGTTTTTCCTGATCCTGCAGAAGCAGACACAAGGATATTTTGACCAGAGGAGTAAATGGCTTCGATTTGCTCTGGTGTACGTTTTTGAGCTTTGTTAGACTGGGCTTCTTGGTCCTGCAAAGTATAGATTTCTTCCTGACTCAAAAATGGAATCTGTCTCATTTTTCTAGCTCCTCCTTCATCTTTTCTATCCATGCTTGACGCTTCTTTTCACCTGTCGGGTGACTATCTAACTTAACCAAATGGCGGGCGCTAGAGAGGTGAAGGTTCGCTTCAAATCCCGTAATGGACTTGTACTGCTCCACAAAAGGTGCAATACTTTTGCCATTCTCCGTATAAGGATTGATGTAAAAATGCCCTGCCAAAATCTGCTCAGCAGCACGGCGATACAAGAGTGCATTATAAGCCAACAATGTCTCCAATTCCTCTTGACTCAACAGATTCACTTTCTTTTTATCATACAAACCATTCAGCTGACGAGCCTGCTCAAACAAGAACAGACCTTTGTATTCTAGGTTCTTCATTGCTTCTTTGACAGCGTCGCCTCGCGACTTCGTCTTTGCTAAAGGCACAAGTGGATTGGTCATCTGCAGATACATAGCACCAAAAGCATGCACTTCTTCATTCATCCACGACTCTTGTTTCAAAGCTGCTAGATAGGTAGGTAATTGAGAATTTAAGCCATTGAAAAATTTCTGAAAATCAAAATTCGTATCGCTTGATTTATAGTCAACAACGCCTAGACTGCCATCTATCTTCAAACGGTCAATGCGGTCAACTTTCCCTCGAATTTGAAGGTTGCGTCCGTCTGACAAGGTTAGAACATTTGTTTCTTCTTGACCGAAAACAGCTTCTTCTTGAATGGTTTCTACTAAATCATTTCTTTCTAGAACACGCCCTGTCGCACGCGCGGTGTCCAGCAAAACTTCGTGAGCAAACAAAGCTTCTGCATTTTCTGTATAAAGAGCTTCAAATTCCGCTTCCTGACTCGCTTCTTGAATGGCTTTTTCTAGACGATTATCAAATGGCTCACTTGACGAATCTTGCATGACTTTTTCAAACACACGATGCAGGAAATTTCCATGACTGCGCACATCTGGGTGAATCGTCATTTCTTCCTGCAAAGCCAAGACATACTTCAAAAAATAAGCATATTGATTGCGGTAGAATTCTGTCAAAGCTGAAGTAGATAGCTGAAATGCTTGATGAGGCGGATAAAGAGCTTGCAATGTCTGCGTTGACAAGGTTTCTGTTTCAAGTTTTGACGTTACATTAGGAATCGAAATGCCTTCACTTTCCAATTTTTTGCGCAGAACCCGCACAGCAACTGACCAAAAAGTCTGCTCTTTCTCCGTCAAAGAGCGCTCTCGATCAATATCCCCTTGATTCAACTCAATAATTCTCGCCAACAAAGCACGATAAGTACCAATATCATCACTTGTTGCCTGCGGACGCTTCACTTCAATCGGCAGCCCAATTGGTTGTTCATGCAATTCTAACAAATATGGAGAAATGTTGTTCTCTATTTCATTGACAATCTGAGGAGTAGAAAGCACCAACCTCTCTGTTGCAGCATTCAGAAGCGACAAAGCGACAAAACGATTTTTCTGGAGATTTTCCTGAGCAGCAATCAGCAATTCCGAATGCGCATCAGTCGCTTCATTTAATCGTAATCGTTCTTCATCTGACAAGAGACTCTTGTTTTGCACAATTTTTGGAAAACAGTCTTGGGTCAAACCAACAGCATAGACAAAAGGACTTGACAAGGGCTCAATCAAATCATAAGATTGAACGGTCACAACGTCCACTGTTGCTGGAATAGTCCGATAGTTGGATAACAGCATTCCTGACTGCACCAGAGTCAGAAAATCATCTAGCTTGACCTTGCTGGTTGAAAAGACACTGGCAAATTGTTCCAAAACATGACAAAAAGCCTTCCAGACTTCTTCTTGTCTTTCCTGATCTTGCGGATTCGTAGAATCTACTAAACCAGCAAAATTCTGAGAAAGAGAAGTTGTCGTTAAAAATTGATGAAATTTTTGAAGCAAACCTGTCGCAGTTTGACTACGAGATTTGAAAAATTCCAAAAGCGGAGTGACTATTTTTTTTCTTAATTGATTGATGTGAATCAGGTCAAATTTTTGATGCTGATTGTGAGTAAATTCTTTAGAAAACTTACTCATTCCTCTCACGTCTGCAAAACGGATATATTGCTCAAACAAGTCTAGTTCTTCTTGCTTTAAATGACCATAAAGACCTGTTTTTAAGAGATTGAGCAAATCTTCCGTTCGAAAATTGTAGTGTTTTAAACGCACTAACGCTTCAATAAACTGCACCAAAGGGTGATGTGCCATGGACTCGCTTCGCCCCAAATAAAAAGGAATCTGATACTGATCAAAAATCGTCTTTAACTGCAAACGATAGGCTTCCACATCTCCCAAAAGTAAGCGAATATCTTTGTAGCGAGCACCATCATGAACTCGCTGGCGAATGCTTTTCGCCACATATTCCAGTTCTTCTTTTTGATTGACAGTCGACCAAATCTGTACATGCGAACGGTCTTGCTCCGTCAGCTCCAGCTCAACATCTGAGAAATCATAGCGGCTTTCTAGCAGTTTTGAAATGTTTCCAAAAGCATCATCTGGCTGCTTTGCAGGTCTATATTCAGGTTTCACTTCATACTCATTTGCCAAATGGCGCAAGAAATCCACGCTAGCCTGATACAGATTACCCTCTCGAAAAGTCGCACGGTATGCCTTCTCACTGGCATAAACACCAATAATGATTTCCACACCCTTGCTATGCAAAAGCTCGATCAAATAAGCTTCTTCAGCTGAAAAACGTGTAAAACCGTCAATGACCAAAGCCAATCCTTGCAATTCTTTATCTACATCACCTGCTGTAATATGATTGGCAAAGACCATAATATTTGACTCAGAAATAAATTCACTCTGATTAAGCTGATACATCACTAGCTGTAAAATCTTGATCAAATCTGCTTTTTTCTCATCCTCATCTAGATAGTCCAAATCCGAAAAGGTCATCTGAGCAGCTTGCAATTCATGATAAAGCTCAACCAATTGCTGAATAAATTGCGCATCCGTCCGAATGCCACCGTACACCCGCAAATCGTGCTCATCCATTTCTGATAAGACTTTGTAAAACAGCATTCCCAAACCAATATCGTCTAATGGTCTGCCTTGCTGCACATTATTGAGGACAAAATAACGCGCCATCTGCGCAAAACGTGTCACTGTAATAGCAAACGAAGCGTGGTTTTCTAAAAGACTCAAAACAGCCCTCTCCTTTTCAAATGAAAGAGAGTTAGGGGCAATATAAAACACGCGCTTGCCTGCCTGTGCCAAGCGCTCTGCTTCTTTTACCAAAATCTTCGTTAAGGGATTGCGAATATCAGTATAAAGTAATTTCATGATCATCCTTTTTGTCAAAATATAGTCCTATTATATCATTTTTAAAGTTTTTCAACAGCGATTGACTACATACCTTTTCAAGAAAAAAATCCCCACAAGAATACTTGTGGAGAACGATTTTTAATGATAAGCTAAAGCTTTTTTGAAGCTCTTCCAAATGCCAATATCATCTGTTTGTAAAATTAAGCTGGAGTAAATCCGACCGATATAAACTGTCATTCCTAAGGTAAAGACAAAGGAAATGGCAAATGAAATCCAAGCTTCCAGCCCATTTGCATAACCGTTAATGGCACGGAAGGGCATAAAGAAAGTCGAAATGAATGGGATAAAAGAACCAACTTTAAGCAAAATTGTGTCACCAGCGTTTCCAAGAGCCGTCACTCCCAAAAATCCAAGGAGAATCAGCATCACAACAGGCTGAACAGCTTTCCCAACATCTTCAATTCTTGTTACCATCGAGCCTAAAAAGGCAGACAGGACAACGAACAAAAAGACACTCAAAGTAATGAAAGCAATGGTATTAAAGGAAATTGCTTCTCCCAAATGCTTCATCAGATTTGGATTGGCATCTAAGAATTCTTTTACAAAAGAAATCTGGTCTGAAAAAGCAAGCAACAGCACAGCGCCGATTACATAAATGCTGACATGGGTCAAGATAACTGCAAAAATTCCTGCCATTCGACCATAGAAATATTCAGAAGCCTTGATACTGGAGAAAATAACCTCCATAATCTTCGTCCCTTTTTCGCTTGCAATTTCTTGAGCAGTTGAGCTTGTGTAAACAATGAGAATCATATAAAGTACAAGACCAATTGCTGTTGCGACAATCGTTTGAGTGGCCTTCTTCGCTTCTTTCTTCTCATCAATCTTTTCTTTGAAATCAATAGCTCTTGAAAGTAGCTTCACTTGATTAGCTGATAAATTAGCTTGGCTAATATTTGCAACCTGTTGCAACTGCATCAGTTTCTGTGTAATTTCAATTTTTGTAGCACTACTCATGCTCGTATCTGCAAAATAAGTTGCCTTGATTTGCCCGTCTGCTTCTGATACTAGCAAATATCCGCCAACATCGCCATCTTTTACAGCTTTCTTAGCTGCTGCTTTATTTTTATAATCGAAATCCAGATTCTTAGTATCTTTCAGAGCTTCCTTCACTTGAGCATTGTCTGATACAACTGCGACACGGTTAGAATTACTATTTGACATGGAGGAAAGATAACCAACTCCCATACTCAGACCGATAAAAATGAAAGGCGAAATAACCATGAAGACAAAACTCCATGACTTGACATGACGAAGATAGGTTTCTTTGATAACAATTAAAGTCTGTTTCATACTTCCACCCCTGATTCTAACTTAAAGATTTCATCAATTGTTGGAGCTTGTTGGTCAAAAGTTTCAATATATTGTCCTTTAGTCAACAAGTCAAACAATTCCTTACCAGCTGCTTCGTCATCTAATATCAATCGCCATGTTCCCTGGTTGGTTAGATTGACTTTACTTACGTGAGGAAGTGCTTCTAATTCCGTTTGAGACAGCGAGCTAGACACAAAGAGACGTGTTTTGCCGTATTGATTACGAACTTCCTGCACGCTGCCATCCAAAATGACTTTCCCATCACGAATCATAACAACATCATCACACAATTCTTCCACATTGGTCATCACATGGTCAGAGAAAATAATCGTTGCTCCACGCTCTTTTTCCTCAATAATGACCTGTTTCAAAATCTCGGTATTCACAGGATCCAAACCACTAAATGGCTCGTCTAGGATAATCAAATTTGGTTCATGCAAGAGTGTGATAATCAGCTGAACCTTTTGTTGATTCCCTTTAGACAAGCTCTTGATTTTATCGGTCACTTTGCCTTTGACTTGCAAGCGCTCCATCCACTGAGGTAATTTTTCTTTCACAACTGCATTTGGTACTCCCTTTAAATTTGCCAAATACCGCACTTGCTCATAGACAGTCAACTTGGGCATCAGGCTTCGCTCTTCTGGTAAATAACCAATTTTCCGATAAGTCTCCTGAGAAATCGGTTGCTTATCAAATGTAATGTTTCCGCTGTATTCTAAAAAACGCAGAATACTATGGAAAATCGTAGTTTTCCCCGCACCATTCTTTCCAATCAAACCGAGGATTTGCCCTGATTCAGCCCTGAAATCAACACCAAATAGCACTTGTTTTTGCCCAAAACTTTTTTCTAAATTTTGAATTTCAAGCATCCTAAACCTCCTAAAATTCTAAGCTCACTATATGTATATATACAATCTCTATATTTAATAGTATAATCTTTTGAAAGCGTATTTTCAAGTTTTTGTGTAAAATTTTCTTATTTTTTTACAACAAAAAGAGAGTCATCAATAGCTGCCATTTATAGATTGACTGTCTCTCACTCTCTTACCTTGATTCTATTTGCGCTTTACTAAGCCTTAAAAGCATCCACTAATACTTGAAATTCTTCATTGGAGAGCGTAATCCCTTTCCCCATTTTTGTATGGTCAGGACTCCAACTACGGATATCGTATTTGGCTGGCGCACCATTGAAGCTCACACGATTCAGCTCTTTCGTCCAGCCTTTATCATTTTCTGACAATACCAATAACTTTTCTTCTATCTCAAATTTGAATTCTGACATTTTTGTCTCCTTTTTCTTCTTTCTTGATTTATTCGTAAAAAATTTACTTTTTTAGCGAGTTTGTTATATAATATATTGTAACAAGTTATGGAGAATTTAGCTATGAAAAAATTTCTCGAAATGATTTTAGAGCGCGCAAGTGAATTTATCAATTACAAAAAGGATACACAAGAGGTAGAGGAAGACAACGCCAATATTTTGCAGACAATTGAAACAGCTTTGCAAAAAAAATCAGGTGTGCATGTCATTTTTTCAGATAAAAGTTTTACTGGTGATATTGTCAAATATGACAAAGAGCGTCAGCAATTGATTGTTAAAAACTTCCAGAAAAGTATGTCAACGATTATTCGTATTTCAGATATTAAGCGGATTCGTCTGGTTCCAAATACTATCAGAGAAGCGCAAAAAAGAAATTCCAACCTCCGCTAGGAGATTGGAATTTTTTTATTCAAATAAGCTGTAATAATCCGCAATCGTCATTTTCGCTTTCTCTTCTTGATGTAAATCTTGGATAATTTGTCCGTCTTTCATGACAATCAAGCGATTTCCGTATTTGAGAGCATCTTCCATATGGTGGGTAATCATGAGAGCAGTCAGTTGATCACGATTTACAAATTCATCTGTCAGACTCATCAATGCCACACTGGTTTTGGGGTCAAGCGCTGCTGTATGTTCATCCAAAAGCAACAGCTCAGGGCGTTTGAGAGTCGCCATTAAAAGACTCAAAGCCTGTCTTTGCCCACCCGAGAGAAATTCAATCGGCGTATCTAAGTGTTTTTCTAAACCATTGCCGATTTTGTCTATCGTCCCCTGAAATTCTTTGCGATAATGGCTCAGACGGCGTGGCACTAGACGGCGTTTTTCACCACGAAATTTAGCAATCAATAGGTTTTCTGCCACCGTCATGCGCGGAGCTGTTCCCATCTTTGGGTCTTGAAAGACGCGTGACAGATACTTAGCCCGTTTTTCTGGTGAATAACTGGTCACATTTTCACCTAGAATATAAATGCTGCCACTCGTCAATGGTAATGTTCCTGCAATGACATTGAAAAGCGTGGATTTCCCTGCCCCATTTCCGCCTAAAATCGTAATGAAGTCATGCTCAAAAATATCCAGTGAAACATCATTCAAAATGACCTTTTCTTCCTCAACACCTGTGTTGACAATTTTTGTCGCGTTTTTTAATTCTACAATTGCTGTCATTTGCTTAACTTGACTCCTTTAAAGAATTTATTTTTGAAAGTCGGAATCATGAGACAAATTGCCAAGATAACCGCACTGTAAAGGCGAAGATAGCTGGTATTAAAGCCAAGCGCAATCACGCCCCAAATCAGGAATTGATAGAAAATAGAACCGACAACAATCGTCAATAGGCGTTCTGCCAATGTCAGGCTGGTAAAAATCACCTCTCCGATAATGAGACTGGCAAGCCCCACAACAATGACACCAATCCCGCGCGAGACATCCGCATAACCTTCTTGCTGGGCAATAAGGGCGCCAGCTAAGGCAATGACACCATTAGACAGCACCAGACCCATTAACTCCATTCGTCCTGTATGAATGCCAAAACTCCTTGCCATATCCGGATTATCTCCTGTGGCAATATAAGCTTGACCCAATTTTGTATCTAGGAAAAAAAGCAATGCTACAATTACCAAACTGACAAAAATCAATCCTGTCAGAAGATTGTTTAATTCGCCAGAAAACGGTAGAAAGTCCTGAATTTGCTTCGTTCCAAGAAGTCCAAGATTAGCCCGCCCCATTAACATAAGCATAATAGAATGGCAGGAAGTCATGACCAAAATCCCCGAAAGGAGAGTAGGAATTTTCCCCTTAGTATAGAGCAGCCCTGTTACCATGCCTGCCAGACAGCCAGCTAGAATGGCAGCAGCAGTTGCTAGAAAAGGATTGATTCCCTTACTAATTAGCGTAACTGCCACTGCTCCGCCCAACGGAAAAGAGCCTTCTGTTGTCATATCAGGGAAGTTTAAAATGCGGAAGGTCATAAAAATCCCCAAGCCTAAAATAGCCCAAACAAGTCCTTGTGAGACAATTGAAATAATCATACTGTTGTCCTAACCTTTAAAATATACTAGCTTTACTCAATGACTTGTCCTGCCTTTTTCAGAACATCATCTGGAATCGTTACTCCTAGCTGAGCAGCCACTTTTTTGTTCACAACTGATTTGCCAGTAGCAAAGATTTCAACAGCTGTGTCTGCTGGTTTAGCGCCCTTCAAAATTTTCGCCGTCATTTTTCCAGTCGCCACT
Organism: Streptococcus anginosus; assembly: GCF_900636475.1. NCBI lineage: Bacteria > Bacillati > Bacillota > Bacilli > Lactobacillales > Streptococcaceae > Streptococcus > Streptococcus anginosus. The sequence continues at coordinate 909,919 of NZ_LR134283.1, forward strand.
CCAAGATCTTTTTGATCGACAACAACCGAGCCCAGACCGCCTTCTTCTACCATAGCTGTCGCACTTGGATAGATAGGTTTTTTAGCCGTTTGATTGCTGGAAACGACTGTTGAAAAAGCCGAAGCAATGGTGTTGTCAATTGGAATCCAAATGGCATCTACCTTTCCTGTCATCACATTCAGGGTTGAAGCAATCTCATTGGTAGAAGGTACAGAATAAGGAAGCACTTTATAGCCTGCTTTTTCAGCCAAAGCTGTAAATTCTTCTACCTGCGTTTTTGAATTGTCTTCACTGCTTGAATAAAGGATGCCGATCGTTTTCACATTCGGTGTTAATTGTTTGATCAACTCCAATTGCTGTTGAGCTGGATTGTGGTCAGACACACCTGTAATGTTGCCTCCCGGATTTTTCAAATCCTTTACTAAATTCGTCCCAACTGGATCGGTCACTGCTCCCATGACGATTGGCTTGTCTTTCGTTGCACTAGCCAAACCTTGAGCAGCAGGCGTTGCGATTCCAATCAGCACGTCATTGCCATTTGCAACTAATTGCTTGCTCATCGTTGCCACTTTACTTTGGTCACCTTCCGCATTCATAAAGTCAATCTTGATATTCTTGTCTTTATAACCTTCTTGCGCCAAGCCTTCTTGAATCCCTTTATAAATCAAATCAAGTGACGGATGACTGACATATTGCAGCACACCAACTTTTACTGTTTTGGTTGTATTGTTTGTCTTCGGTGCTTTCTCGCCAGTTACACTAGAATAAATAATGCCTCCGACAACTAATACCACTAAAAGAGCAATCATTCCCATTAACCGTTTGTTTTTCATATCTGTTCTCCATTTCATATTTTTCTATTTTTTATTCGAGTAAAAGCCAGAGTCGCCATCGTTTAAACATATTTTTCCTCCATTTTAAGGGAAATGAAACAATAAAAGAAAAACCCACACACAGTTCATCCTGTGTGAGGGCGTAAATCGCGGTGCCACCTCAATTATGGGAAAAATAATAGACTTCTCCCACATCTCTATCTTGTCTAACAACAAGTTGCACTGTAAGGTGTGCTCACCGAATTTTTATCGTTTCAAATTCAACTTCTATCCATTAGCCCAATTTCATAAAACGCTGCTACTTGTTTTCACCAACCACAAGCTCTCTGCCAACAACTATTTTATTACTTTATCTAATTTGATATTATTTTAGATGTTTCTGAAACAAAAGTCAAGTATTTTGTCAAACTTTTCTGACAATAATTTTCCAACCTTTTCTTGCTATTTTTTGTTATAATTTTCTTTAGTACCATTCAAGGAGAGAAAAACATGTCCTTTGACGGATTTTTTTTACACCACATGACAGAGGAATTGCGACAACAGTTACTGTACGGTCGTATTCAAAAAATCAATCAACCGTTTAATCAGGAATTAGTGCTACAAATTCGCAGTAATCGACAAAATCATAAATTGCTCTTGTCTGCTCACCCTGTTTTTAGTCGCATTCAACTAACCAATACCAGCTTTGAAAATCCCGCAGTTCCTAATACATTTATCATGGTCATGCGGAAATATCTGCAAGGTGCTACGATTGAAAGCATTGAACAGATTGATAATGATCGAGTTTTAGAAATTTCTGTCTCCAACAAAAATGAAATTGGAGATAGCGTGGCAGCAACTCTAGTCATCGAAATCATGGGCAAACACAGCAATATCATCTTAATGGACAAGGCAAGTGGCAACATCATTGAGGCCATTAAACATGTCGGCTTCTCGCAGAATAGTTATCGCACGATTCTGCCTGGTTCAAGCTATGTCACTCCACCTCAAACAGATAAGCGCAATCCCTTTACCATTTCTGATGAAAAGCTATTTGAAATTCTGCATACAGAGGATTTGTCGGCCCATTCTTTACAAAACTTATTTCAAGGATTGGGGCGCGATACAGCAGCTGAACTCAGCCAGCGCTTAACAAGTGATAAGTTAAAAATCTTCCGCGCCTTCTTCGCTAGCTCCACTCAGGCAACCCTGACTAGCAAGTCATTTACCCCCATTCTCTTTGCGGATAGTCAAAAAGAATTTCCTAGTTTATCACAATTGTTAGATGCTTTCTATCAAGATAAGGCAGAGCGCGATCGCGTTAATCAACAAGCCAGCGAACTGATTCATCGAGTGGAGAATGAATTAGAAAAAAATCGTAAAAAATTAACGAAACAAGAGCAAGAACTGGTCGCGACTGAAAATGCTGAAGAATTTCGACAAAAGGGAGAACTCCTCACTACTTTTTTGCACCAAGTTCCAAACAATCAAGACCAAGTAGAACTGGACAATTACTACACAAGCGAGAAAATTACTATTGTGTTGGATAAAGCTTTGACCCCTAACCAAAATGCTCAGCGCTATTTTAAGAAATACCAAAAGCTGAAAGAAGCAGTCAAGCATTTAACGGGACTGATTGAAGAAACTAAAGAAACCATTCAATATTTGGAAAGTGTGGAAACCGCCCTGTCACAAGCTAACTTGACAGAAATTGCTGAAATTCGTGAAGAATTGATTCAGACCGGTTTTATTCGCCGGCGTCAGCGTGAAAAAATCCAAAAACGGAAAAAACCAGAGAAATACTTGGCAACTGACGGTAAGACGATTATTTTGGTTGGTCGAAACAACTTGCAAAATGACGAGTTGACTTTTAAAATGGCTAAAAAAGAGGAACTTTGGTTTCATGCCAAGGATATTCCCGGCAGTCACGTGGTCATCACAGGCAATCTGCAACCAAGTGATGAGGTCAAGACAGATGCTGCGGAATTGGCAGCATACTTTTCTAAGGCGAGATTGTCCAATCTCGTTCAGGTGGATATGATTGAAGTCAAAAAGCTCAATAAGCCAACCGGTGGCAAGCCCGGTTTTGTGACCTATACTGGACAAAAGACCCTGCGGGTCACTCCCGATGAAGCCAAAATCAAATCTATGAAAATGTAAAGGTGTCCGCTAATCGGCACCTTTTTCTGACGACTCTTCGTACGGCCGACCCTCAGACGAAGTGAACCACTTTTCTGGCAAGCTGTCCGACCCTCGGACGAAGCAAACCAGTTTTCAGGCAGGCTGTCCGACCCTCGGATGAAGTGAATCAGTTCTCAGGCAAACTATCTGACCCTCGGACGGAGTGAACCAGTTCTTAGGCAGACTATCTGACCCTCGGACGGAGTGAACCAGTTCTCAGGCAAACTATCTGACCCTCGGACGGAGTGAAGCACTTTTCTGACAAGCTATCCGACCCTCAGACGGAGTGAACCAGTTCTTAGATAGGTCGTCGACGTGGGCGGCAGTTTAAACTAATTCCCATTCTCTCCGTCGACCGGGGCGACAGACCTAAAAAAGGTTGGAAACTGAATTCCAACCTTTGTATTCTATTTCAGACTATTTAAGGTGTATGTAAGTCTCTTAAACCTACCCCGCCGCCTTTTATTCAGATTTCTCAATATCTTCTTTTAGCTCCGCCACATTCAATTTGGCAGCGAGAAAATCTTGGTCTTGAATCGGAAAACGCTGCTCCAATGCTGCAATCGTTCCGATTTCAACCTCTCCATTTTTCATGACAAAATCCATAACATGTCCGCCAAATTGGTGGTCATCAGATAGAAAATGAAGATGAAAACCAGCTACGCTGACACCGTGAAACAGCTCTGGCGTCCAAAAGCCAACGATTGTTCCCGAAATGTGTTCTACCTGGTACTCAGGCTGATGAGCTGCGATTTCTGCGAACTTCTTTCCCAGAGAGGTTTTTGGAGCCATGCGCACATGCATGCTGCTAAATTCACCATGAATCTTAATTGAGTGAAAAAGATTTTCCCCGACATAGCTAGCTTCTATGCGCTTCTTCAACGCTTCATCAGTCAGCTCAACGTCCTGACGAAAACACGCTTCTGCTCGGTGAAAAGCCACTGCAGCATAAGGAACCGTCCTATCCATTGAAACTTCCATCACTTCAGGACTTGCTCCTATCCCCTTGGCTTGATAGGCCTTGCCGTCAAGCACAATCAGCTCTCCGTCAATAGAGTCTAAAGTACCAATCCCTAAATCGCCATGTTTAAGCAATTCTTCAATCGTCATCGTCCCCTTGTAAAGCCCTGCCATTAAAGCTCCCAAAGTATTGTAGTGAAATAATGTTACAAGCTCTGCCATTTCTCCTCCTAGGCAATGTTTACTATCTTTACCTGAAAAAACAGTGGAAAAACGAACCCTTTTAAAAATTTCGAGTTCTTTCCCACTTCTTCTTTAATAAAACTCATCTGGTAAAATCGTTTCTCCCAGCATGCTGCTGTCCTTGTAATCAACTGGCACATCAATGATGACCGGTCCACTTTCCTCTAAAGCTTTTTGAAGCAGCTGTGTCAATTCTGCTGGAGAGGTTGCTCGGAATCCTTTCGCACCAAAACTCTCTGCATATTTAACAAAATCAACAGGTCCAAAGTCCACTCCAGATGAACGACCATATTTCATTTCTTCTTGAAATTCCACCATATTATAATGACCGTCATTCCAAATAAGATGAACAATTGGTAATTGTAGACGAACTGCTGTCTCTAGCTCTTGGGCCGAAAAGAGAAAACCACCATCGCCAGACACAGAAACGATCTTTATGTTGGGACGAACCAAGGCTGCTGAGATTGCCCAGGGTAATGCCACTCCTAACGTTTGCATCCCATTTGAAAAAAGCAGATGCCTTGGTTCATAGCTCTTGAAATAACGTGCCATCCAAATATAATGCGTACCCACATCGACAGTAACTGTCATATCGTCTGTCGTATTTTCCTGCAAGACTTCGACAATATCCAGCGGGTGTAGGCGACCTTTTTCAGTTTGGCTGCGGTCAAATTTCACATCACCGTCCATTTTATCTCGCAGCACTTGCAGATATTCCCGCGAGCCTTCTGGTAATTGATAGCCGTTAATCGCTGGCAGCAATAAATCCAAAGTATTTGCAATATCTCCAATCAGCTCACGCTCCGGTTGAAAGTAAGTATCAATCTCTGCTGGCTCTACGTCAATCACAATGACGCGGGCAGAAATTTCCGCATTCCAGTTGCGCGCTTCATACTCAATCGGATCATAGCCGATAGCGATGACTAGGTCAGATTTTTTCAGGAGCATGTCACCCGGCTGATTGCGAAACAGCCCGACACGCCCAAAGAAAGTAGCTTCTTCCAATTCACGAGACACAATCCCAGCCCCTTGGAATGTTTCCACAACAGGCAACTGTACTTGCTCCAATAACTGACGAATAGAAGCCGTCACTTTGGCACTTGAAGCGCCATTTCCCAAGAGAAGAACCGGTAACACAGCATTTTTAATCGCTTGCGCTAGATAGTTAATGTCTGCCACAGAACTAGAACCCAGCTGCGGATCCGTCAGCGGTTTAATTGCTTTCACTTGCACCTGACTATCCACCACATCCTGTGGAATGGAAATGAAACTTGCCCCCGGCATTCCTGACTTGGCATGACGATAAGCATTGGCAATGATTTCTGACAGAGTATTGCCGTCTTGCACTTCGACTGAATACTTAGTAATCGGCTTAAATAGTGCAGCATTGTCCATAGACTGGTGAGCGCGTTTGAGAAGGTCAGAGCGTTTGACCTGACCAGCCAAAGCCAGCACTGGGTCGCCCTCTGCGGTCGCCGTAACCAAGCCCGTTGCTAAGTTTGAAGCACCTGGTCCACTCGTTGCAATCACGACACCCGGCTCTCCTGTAATCCGCCCAATTCCTTGCGCCATAAAAGCAGCATTTTGTTCATGACGAGCAACGATAAGTTGTGGGCCTTTGTCCTCTAAGGTATCAAATACACGGTCAATCTTTGCACCGGGAATTCCAAATACATAATCCACCTTGTGATTGATTAAACTATCCACAATCAAATCCGCACCAAATTTTTCAGTCATTTTCTTCGTCCTTCCTGAATATCACGCTCATCATTATATCATAATTCCCATGCGTCTTATAGGATTGTGCTTGTTACTCTTTTTACAAACTATTGTACAATTCCTGCATCTCCACATCATCTGGAACCAAGTGAAGATAATGCTCTGCTTGGTGTTTTGCTTCTTCAAAATCTCCCATTTCACGAAGTAGATAAATATATTGCTCTAAAAATTCTGGATTTTCCTTTAAATCCGAGAGCAACAGTCGATATCGCTCCAAAGCTGCTGTTGTCTGTTCCAAAGCCTGATAGGCACGCGCAATATTCCACTTAGTCAGTACATTGTCTATATCTTGCTCCTCAAATTTCAAAACTTCATCAAAACGCTCTTGCTCTAAGTAAAGATTAGACAAACGCAATGCAATTTCTTCCAAGTCTTCCGCATTATCTTTTGCTTTCAAAAGGTAATCTTCTGCCTTTCGCTCATCGTGCAACTCATAAGAAAGCTGCGAAGCTAGCAACAAAAGACGTGTATCAAATGGATTTTTCGACAAGCCCTGCTGCGTAAGGCGTAATGCTTCTTCTGTCTGATGTTCTGCATGAAGCGACAAAGCATAACCATACTCATAACCTTCAAATTCCGGCGAAATCGTATCAATTTGCTTAAAGTATAGATTAGCTTTTTGATATTCTTTCTGGTCATACAAAATAGTCGCTAATTCAAAGGCTACAGCATCATCGTATTCAATCTCTAAAGATTTTTCCAAAAACTCAATCGCCACTTCAAATTTTCCCAAACTTGCATAGGAAACACCAATCCGCTGATAAGTAGAAACACCCGTCTGCTCATAAATCATGCGATTGTCTAAGCTAGCGTATTCCTTAATGGCTTGATTGAAATTTCCCAATTCAAAATCTATTTCAGCCATGCCAAAAGTCACTAACGGTTCATCAGATAATTGCTTTGCCTCGGCTAATTTTTCCCTTGCAACATCTGGCAAGCCTTCCATTTGATAGAGATCAGCTTTGACTAAGAGTGCTGTCACATACCAGTCACTATCAGAAGTAATTTCTTCCAGATAAGCAAACGCTTCTTCCACTTGCCCGTCTTCACTAGCAATCTGCGCCAAACTGATGTAGGCTTCTGGATAATGAGGAGCTAATGTTTCATAAATTCGCTTCGCTTGAGGGAAAAAGCCGATACTTTCTAAGTAGTCGGCTAATTCAAGTAATTCTTCCTCTGTATCATTTGTTAGAGCTCTTTCAAAATATTTATTGGCATGCGCCAAATCCTGCTTTTGCAAAGAAGCGACCATTTTCTCACTGTTGTTCAATTTCTTCTCCTGTTTCATCTACCAATTATTCTTCATACAAGCCGCTGACTTTCTTATACCATTTAAAAATAGCAGCAATCACAACTTTTGCAGATGCATAAACGGGAATTCCCAGTAAAACGCCCCAGATACCAAACATAGATCCCGCTGTCAAAAGGACAAAAAGAACATTGATTGGATGAATGTTCAATTGGCTACCGAGAATTAATGGCGACACAAACCGCCCTTCAATCGTTTGCTCTACAATAAAGACCACAATGACTTTCAAGAGCATAATTGGTCCAGCAATTAAACCCAGAACAAGAGCCGGCAGCATAGCTAGAAAACTTCCCAAATAAGGAATCAAATTTAAAATCCCTGCCGTCACCCCAAGTGTCACTGCATAGCGAAGCCCGATTACTTTAAAGAAAATGATGAACATTATCGCTACGATAATAGCTACAGTTACTTGCCCACGAACGTAATTGGCAAGCTGCGTATTGACATCTGTCAAAATTTGTCCGACTGGTTCACGAAACTTAGTTGGCATGAATTTTGTCAAATAAGATTTTAAGTTTTTTCCATCTCGCAAAAGATAAAAAAGGATAAAAGGCATGATGATAATGGCTACAATCACTTGCGAAGCCGTACTAATCAATGTGCTAACCCAGTTCACAGCTTTAGATGAGAAATTACTCGCCCAAGCTGTCACTTGATCTGAAAAATTATTCGCAATTTCTTCCAATTGAGGTTTGACATCATCAGAAATACGATTTTCCAAAAAATCTTGAATAATTTTATTTGATTTTTTCAAATTGGCTGGTAAATTCTTGACAAAGCTGACTATCTGATGTTGCAAACTTGGAATTGCTACAGCCAGGCCCCAAATTAAGAGCAATGCAATCAAAATAAAAACAATCGTAATCGCAACTAAACGATTGACTTTATGTTTTTCCATCCAATCCACAATCGGATTTAATAAATAATACAAAAGTCCTGCTAAAATAACTGGCAGCATAATAACCCCAATAAATTCTAAAACAGGAATGAAAATGAAACTAATTTTGTTTAATACAAAAATATTCAACCCCAACAATAAGGTCACCAAAAAAACAGTAATTGCTTTATTGTCTAAAAACCACCGAAAAAACCATGATAGGCTGAAATCCTTCTTTTTGTGTTCCATACAGACATCCTTTTCTTTATTTATCTCATTGTAGCATTTTTTTCTAAAAAATTCTTGAAGAAAAGATAGCCTTTTGTGAATTTTCTTCTTGCACTCAAATCAAACATAAAAAGCGGTCATCCATTCAATTCATGAACGGATTCCCACTTTTAGCTTTCTTTATCTGAGAAAAAAATTGTAAACCGCATTCGTTTGTCATCAACAGCTTCAAAGAGATAGTGCAAATGATGATTTTCCAAAATCTGTTGCACGATAAAGAGTCCCAGACCTGTTCCGCCATCTTTGCGGTTACGACTGTAATCCGGACGATAAAATGGCTGAAATATTTGCTGGATTTGCTGTTCATCCAACACATGTTCCGCATCATTTTCAATGATTAACTGATTGTCTTTAATCATTAAAAGAATCTCTCCACCGGCTAATGTATAATGGAAAGCATTATCTAGTAAATTTTTAATAGCTTTCAGCAAATAAGTCTTGTTGCCATGCACTTGAAGCTCTTCTAACTGTACAGTAAATTGATAGCCTTTCACATCAGCTAACATCTTATAGCTGCTCAAGTTTCCCTCCAAGAGCTGATTAAGTGAAAATTCTTCCTCTTCCGCTTCTATCCGCATTTCAATTTTAGAAATTGCCAAGATAGACTGTACAAGTTTTGATTGCTCTTCCAAAATTTCACGACATTTATGTAGGTATTTATCTTTATCTTTGAAGTCACCAACACCATAAATCATACCATCCACAATTCCCATCATGCTGGTAATCGGCGTTTTCAGCTCATGAGAAGTCATCCGTAGAAATTCTGCTTTCTCCCGTTCACTTTCAGCAACCTTCTCATTTTCCAATCGCAGCGCTTCAATACTTGTCAAAAGATTGTTATACAGACTGTTAATATCTTGAGCGAGAGTGGAAATTTCATCCCGCCCTTTGACAGGACACGCCACATCTGGAGAAAGAGTTGCCATTTTTCGCGTGCTCTCTGAAATATCTGTAATGCGTTTGGTTGCAAATCGACTATAAAGAAAAGCCACTATACCACCTAACGTTAACGAAAAGAATAAGATATAAGGATAAAGACTTAACAACACGTAAGTAGCATCCGATATTGGTTGGAGCGAATATTCCCCACGTAAGGTCAATGTGGTCCCTTCTGCCGTTCTTATCTTCTTGCTCATACTTTTAGTTTGATTATTCAAACTCATGTCAGAAGGTAAAATTGTTAATTGGAATTCTCCCTTTTCATTAGCTAAATCAATATGTGGATAAATAAGTTTTCCTTTCGCATCTAATATACTAAACCAGACGCGTGTATTCTTTCGATTGTAGTCACTTAAAAGCTTTCCTATATCATCTGACGGTTTTCCTTGAACTTGCTGAGCAATCTGAAAGAACTCACTTTTAGCTTCTCGATGCTTGACTTGCTCATAATAAACAGGCATCACAAAATAGAGTGTTGTTAAAACCGTTGTCACGACAATAAAAATTATTGTTCCTGTCAAAAGAAAATGCTTTTTAGCAATTCTCACTCTTCTTCTCCTCCAAGTTGATAACCCATACCAGTAATCGTTTTAAGAGGTATTCCAGGAATTTTTTTCCGAATATTTTTTACATGGTTATCCAAAACACGACTATCCAGTTCGCTATAACCCCAAATTGTATTCATCAATTGATCCCGCGTCACCAAATGATTTTTTCTTTTAGCTAAAGCTTGGATAATTTCATATTCTTTTTTAGTAGGAGACATTTTTTCTTCTTGCCAATAAACGGTACAATCATCAATTGAAACACGCAAGTCTCCAACGACAATCTCTGATTCTGTCACAGTACTCCGGAAAATATTTTCAATGCGTTTCATCAAAATAAGTGGCGAAAATGGTTTGGTAACATAATCACTGATAAGGTGATTAAAGCTGACCAGCTGAGTATATTCATCATCTAGTGCAGTTAACATCATAACTGGTACCTGCGACGTCTTCCGGATTTCCTTCAACACATCCAGACCGCTCATAGAGGGCAACATAACGTCCAAAATGATGAGGTCAAACGATTTTTCCTCAAATTCACGTAGGGCTTCTGCCCCGTCAAAAACTGGTGTCACCTCATAATGATTTTCTTTCAAAAATTCACAAATCACTTGATTAATCGTAGTGTCATCTTCTACTACTAAAATCTTATGCATTTCTTACTCCTTAAAATATAGATATAAAATTAAATGACTGCTAATCAATGTAAAGATTACTTTTATTATACAACAAAATAGTGAACTTACAAAGATTGAACCGTGATGCAGGATAAAAACTTTCTTCCCAAAAAACAAAACATTTTTCAGAAGTCAAACAGACAACCCTAATTGTTAGCGCCACCACCCGCAAATCTATTTTTATTGTATCAAAGTCATCTGTTCCCATCCTATCTCGAATCTATTTTTTATCTATTTTTTCATCATAGAACTGATAGCAGCTTTCATTTGTGAAAACCATTTCATCTCTTTTTGTGTTATAATGAAAGTATCAAATATTTCGAGGTGAATGATGACACAAACAGTTTATTTTGGAACTTATACACGTCGTAGCTCAGAAGGAATTTACAAAGCTGATTTTGATACCAGCACAGGAGAACTGGCAAATTTAACACTTATTGCAAAAGAGCCAAATCCTACTTATTTAGCTTTTGACAAGCAACAGAACCTATATTCTGTCGGAACTGAACACGGTGAGGGAGGCATTGCAGCCTTTAATAAAGCGGGACAGTTACTCAATCACGTTGTGGCCGAAGGTGCTCCTCTATGCTATGTGAGTGTAGATGAAGCAAGAAGCCTTGTCTACGGGGCAAACTACCATAAAGGACAAGTATTAGTTTATAGACGACAAGAAAATGGTAGCCTTAAATTAGTTGATTCTGATGTTCATATCGGCTACGGTCCTCATGAAAACCAAGCTGCTGCTCATGTGCATTTTGCAGATTTAACACCCGATAAGTATCTGGTTACGTGTGATTTAGGAACTGATGAAGTTGTGACATATGAAATTAGTGATTATGGACGTCTAAATCGATTAGAGACTTATCATGCGACACCTGGCGCTGGTCCACGTCATATTGTGTTCCACCCTCACTACAAAATTGCTTATCTTATTTGTGAATTAAACTCTACTATTGAAGTTTTAATTTACGATGGAGATGGTCAATTTGAACGCCTGCAAACCATCTCCACTTTACCAGAAGACTTTTCAGAATTTAATGGAACAGCTGCTATTCGCCTATCTGCTGACGGTCGCTTCCTTTATGGCTCCAACCGCGGGCATAATTCAATCGCTGTTTACAAAGTAGCAGGAGATGGAACACTTGAACTTGTAGAATTCGTACCAACTAATGGAAAAAATCCACGTGATTTTAATATTACACCAGATCAACAGTATCTTATCGCAGCTCATCAAGATTCAGACAATGCGACGGTCTTCAAACGTGACCCAGAAACAGGAAAATTAACAGAATTATCACATGATTTCTTTGTTCCAGAAGGTGTTTGTGTTGCTTTTACTCATTAATCTCTTCTTAAGAGACTAATCCCAATCGCCTATGGTTGGGATTTTTAGTTGCCTTATATGCCATCTTCCCAGATTCTATTCATTTGCAAGTAATTGTATTAGGGAGCACGACCGTCTGCTTTAGTCGCCAATTTTATACCGAACATCACGATACTGACGAAAGGAACCTAATAAAAAGAGACAAGGGAATGAAACCTTGTCTCTTTATTATTTTAGTTTAAAATCGGATATTTTCTCGTGTTTTTTCATATGATGTAACAAAACGATTAGTTACACCGGGTTCTACTACATCCAATGCTTGCGAGATCTCCTCAAACGATGCTTGATAATCAAAGTCATTTTCAAAAATCTCTAGTGCACGGTTGAAGGCAGTTTGAACTCCTTCATCAAATGAACGATAGCGATTTGAATATTGTAACAATTGCTCTGTCAAAGTAGCATTTTCAACAATCCGATAAGTCTCATTTTCCAGTTCATTCATATCATTTGTCAAAATCTCTAGCATACGGTTTACTGATTCGATATTGACACGATATTGTTCCAATTCTGCTACTAAAGCTTCTGTGTTATCACTTGCAGTAAAGAAAGTGGTCAGGAAGCTCCGTGGAATACCCGGCAAATTGCGTTTTTCCATATAACGCTTAATCGTGTGCAATTTGTTGATATAAATATTAATTTTTTGTCGAGCATTGGCATCATCTTTTTCAATTTTAGCCAATTTTTCACTCAGTACTAATTGTTCATCTTCAATTTCTTTCACACGTTTTTGAATGGTTTCAAGATTTTCTTGAAGAACAGAATAAGCCTGTTTTCTTTCTGAAGAATCTTCAATTGCTTCTAAAACAACATCATCCAAGCTAGAAAGTTCACTTTGAAGTCGACGAACATGATTTGTATCGCTTTCTGTCAAGAGATACAATTTTGAAATGCGGGCAATCTCTGTCAAAAGATTTTGATTGTTTTCTTTTGTATGGCCTAAATAACCTGGTAAACTATTGACTAGTTTGACAACTACTTTATGTGACTTGATTTCACGGTTAAACATGTCATATAAAGCATCCATTTCTTCTTGGATTTGCGTATTTTCATATTGTGCATTGTCCAATTCTAAACTAGCAATGTTTTCACTGTTGCGTTTCAAACTAGTATGCAGCTGTTGGAAGCGAGATTCAATATCAGTTTCAATAAAATGATAACCGGATTCCAGTAATTTGCGATGACCAGACTCCAAATCTTCCAACTGTTCTGGTAACTTTTGATCTAATTCTGATACAAGCTCTGGGATTTTTTCAACAATATGCGTTAAAGCAAGGATGTGATCTTCTGTTTTATCCAAAATTTCCGCTGCTTCAACAGGATCGCCTGATGAGTTTAAAGTTACAAATTGAGAGAATTCAGATTGAATTTTTTCTAATTGCTTTTCAATCTCAGGAAGCGCTGAGCCATAACTTTCTGTATCATTTGCCACAGACACTTGCAACTTTTCAAATAAATCCAAAGCATGCAAGACACGACCGCTATTTTTAGACTCTTGCTTTTCTAATTCAGCAAGTGCATTACGAATAGCAGTAATATCTTCTTCAATCAAGTCAATTTGGCTCTCAATTTTATCAATACCATGCTTTGCTTTTAGAAACCGAAACGAATTATTGTAACCTTCCGTTTCAAAGAGGTTATTTTCGATGTCTGCAAAAGAATTTAAAGAAAGATCAACCCATTTTTGATTCCATTCACGAAAAGCCACTTGACTTTGTCCAATCAAATGCATGTTTTTAACCGCTTCGACTTCATCGTTTACAGGAAGATTATAAAGTTCTTCTTTGCGATCTTCTAACTTAGCAAGCAAGGCATCATTTCTTTTTCTTAATAAGACAGCAGTTATGTAAGCAACAATCAAGAGAACTGCTATCACTATGATTAGTATGATTAGTCCGTTAGACATGTAAAACTCCTTCAAAATATTACTTGAAAATAATCATGATTATTATATCATAATTTTCTTGGTAAATGTGAATTTTTTCAGATTTTTTTAAACGTCCAATGTACTATATACGGCGTTCTCTTCGATAAATTCACGACGAGGTTCTACACGGTCCCCCATTAGCATATCAAAAATCTTGTCCGCTTCTGCTGCATCATCTACTGAGACACGCGCCATTAAGCGATGTTCTGGGTTCATCGTTGTTTCCCAAAGTTGGTGGTCGTCCATTTCTCCCAAGCCTTTGTAACGTTGAATACTTGGTTTAGAACGCCCTTCAGAATAACGCTCCAATGCCAACTGTAGCTCTTCTTCTTGATTGGCTCCGGGCTGGATGTATTCTTTCACTTCACTGCCGACTTTCACACCATAAATAGGCGGTTGAGCAATATAGACATACCCCGCTTCTAAAACAGGCTTCATATAACGATAAATCAATGTCAAAAGAAGGGTTCGGATATGCGCACCATCAACATCGGCATCGGTCATAATGACTAATTTTTGATAGCGAGCCTTGCTTACATCAAAATCCGCTCCAAAGCCTGTTCCCATTGCAGTAAAGAGACTACGAATTTCTTCATTGGCTAAAATTTTATCCATGCTGGCTTTTTCAACATTTAAAATCTTACCACGAATTGGTAAAATAGCTTGAAATTCCCGATTCCTACCAGACTTAGCTGAACCACCTGCTGAGTCTCCTTCCACGATAAACAATTCTGTTTCGTGCGGATCATTGGAAGAGCAGTCTGCTAATTTACCAGGTAAGTTGGAGATTTCTAGTCCTGATTTCTTGCGGGTCACTTCACGTGCGCGCTTAGCTGCAATCCGAGCTTTAGATGCCAAAATTCCCTTTTCAACAATTTTCTTAGCAACCGCAGGATTTTCCAAAAGGAAATCTGAAAAAGCTTCGCTAAAGAGACGATTGGTTATTTTAACAACTTCGCTATTTCCAAGCTTCGTCTTTGTTTGTCCTTCAAATTGAGGATTAGGGTGTTTGACAGAGATGACCGCTGTCAATCCTTCACGGACATCTTCACCAGTCAGGTTGTCTTCATTTTCTTTCAGAAGTTTATTTTTCTTGGCATAGTCATTGATGACACGTGTGAGCGCTGTACGAAAACCTTGTTCATGCGTCCCGCCTTCATGAGTGTGGATGTTGTTAGCAAAACTCATGACAGTTTCGTGATAGCCTGTTGTATACTGCATAGCTACTTCAACAGTAATATCATCCATTTCTCCGTCTGTATAAATCGGATTTTCAAAGATAACATCTTTATTTTCATTGATATACTGGACATAGCTAGCAATCCCACCCTCATAATGGTAATCTTTTGTTTGCTCCAAACCTTCCCGTTTATCAGTAATAGAAATTCGCAGGCCACGATTCAAAAATGCTAGTTCTTGCACCCGTTTATTTAATTTTTCAAAATCAAATTCAACCGTTTCTGTGAAGATTTCTGGGTCTGGTGTAAAATGAACAGTTGTTCCTGTGCGATCAGTCTCACCGATAATCTCCAGATCCGCTACGACGTGCCCGCGACGGTATTCTTGAAAATAAATTTGACCGTTCTTGTAAACCCGAACATCAAGTTGAGTAGAAAGAGCATTAACCACAGAAGATCCGACACCATGCAATCCTCCAGATACCTTGTACCCGCCACCGCCAAATTTTCCTCCAGCATGAAGAATGGTAAAGACAGTTTCTACCGCAGGGCGACCTGTTTTTTCTTGAATATCTACAGGGATTCCACGACCGTCATCAACAACGGTAATCGAATTATCTTTCTCAATAAACACTTGAATATGTGTTGCAAAACCAGCTAATGCCTCATCAATTGAGTTATCTACAATTTCCCAAACAAGATGATGCAGTCCTTCTTTTGAAGTTGAGCCAATATACATCCCTGGACGCATTCGGACAGCTTCCAAACCTTCTAAAACCTGAATTTGACTGGCATCATAATCTTGTGCTTGCATTTCTTTAGTTTCTTCTGACATACGATTCCTTTTCTATATTTTTATAAATTTCTTGAGATTTTCCATATCATCAAAGAGATAAGTTGCAAAGCCAGCTGATTGACCTGCTTCTGTGTCAATTGAACGATCTCCGATGACTAACCCATTCTCAATCTGATACTTATCTTTTAAATAAAGCATTGACTCAGGATTTGGCTTTCTCTTAAAACCACGATTAGAAGTCACAACTTCTGTAAAGTAGCCTGAAATCCCTGTTTTATCAAGAATCTCTAAAACCTGATCATTCCGATGAGAAATCAGAAAATTACGCCCTCCTTGTGCAACGATATTCTTGAGCAAATCTGCAGCACCTTCAAATAATACTGGATGAGCTAACTCTCTTGCTTCATTCACTTTATAAGTTTGTAAAAATGCAGGAATGTTGGGCGCAAATTGAGCAACTGCATAGGGAGTTGAAACCTTTAGCGCCTTGTAAACATCATCATGGGCAGCTTGAATCCCAAAACCAGCTAACGTTTCTACAAATGCAGCCGTTGACGTCTCGTAATTATTGAGGAGAGTCCCCCCTAAATCCCAAATATAATCTTGATAATCCATACCTTTTATTATAACATATTTTTGTAAAAAATGGCTGTTAAAACAGATAGGAAAGCCTATTTTAGACATGAATTTTCATAAAAAAACTTACTTGGATCATTCCAAATAAGTTTTAGTATCATAGAGCATCAATCACTATAGACATCATTGTAAAGCATCGCCGTTGCAAGCTGCTCACTGTCTCCACCTAACTGATGAACCAGCTCATAAGCAAAAGTTAGAGCAGTTGCGGGACCTCGGCTGGTAATCACTTTCCCATCAACAACGACAGTTTGTTTGATGTAAGTTCCAGTTTCAATATCTGACTCGATACCATCATAACAGGTAAATTGTTTGTTCTTTAAGACTCCTGCACGATTTAGTGCAATCGGTGCTGCGCAAATGGCTGCTATCCACTTGCCTTCTTCTTGCATCTTTTGTAGAGCTGACATCAAACGATCATCATCTCGCAAATTTGTCGCACCAGGCATTCCTCCCGGCAGTACCACCAATTCATAATCATCTAACTTTCCAGCCCAAACTTTATCTGCTTGAACTGCGATACCGTGAGAACCTGTTACCGCTTTTTCAAAGCCAATCATGTCACATAGGATTCCTGCACGGCGAAGAACATCCACAACCGTCAATGCTTCAATTTCTTCAAAGCCATTGGCTAACATAACAGCTACTTTTGTCATACTTCTTCTCCTTTATTTTAATTGTTTTAATACTACTTTTTTACGCCTTGTAGGATAATGTGAGCGTTTTTCATCTGATAGATTATTTTGATAGCTCATAGAAAGCAAGAGCCCAACCCCGATTAAATTACTGACGATAGAGGATCCCCCTTGCGAAATAAATGGAAGTGGAATCCCTGTCAAAGGCAAAATTCCCGTCACTGCTCCGATATTTTCAAAAATATGAAAGAGTAACATCATGATAAAACCAGTAGAAATATAGGTGTAAAATTGATTATTTGATTTCAGCGTAATTTTTAACATACGATAAATCAATAGCAAATACAAGGCAATCACAATCGTTGCACCGACAAAACCAAAATCTTCTGCAATGACAGTAAAAATCATATCACTTTCACGTACAGGCACCAATAGATTGGATACATTAAACCCTTGTCCCCAGAGACCACCACTACCAATTGCTATTTGACCTTGTGCCTGTTGATAAGTAGTGGTTTGAGCGTAGTCAAACGGATTCAGCCAAGCCAAAATACGGTTGATCTGATAGGTTGGCATCCCAATTTGGTGCAAAAAAGCTCGCCCGTCTTTTGAAATGAAGATAAGTAAAAAGCCACCGCCTACAACCAGAATGGTCAAAACAACTGGTACAATAATTTTCCAAGACACACCTGATAAGAGGACAATTCCTGAAAAGATTGCGATAAAGACTAATGCTGTCCCTAGGTCACTCTGCAATGCCAATAAAATCAGAACGGGTAAGGTATAAAGGGCTAACTCAAAAATCAGGAAGAAGTCCAATTTAACCGTTCGCTCTCTATCTTTATAACGCTGTAAAAAATTAACAACAACTCGTGACAGCATCAGAATATAAGAAATTTTCATAAATTCAGATGGTTGAAACAAGGTCACATGTCCTATAGTCACCCAGTTTTTTGCTCCTGTCGAAGCAACTAATTCTGAACTATAAAAAATAAGCGGAAGCACCATCAATGCCAAGCCAAATACATATAAGTATGGCGTTATTTGCCAAAGAAATTTTGTATTGAATAGCATGATAACCAGACTGATAACTGTTCCTAGAGCAATCCAGGCAATCTGCTGCCCTACAATTGGCCAAACATTTTTTGGATAATCATGACTAACAGCGATATAAATGGCTACAACACCAATAAAAAGCAAACAAAACACCGGTAATATTAAACTATAATCCACTCGTGAATCAATCGAGCGTTTTTGATAAGGCATATCTCCTCCAACATACGTAATAAATGTCAGTCACTTTTAAAGCACTTTTATGAGAAAAAGTATTGAATAATTAAGCTCGATACAGCAACTGCAAACCAAGCAAATGCTCCTGTCAACAACGGCGCTGCGCCTGCTTTTCTAAATTGCCCAAAGGATACCCTTGCACCAATTCCAGCAAGAGCCATTGCCATAAGCCATTGTGACAAGAACTTTGTTGCAGGAACGAGCGAACTTGGAAAAATCCCAACACTAGTAACAATAGACGCCACAACAAACCACAAAATAAACCAAGGGAAAATCTTCTTTAAATTGACTTTTTGATGACTGCTTTGTGAGCGTACATATCGGACTCCTGCAAAGATGAGACAAGCTGGTACAATCATTAAAGCACGACTTAGTTTTACAATCGTTGCCAAATCTCCCGCCGACTGACTGTAAGTGTATCCTGCTGCTACAACAGATGATGTATCATTGATAGCGGTTCCTGCCCAAGTTCCAAAAGTTGCATTATTCATATGCATCAGATGCCCTAAAAATGGGAAAATAAAAACTGCTAAAATGTTAAAGAAGAAAATTGTTGAAATAGATAAAGCGATGTCTTCATCTTTTGCTTCTAAAATCGGTGAAGCTGCTGCAATGGCAGAACCACCACAAATAGCCGTTCCAAATCCAATTAAAGTGGTTAGAACTTTGCCCATTCCCAACAGACGTCCTACCACATAAGCTGAAATAAAAGCAATCAGTATAGTTAAAATGCTAATTTTTAAAGAGGAGATGCCTGTAGCAGAAACCCGACCAATGGACATGCTGAACCCCAGCAAAATAATGGAATATTGCAGTAATTTCTTACCTGAATAAGCTAAACCAGCATGATAAGTCTTTTTTATATGAAAAAGATTATTGGCTAAAATTCCCAAAAGAATGGCAAAAACGCTGGAGCCAATCAAGGGAAAGAAATTTCCCAAGACGGTTGCTACTGCCGCTAATACAAAAGCAAAACCAATCCCTGGAAGATATTTTTGATACATATTGAACCTTCTTTCTTTGTGTTTCTATTATAACAAAATTTAAAACTAGCAGCAGAGAAAATCAGTATTTTTAACAAAAAAACTCAGTTTACTTTGAACTGAGTCATTCATAAATTGAAGTTACATCGTTTCCTTCTTCAAAAATTGCTCCATCTCTTTTGGAATTTGTTTCATACTTGTGATGGATAGTGGAGCAACTTTTTCCAGAGCTATTTGAATTTGGCGTCCATATCGTTTGGTTAAAATGCGATTGTCTAAAATAACGACTGCTGATTGCTGCTCTTGGTGTCGAATTGTACGTCCTAAAGCCTGTTTTATCCGTAAAATCGCAACAGGTAAGCTATAATCATAAAAAGGATTCTTACCTTCTTGCCGCAATTTGCGATTGAGCTTCTGCGTAAAGAAATCACTCGGATTATCAAAAGGGATTCGCGTAATAACTTCAATCATTTGTTTCTGACTAGAAAAATCTGTACCTTCCCAAAAGCTACCCGCTCCTAGTAAAATACTACTTTCCCCTCTATCAAAACGTCGCTTAATATTAGCTGCTTCACCATTCTTATACTGGGCTAAATGAGGAAGACTCAAGCGTTCTGAAACAGCTAACAATAATGCTTTCGATGTAAATAAAACGAGAAGTGGAACTTCCTGAGTAGCTAACTTATGAACCCATTTGACAATCAATTCTGCATAAGTATCCACATCTAAGTCTACAACATTTGGAAAATCCTTGTCTAGCCATATTTTCTGCTGATGTTTCTGCTTTTGTAGTAACTGATAAAATGGTGCATGTTCAAAACCAAGTAAATGCGCTAAATGCACTTTTTTACTGATTTCAAGCGTGGCTGAAACGAACAAGACTTGCACTTCTTCAGGTAGCAAGGCTCTAAAATCTAGCACTTCTAGGCAAGCAGCTTCCAACATCGTTACTCGATAGTCATCAAATTGCTCTTCTTTTAACCAGAACTGGTCATATTTTGTGGCAAAAATAGTGCGTAAGTCAGAAAGAGAGCTTTGATCTAACTCTGATAAATCTTGTCGGAGTTTGGAACAGGTTTCTTTCGTTAGCTCATTTTTCTTGTAGCATTGGAATTGTTCCACCGCATGAGTCAATTCAAATTGAATGTCCTCTAATAACCGACGCTGCAAAATGGTATCTGTTGTTTCAAGTTCTGATTGAATCTGCTGCAAGCATTTTGTCATATTGAGGGATTTTCGAGAGAAATTTTCCAAAGCTAAAAACAACTTCTGAGCTTCATCCACAATCAAAAGCCGATTCTCCACAATGGATTTATCATCTTCTAACCGCGTCAAAAAATAAGCATGATTGGTCACTAATACACGACTGCGTTTGGACTTTTCTTGACCTTTTTGCCAAAAATCTGCACCATAAAAGAGGGATTTTTTGCTCAATTTTCCATCATGAAGCACCTGTTGAAAATAGGTCTGATAGCGATGCCGTTGACCAATTTCATCCAAATCACCAGATTTTGTTTCTGTGAGCCAAACTAAAAGCAACATCTTACAACGATTGACCAAACGATTGTCATCTACCTGCTGCAAACTGTCATAAAAGAAGTCAAGCTTTAAATAATTAGCAGGGCTTTTCAAGCTATGAACAGAAAGATGAAAGATTTCTTCTAACTTTTGTCCTTCATTTGCCACAATCTGATCTTGCAACACTTTCGTAGGAACCGTCACCAAAATTTGCTTGCTCGTTTGAGCCAAAGCAGGAAGCAAGTAACCATAAGTTTTACCTAAGCCCGTCTGAGCTTGTAAAAAACTTGGTTGCTGACTTTTTAAAGCCTGTTCCACATCATGCGCAAACTCATCTTGTTCTTTTCGCTCCTCTAAATCCAGCAAATTGATATTGTGTTGGAAATTTTTGGATAGTTTTCTCGCTTTTTTAATTTTTTTACTTTTTCTAAGAAAAATCCCCTGCCACTTCATCAAATCGTGGCAAGTTATGTCCGACATTTGGTTAAAAGCATCTTCTATTGCCAAACGTGATTCATAAATCAAACTATCCGAAAATTTCAACAAATATTCCACTAATTCTTTCGGAAGTTTTTGGATTTTTTCTTGTATTTTTAAAAATAATGTAGCCGTTGCTGAGGCATCTGCAAGCGCTGTATGCGCATGTTTCAAAGGAATATCTAACTGCTCACATAATATTCCTAGATTGTATTTTTCAAACGTTGGGAAAAAGACTTGCGCAAGCTCTACTGTATCTACCCTCGGAGTCACTAATTCAAATCCTTCCCAAAAGAGGGCTTCTGCTAATAAATTAGCATCAAATTTCACATTATGAGCCACAAAAATGGCATCCTCAATCAACTCATAAATCTCACGAGCTACTTGAGAAAAGTCTGGCGCCCTTCTCAATCGCTTGTCTGTCAATCCTGTTAATTGGCAAATATGAGAATCCAGCTTCTCATGAGGATTCACATCGGTTTCATAAGTTTTAACAATCTGACCATTTTCAATCAGCACAATCCCGACTTGAATAATCTTTGCGTTGCTGCTGGCACTCGTTGCCTCTAAATCCACCACAGCATATTTTCTTTTTTCTTGTGTCATATTAGAAAAATTATACCATAAATTCAACTATTTCGTATCACGTTTTACGCCTTATTTTCCCTTGATAAATAGCTTGATATTTCTTTTATGTCATTTTTCATATTTTTTGCTAAACTATGAAGTGAAAGGAGTTCTCATGATAACAATTCATAAAACTTTAAACTCTCAAGCATATGAAAATACTTATTATTTAGAAAATGAGCATCACCTCATCGTAGTTGATCCGGGTAGTGACTGGGATAAAATTGCAGCAAAAATCCAAGAAATCAATAAGCCAATTACAGCTATTTTGCTGACCCATACTCATTACGATCATATTATGAGTGTTGATTTAGTTCGTCAACATTTTGGACATCCACCTGTCTATGTCGCTGAAAGTGAAGCAACTTGGCTTTACACTCCGGAGTATAATCTATCTGGACTAGCTCGCCACCAAGATATTGATAACATCATTCTCCAGCCTGCCGATGTCTTTTTTGACTATCATAGTCCTTACAGTCTAGATGATTTTTATTTTTACGTCGTACCAACATCAGGACATTCAATCGGTGGTGTTTCAATCATCTTTCCTAACGAGCACTTTGTTTTAACTGGCGATGCTTTATTTTGCGAATCAATTGGTCGAACGGACCTCTATACTGGAAATATAGAACAACTCATTTCTAGCATCAAAAACGAGTTGCTGGTCTTGCCTGATTATGATGTTTACCCTGGTCATGGTCCTCAAACCACCATTGTTCATGAAAAAATGTTTAATCCATTTTTGCATTAAAAAAGCCCTAAATGAACTGCATCTCAAAAGTTAGATTTTTCTGTCTAACTTTCGGGTCAGGGTTCAATAGGGTTTTTATTATCACTTCTTTTTTAAATTTTCAAGAATCGTCTCATTGAGAGAACCGAGCCAAACGCTCCGATGATAATTCCTACTACAAAAAGGAAGGAAATCATCAATGGAATAAAGGTTTTGGGTACAATCATTGAAAGATTTTGACTAGCAAGAGATGGATTAAATGACTTATAGGCCATTTCGTAAATAAAATAGACCAAGCCAGCTGGAACAACTGCCCCAAGCAAGCCAATCCAAGCTCCTTCTAACAAGAACGGACCTCGAATGTAACTGTTTTTTGCTCCCACCAGACGCATGATTTGAATTTCACGACTGCGTGAAATAATCGTAATCCGAATAGTATTTGAAATCAAGAAAACAGCAATAAAGACTAAGAGGAGCGCTCCTACAATTCCCCATGTACGGATAAAATTAGCTAACGCAAAAATACGTTTTGTATTGGCTCCACCGTATTCTACTTCAGAAACCCCTTCCACTTTCTTCGCATTGTTTGCGACAGACGTGACGTATTTGGGGTCAGTTGTATCGACAATATAAGCGTCATGTAGGGGATTGGCATCTCCTTCAAAGAGTTTCCAATCTTTACCCATGACTTCTGTTAGTTTCTTTAATTGTTCTTGCTTGCTAGAAAATGTTACTGATTTCACATTTGACATTTTGTTGAGGGCATCATATACCTTATGGTAGGCCTCATTTTTGACTGTTTGACCTTCTTTTGTAATAGTCTCTTCATTGTCCGCTGTATCTGGTCGCATATAGACCATAACCCGCACATTATTTTCAATATCTGTTGCTAGCTTCGCCGTGTTTAAAATGACTGACACAAAGATTGCGACTAACCCTAGTGTAATCATCACGGAGCTGACTGCAGCAACTGTCATCCAACCATTTCGCTTCAAACTTTTGAGCGATTCAAGCAGGTGACTTAAAAATCTACTATTCATCGTATCCGTACTCTCCTTTTGCTTCATCACGCACCACACGACCATTTTCGATGGCAATAACGCGGTGACGCAAAGTATTTACAATTTGGCTATTGTGGGTCGCCATTAGAACCGTCGTCCCTTGCAGGTTAATTCGCTCCAGTAGATTCATGATTTCCCACGAATTATCTGGATCCAAATTCCCCGTCGGTTCATCGGCAATCAAAACTTTAGGATTGTTCACAATCGCACGAGCAATGGCAATCCGCTGCTGCTCCCCACCTGAGAGTTCATTTGGAAATGAACGGACTTTGTGTTTTAAACCAACCAAATCCAACACTTCCATAACGCGCTTTTTGATATTCCGACGGCGTTCTCCAATAACTTCCATAGCGTAGGCGATATTTTCATAGACTGTCTTTTTGGGTAGCAACTTATAGTCTTGGAAAACGACACCAACATTCCGACGTAGCATTGGAATATCACGTTTTTTAATCTTAGCAAGATTAAAGCCAGCAACTTGCAGACTTCCCTTATCAACTTTCACTTCACGATACAATAATCGAATAAAAGTTGATTTCCCTGCTCCAGAAGGACCTACAATATAGGTGAATTCTCCTGGCTCTACTTCAATGGACACACCACGCAGGGCTGTTGTCCCGTTGTCATACTTTTTGACAACATCTCTCATTTCAATAATTGACATTTATTGTTAAGAGTTCCTTTCGTAAGATAGTTGAGGGAGTGGGAGAGGAAACTATGATTGCATTGCAATTACAATTGTCTGCACCACTCTCGTAAATTTAATGTTTAGTTTAACCGCCATTTCAAGTAGGCATCGATGAAGCCATCAATATCTCCGTCCATGACTTTGTCAACCTGTGCGACTTCAAAGCCTGTCCGATGATCTTTGACCATCGTGTAAGGAGTAAAGACATAAGAGCGGATTTGGCTTCCCCAAGAAATTTCTTTTTTGTCTCCCTTTAAGGAATCCACTTCAGCTGCTTTCTTTTCTTGCTCCATTTGGTAGAGTTTCGCTTGAAGCAATTTCATTGCCCGATCACGGTTTCCATATTGTGTGCGGTCAACAGTGGATTGTGTCACAATTCCCGTTGGTATGTGAGTTAAACGAACACCGGTTGAAACTTTGTTGACATTTTGCCCGCCAGCACCACCGGAACGGAAAGTGTCCATCTTGATGTCTTCGTCTCGCACCTCAATTTCAATCGTGTCATCCAACTCCGGCATGACTTCCACTGAAGTAAAAGAAGTGTGACGACGCTTAGCTGAGTCAAATGGCGAAATGCGCACCAAGCGATGAACTCCCATTTCAGACTTCAACAAACCATAGGCATGAGGACCCTCAAAAAACAAGGTAACAGACTTAATTCCCGCTTCATCTCCCGCTTGATAGTCCAATACTTCAACCTTGAAACCATGAGCATTGCCAAAGCGTGTATACATCCGCAGCAACATATCCCCCCAGTCTTGAGCTTCTGTTCCACCAGAGCCTGGATGAATTTCAAGGATAGCATTGTTATTATCATAAGGTTCCGACAAGAGGAGTGTCATTTCATAGCTGGTCATTTTTGTTTCCAACTCTGCTAATTTTTCTTCCAACTCTTCCTGTACAGAATCATCCTCCGCTAGAAAATCAAGCAAAATCTCTGATTCGTCAAATAAATCAGTCATTTGCTGGAAGTTATCATAGGTTTGCTTAAGTTCGTTTAATTCTTGAGATGTCTTTTGCGCTGCTATATTATCATCCCAAAAGTCAGGCTCTGTCATCTTATTTTCTAAGATAGCAATTTCCTCTTCCAGACCGTCTAAGTCAAAGAGACCCCCTGAAAGAAGCTAATTTTTCACGATTTGCGTCAATTTTTTGACGAATTTCTGAAATATCCATATCTACCTCTTTTCACATATCGTTTTATTATATCACAAATCAGTATTTTTTCCTAATTTCTGACAAAATCCAATAATAGTTATTGTATAAAATTTCTAAGTCCTTATCAAGAAATTTCGTTCTTTGTTACACGATTGTTAGATAAGTTGCTGTCTGAAGAAAAATATTAAGAAGTTAGATACGTCAAAATGATATTCATGATAGTCCCTTCTTTACAACCTTTCGCTCGAGAATTTCTAAAACGCCTGATTCTTGATTGCTTGGTGCTTGATACTTTGCTATTTTCTTGACCTTTTCAGAAGCATTTGCCATCGCATAGCTGTGACCCACATAAGCTAGCATTTCTAGGTCATTTCCACCGTCCCCAAAAGCCATCATCTCCTGTGGTGCAATACCAAAATGCTGACTAAGGAATTCAAGAGCAGAGCCTTTATGAACACCTCTTTGGATGATATCAATCGAACCATGTCCACTTGAAACTGCCTGAACGAGTTGACCAGTAACTTGATTTAGCTTTTCAAGGAGTTGATCTGTTTTTTCTTCTGGCACCAATAAAGCTAACTTGACAAAATCATCTTCTGGTAAATCCTGAAAATTAGAGATTTCTTTCAATGCATGGTAATAAATTGCAATTTCTTCTTTGTACTGTTTGGGTGCTGACTTGATCAAATAAGCAGAATGAAGCCCGCAAAGAGTTGTCGCATTTTCTAATCCTTCTAACACAAGCACGTCTAAAACCTTTTCAATCTCTGTTCTAGCGATTTTTTCTTCTCGCAATAACTTCTCGCCTTCAAAAATTAGTGCTCCATTTTCTGAAACAATAATTAACTCATCCTGATATTTTGGAAAAAATGAAGCCAGTTGGGCATACTGATTGCCTGAAATGACGACTACTTTTATATCTTTTTCTTGCAAGCAATGCTCGATAAATTTTCTCAAAGCGCTTCACATCGTAGGTATTGTCTGAGTGCAGAAATGTACCGTCCATGTCAAATGCTACTAATTTTATCATTCGTAGACCTCCTCTTGCTTCTATTTTACACCAAAAGACTTAAACTTTCCTATGATTTTTGACGAAAAATTTATTTCTTTCATTTTGCCTCAAATATGCTACACTAGGAACATAACAAATTTAGCATTTATGAGTGATCTTCATTTGGATTCAAACCAATTTACTGATGAAGAAATCACTATTTTAATGGAACTATTAGCAGCAAGAAAGGTTGATCATATTCATTTTGCAGGGGATCTGTCTAATGGTTTTGAGCAAATTAGTTTGCCTTTTTACAAAAGCTCAAAAAGTCCTTCTCCGCTTCTTACAATTTAGGCAATCATGACATGCTAGGAATGACTGAAGACGAGATTCAACAGCACGATTTCAACATACAATCATTTGGACAGACTCAGTTTATTAGCCTAGCAGGTTGGTATGACTATGGCTTCGTTCCCGAAAAAACACCTGAAGAACACAAACGAACCAAGCAATTTTTCTGGTTTGATAGACGATTGAACCGCAACACTGATGACCCTATACTCACTCAACAGACCCTAGAACAACTTGAGAGAATTTTGGCTTCTCTGAATGGTCCTATTATCCTAGCTATGCATTTTGTTCCTCACAAAGATTTTCTTTACAATCACCCTTATTTTCAGCGCTTTAATACTTTTCTGGGTAATCAGACCTTTCATGAGCTCTTTGTCAAATATGGTGTGAAAGGTGTTGTCTTTGGTCATCTTCACCACCGCCACTCCGCTCGAATGATTGACAGTGTCTGCTATCATACAAGACCTCTTGGTTACATCCGCGAATGGCAGTTGACCCAACAATTTTTCAAAGATCATCCTCAATACAAAATCCCTCAAATGTACCGTCTCCATAAACGCTATAATGCAGTAAAAGACTTATTTCTTTTCCAATCATGTAAGAAAAAGCACCTCTGAGAAGAATTAGAAGATGCCCTTATCATTTTTGATATTTAGTACGAAAATAACTGAATAGTTTCTCTCAGCTCGTCTGCAAGAACTTTTTCTTTATTTAATTGGAGATAAATTTCTAATAAGCACGAACGAACATTGGAAAACTGTATGAAGTCTATTGAGTTTTCTAACGGAAAGCTAAGTGAAGTTAACCAAACCGCAACTCTGGTTTGTGAGAGCCTCTCATTTAAAACAGCTTGATAGATTACTCGTGCCAAACGCCATTCTTCATCACTAATAAAGCGCCAATCCACTCTTTTAAAAATCTTTTCTAATACTTGAAGAACCTCATTTACTCGTGTTATAGGAAAATCTGGATGACAGATAATCTCAACTAAAAGATCTGCACCATGAGCAAAGGCATGCACCCAACCATATTCTTCAGAATAACCAGTGCTATCATTTTCATACAATAAATAAGATAGACCTTGTTCAAATAGAGCCATTCTTTGATGACTAGAAAGTCTTTTAAAATAAAGTGAATTTTTCTTAGCATCTGCATTTAGCAAATTAGCGAATAATAAAGCCGTAAAAGATCGAGTCAGAGTCGCTTGACCAACCTCTTCTTTTTTATACAAGAGTCCTTGTCGTTTTAGAGCCTCAACCGCTACAAAATCAAACTGTTCCTTTGTAAATAACTGTTCTTGTATGGCTCTGGCTAGAGAAACAAAGATTAAGTCATCTCGTATTTTATAATTCGGATGACCAACATGATCTAACATCCAAAGGATTTCTTCTTGTTGATAAATCGGCATATCCTGTGCTAATTTTTCTTTTAGTATTTTTTCCATATCTTTCCTTTTCAATTAGATTATTAGAAAAAGTCATCCGAAGATGACTTTTTCTTTCTTAAATAGCATTCTGATCAAAGCCAAGTTTGCGTTGAACAAATTTAACAATTTCTACGATGATAATCATGGAGAAACTTCCAATGAGAACGGCTGCCCATTGTGAGAGGTCTAATTTTGTTACATGGAAAATTCCTTCTAGTGGCTCAACCAAAATGGTAGAAGCCAATAAAATGAATGAAACAAGAATAGACCAGTTGAAAGTTTTAGATTTGAATGGTCCAACTGTTAGAAGTGATTGATAAACAGATTTTACATTAAAGGCATGGAAAAGCTGGATTAGTCCAAGCGTTGCAAAGGACATGGTCAGCGCATCCGCATGAATAGCTCTCATGTCACCAACATGAACTGGATTCATCAAAGCATAAGCATAAACACCGAGTACCAAAGCACCTTGCAAAAGCCCTTGATAAATAATCGAACTCATGACACCACCTGAGAAAAAGCTAGACTTACGACCACGCGGTTTATGCGTCATCACACCCGGTTCAGCTGGCTCAACCCCTAGTGCAATAGCTGGGAAAGTATCTGTCACAAGGTTAATCCAGAGAAGATGAACCGGCTGCAGCACATCCCAGCCAAAAAGAGTTGCAAGGAAAATTGTCAACACTTCTGCTGTATTGGCTGAAAGCAAATATTGAATGGTCTTTTGAATGTTAGAGAAGACTTTCCGTCCTTCCTCAACAGCCACGATAATCGTTGCAAAATTATCATCAGCCAGAATCATGTCAGAAGCACCTTTCGAAACTTCTGTACCTGTAATCCCCATTCCGATACCGATGTCGGCTGTCTTCAAAGCTGGTGCATCATTTACACCGTCACCTGTCATAGCAACAACCTTGCCTTGATGTTGCCATGCTTTGACAATCCGCACCTTATGCTCAGGAGATACACGCGCATAGACAGAATAATGACCAACAACTTTTTCAAACTCTTCATCTGACAATTCATTAAGCTCAGCACCAGTCATGACATGGTCTTTACTATCATCATTGATAATTCCAAGGCGTTTAGCAATAGCCTCCGCTGTGTCTTGGTGGTCACCCGTAATCATAATCGGACGGATACCTGCTTCTTTAGCCACTCGAACAGCTTCAGCAGCTTCTGGTCGTTCAGGGTCAATCATCCCAATCATACCTGTGAATATTAAATCATTTTCAAGATTTTCAGATGTTAAGTTTTCTGGAATTTCATCAATAATTTTGTAGGCACCAGCTAACACACGCAGAGCCTGATGAGCCATACCTGAGTTATTTCCCTTAATTAACTGAGTCGTTGCCTCATCAATCGGCGCAATATTGCCTGCCTTGTCACGAGCCACACAACGCTTTAAGAGTTGATCTGACGCACCTTTTACAGCCACCAAAAATTTACCATCTGGCAAAGGATGAATGGTTGACATGAGCTTACGATCAGAATCAAATGGCAATTCTGCGACACGAGGATATTTCTCTAAGAAAGTTTTAACATCATACCCTTTATCAAGTGCATACTGAACAAAAGCTGTTTCTGTTGGGTCACCAATGAGTTTTCCATCTTGATTGATTTTAGTATCATTAGCAAGGACAACCGAGCGTAACAATGGCAAGTCAAGTCCGAGGTCAATATCTTGTTTCGCTTCATGCAAACTGCCGTCATAAAAGACTTTTTCAACCGTCATCTTGTTCATGGTCAAGGTTCCCGTCTTATCAGAAGCAATAATTTCAGTAGAGCCAAGCGTCTCAACTGCAGGAAGCTTTCTGACAATGGAATTTCTCTTCGCCAAAACTTGTGTGCCAAGTGCCAAGACAATGGTCACAATAGCAGGAAGTCCTTCTGGAATTGCTGCCACAGCAAGTGCGACTGATGTCATCAATTCGCCCAGCGGGTCTTTTCCTTGAACGAATACGCCGACCACAAAAGTGATTGCTGCAATGATTAAAATCGCATAGGTCAGCACTTTTGAAAGACCATTTAGATTTTGCTTGAGTGGAGTATCTGTTTCATCAGCATTTTGAAGCATACCAGCAATATGACCGACTTCTGTAAACATACCTGTATTGACAACGACACCCATTCCACGTCCATACGTAACGTTTGAATTTTGGAATGCCATATTGATACGGTCGCCAATACCTGCATCAGTAGCTACATCAACAGTCAGATGTTTTTCAACTGGAACGGATTCGCCAGTCAGAGCCGCTTCTTCAATTTTTAAAGAATTTGCTTCTAAAAGACGCATGTCAGCAGGTACCACATCACCTGCTTCCAGCATAACGATGTCTCCAGGGACCAATTCTTTTGAGTCTACTTCTGTCACACGCCCGTCACGCAGCGCACGCGCAGCTGGGCTAGACATAGATTTGAGTGCTTCAATTGCTTCTTCTGCCTTACCTTCTTGGTAAACTCCAAAAATGGCATTAATAATGACCACAGCTAGGATAATAATCGCATCTGCAATATCTTCACCACCTGAAGTCACAACCGAAAGAATAGCCGCAATCAGCAAAATAAGAATCATCAAATCCTTAAATTGCTCAACGAATTTCATCAGAAGGGATTTTTTCTCTCCCTCATCCAGTTCATTGCGTCCGTATTCATCTAAACGTTTAGCGGCTTCATTGCTTGATAAACCTTGCTCAGAAGTTTCCAAATCCTTTAAAACTTCCTCCGAACCTTGCGTATAAAACGCTTGGCGTTTTTGTTCTTTTGACAAACTATTTCCTCCTTTGATCCCTTTTTGACAAACAAAAAGAGACCTGTTTATTGCAACAAGTCTCGCTGTTTCATACAAGGCCGGAAATTGCTTTCGTATTGACGACCTTGTAACGGATATCCCGCTAGCTACTCCCTTGAGTGTTTTTATTATATCAAATTCTTCAATTTTTTCAAGCAAAAAAAGTTCAATTTCTATCTATTTTACCGAATAGATAACAAGACACAATAAATAAAATAATCGCTATGACAAGTGTTCCTGTTAGGTCAAAGAACATATTAAGCCTTGTCAGAAAAAAATCAAATAAATCTACTGAGAATGAAAATAGCCGTCATCACTAAACTAGGAAGGTTTCTTTTCATATCTTTCTATCTCCACGAAATTTCCATTTGATAATCCGCAAAAGTTCGTTCGCCGTCAGGTGTTCTCAATTGATAATGAAGCTCAAGTATCTGCTTTTTCAAATCAACTTGGTAATGGCTTGTTTTCGTGATAAATTGCTGCATGCCGACTGGTGTCGGAATCCCAACCAAAGCTTCTCCCCCTTTGATAAATCGCATCAAGGATTTAGGGGTGGAGAAGCGTGTCATGACTAGTTCTTCATCATGAAACTTCAACACAACCTTCTCTCCTTCTTCATTTTTAAACAATAAATAATGATAAGCGCCCTTTTGAGTCCAATCTACAGCGTAACTTTGGTCAATTTGCTCTACTTGCTCATCCATTTGAATTCGATTTTGGATTCTAATTTTCACTCTTTAAATTTCCTCGTCTTCCTATTTCTTTTTTTATTTTAGCAGAAAATCAAAAATTTTTCTCCCATTTTTTCTTATACTTTTATTTTGCCATAGTTCTGAATGGGATAATTTTTGAATTAAACCAGCAAGTTTGAATCGCTATTTTCAGAGGTTATAGATTACTTTGTTATTTGGACTGCTAGACGAGATGTGGTATAATAGAGCCATGATTGAAAAAGTATTTCGTGATCCCGTCCA
This sequence comes from Streptococcus anginosus, assembly GCF_900636475.1. Lineage (NCBI taxonomy): Bacteria > Bacillati > Bacillota > Bacilli > Lactobacillales > Streptococcaceae > Streptococcus > Streptococcus anginosus. The sequence continues at coordinate 942,147 of NZ_LR134283.1, forward strand.
TAATTATATTCATGTGGATCACCAAGTCATCTATGATTTAATAAACACCAAAGAATTTCAACGACTGCGCCGCATCAAACAGCTAGGAACTTCTGGATATACCTTCCACGGAGGCGAGCACAGCCGTTTTTCGCATTGCCTTGGATCTTATGAGATTTCAAGACGAATTACAAAAATCTTTGACGAAAAATATCCAGAGGTTTGGGATTGTCATGAAAGCTTACTTGTCATGGCAACAGCCCTCTTGCACGATGTCGGTCACGGCGCTTATTCACATACTTTCGAGCGTCTCTTTGATACCGACCACGAGGAAATTACACGCCAGATTATCACAAACCCTGAAACAGAGATTAACAAAGTTCTGGTTCAAGTTTCGCCTGATTTTCCGGAAAAAGTAGCCAGCGTTATCAACCACACCTATCCAAACAAACAGGTGGTGCAACTTATTTCCAGTCAGATTGATGTCGATCGCATGGATTATCTCTTGCGAGACTCCTACTACACAGGCGCTTCTTATGGACAATTTGATTTGACACGGATTTTACGCGTTATCTGTCCTGTTGAAAACGGCATTGCTTTCAAACGCAACGGCATGCATGCTGTGGAAGATTATGTCGTCAGTCGTTATCAAATGTATATGCAGGTTTATTTTCACCCTGCTAGTCGGGCAATGGAAGTACTCTTGCAAAACTTGCTCAAGCGAGCTAAAATTCTATACGAAAAGCAGAAAGACTATTTTGCACTCTCTTCTCCCAACCTCATTCCTTTCTTTGAAAAGCGAGTGACCTTGAAAGATTATCTAGCACTGGATGATGGTGTGATGAATACTTATTTCCAGGTCTGGATGACGAGCCCTGATACGATTTTATCTGATTTAGCACAGCGTTTCATCAACCGCAAAGTCTTTAAATCCATTATTTTTTCAAAAGAAAATGAGAAATATCTGAATGTTATGCGGGATTTGGTTGCAGAAGTCGGCTTTGATCCTGACTACTATACCGCTATTCACCGCAATTTTGATCTACCTTATGATTTTTATCGTCCAGATGTCGAAAAACCACGCACTCAGATTGAAATTATCCAAAAGGATGGCAGTCTCGCGGAGTTGTCCACTTTGTCGCCCATTGTTGAATCGTTAGCAGGCACAAGACATGGAGACAATCGTTTCTATTTCCCAAAAGAGATGCTGAAAGAAGCTGGACTTTTTAGTGAAAATAGTAAAACTTTCTTGTCGTATATCAAAAACGATCAATTTATATATGGAGAAGCATACGAACATGAGTATTAAACTAGTTGCCGTTGATATTGACGGAACCTTATTAAACACCAAAAGAGAAGTCACACCAGAAGTTTTTTCTGCTGTACAAGATGCCAAAGCTGCTGGAGTAAAGATTGTCATTGCAACTGGACGCCCCATTCCAGGAGTGAGAAATTTGCTTGAAGAGTTACACCTAAACGAGCCGGGAAATTATGTCATTACCTTCAATGGCGGGCTGGTTCAAGATACAGTTACAGGGGAAGAATATATCAAAGAAACTCTAACCTACGATGATTATTTGGATATTGAATGTCTCAGTCGCAAATTAGGGGTTCACATGCACGCTATCACCAAGGACGGTATTTATACTGCTAACCGTAACATTGGAAAATATACCGTTTACGAAGCCGGACTGGTCAATATGCCAGTCTACTACCGCACTCCAGAAGAGATGGTAGACAAAGAAATCGTCAAAATCATGTATATTGACGAACCAGAAATTTTGGATCAAGCAATCGCCAAACTCCCTAAAGAATTGTACGACAAGTACACACTCGTGAAATCTGCACCTTTTTACTTAGAAATTGTCAAAAAAACTGTCAATAAAGGGGCTGCAGTCGTGCATCTAGCGGAAAAATTAGGATTGACAAAAGAGGAGACTATGGCTATCGGGGACGAAGAAAACGACCGTGCAATGCTAGAAGTCGTGGGAAATCCTGTTGTAATGGGAAATGGGACTGACGCGTTGAAGAAAATTGCCAAGTATATCACCAAATCAAACGATGAATCCGGCGTTGCATACGCTATTAGAGAGTGGGTTTTAAACTGATGTACACTTATAAGATTGGAATTTCTGCTCAAGAACACGATGATTTTGTTAAGGCAAGTTCTCAAACCAACTTGCTTCAAAGCGCTTCTTGGGCAAAGGTCAAAGATAATTGGGACAATGAACGAATTGGTTTTTACAAAAATAATCAATTAGTAGCCTCGGCCAGCATTCTCATCAAGCCACTGCCGCTCAGTATGACCATGCTTTATATTCCGCGTGGCCCTATTATGGACTATCAAGATCAGGAATTGCTACACTTTGTTCTGACCTCTTTAAAAAAATTTGCCAAAACTAAAAAAGCTCTTTTTATCAAGTTCGATCCTAGTCTTTTCCTCGTGCAGGCTCAAATTGGAGAAGACAAAAAAGAACAGCAAGAAACACTTGACGTGATTCAAAATCTCCAGAAAGCGGGAGCTATTTGGGTGGGGCGAACAGAATCATTAGACGAAACAATTCAACCACGTTTTCAAGCAAATATTTATAAGGATAATTTCAGCGAAGAACTTTTATCAAAAAGTACACGCCAAGCCATTCGCACTGCACGAAACAAAGGCATTCAAGTCCAGTTTGGTGGCAAAGAACTTTTGGATGATTTCTCTACTTTGATGAAAAAAACCGAGAATCGAAAGAGTATTCACTTGCGGGGGAAGGACTATTATCAAAAACTCCTTGATACTTACCCAGAGCATTCCTATATCACACTTGCAAGCATTGACCTAAATGAGCGTCTAGAAAGTCTTCAAGCTCAAAAAGCCAAAGCTGAAAAAGAAGCCAGCAAATTCACTGAAAAAACTAAACCTGGTAAAATTGAAAACAATAAGCAAGAACAAAAACGACTGCAAGAAGAAATGGATTTCTTGTCAGAAAAAATTGCTCAAGGTGTAACAACCGTGCCTTTATCTGGGACATTGGTTCTAGAATATGGAGCTACCTCTGAAAATATCTATGCTGGAATGGATGAAGAATACCGTCGTTACCAGCCAGCTCTCCTCACTTGGTATGAAACTGCAAAGCACGCCTTCGACCGTGGAGCGAACTGGCAAAACATGGGTGGTGTTGAAAATGATTTAGACGGCGGACTTTATCACTTTAAATCCAAGTTCAATCCAACTATTGAAGAATTTGTCGGGGAGTTTAACTTGCCAACCAATCCACTCTATCATCTCTCTAACCTTGCTTATACTTTGAGAAAGAAATTCCGTAGCAAACACTAAGAAAGGAATCGTATGACATTCAGACAACTTCGTCAGGAAGAATTTGTAAAACACAGCGCTTCTTGCGCTCAACGTTCTTTTATGCAGACGGTAGAAATGGAGAAGCTCTTATCAAAACGTGGCTTTACTTGTCAATATGTAGGATACACAAATGAGCATGACGAAGTGACTGTTTCAGCTGTGCTCTACAGTATGCCCATGACAGGCGGACTTCACATGGAAATAAATTGTGGCCCTGTTTCAACAAATCCTCAAGACCTACAGCATTTCTACCGTGAACTTAAGACCTACGCTAAAGAAAATGGCGCTTTAGAGCTAATTGTCAAACCTTATGAAACTTATCAAACATTTGACAGCAATGGTCAGCCGACCTCGCCCGAAAAAACAGAATTGATAAAAGAGTTGACAGACTTAGGTTATGAATTTGATGGCTTGCAGACAGGTTATCCAGGCGGCGAACCTGATTGGCACTATGTCAAAGACCTGACTGAACTAACTGAAAAAGATCTACTCAAATCCTTCAGCAAAAATGGCAAATCAACCGTCAAAAAGGCGAATACTTTCGGCATTCAATTAAAAAAATTGAAGCGAGATGAATTAAATATTTTCAAGGAAATCACTTCTGCTACTTCCGAGCGGCGTGAATATAGTGATAAACCTTTAGATTACTACCAAGATTTCTACGATGCTTTTGGCAATCAAGCGGACTTTATGATTGCAACGCTTAATTTTCAAGATTATCTGCAACATCTGCAAAATGATCAAAAAAAACTCAGACAAAAAATTCAAAAATTAGAAGCGGATTTAGAAAAAAATCCTCAGTCAGAGAAGAAGCACAATCAACTGCGTGAATTCTCTAGCCAATTTGAAAGTTTTGAAACACGCAAAGCCGAAGCACAAGAATTGATAGATAAATATGGAACAGAAGACCAAGTTCTTGCAGGCAGCCTCTTTATCTATACGCCACAGGAAGCGACTTACCTCTTTAGTGGTTCCTATCCTGAATTTAACAAATTCTACGCCCCAGCACTTCTCCAAGAATACGTCATGAAAGAAGCTATCAAGCGAGGTATTCCTTTTTATAATTTTCTTGGTATTACTGGAATTTTCGATGGCTCAGACGGCGTGCTCCGTTTCAAGCAAAATTTCAATGGCTACATTGTTCGCAAAATGGGCACCTTCCGCTATTATCCACAACCACTTAAATTTAAAATTCTCAGTTTGATTAAAAAATTGCTACGGCGCATTTAAAAACTCTCAAACAGCTTTTTGAGAGTTTTTAAATATTCGTATTTTAGATAGGACTTATCAAATATGCTGAAACGATTTATTTCAAAAAAACTACTAGCGATTTACTTTCTGTTTATCGTGCTGACATGGATTGATTCAGTTTTAAACCCAACGCTCGTTCGGATGATTATTGATAGTTTTCAAGCGAAAAATTTAAAAATTCTCTGGCAAATCTTGATGTTGGGAATTCTTGGAAATATGCTGATTGTCTTAGGTTTGGCAGGCAAACGCTATTTCTATGCAAAAATCATTGCAGACTTCAATACGAATATAAAAGGAAAGATGTTTGCTACTTTTTTGTATAAAAGTCAATTGTCAAATGAAGATATTCTTTCTGACTTGGAAAATGATGTAAAGCAAATCGAGGAAAATTATGTAGAATCCACTCTGATTATTATTGGTTCTTTGGGTTTCACCTGCGTTTCTATCATGTATGCTTTACTGACAAATTTTGGGCTAGGAGCAATTTTCATCATTTTCTATGCTATTCCAGCTCTATGTAGTGGTATTGGCTCCAAACAGCTAGACCAGCTTTCTAAGCAAAAATCAGAAGTCAATCAGAGCTACATAACCTTGCTTTCTAGCTTTATAGCAGGTGCTAGAGTTATTAAAAATTACCATAGCCAAACTTTCTTTTACACTCTTTTTCAGAAAAAACTCTTTCAAAATATTGAGCAGAATGTCCAGTTTGAAAAACAGCGAACCATTAATAACATCCTTATCAACACTATTGACGTATTTTGCTCTATTTGTCCCATTATTGTTGATGGCTTTATGACCTATTATGGCAGACTGACTCCTGCTAGCTTTGTAGCGATTTATCTTGTATCTTACAATATCGGCTATCAATTTCAAGAGCTTTCTTACTTTATCAATACTCGAAAATCCAGCAAAAATCTATGTGATAAATATCAATTTTTAGCTGAAAGAACAAAAACTAATGAAACAATCTCTTCTGAAAATTACTTCCCAATAAAATGTGAACACATCTTTTTCAGCCATCAAGGAAACATTATTCTCTCTGACTTCTCATTTACCATAAACGCTGGCGAAAAGATTGCCATTATCGGAGAAAGTGGTAGCGGAAAAACAACCTTGTTAAATCTCCTATTTGGCTTTTTACAGCCGGATTCTGGTCACATCACCTTTAACGGTCAAGAACTCAACCAAGAAGCGAGGCAGCAAATCGGTTCATACATTCTGCAAGAAAGTTACTACTTTGATAATTTGAGCCTCTATGAAAATATTAGCTTAGGAAAGCCTATCAATCATGAAAAAATAGAAGATGTTCTGACAAAGGTTCGTCTGCCCTATCTGAAAGAGAAAAATGGAATCACCAATCAAGCCTTGTCTGGCGGTGAAAAACAACGCTTAGAGATTGCTAGAAGCCTCTACTATGAAAAAGATTTCATTTTGGCTGATGAAGTCAAATCCAATTTGGATAAACAAATGGCTCAAGAAATTGAAGATGTCTTATTCTCTCTTCATCAAACCGTTATTGAAGTCATTCATCACTACTCGGATGAAACTCTTAAACGATATGACAAAGTAATCGAGTTATCATCAAAAGAATAAGAATAGTCGTAAAATTGATATGTTTCATCTGAGCTTGACAAGCCTTTAAAGTAAGTACAATCTCCGTCACTTTGCAATCGGTATCACGATGAAGCCGATAAGCCCTGACCTTACTTGCTTTTAGAAGAAATACGATTTCTTCTACTCGTCGATACAAACATGCTCCTAAATCACTATAAATTTCTTTCTAGGTCGGCACAAGCAAAAAAGGCCAGTATAAATATCCTGACCTTTTTTAACTTCCACTATTATCCATCTAAAAACTTCCGCCACTGCCCCCGTGACTTCTGTCTGATGAAGATGTATGTGTGCTACTACCCCCAGAATCACTGGAGCTGCTAGGCTCCGGTTTTGCTTTCTTATCTACATTTGAGTAGAGGAAGAATTCTTGAGCATTGGTAATCTGGAGACTATTTTTCTTGATGTAATCAGTGGCTCCGGTTTGATGATAGACAGATTTGAGCTGACCTTTCATTCCTGTTACGATGAGAAAGGCGAGACCAAAGCCAATAGCCAATGCTCCAGGAATCCAGTACCAACTTAAAGGCTCCTTAGGGAGATTTTTTACATCATAAGGCTGCCCTTTTCGTGCTTGAGTGAGGAATTCATCACACTGCTCAGCGTAGGTTGTAAAAGCAGCATTGTAGTCACCATCTTTTAAATCAGGCAAGAACTGCTTTGATAGGTAGTCTAAGCCAGCATTGGTAAAAGCAGTGATGCCGTAGCCTGTCGTTGAAATATGCCACTTCCGTTCTGCCATACTGATTAAGAAAAGCACCCCATCATGATTTTTTCCTTGACCGTAGCCATTGTAGTCGAAGTAGTCATCTGCGAAGTCTTGAGCACTTTTTCCTTCCAGACTTTTAACGGTCACGACAACGACATCGCATTTTTGGCGCTGACTAATGTCTTGGAGCTTTGCTAGTAAGACTTTTTCTTGATCCGGCTTCAGCAAGTCCGCTTCATCTACCAGTAATGGATTGGCCGATGCATTGAGCAATTTGGTTACTTTATTGAGATAATACCGAACACCGCTATAAATATTTTTCCCACTCTCAAAAGCTTTCCAAAGTATGTCGTCACTCTTTGCTCCTAGCTTTTCTTTAGCGTTTCCGGCATAATATAGAATCCATTCATTTTTTTCTTTATCAACAGCAAGGAGAATACCTTCAGCTGTGCCTGCAGATTCTTGATAAACCTTTTCAGCATAAGACAAAATACCATCTTCACCTACTGATTTTGCTGCCAAAAAGTAAACTTTAAAATGATATTGTTCTTCAATAGCTTTAGCCGCTTTGTTAATCTCTGTTATTTCCTTGCTTGAAAAGGCTGAGACTTCATCACGAATATAGCTGGTTTCTTCTGCACAGACAGTCCCAATCATGAGAAAGGAGAGAAAAAGAGTTGTCAGTAATGTTATGAATTTCTTCAACATAATCTCATCCTCCCTTCTTACAGTAAGTGAATCATCCATACAGCCGCATAACTAACTAAACTTGCCGCCACGCCCAGTCCAATTAGCCAACGTCTATAAGCTTGCTTGTCTAAGGGCAAATCTCCGACGAATTTACCAGTCTGACCATTCATCGCAAAGACAAACTTTTTGCCCCTCCAAGTCGTATTTAAGAGCCAAACTGGATAGAGAACATACTTAGTTGAACCATTTATCAAGCGAATATTCGAAGATTCTGGGGTAACGGTAGAAAACCCCGTAACTGTATCTTCAAAAGCTTCCTCCGTGCTTTGCTTGACACGGCTGTTAGCATGAGTAATGCTCTCCTCGGCTCCGACATCATATTTATCTGCTAGGTATCCTGCTAGGTAAGCTGTCTGAAAATCAACAGCTTCTGAAAAATCAAAGGGTTCAATGGATTCCATTAATTGATCATCCAATTTACTTGAACCGTCTACCGGGATATGTTCAAACGCTAACTGACCGGAACGAATAACTGAAAAATAGCTTGTTTCGGTATAGTCATACTCACTATCACTCCATGTTCTAATCCTGCTTGCTTTATAATGAACATCCGCATCTGCTTCTGTGTCAAAAAGCCAGAACGGAACATAAACCCCCTTTACTTCATCAATATGATTTTGGTCTTTAAAAACTTTTGGCAAGAGGCGTTTCCCCATGAGATGCTTGTTCAGATTCGCCTTTGCTGCCTTTTTATCTAATTTGAATGGAATCACATAATCTGGCTTTAAATCACCAGCAAAGCGTCCCATCATAACAACAGGATTATCGCAGAATGGACACGAAGTGGCTGCTGTTGACTCGTCAGCAACAATTTCACCACCACAAGATTTACAGACATAAACTGATAGCTGATCAATCTCGCCCGTATCCCATTCACCACCAGCCTGCGTACTCCAGGTCATATTTTCATCAGTCTGGGTTTTTAATTGTTCATCCAATTTCTTCAAACTTGACATATCCAATTCGGAATCACAATAAGGACACTTCATTTTCTGGATTGAACTATTAAATTCAAGAGCACCGCCACAATTTGGACATTTATATTCTTGTAAATCAGCCATGATGACCTCCTTTCTACTGTCATCGAGCTATGAGATAGTTAGAAAAGCTTCTAAACAAGGTCATTTTCATCAAATACATTGCCACATTCAGGGCAGAATTTAGGTGGATTATAAGCATCTTCTGGTTGCCAGCCACAATTGCTGCAACGGTATTGACGTTGGGGTTCTGGCTTAGGTTTTCCACAGTTTGAACAGAATTTACCATTATTGACAGTCCCACAAGTACAAGTCCAGCTGTCACTCACAGGTTTTGGTGAACCGCATTCAGGACAGAATTTACCTGAAGCTTCATGTCCATTTGGACAAGTCCATTTATCTGCAGTAGTTTGGGTTTGAGAGGTTGCACTCGCTGTTTGCGTTTGCTGACTAGCTGCTTGCTCTTGTCCCATCGCAAAAAGATTTTGAGCATTCATGCCGCCTGCGCCCGCTGCCATTCCTACTCCCATAAAGCCAGTCATCGCACCGCCTGGATTTTCAGCCGCTGCTTTCATAGCATCTGCCTGTGCACCGACTAAGGTAGCCGCTGCCATGGTTGGGTCCTTCATAATAGCCACACGTTGAGCCTGCTTAATCATTTCAGCATCTTCGTCTGGAAGAGTTACTGAACCAAGAGCTACACTGATGACTTTCAAGCCACGAAGCTCGCCCCATTTGCTAGAGAGTGCTTCATTCATAGCATTTTCAAGTTCTGTATTGTGGCTAACGATTTGATTTGGCCGCAATTCTAGATCAGATAATGCAGCAAAAGCTGGTTGGAGGGCACTGATAAATTCGGTTTTTAGCTGTGATTCTAATTCTTCACGTAAATATTCTTTTTCGACATTGCCACAGACATTGGTATAGAAAAGAAGTGGGTCTGCAATCTTATAAGAATAAACACCAGAGCAACGGACAGAAACATCCACATCTAAGCCGATTTTTGAGTCCACTACACGAAACGGAATCGGATTTGGTGTGCCAAACTTATTATCAATCAGCTCTTTGGTATTGAAATAGTAAACACGCTGATCTTTGCCTGTATCACCACCATAAGTGAACCGTTTTCCGATTTGTTTAAAAGTTTCCTTAATGGAATTGCCTAAATTACCTGTAAAAATACTCGGCTCGCTAGACGTGTCATAAGTGAATTGACCAGGCTCGGCACAGACTTCAACAATTTTTCCTTGCTCAACAATCATCATACACTGACCGTCTGCAACTGCAATTCCAGAACCATTTGAAATAATGTTGTCACTGCCCTTCGTATTGGATGAACGTCCAGATACTTGTTTTTGTCCTTTGACCACCATGACGGACTTGTCCATGGCATCACAATAAAAGAATTCTTTCCATTGGTCAGCCAATACGCCACCTACGGCACCAATTCCTGCTTTAATGAGTCCCATAAGAATCTCCTTTCTCTCTTTAAAAAGCATGCTTCCGTTACTTTAAACTGTACTATTGAACGACATCATCTCCTTTGTCATAAATTTGTGAATTTTTACAAAAAATTATACGCTAACTAGCAATGTTTGTCTTTTTATTGAAACATGATTAGCTGTATGAAAGCGCTTTATCTCCAAAACTATTTTACCATATTTTTATAAAATTGTAATTATCAAAAATATGAAAGCTATTTTTGGATTTATAAAACACCACAACCTAACAGTACAAATAAAAAAACGAATAATTCCGATGTTCTGACTAACAGAATATCGAAACTGTTCGTTTTTTGTATGATTTTTATGCAACTCTCTTAGATTTCATTTTTTGAAATCCTTGTAGAGACAAGCACAGATCTATCTCGCTTAAAGTAATATGACATTACAATTTTTCAGGAACAGCTGTAAGTAATTCTTGAATAGCTGCTTGGTTGCTTCCTCCAGCCATAGCCATGTCTGTTTTACCACCACCACGACCATTTACGATTGGAGCAAGTTCTTTGATTAAATTGCCAGCATGAATATCTTTTGTCTTGCTAGCCACAAGGACATTCACTTTCTCACCAATGGCTGCCACAAGTACAAGAACGTCTGAATAGTCTTTTTGTTTCCAAGTGTCTGCAAAAGTGCGTAGAGCACCTGCATCAGATACAGAAACTTTGCTGGCAATAAAGCTGTGTCCATTAGCTTCCTGAACATTCTTGAAGACTTCACCTGAAGCAGCGGCAGCTGCTTTTTCTTTCAGCTCAGCATTTTCTTTTTGCAATTGACGAAGTTGTTCTTGCAAGGCTTCAACTTTACGAGAAACTTCTTTCATTTGTGGAACTTTCAATGTCGTTGCAATAGCTTTCAAAGCATCTTCTTCCTCACGGTAAGCTTCAAATGCTTCTTTGCTGGTTACCGCAAGAATGCGACGAGTTCCTGAGCCAATTCCCTCTTCTTTGATAATCTTGAAAAGACCAATTTCAGAAGTATTTTTCATGTGAGTACCGCCACACAACTCAATAGAGTAATCTCCAATTGTCACCACACGAACTTCTTTTCCGTATTTTTCTCCAAAGAGAGCCATCGCACCCATTTCTTTAGCCGTATCAATGTCTGTTTCAATCGTTTTGATGTCAATCGCTTCCCAAATTTTTTCATTAACTTCTTGCTCAATGCGACGTAGCTCTTCTGCTGTAACTGCTTGGAAATGAGTGAAGTCAAAACGAAGAAATTCTACTTCATTGAGAGAGCCTGCTTGCGTTGCGTGTTTACCTAAAACATTGTGAAGAGCCGCATGAAGCAAGTGTGTTGCTGTGTGATTCTTCATAACACGGTGACGACGATTGTGGTCAATTTCAAGCTTATACTCTTGGTTTAATGCGAGTGGTGCTACCACTTCTACCGTATGGAGCGGTTGTCCATTCGGCGCTTTTTGAACATCTACGACTTGTGCAACGAGATTGCCTGCAAGGTCAAAGATTTGTCCGTGGTCTGCTACTTGTCCGCCCATTTCAGCATAAAATGGCGTTTCTGCAAAAACGAGGTAAGCTTTACCAGAAGTCACTTCTTCTACTTCTTTATCATCTGCCACAATCGCAACCAACTTCGCAGACAAAGCCTCTTTTTCATAGTTAAAGTGGCTTTCAGCTGTAATGTTTTGCAAGGTTTCATTTTGCATGCCCATAGATCCACCTTTAACAACACTAGCCCGTGCGCGTTCTTGTTGCTCTTTCATAGCAGCTTCAAAGCCTTCGCGGTCTACTGTCATACCAGCTTCTTCAGCAATTTCTTCGGTCAATTCTACTGGGAAACCATAGGTGTCGTACAGTTTAAAGACATCCGTTCCTGAAATAACAGACTGTCCTTTTTCCTTTAACTCTTCTACAATGCTTTGTGCAAAGTGTTGACCGGAATGAAGCGTGCGAGCAAAGGACTCTTCTTCACTTTTGATGATTTTTTCGATAAAATCTTGCTTTTCAAGCACTTCTGGATAATAGCTTTCCATAATTTTTCCGACAGTTGGAACAAGTTTGTAAAGGAAAGGCTCATTGATTCCTAATTTTTGACCATGCATAGAAGCACGACGGAGCAAGCGACGCAAAACATAACCACGTCCTTCATTTCCTGGAAGCGCACCATCGCCAATAGCAAATGACAGAGAGCGGATATGGTCTGCAATGACCTTGAAGCTCATATTGTCACCGTCTGGATTGTAAGTCTTACCGGATAACTTCTCTACTTCACGAATAATCGGCATAAAGAGGTCTGTTTCAAAATTAGTTTTTGCCCCTTGAATAACAGCTACAAGACGCTCTAGACCTGCACCCGTATCAATATTTTTGTGAGGCAGCTCCTTGTATTCACTTCTTGGAACAGCTGGATCAGCATTGAATTGGGACAAAACAATATTCCAAATTTCAATATAACGATCATTTTCAATATCTTCTGCAAGCAAACAAATTCCTTGATGTTCAGGGTCAAATGCTTCCCCACGGTCAAAGAAGATTTCTGTATCTGGTCCAGAAGGTCCTGCACCAATTTCCCAGAAATTGTCTTCAATTGGAATCAAATGACTTGGATCGACACCAACTGAAATCCAACGATTATAAGAATCATGATCATCTGGATAGTAAGTCATGTAGAGCTTGTCTTTTGGAAAATCAAACCACTCAGGACTAGTCAGGAGCTCAAAAGCCCATTCAATCGCTTCATCACGGAAATAATCACCAATAGAAAAATTCCCCAGCATTTCAAACATGGTATGATGACGTGCTGTTTTTCCGACATTTTCAATGTCATTCGTCCGAATCGCTTTCTGCGCATTGGTAATCCGTGGATTTTCTGGAATAATGGTCCCGTCGAAATATTTCTTTAATGTTGCTACGCCAGAGTTAATCCAGAGTAGGGTCGGGTCATTGACTGGTACTAGACTAACAGACGGTTCGACAGCATGACCTTTTGAAGCCCAAAAATCTAGCCACATTTGGCGTACTTGAGCACTTGATAATTGTTTCATTTTCTTCTCCTTAAAACATTTCTCTAACTGATTTTTCTATTGCCCATGTGAGTTTTAAGAACTACTTTCAAGAGCTTCTACATAGTCAATAGCCACACACAATGAAATCACTAAATCCGCGTAGGCATCTTCATAAACTACAACTTGATAAGTGGACATCAGGTGCAAGAGTTCTTTTGAAATCTCTGCAATCACTTGTCCCTGCGCATCCAGCAGACGAAATTCCAAATCCCAGATATTCCCCTCGATGCGCAGACCTAAGTTGTCAAATTCATATTTATCTCGTAAAAAGGTAAATTTTTTACGGATATAAAAACTCGAACCATTGCGCAATTGAATTTCAAATTGAGGTAAGACTGTTAGCACAGTCTTTTGAATTTGGCTGACCACTTCACCCTTGTCATCATAAATCGTAAAAGTTTTGGGAATTTTTAAAAAGCTCCCCTCCACTTGATAATCAATGTTCCCACGATTATCTTTGATGTCAAATTTCTCACCACCAAAGCGAAATTTTTGTTTTACAAGATAGGTCTTCATAACGGTTCCTCGCAAAAAGACAAGTCCACTAGACGAAGGGCGAAAAACCGCGGTACCACCTTCATTCAATGAACTTGTCATTCTCATTATGTATGCAATTTTTTCTTTGAGTAGCATGATTTTCGTTCTTACATGGCTTGCAGCACCGCCAATTCTCTGGGCTAAGAGGTCAAAAATCAATTCTCAATAGTCCTATTATACTCACTTATGAGCTTTTCGTCAACTTATTTTGATGAAGATGACGAGCTAGATGTTGATTTGCTATCTGACTTGACATATTGTGAGAATAGACTTTGGAAAGCTTGATCTTTCACCTTAATATTGGCTGCTTGTAATTCTTTGGCAACAATTTTTTGAATAAAGGTGCGATCATTTTGTTTTTGTGTCAAGATAACATTTTTCAGTTGTTTCTTGTAGTCTTTCCAGTTTGCTGATTTTTCAGATTTACTATTTAGTTTCACAATATAATAACTTGAAGAATAAGTTGATGATTTAACGGTGATAACATCCGAAATACCGTTTGCTTCAAGAGCAAAAGCCGCCTTTTTAACAGCATCTGGAACATCTGTCGAAGCTGAGTCAAACTTCACTTCCCCACCCTTATCTTTGGTCTTCGTATCCGTAGAATTTTCCTTGGCAATTTGTCCGAAATCAGCACCTTCAGCTTTAGCTTTTTCCAGTACTTCCTTTGCCTTGTCTTGACTGTCAACTTTGATGATTTGAGCAGTCACTTCTGGTGTATAAGATTCGTATGCTTTTTTATAGTTTGCATCTGTCAATTCTTTTTCAGCTGCTTTTTTGACAGCATATTCGACCAATTTATTGGTTCTGATTTGTTCACGATAAGTATCTTCCGTCAATCCTGCTCTTGCCAATACTTGTTGGAAAGCAGTTCCGTAAGTGCTCTTACTCTTATTGAACGTTTCATTGACTTCTTTTTCTGTAACATGTTTACCATAGCTCTTTTCAAAAACTTCTTGAATGGTCATATTGAGAAGTACTTGTTGAGCAGCTGCATTATTTTTTACTTTGTTATAGAAATCATTGACAGTAATTGTATTTCCTTTCATCGTGATAATATCTTTACCACCAGCTTGCGAGCATGCCGCTAATGTTACAACTGACAAAAGCGTAATGGCTCCTGCTAGAATTTTTTTCTTCATTATGAAAACTCCTTTTTTTAATTCACTTTCTTATTGTACCATAAAATAGATTTAATATCTTAAATTTTCCTAAAAACCATGAAAATTTAGGAAAATATTAAATCTCTCATTTTTTTCTAATCATCAGAATGCCGTCACCAAGAGGCAACAAAGTTGCAATCAAGTCAGGTTGATCTAGTGTTTTATCAAATAATTGGTGCAACCCTCGATAAATCGTTCGTTGGCCTCGACGCACTTCACTCATCTCCTTTGTGACATCTCCACCTTGAAAAACATCATCTATGATGATAATTCCTCCTGAAGAAAGGCGCTTCAGAACTTCTGGCAGAAAGACAACGTATTTGGACTTAGCAGAGTCCATAAAGACAAAGTCATAGCAATCTTTCAAATGAGGAAGAATATCCATTGCATCTCCTTCCAGCAATGTAATTTGCCTACGCTTATCAAACTTGGAAAAGTTCGCTTTGGCAAAAGCAATCATTTCTGGATTTCGATCAATCGTTGTAATTTGAGCCTGCGGTGCATGTTCTGCCATTAAAAGAGCTGAAAAGCCAATGGCTGTTCCAATTTCCAAAATCTTTTCTGGCTGTAAAGTTTCTAACAGAAAACGAAAATAGGCAACTGTTTCGTGAGGAATAATGGGAATATTTTCTGCATGAGCAAAAGTTTCGAGCTCTTTTAAGGAGCCCGAAACTTGCTTTTGCCGTGTCCGCATAAAATCGACGATTTCTTCTTTGACAACGGGACGACGCATATTGTGATTGGCATTTTTACTATAGGATTCAACCATTTTATGCCAGTCCTAACTTTTCTACGAGTGCTTCAAATTCATCAAGACGACGTTCAAAGACTGCAAAGGCAGCATTGAGGTAGTCTTCTTTTTCCATATCTACACCAGCTTTTTTAATGACATTTAGCGGATAATCAGAATTTCCTGCTTTCAAGTAGTTGAGATACTTCTCTTTATCTTCTTGCGTTCCGTTAACAATCTTATCTGCTAAGGCAGAAGCAGCTGAGAAACCGGTTGAGTATTGGAAAACATAGTAATCATAGTAGAAATGTGGAATCCGTGCCCATTCATATTGAATTTGTGGGTTGTCCTCTTTCGTCAAGCCATAATATTTTTCATTCAAATCTGCGTACAAATCATTCAAAAACTCACTCGTCAAGACTTGACCTTCTTGGTCAGCTTTGTGAATGGCATGTTCAAACTCGGCAAATTGAGTTTGGCGGAAAACAGTTCCACGGAAACCGTCCAAGAAATGATTCAGAATCGCAAAGCGGGTTTGATCATCATCTACTTCTTCCAATAATTTCTCCGTAAGGATATTTTCATTGGTCGTAGAAGCAATCTCAGCTAAGAAAATAGAATAATCTCCGTAAACGTACGGCTGTGTTTCACGAGTATAGCTGGAATGCATGCTGTGACCCGTTTCATGAACCAGCGTGAAAAGATTGTCCAACGTATCTTGCCAGTTGAGCAACATAAAAGCATTGGTATCGTAAGAACCGCCAGAATAAGCTCCTGAGCGTTTGCCTTGATTCTCATGAACATCAATCCAGCGCTCTGAAAAGGCCTTTTTCACTCGACTAAGATAATCATCTCCGAGAATCGCTAAAACTTCTTCTGCTTTTGTCAAAGCTTCTTCATAGGTAAATTTGTAATCTGCTTCTGACAATGGTGTATAGAGGTCGTACATTTTCAAATCAGAAAGACCTAAAATCTTTGCACGTAGCGCAATGTAGCGATGTAAGAGTGGCAAATGTTTGTTTACCGCAGACACTAAGCTATCATAAACACTTTCTGGAATAAAGTTAGCAGACAAGGCAGCTTCACGCGCAGAAGAAAAATTACGAACTTTGGCATTGTAATTATGAACTTTAACATTCGTTTGGAGAGTCTTGGCGTAAGTGTGTTGATATTGCTCATAGACGCTGTAAAGCGCTTCATAAGCTTCCTTGCGGACTGTACGATTTTTCGACTCCACTAAACTAATGTAATTTCCGTGCGTCAATTGCACTTCATTTCCTTCTTCGTCATGTACGGTTGGAAAGACAATATCGGCATTGTCCAAGATTCCAAAAGTATCACCTGCAGCACTAAAAATTTCACCAGCACCTGCCAACAATTCTTCCTCACGTTGAGAAAGGATGTGAGGTTTCTTTTGCAGCAGCTTATCAAAGAAGTGCTGATAGATTTGCAATTCAGGCTTTTCAGCTAAGAAAGTCTGATATTGCTCGTCTGTGATTGCCATAAATTCTGGCTCATAGAAAGCAAAGGCCTGTCCGAACTCACTATAAATGGCCATTCCTTTGGCTTGGTATTCTTGGTATTTTGCCACGCGTGTATCTTGGTCATTTTTCATGTGAGCATAGGAATAGAGTTTTTCGATACGACGCATCAAGTCCAACTGGATTTCTGTTGTTTTTAAGAGGCTGTCAGCTGAGCCCAAAAGATGACCGGCTAAGCTGCTGGCTTCTTTTAATTCTTTTGAAACTTGAGTTAACTCTGCCTCAAAAGCTTCATCTGTTGGGAAAATCGTTGTTAGGTCCCAAGTGTATTTTTCTTCAATTTCATTTCTTTGTTTTGCCATAAAATTTCCTCCGTCCTTCCTATTCTATCATAAATATTGCCAAAAATCTTTGCATAAAAGGCTGGAGGATAGAGAATTTGAAGATTTTTATTTTTTTCTTTTTCATAATAAGCTGAAAATTGCTGGTAATAAGGCGTGAGATCCTGAAAAATCTGACAGAAAGAGCTGGAACGAACAGGTTGGACTTGCGGATAAAAGTCACTAGCCGTTTTGGTTAATAAATTATCACCCGTTTGATACAATTCTGCCTGCCATTTCATCCATTTGGGCTGCTGATAGTAGAGCTGCTGGCGCACATAACTGCAAATATTTTTATCTTCTTTTGCCAGAAAACTCGTCATTTCCTGCTTGCAGAATGGCTGACGAAAGATGTCTAAAAGGTTTCCTTTACCAAAAGCAAAACTTTTCTCCTTATACTGAACCTTGCCATGCAAATCTTCATGAATCAAGTATTTAAGCCTCAAAAGCTGTTTTTGTTCGTCCAATTCCCACATATGAAAGCCCATATTTTGACTGAAATAGAGAAAATCCTTTTGTAAATTGGTCAAAGTATTTTTCAGCCAAAGTTTCTTTCCCAAGAGCCAAAGAACGCGATAGCCATGCTGACGATAACTTTCCGTACGCTCTTTTAAGCGTTTTTGACTAAGTGAGCTACACTGAACTTCAAGCACAATTTGTTTTTCAACTAACAAATCTGCGATTTGCTGCAATTCTGGTAAATAAGCTTCTACTTGAATCGCATGATTGGATTTTCTAGCCCAAGTAAACAAAGCAGCTTTCAAATTCAAGTGTTCTGCGCTTTCATTTTCCGTATAAAAATGACATTCTTTTAAAGAAATATGAGCAAAATGCGGTCGCATCACCTTGCCATTTTTAAATCGCACCGCTTCCTTACAAGCCGGGCAGAGAAACCTACCCGGTGGATTTACCCTATCTTCCACAGCATTTAGCATTTTTCCGTTTTCCTGACAAGCCATTAACATAGATTATTTTCCCCTTTTACTTAAATTATTCGTAAAAAAGAGTGAGACAGAACTCATCTTAAAAATTTTAAGTTCGTAGTCTCACACTCGCAAGGTTGCTCAACAGTCTGGGAGACCGTTGGGGGTGGGTAAAGAAAAAAAGTTTTCGTCAAAAGTGTTTTTTCGAGCTTAAAAAGCAAACAAGATTAAGACTCGTTTCATGAGCCTTATCCGGTAACTAATTCGTCATTGCTTTATTATACAATATGCTATGAAGCTGGAGACTTTCAATCCAGCTTTTTTATACCTCTCTTATTTTAACCGAATAATTTCTGATTTGGCTTGTTTGGCACTTTCAAAAAGAAGGCTAAAACAAGCACTACAATCATCACACCAGCTAAGAAAAAGCTCATCATTTCATAGCCAGATTTGTCAATAATGTCTCCTGCAATATTTTGGATAAGAATGGTTCCCAAATTTCGGGCTGTTTGAACAAGGGCAATAGCTGTCACCATATATTTTTCATCTACTACATTAGCAACAATCTTTAAAGTCACCATAATCAACAACATTCCTGTGGCGTGCTTTGACATCAAGGTCAAAAGAATCTTGGAAGTCAATCCCAAATCCAGACCATAAATCACATACTGTAAGAGCAAAATGAGCAGGGGAATATAAAGCAATTTTTTAATCGGAAGTTTATCCATAAAAAGATAAGAAAAGAAGATCAAGGGCGACTCACAAATAACAGAAATAGCTACCACAGTCGTCGCCACATTGACACTTAAACCACTATGCTCTAACATAGATGGTATATAAGTGTGACCAGTATTCCCGACTCCAGAATAGAGCGCTACAATAACGAGGTAAAACAAATATGTTTTATTTTTAAAAATCTGTCCAATATAGGAATCATTTTTCGTTTGTTTAGTCTTTTTGCGAGGTTGATCGTGTTTCGGATCAATCCCTAGCACTCCAAGAATGCTCACACACATCATGCCGATAAACACAATGAAAATCGCTTGAGGAGAGATGAATTTATAAATCAATCCTGCCAATTGCGAACCCATTGCATAACCAAAAGTCCCCCAGATACGGATTTTCCCATAAGTATAAGGACTTTGAGCCGCTAGCACATCCATAACAGGGTTGACACCATTTACCAACATTAAAACAGCACTATACCAAATTGTCAACAGCAAGAGATTATTGGCTTGCGTGAAAAAGATTGCTCCCACAATAATCAGAAGGAAACTATAAATGGTTACTTTTTTAATGCCAATCGCGTCATTCAAAACACCCATGATAGGCTGTACAATCATTGAAGAAAAGAACGAGGCGGAAACAACCAGCGAAACCTGGCTAGCTGAATAGCCCTTATCCAGCATATAAACTGAAATTAAAGTCGAAAAAAGCGAATACGATAAAAAATAAAAATTATACATCAAAAAATAAGCAAAATAGCTATTTTGAAATTTCCTAAACATGATTTTTCCTTCTCCCTAAAAAGGTGACAAAGCCCGATTGGATAAATCAATCGAGCTTTCTATTCTGCAATGAGTGATTAACGTTTCTGACGACGAGATAGCTGTGTATCGTTAGTTGTACGCTGTTTTCTTCTTTGCTTACGTTTCGTTGCTTCAAAAACGACAATGAGCAAAAGAATAAGCAACGGAACTGCGATCAGAATGTGATAATCTAAAAAGAGTTGCTTCAAACTTTTTCCGCTAGATTTTGCTGTTGTAGTTTTTACAGTTGATTTAGCTGCACTGTTTTTAATTGCTGTATTCTTTACTTCTGTGACATTATCTCCGTTTGAAATAAGCGAAGAAAGTTGCTCCAAACCATTATCATTTTTCAATACGTCATTTTCCACAACTGCTTTTGCTGCTGTGCCTTTTTTCACTGTTGCATAGAAATCTTTTGACAGGTTATATCTTTTTCCATTGATTGTTTGTTCTCCAGCCTTGAAAATTTTTTTGTACTCATAATCAGCATAAGCTTTCTCAATCAAGGCATTGCCAAATGGATGGCGGTAATATTCTCCGTCTTGGTCAGACCAATTCCCAACTCCCATGATAACACTAATCAAACGTTGTTCCCCTCGCTTAATCGTTGCGATGTAATTAAAAGCTCCTCGTGGACTTGACCCCGTCTTTAAACCTTCGACGCCTTCAATGCCATATTTGGCACCGGGAAGTGAGTAATTATAGGTTTCAAAGGTTTCTTCATACGGCGTTCCCTTTTTTACCGTTACGACTGGTTTATTGGTGTAATTTAAAATATTTGGATAATTCTTGACGAAATGGTACCCTAAAATGGCTAAATCGCGCGCCGTTGTCTGATTGGCTGCATTGTTATCATACCGTTGTGGAGTATACAAGCCTTTGAAAGAAACAGCTGCAGCTCCACTGGCATTGAACCATTTTGTATTGGTCATACCTAATTCTTTTGCCTTGGCATTCATCATGTCCAAAAATGTATCTGGATCATTGTTAGATAAATAATTGGCTAACATAACAGTTGTCGCATTTGAAGATGGAACAGCTGTCATCGTAATCAATTCAGAGACAGTATAATCTACTCCCGCCACAATTTTATTGTTGGAAATTTCGTAAATTTTGGCAATTGCTTCATCACGTGGTGTTGCTTTGATAACTGTATTTTCGCTCAACTTTCCTTGCTGAATTGCTTCAAAAACTAAATACAAGGTCATCAATTTGCTCATACTGGCAGGATCACGAACTTCATCAATATTGTCTTGCCAAAGGATATTTCCCGTATTAGCATCTACAATCAAGGATGATTTCGGACGATTGATTGGATTGACCTTCTCGTTTGGATACATTTTTTGTGCCATATCAACCAATTCATCTGCACGAGCAGCAGTTACTCCCACATACAACATAAAAAGACAAACAATAGCTAACAGCTTTTTCACTAGAATCCTCCTAAGTTCTCACTTATCTTCTAGTATAGCACACTTTATCCATAAGATAACGAACTTTTTTCAAAATGTCAAAAAACCTACCTAAAAATTAGATAGGAAATAGATTCTTATTTTTTCAAAATGCTTAAAGCTTCTTTATCTGCGATAATGACAACATCTTCATGTTTTTGAAGGACGCTTCCTGGTAGTTCTTCTGTAATCGGTCCTTCCACGGTTCCTGCAATCGCTTTTGCTTTTGAAGCACCATAAGCAAATAAAATAATGGATTTTGCATTGAGAATATTTTGAATGCCCATTGAGTAAGCTTGAGTTGGCACATCTTCTATCTGGTCAAAGAAACGAGCATTGGCTTCAATGGTTGATTTCTCCAAATCCACTACATGAACAGTACTATCAAAGCTCGTCCCTGGTTCATTAAACCCAATATGACCATTAGTGCCAATTCCTAAAATTTGCAAATCAACAGGATTCTCTGCCAGAACATGATTGTAGCGTTTGATTTCTGCTTCCGCATTTTCTGCAACACCATTTGGCAAGAAGCTTTCCTTAAATGGCTTTTTATCAAATAAATGCTCCTGCATGAAATAGCGATATGACTGAGGATTTTCTCCACTTAGCCCGATGTACTCGTCTAGATTCACACTGGTTAAGCCTGACAAATCAAGGTCACTTTCAACAATTTGCTCGTAAAAACTCAAAGGACTGCTACCTGTCGCTAATCCTAACGTTTTAGCTCCTTTCGCTAATTTTTCTTTTAATAATTCAAAGGCTACTCTACCACCGTCTACTTGATTTTCCACTTGAATAATTCTCATCGCTAAACTCCTTTTCCTTATTTAATTATATTATATGGTATAGACCAATTTTTGTCAAGAGAATTTGTCCCTTTTTAAAGAATCCGAGCTTGTTTGCACGAAAAATCGTGTTATAATAGAAGAATGTTAGTCTATTTATTCTGTTTATTTTTGTTAGGAGTTGCTTTTGTCATAACTGCACTTCTTCTCAAAACCAAGCGAATGTGGCATTATACCCTATTGATTTTAGGCATTTTACTCATGTGCCTGCCACTTGTTGCTTCTTGTTATTCATTATGGATTTTATTTACAGCTTAAGGAGAATGTATGAATACTGCTGATTTTGACTTTCATTTACCAGAAGAGTTAATCGCACAAACACCTTTAGAAAAGCGAGATGCTTCCCGCCTTTTAGTCGTCAATCACGAAACTGGTCAACTGGAAGATACTCACTTTGACGCTATTATCGACCAATTAAATCCCGGAGACGCTTTGGTTATGAATGATACGCGCGTCTTGCCAGCACGCCTTCATGGTGAAAAGCCTGAAACAGGCGGACATGTTGAATTACTACTGTTGAAAAACATCGCAGGAGATGATTGGGAAGTGCTAGCGAAACCAGCCAAGCGCTTAAAAGTCGGAGCAGCTATATCTTTTGGTGACGGGCGCTTAACAGCAACTGTCTTAGAAGAATTAGAACACGGTGGACGAATTGTACGTTTCCATTACCAAGGGATTTTCTTGGAAGTGCTTGAAAGTCTGGGCGAAATGCCCTTGCCGCCTTATATTCATGAAAAATTAAAAGACCGTGAACGCTATCAGACTGTTTATGCTAAAGAAAATGGCTCAGCGGCTGCTCCTACTGCCGGGCTTCATTTTACCAAAGAGCTGCTGACTCAGATTGAAGCTAAAGGTGTGAAATTAGTCTATCTGACGCTTCATGTTGGTCTAGGAACCTTCCGTCCTGTCTCTGTAGATAATGTGGACGAACATGAGATGCATTCAGAATTCTATACACTGTCTGAAGAAGCAGCTGACACGCTTCGACAGGTCAAAGCCAGCGGGAAACGTGTTATAGCGGTCGGAACAACTTCTATCCGTACACTAGAGACAATCGGTTCAAAATTTAATGGGGAAATCAAAGCAGACTCCGGTTGGACCAACATCTTTATTAAACCTGGCTACGATTGGAAAATCGTAGATGCTTTTTCTACCAATTTCCACCTTCCAAAGTCCACTCTCGTCATGCTCGTTTCAGCCTTTGCAGGTCGAGAATTAGTGCTCTCTGCTTATCAGCATGCCATTGATGAAAAATACCGCTTTTTCAGCTTTGGAGATGCTATGTTTATAAAATAATAGGTGAAATATGAATAAAATTGAAAGCCGTCATCGACTCATTCGCTCGCTTGTCCTAGAGAAAAAAATTCACACACAACAAGAATTACAAGATTTGCTTTCAGCAAATGGCGTTACAGTGACGCAATCCACACTTTCTCGAGACATTAAAGCTTTGAACTTAGTAAAAGTACACGAAGCAGATATTTCTTATTATATTATCAATAGCATGGCACCTTCACGCTGGGAAAAACGCCTGCGTCTCTATATGGAAGATGCCTTGATTATGTTGCGTCCTGTTCAACATCAAGTTGTCATGAAAACTCTTCCTGGATTGGCACAATCATTCGGCTCTATCTTAGATGCTCTAGAATTTTCCGAAATTGTCGCAACGGTCTGCGGTGATGATGTCTGCTTGATTATCTGCGAGGACAATCAAAAAGCACAAGACTGTTTTAACAAATTAAAACAATTTGCACCCCCGTTCTTCTTTAGTAAAGAATAACCTTTTTAAGTATGAAAAAGCTGAGAATGGACATTTTCGTCCACTCTCAGCTTTTTTCTTCTAACTATTTCCCAGCCAACCGATAAATCGTTTCAGCATAAATATCCATTGCCTTATACAGATCGTCAATCACAGTTCGTTCATTCGCTTGATGTTCTGTTTGCAAAGCACCAGGGAAAAGTGCGCCAAAGGCCACGCAATTTGGCATGGTGCGAGCAAATGTAGCACCACCAGAGGACACAGCAGGACTATTATCATTTGTTTTTTCTTTATAGACAGCCATTAACGTGCTGACCAATTCACTATCAAGCGGCACATATAATGGTGCAAGATAGTCAAATTCTTCATAACGCAATTGATATTCTTCAGCAAGTTGGCTTAATTCCTGTACTAATTTATCTTTGTCTGCAAGAACTGGAATCCGCATGTCAATCCGAATTTCAGACTTGTCCTGATCTAAGCTTAATCCAGAAACATTGAATGACAAAGTTCCTGAAGGCTCATCTGAAATTTCACCAAACAAGCGGCTGCCTGTAGCATCTTCCCTAACTGCTTCAGCGATAAATTGAATGGCAGAGTGTTGAATAAGCGGATTTAGTCCTGTTGTCAAACGTACAATAGCATTCACTCCCTCAGCTGCATCTTTTGAATGCTTAGGGACACCAATGACTGTTACTGTATCTGCAGTTCGTTCGTATTCAAAAGCCTGTTTTTTCAATTCAGCTTCTAATGAATCTGCTAAATTTCCCGTATAGCTTGCTTTTGCAGGTACAACATTAAAGGCTTCTCCTGCTTCAATAGCAAGTTCTTGTGAACCTGAACCATGTAACTTAATCTGCAGCAAACCTTTTTCAGCATAAGTCAGCGGGAAAGAAGAATCCGGTGCAAAACCAAGAGTCGCTGTTTCCTCCAGCTCATTGTAACGAGCCATACAGCGCCACAGAGTTTCTTCGTCTGTACCATAGATGAAACGAATCCGCTTGTTAAATGTCACACCTGCATCCATCAATGCTTTAACAGCATAAAGTGCAGCTAGGGACGGACCTTTATCATCTTGCACCCCACGTCCATGTATCCAACCATCTTTTATAGTTGCTTCAAATGGAGGAGTTTCCCAATCGGACAAATCTCCCGCTGGAACAACGTCTAAATGGCAGAGAACGGCCAGGAGTTCTTCTCCCTGACCGATTTCTGCATATCCATAATAGCCTTTAGGATCAATGTAAGTTTTAAAACCTAAACTCCTAGTGATCTCTAGCATTTTTTCTAAGACGTTTTGAATAGATTGTCCGAAAGGTGTCCCATTTTCCCCTTCATTAAGAACTGACGGGTAGGAAACGATTGTTTTCAGCGATTCTAAATAATCAGACTTAATTTTTTCGGTTAAAAATTGTTTCATAGAGAACACCTCATTAATTTCTTATTATAAGAAAGTTCCTAAAATAAGAAGTAGAATACTTACTACAAAGATTCCCGCAACCAATTTTGCAACGAATTTCCACCAAGTACCCAAATCAATACGTCCAAGAGCAAGTGCTCCCATAACGATACCAGATGTTGGAGTAACAAGGTTCAAAAGACCAGAAGCAGATTGGTAAGCAGTGATAATCAAGCTTGCTGGAACGTTGACGAATTTTCCAAGAGGTGCCATGATACCCATTGTTGCACTGGCAAGACCAGATGTTGATGGGATAAGGAATGACATTGGCAGATAGAAAATGTAAGTCAATACGATAAATACTTGAGATGATAGACCCTTGAGTCCTACTTCACCCCAGTGAAGGATTGTAGCCGTAATCATACCATCGTTCATGATGACTTGAATACCACGAGCAACAGCTACGATAAGTGCAACACCAAGCAAATCAGCTGCACCATTGATAAATACAGTGATGAAGCGATCTTCTTTCATGCGGTAAACAAAACCAATGATAATACCCATAACTGCAAAAAGCATTGCTCCTTCTGGGAAGTACCAAGTACCTAATGCAGAAGTTGATGTACCCACAATTTTACCAATTACAGGAATGCCAACCAACCATTTGTTGAAGTTTTCAAAGACATGTACGTTCAAATCCGTCCACGGAATGAAACTCATAATCATAAGAACAAAGGTCAAGACAAAGAGTACCAACACTTGTTTTTGTTTCTTGCTAAGAGTAGATTCTACATTAGCAACTGCATCTACATTAAAGTGTTTCAAATCTTCTTCGCGATGGCTGTAAACCAAAGATTTTGTAGGATCTTTTTGAATCTTATCCGCATAACGATAAACGAAATACGTACCAAGTGCTGTCATCACAACAAAGAAGATTAACCGAAGAACAATACCGTCACCAGTACCCACACCTGCTGTCGCAGAAGCTATACCTGTAGCAAATGGGTTTAGAGTAGAAGCTAAACATCCAATTTGAGAACCAAGAAGGATAATAGCTACCGCAGTCAAACTATCAAATCCTACTGCCATCATAACTGGCACAAGAAGTGGATAGAAAGCCATAGTTTCTTCACCCATACCATAAGTTGATCCGCCAAGAGCAAACAAAGGCATCAAGACTAAAATCAACATCTTTTCACGACCCTTGTACTTCTTGACGATGGAAGCAATCCCTACATCAAGAGCACCTGTTTCGTTGACTACTCCAAGGAAACCACCAACCATCAAGATAAAGAACGAAACGTCAATCGCTGCTGAAGTTGGTTCTTTCCCAAGCATAGCACGAATTGGAGCCATTAAGACATCCCAAATCCCTTGTGGATTTTGAGCAACAGTCTTATAAGTTCCTGTAATTAGATTACCAGACTTATCAGCATCATATTGACCAGCTGGAATAATCCAGGTCAATACTGCCATAATGGCAATGATAATCATCAAAACGGTATAAGATGACGGCATCTTAAACCCTTTTTTTGCTTTTTCACTCATTTGTTTTCCTCCTAAATGTAACAAATTGTAAAAATTTAACCGAATCCCATTTTCAGAAAGCGCTTCCTTTGACTATATTTTAACATATTCATCTGGAAAAAACTAGTAATTTCCAAAAAAATTATCATTTCACAACAGTAAAATAGATCAAAAGAAAGCAAATCTAAAAATAGGAAACACTAACATTGTTTTAAAAAGTTTTATTACAGTCTTAAACTTATAAATGATAACACTCTGTTATCCCTTTTCAATAATCGTTCCGCTTTCAGACTCAATTAAAGCACCTAAGTTTTCAAGAGAAGTAATGACAGCTTCGCCTTCTAGTCGATCATTTACAAAGGCAATAGCTGCTTGCACTTTAGGCAACATACTTCCTGGTGCAAACTGTTCTTGCTTGATGTATTCTTCAAGCTGAGCTACATTAACACGCTCTAACTTGGTTTGGTCTGGTTTATTATAGTTGACATAGACATAATCCACACCTGTCAAGACAATGAAAAGATCTGCTTCGACCAATTCAGCCAGACATTGTGAAGCAAAGTCTTTGTCAATTACTGCTTCTACGCCGGCAAGATGACCGTTGTCTTCCTTGATAACAGGAATGCCGCCACCACCAGCAGCCACAACGACATGTCCTGCATTGATAAGCGTACGAATGGTTTCAATTTCTTTGATTCCAACTGGTTTTGGTGAAGCAACCACTTTTCTCCAGCCACGTCCAGCATCTTCTTTGAAAGTAGCTCCACTCTTTTCAGCTTCTGCTTTTGCTTCTTCTTCTGTGTAGAATGGTCCGATTGGTTTGCTCAAATTTGTGAAAGCTGGGTCATTTTTGTCAACCACGACTTGTGTCACAACAGAAGCCACTTCTTTTTCAATACCTTCTTCACGTAAAGCATTTTGAAGAGCATTTTGCAACCAGTAGCCGATACTTCCTTCTGTCATTGCAACGAGCGAATCAAGCGGAAACGCTGGATTTTTTTCAGAATCTGCCGCTAAATGTTGCAATAAAAGATTTCCAACTTGCGGTCCATTTCCATGAGTGATAATCAAGTCGTCACCATTTTTAATCAATTTTACAAGATGACTTGCTGTTTCTGCTAATGCTTCTTGTTGTGCTTTTGCTGACGGATCAGATGAAAGGATGGCATTCCCTCCCAAAGCCACAACGATTTTCCGATTTGCCATAAATAATGAGCCTCCTTAGAGTTATTCTTGTATTATGTTTCTATTTTAGTATTTAGTAATAACAATAGAAACGAGCACTATTAAAAATGAGGACTGGACTAAAGCTATTAGTCGCAGCCCTCATAGCTGTTGGTAAACGGTTTTGGTTTTAAATTATACTTTTGGAATATAAAGGTTACCAAGAGTTGCTGCCATAACTGCTTTAATAGTATGCATACGGTTTTCAGCTTGGTCAAATTGGCGAGCGTATTTGCTGCGGAATACTTCGTCAGTTACTTCCATTTCTTCAACGCCGAATTTTTCAGCAACATCTTTACCATAGACAGTATTTGTATCATGGAAAGCTGGTAAGCAGTGCAAGAAGATTAAATCTTCATTGTCAGCTTTCTTAACCAAGTCCATATTTACTTGGTAAGGTTTCAAAAGGGCTACACGTTCTGCGAATTTGTCTTCTTCACCCATAGATACCCAAACGTCTGTGTAAAGGACATCTGCACCTTTAACAGCTTCATCTGCATTGTCAGTAATTAAGACATGTGCGCCACTTTCTTTCGCATATCCTTCTGCCAATTTCACGATATCTTCAGCTGGGAAGAGTTCTTTTGGAGAGAAGATGTGCACATTCACACCGAGGATAGCACCTGTTACAAGAAGGCTGTTTGCAACGTTATTGCGTCCGTCACCACAGTAGACAAGAGTCAAGCCTTCCAAACGACCAAAGTTTTCTTGAACTGTCAAATAGTCAGCTAACATTTGAGTTGGATGCCATTCGTCTGTCAAACCATTCCATACAGGAACACCTGAGAATTCTGCTAATTCTTCTACCATGCGTTGGCTGAATCCGCGGAATTCAATTCCATCAAACATACGTCCCAATACTTTAGCAGTATCTTCAGTAGATTCTTTCTTGCCAAGTTGGATGTCGTTAGCTCCTAGGTATTCTGGATGAGCACCAAGGTCAATCGCTGCTGTTGTGAAAGCTGCACGAGTACGAGTTGAAGTTTTTTCAAACAAGAGAGCAATATTTTTACCTGCTAAGTAATGATGTTCAATATTGCGCTTTTTCAAATCTTTCAAATGAGCTGCTAAACCGATAAGATATTCTAATTCTGCACGTGTAAAATCTTTTTCTGCCAAGAAGCTGCGTCCTTGGAACACTGAGTTTGTCATTCTAATTATTCCTCTTTCTAATCTTAAAGTTCTTCACGTTCAAATGGCATTGACATACAACGAGGTCCACCACGACCGCGAACCAATTCACTTCCGCGAATCTTAATCAAACGAAGTCCGTATTCTTCAAGAATCTTGTTGGTAACAACGTTACGGTCATATACCACTACCACGCCTGGTGCAATTGTAAGGGTATTTGAACCGTCGTTCCATTGTTCACGAGCAGCAGCAACAGTATTTCCACCACCACAACGAATCAAATGAACTTTGTCAATACCAAGATTCTTAGCTAACAATTCAGCCAAATCGCCTTTTTCTTCTGCAATATGAAGTTTTTCATTTTCATAAGTAACAGAGTAAACGCGAAGGTCGCCTTCAATTTCTGGGTGAATCGTGAACTTGTCATAGTCAACCATTGTGAAGACTGTATCTAAGTGCATGAATTTACGATTATTAGCGAATTCAAATGCAATCACTTTCTTGAAGCCAACATTCTTCTTAAAGATATTGACCAAAAGTTTTTCAATAGATGCTGCGTCTGTACGTTGTGAAATACCTACTGCAAGAACATCTTTAGAAAGAACAAGTTCATCTCCACCTTCGATACGAGTTGTTTCTTCACGGTTATAAACCAAGTCAACATTGCCACCATATACTGGGTGGTATTTGAAAATGTATTTACCATAAAGTGTTTCACGATTACGTGTATCTGAGTACATGTGGTTCAATGACACCGCATTACCAATTGTAGCAAATGGGTCACGTGTGAAGTACAAGTTTGGCATTGGGTCAATAGCAAATGGATAGTCTGATTCTACTAAGTCGGTCAATCCTTTAGCTTCTTCAGGAATTTCTGGCAATTCTGCTTTTTGGAAACCTGCCATTGTCTTTTCAACCAATTCAAGGTTGTCTTCTATACCATGAAGAATGTCGCGAATAGCCACTTTTGTTTGTGCCCCGCGAATATTTGCTTCATCAAGATATTCTTCAATAAATTCGTTACGAATTTCTGGAGAAGTCAATGATTCAGCGGCCAACTTTTCAAGGTAAAGAACTTCAATACCTTCTTTACGAAGAGCGTCTGCAAAAGCATCATGTTCTTTTTGAGCGTCTTCCAAGAATGGAATATCGTCAAAAAGCAGACGTTCCAAGTGATCCGGCATCAAGTTTTCCAACTCTTTACCAGGACGATGTAGCATAACTTTTTTCAGTTTTCCTATTTCTGAGAAAACATGAATAGGATGTGTAGACATCTTATGTCCTCCTCTTTTTCTTTGTGACTTAAGTTTCCTTAAGTTCTATTTACATGTTATATTGTAATATCTTTTGTTTGCGCTTTCACAATCAATTGTACATTCAAAATGCCAAATCCTTTGCTTTTTTTAAAAGAAATTCAAATATTATTTCAAAATAAAACGCTTTCTATAAATATTTTATGCATTTTATTGGTTTTATGAATAATTATTTTTTAGAAATTAATCAAATTCTTAAGCTCATATTTGTCTAAATGAAAAAGAGGACAAGAAATTGCGTTTTCTACTACAATTTCGCCCTCTTTTGCATTACATATCTTCAAAATATTTTAAAAAGTATTCTTTATCCAAAAAGACTAGTTTCTTTCGTTTATATTGAATAATGTTTTCTTCTGTTAATTTTTTCAACACTTGATTAACTGTTTCACGAGTAGTTGCACCTAGTTTAGCTAGTTCTTTCATACTAAGTGCAAAAGGAATATCATCTCTATCTTGGCAAAAATCAATACATAAAATTGAAATCGCTTGAATAACTCGCTCTGTCGCACTAGCCAAAACAGAGTTTCGCAAGCGTAATTCATGGAAACGCAAAATATTTGACAACTTATGTGTAATGAATAACGTTTGCTTTATAGTTTGCTTAGAATAATATTCATACAAGTCAACAGGAATCGAAAAATATTCCAAATCTGTCACAGATACGCCAGAATAGTGGTAAGTCTCATCTTCAAACATACCACCATAAGGAAACATGGTATTTTCTTTCACATAATCAATGTAATTAAATGAATCTGTCTGGTCGTACTGTTCAATGCGAACATAGCCTTTATAAATCAAAAAAAGTCGCTCTCGTTTATCGCCAGAAAAGAAAATAATCTGTCCTTTTGGTACTTTACGAAATTGAATCTCAACCGCTATTTTATCAAAATGTTCAACTGGTAAATTTTCAAAAGCAGGATGTTCCCTAATGTAACGATAATGCTCTTTGTTAATCATGATATCCTTGTGGTCCTTTTTTTACATTCTGCTTTTATTATAACACAAAAGGGCTTCAATCTTAAAGAGAGCCCTTACATTTTTCTGAAATTTGTTCTTTTTACAATGTGTCCTTTGACACATAAATATATGTATCTTAATTTATATTCACTCGATGCCATTCATTGATGACATAGGCCAATTGCCCAACTTGCGTAATACCAACACCGCTGATTTCATCACTCTCTGAAGTCGTTCCTCCCAGTCCTGCTGTATAAAGGGCAATCAAATAAGGCTTTTCCTCACACACAACTGCGTCTACATTTAATGCCTCTGCAACATAACCTGGCTTTTGGTAGATTGGAATGTCTCTTACATATCGTTTATAGTATTCATTTGGAAAAGACTCACCGATATAATACAAAATATCTTTATATTTTTCCTGATGTTTCCAAAGATAATCCAACACCTGAATATAATAATCCGTCGTTGTTTGATTCTGTTGGTTGATTGTCTTAATCTCGCCCTTTCCTTTTCCATAGCGCTGATACATCGTATAGGCTTTATCCAAGCCACCTAAGCATTCCGCTAAAGCATAAGCAGGTGTATTTTCAGAATAGAGAAGAGAGTATTCCTGCATCTCAGGAATGTTCATTGTCCCATTAAATGCCGCTACGTAATTATTGTGTTCACCGATATATTCATAGCGAGTATGTGTAATATCAAACCGCTCGGTTAGTGATAAATTTCCCTTTTCTACCTCATCAACGACCAACATATTTAATGGCAATTTGTAAGTTGAGCCTGCTGTCATCGGCTGCGTCTCATTCATAGCATAGGTTTGCCCACTCGTTAAATCCTTATAAGAAAATGCAACTTGTGAATGATCAATTCCCATCTCATCTAGATACGCCTGTACGACTTGAACCAAATTTAGATTGGCATAATCATAATACAAACCATAAGCTCCCATTACAGGCAAATCAGCTTCCATGACTTTCTGCTTTTCTTCCATACTTTTTGTTGGAACACGAGTAGTTGCTGGTTTCGACTCTTTTGACGAACTTTTTTTCTTTTCTTGACTAACTGTGTAACTTTTAGCTACCTTCGTATGATGTGGCTTTCTAGCTTGCCCAAAGTGCACAGCACTTAACACCAACACACCACATATCATAAAGCAACCAATCAAACAAAGAATTATTGTCTTTTTACTCACGCACTTCTCCTAACTTATATACCTCATTATATAGGAAGAATAAAAAAATAACAAGATATGATAAACAGAATCATTAACTATTTTCAACTTCCTTTATTATATATATACAGTATAAACTAATAATTCTAGTTCATTAAAAAAAATCCTAAATGATAGCTCTGATCCCCTGAATGGTAAAACTATCTCAGCTAGTCTGCTAAAAAGTGATAAAAAATCAATTTATTTTAAAATTTTCTTGAACATGATACTCTTTTTCAAATGTTTTTTGAGAGACGACTCGGTGATTGGTTACATCCAAATAATCATCAATATACCCTAGCACATACATGCCATAACCAGCAAATCCACCGCCTACTGTTCCAACTGCGCCAATTTTTAAATTTTCTAGCGTAGAAGGATTTAGTCCTGCCATTAAAATCCGAAAATGATCATCCAACCAATATAAATAATTTTTAGCAAAAGCTGCTTTCACCCAATCAGGCTGTTCAGTTTCCTTACCAATTTTCCAAACATTAGCTACTTGATTTTTATAAATTACTTTCATGGTATTCTCCACTTTTTGATTTATTCTTACCTTAATAAAAGTCTTCCATTTTTATAGGATAAATTGAGGTAAAAAATATAAGCAAACAATCATCACTACAACCGACAACATAACAGCCGACAGCAATGTGAGCCTCTCATTAAACTTCAATATTTTTATGCAGATAAATGTATAGGCTGAACTCATCACATAAGTCGCAACAATAGCATAAAGCTGCTTTAAATCGTGTGACCAATAGTCTAAAAGCAAGGTTCCTATTAAGCCACCTAAAATCCATAGTTGTAGTTTCTTTAAATAAGTCATATATTCCTACTTTCTAATCATCTCATTTTTTACGTTTCCAGTACATCATTTCACAGACGTAATTAATCATATCACTAAGAGATTGCTATTTACTGTTACAAATCAAACTGTCTATATGAAGCAATGAAAAAGTTATTATTCGTGTTCTAATGCATTTTTATATAGGCTTATATTAGCTAGGTTAAAATATATACCGTATATTTGATAAACTTCTTAATCTCTTCAACTGATTAGACTGAACTTCTGATAAATGAATATTTTTCTCAATCAGCTTTTGAAAAAGAGCAAGATTCATACGACTTAATATAAATGGAGTTGCTATTTCCTGCTTTTTCAACTCTTCACGATAAGATAACAAGACTTTCTTCAAATCGGGATTCGTCAAATTTGAAAGCAGATCGTCAACAATAGTGACTGCTTCATCTCGTCTCTCTTTGCCACCTAAAAACCAGTTTATCTCTACCATCAGATTTTCCTCTTTCAATTTATAAAATCGACTTTTAAAATTGTTCAATTTAAATTATCTTGAACATCATTTAAATATAACTATTTTCTTGGTTTTGTAAACATTAAATTCTTAAACAGTAGCTTTGACATCTTGAATGGTATTTTTTAATCATTTAAGACATCAGAACGACCATTTAAGATTAAAATGCTCTTTTTCTTGCGTTTTTTGAGAAAATAACATTACAAAACGAAAGGAAAACATTATAGTGAATTTAAAAAAATCGTTTGTGCCGCAAATAGATGCTAGAGATTGTGGTATTGCTGCTCTGGCTTCCATTGCTAGATACTATGGTTCAAATTATTCTTTAGCACACTTGAGAGAGCTCGCAAAGACAGACAAAGAAGGGACAACTGCACTTGGAATTGTCAAAGCAGCAAAAGAAATGGGCTTTGAAACCCGACCAATCCAAGCAGATATGACATTGTTTGATACAGAAGAGCTTCCCTATCCTTTCATCGTACATATCAATAAAAACGGCAACCTTCAGCACTATTATGTTGTTTATAAAAACGAGAAAAAGCACTTGCTTATCGGTGATCCTGATCCAACTGTCAAAATAACTAAGATTAGCAAAGAACAATTTATAACTAAGATTAGCAAAGAACAATTTGCAAAAGATTGGACTGGTGTTGCTATCTTTCTCGCACCGAAACCTAGCTATAAACCTCATAAGGATAAGAAGAACGGGCTTGCTAGCTTTTTACCACTCATCTTTAAACAGCGTTCTTTGATTTTTTATATTGTCTTAGCTAGTTTGCTCGTGACCCTCATCAACATTGTGGGCTCCTATTATCTGCAAGGTGTTTTGGACGAATACATCCCAAATCAGATGAAATCAACTCTTGGGATTATTTCAATTGGGCTTATCATTGCCTACATCTTACAGCAAATGATGAGTTTTTCAAGAGACTACCTGCTAACAGTGCTCAGTCAACGATTAACAATTGATGTGATTTTGTCTTATATTCGGCATATTTTTGAATTACCAATGTCCTTTTTTGCGACGAGACGCACTGGGGAGATTATTTCTCGTTTTACAGATGCCAACTCCATTATTGATGCTCTAGCTTCAACTATCCTGTCTCTCTTTCTTGATTTGTCCATTGTGATGATTGTCGGCAATGTTCTTTTACTGCAAAATACCAATCTCTTTTTACTCACCTTGCTTGCAATTCCTATCTACGCTCTCATTATTTTTGCTTTTATGAAGCCTTTTGAAAAAATGAATAACGATGTTATGCAAAGCAATGCTATGGTAAATTCTGCCATTATCGAAGATATCAACGGAATTGAAACCATTAAATCTTTAACCAGCGAAGAAAGCCGTTACCAAAAGATTGATAGCGAGTTTGTTGATTATCTGGATAAGACTTTCAAGTTAAGTAAATATTCTATTATGCAGACAGCACTCAAACAAGGAGCACAACTTATTTTGAATGTGGTCATTCTCTGGGTTGGAGCTTCTTTAGTCATGTCTCAAAAGATTTCAATTGGTCAGCTGATTACTTTCAATACTCTCCTTTCATACTTTACTAGTCCGCTTGAAAGTATTATCAATCTTCAAACCAAACTGCAATCAGCTAAAGTTGCCAATCATCGACTGAATGAAGTTTATCTGGTAGAATCCGAATTCAAAACCAAGCAAGTCCTTACGGAGAAAAGATTCTTAGCTGGAGACATTACTTTCCATAACGTCTCCTATAAATACGGCTTTGGACGAGATACTTTATCAGATATTAGTTTGACTATCAAGAAAGGAGATAAAATCAGTCTTGTCGGCATCAGTGGTTCGGGAAAAACAACACTTGCTAAGATGATTGTTCATTTTTATGAGCCTTATCAAGGACAAATTCGCCTCAACGGAAATGACCTCAAGACAATTGATAAGAAAGTTCTTCGGCAATATATCAACTACCTGCCTCAGCAAGCTTACATCTTTAGCGGCTCCATTCTAGAAAACCTCACATTAGGAGCCGATCAAACAGTTTCTCAATCAGACATTCTTCGTGCCTGTGAAATTGCAGAAATTCGTTCAGATATCGAACAAATGCCCATGGGATACCAGACAGAATTGTCTGACGGAGCTGGATTATCTGGTGGGCAAAAACAGCGAATCGCACTTGCACGCGCTCTGCTGACGAAATCTCCCATTCTCATTTTAGATGAAGCAACGAGTGGATTAGATGTTCTAACAGAGAAAAAAGTCATTGATAATCTCATGAAATTACCCGACAAAACCATTATTTTTGTTGCTCATCGTCTCAGCATTTCAAAGCGTACAAATCAGATTATCGTCCTTGACCAAGGAAAAGTGATTGAAACTGGTTCTCATACTGAATTGATAGAAAGAAAAGGTTTTTATTATCATCTATTTAATAAATAAGGAGTAAATTATGAATCCCAATCTGTTTAAAAGTGCAGAATTTTATCATCGAAGATACCACAACTTTGCGACCGTTCTCATTCTGCCTTTGGTATTCTTCGTTCTATTTCTTGTTCTTTTTTCCTTTATCGGGCAAAAAGAAGTGACTGTCAAATCCATTGGCGAAATCACACCAACGAAAGTCATTGCCATGATTCAGTCAACCAGTGACAATACGGTTCTGACCAATCATTTAGCTGAAAATAAGACCGTCACCAAAGGAGAGTTGTTGGTTCAATATACAAAAAATATGGAAGCTTCCCAACAAACAGCCATTGAAACGCAACTTGCCACTTACCAGCGCCAAAAAGCAGAATTAGAAACATTAAAAAATAGTTTACAGCAGGGAACAAATCTTTTTACAGACAAAGATGAGTTTGGCTATGCCAACACATTTAACAATTTTATCAAACAATCAGAAGATTTAACTATCGGCATTTCAAAAAATAATTCCGAAGTTAGTAAACAAGCTTCTTTAACCAACCATACGATTGCTGCTATTGATGAGCAAATGAACGAATTAACAAAACAAATGAATGACTATCATGAATTGTATAATGCCATTTCTAGCAACGTTTCAAATTTGCCAAAAAGCAATCCTCATCAAGCAACCTTTAACCTATATAAAAATGAATATCACGTCAAACATGATTCGTCAACTACAAATCAATACTTAGCTCAAATTGATACAAAGATATCCAGCCTAAATTCTTCCATTGCCAATCTAAAGATTCAAAAAGCTAGTGCCGGAACTGCAACGACCTATGACAATAGTCTTTCGACTAAAATTGAGGTACTTCGCACACAATTTATCCAGACCACAGAGCAAGAATTAAGAACCCTTACAACTCAGATAATCGATTTGCAAAATCAATTGAACCAAGCAACTGCTCAACTTCAAAACAATCAGTTAACTGCTCCTGAAACAGGTATTCTTCATATCAGCAGTGCGCTCAAAGGAAAGGCTTTACTACCAAAAGGAACGGAAATTGCTCAGATCTATCCAGATATCACGAAAACAAAAGAAGTTCTTATCACCTATTACGTGCCTTCAGCCTATATGACCAATTTAAAAAAGGGACAAACTTCCCGCCTTACTCTAGAAAAAATTGGAAATCATACAATCACTATTATCGGTAAAATTAACAGCATTGACACTTCTGCTACTGAAACAAAACAGGGAAACCTGTTTAAAATCACTGCAAGAGCCTTTGTATCTAAAAGAGATAGCCAGATCTTGAAGTACGGTTTGCAAGGACAAGTAACGAGTGTCATTGCGAAAAAATCATTCTTTCATTACTACAAAGATAAACTGTTAAACAACGTTGAATGACTGTTTAAGGATTTCACTCAGAAGAAGATTGTCTTATATGATAAGATATTTTACAAGGAGGAAAAATTATTATTGTCGGAGAAAATATTGATTATGAGCTATTATTTAAAAATCATTATCTCGTTTTTGGCGTGATTGACAGAATAAACGATCATTCTCTGAAATTCCTCAAACAACAAATCTGGTTTTATTTGGAAGGAATGTATAGGTAATTTTACTATAACAGAAAAAAACGAACCTAATCAGATTCGTTTTTTCTATCTCATTGCACACCTTATTTTGCTGCTGCGTACAATTCATTAACCTTATTCCAGTTGATGACTGAGAAGAATGCTTTGATGTAATCTGGACGAACATTGCGGTACTTCACATAATAAGCATGTTCCCAAACATCAATTCCTAAAATTGGTGTTTTCCCTTCAGAGATTGGTGTGTCTTGATTAGCAGTTGAAGTCACTTCTAATTTACCATCATTATTGACCACCAGCCAAGCCCAACCTGAACCAAAGCGACTTGTCGCAGCTGTTGTAAATGCTGCTTTGAAATCCTCAAATGAACCAAATGTTGCTTCAAGGTCTGCTGCTAATGCTGCTGACGGCTCTGTCTTTTCTGGTGTCATCAATTCCCAGAAAAGAGCATGATTGAGATGACCACCACCGTTATTGATAACAGCTTGCCGAATATCCGCTGGAATGGTTTCTACATCTGACAAAAGTTGCTCCAAATCCTCACCGATTTCAGGGTGTTTTGCCAGAGCCGCATTTACATTATTGACATAAGTATTGTGGTGTTTGTCATGATGCAAGTGCATCGTTTCTTCATCAATATACGGTTCCAAAGCATCGTAAGAATAAGGTAAATCAGGTAAAATAATTGCCATTGGTTTGTTCCCCTTTTTCATTTTATATGAAAATGATAACGTAGACCTACAAA
Organism: Streptococcus anginosus; assembly: GCF_900636475.1. Taxonomy (NCBI): domain Bacteria; kingdom Bacillati; phylum Bacillota; class Bacilli; order Lactobacillales; family Streptococcaceae; genus Streptococcus; species Streptococcus anginosus. The sequence continues at coordinate 980,881 of NZ_LR134283.1, forward strand.
ATTTTCAACTTATTTGCTTATAAGTTGTGGGTAGCAATCTTTAACAAAGCCAAGTCAAATAAGTAACTTTTCTCATAAACTCCAGACTTGATTTGGTAATCTGTTTCAATCAAGCAAGCAAGTACTTTTTTTAGAAAATCAAGCTGTAAAGAACGCACATCACGCAAAGCATATTTGATTTGAAAAGGATTCACCTTTCGTCCTAAATAACTGGACAAGTCTGCTACAATCTGACTTTCGTTACGTCCATTTTCAAAGAGGATTTTCACTTGCGTGAATATGCGGAACTGTCCCAGCATAATCGCAATCAACTTGATTTCATTTTCACCTTGCAATGTCAAGTCTCGCACCAGGCTTCTTGCCGCATCTACCTTTTGCTGCAAAATCATCTGGGTCAAGTCAAAAATATTGTCCTGCAAAGTCTTTGGAATCGCTTCAGCAATGTCATCACTTGTAATGATGCCATCTTTTTTATAGTCCTTTAAAAAAGCTAGGTTTTTGCTAATTTCACTAAAATCGAAACCAGACTTAATAAGCAATTCTTCTAAAACTTGCGAACGAAGTTCTAACCCCTGTTCTTGAACTTGCTTACTAAAGTAGGTGCGTAAGTCTTGTTCTTTGGGCTCACTTGCTTCAAAAATTTTACCATCTCGCTTGAGCAATTTTACAATTCGCCGTTTACTGTCCAACTTTCCTTCTGCAAAAATGACTAATTTTGTCGTATCTGCAGGATTTTCCAAATATTGCTCAAAAGATTTTAGCTCATCATCCGTCAAATAGCATTTTTTAGCTGTTGTCACATCCAAAAAATGATCCAAAATGACGATCTTCTCTTCAGAAAAGAAGGGCAAACTCACTAGATCAATCTCCACATCTGGATAAACGGCTTCTTTCATATCAAAGTAAGTCATATTTAAATCTGCAGCATCGTATTGAATTTGACGTAAAAATTGTGATTTCATCAATTCAAATTGCCCTGTATCATCACCAGTCAAAATTGTCAGATTAGGTAAATTTGTCAGATTTACTGTTTTGATCTCTTCAATCGCTAACACAATGACCTCCTTTTATGAGGTTTCTTTTCTAACATACCTTTTATTCTATCAAAAATCTTAAAAATAAGATAGATTAGTATCTCAAACCAACTCCGTCCCAGTCACATCCTGCTTAATCTTACCAGCTTTCATCAGACCGCCTAAAGCTTTTTTAAACTGTCCTTTGGAAATGCCAAAGGTAGTCTTTATATCCTCTGGAGACGACTTATCATTCAAAGTCATAAAGCCTCCTTGACTTTCTAGGTATGTCAGAATCATCTGGGCGTCATTTCCCAGCATCTCAAAAGAGCGAGGTTTGAGCGAAAGGTTTAAAGTCCGATCCACCTCTCTAAAACCAATGACACGCGCATCCAAGACCTGACCTAAACGCGGCTCTGTGTAACGCTCGCTGGGGTGGATAAAGCCCAGCATATTATTTTCAGGCAGATAGACAAAGGTTCCAGATAACTTCAAACGATAAACAATAGCCGGCCAATTTTGATTTTGCATATTATTATAAGCTGGACGAGCTAATTTCTGGAAATCTTCTTGGTAGGCTAAAAGCCCCCAAATGCGATCTTTTTTGTCTACATCCAGACGAATATAGAGGTAGTCGCCTTTTTTAGGCCAAAGTTCTTTTATTTCTGGCAAAATGTCAAGAGACACTACAATTTGCTTATCTGGAAGTCCTGTGTCAACAAAAACACCTAAGTCCTTGCGAACATCAGTCACTGTTCCCCAGCCAAAAGTCGTCTGGGTCGCTGTTACATCAAGAGTCGTCAAGCGAAGTTTCTGCTTCATGTCGCTGTAGGCAAAGCCCTTGACCGATTCGCCCAACTGATGCTTACCCTCTTCTTTAGCTAAAGCATACGTTTGCCCGTCTTTTTGGACAAAGTAAAAACGATCATTTTCATCGGTTACAAGACCTATTATAAATGTTGCAAGATTTGTATTCATTTTTTATCTTTCTATCGTTTGAAGTAGATATGAAACATGTCTTCCCACTTCAAAAGAAGAAGCTGGAACAAAAGTGTTCAGCTTCCTTTGTTTATATAGTTATCATTCTAAGACGCAGTAGTTTGGAGAAACTATGTTGACTTTAGTCAATTAGAGTTTCCCATACACAATTAATGGCACTTTAGTGCCTAATCAATCACTGCTGAGTGAGCTCTAACTCATTGATCAATCAACTTTTACAGCCCTACTCGACTTTACGGAGATGGGACGACAAAATCAAGTTTCTAGGAAACGACTGATTTCTGTCCTATTCTCTTTGCTTTCTATTTTTTACTACATATAGAGAAAAGCTTACACTTCAATCAATTCTTTTTCCTTGCTGGCAGTCATTTCATCAATATGCTTAACTGCTTCATCTGTCACCTTTTGAATATCTTTTTCAAGTGTTTTCAATTCATCTTCAGTAATTTCTTTTGCTTTTTCTTGCTTTTTAGCTTCATCCATAGCGTCACGGCGGATATTACGAATAGCAATTTTAGCATTTTCACCGACTTTCTTCACTTCCTTAGCAAGATCACGGCGAGTTTCTTCTGTCAAAGCGGGAATGACCAAACGAATAACCGTACCGTCGCTTGCAGGGGTAATACCAAGATCAGAAGCGTTGAGTGCGCGCTCAATATCTTTGATAGAAGATTTGTCAAACGGCGTCACCAAAAGGACACGCGCTTCAGGAATCGTGATAGACGCGATTTGATTGAGTGGAGTTTCCACTCCATAATACTCAACTGAAATCCGATCTAAAAGGCTGGCATTCGCACGACCAGCACGAATGCTACCAAATTCACGCGCTAAACTTTGGTGTGATTGTGTCATTCTTTCTTTCGCTTTTTCTACAATTGCATTTGCCATAACTTATTCCTCTTCTTTTTCTACATTATTTGAAACGGTTGTTCCGATTTGCTCACCAAAGACAACACGTTTGATATTACCAGGCTCATTCATATTAAAGACAACAAGGTCAATGTCATTATCCATTGAAAGAGTAGAAGCCGTTGAATCCATGATACGAAGACCTTTGTTAATCACGTCACGATGGGTTAATTCATCAAACTTCACAGCTGTCTTATCTTTCTTTGGATCTGCATTATAGACCCCATCAACACCGTTTTTCGCCATAAGAATCGCATCAGCTTCAATCTCAGCTGCACGAAGGGCAGCTGTTGTATCTGTTGAGAAGTAGGGAGAACCAACTCCAGCACCGAAAATAACGATACGTCCTTTTTCCAAGTGTCGCAGAGCGCGTCCACGAATATAAGGTTCTGCTACTTGCTGCATCGCAATCGCTGTCTGTACGCGCGTATCCACCCCCACTTGTTGAAGTGAATCCGCCATAACCAAGGCATTCATGACTGTTCCTAACATTCCTGTGTAGTCAGCCTGCACACGATCCATTCCTGCTTCTGCCGCAGGCTCTCCACGCCAGAGATTTCCACCGCCGATAACAAGGGCGATTTCAATACCTAAATCATGTACTTCCTTGATTTCCTCTGCCATTTTTTGAACGGTTGAAATGTTAATTCCGATCCCTTTCTCACCAGCAAGAGCTTCACCTGATAATTTGATTAAAATACGTTTATATTTCGGGGCTACCATTTTTATTCTCCTTATTTTATCTGTACTATTTTACCATATTTTGAGATTTTTATATAGTCAAATTCTGTAAAAAATAAAAATTTCGAGAAAAAAGTAACACTCACAGGATTTAAAAAACTCCATCCGAAGATAGAGTCCCACGATTTGTTTCATGTGTAAAAATCAGAACCTAAGCTAAAAAATCTAATAAAACCTGAGTGAAATCACTCGTTGAAAGCGCAGGAACACCTTCTATCTGACTAGCAAAATCATCTGTCATCTTTTGAAGTGCTAACGCTTTTTCAATCGCTTTTATAATAACTTGCGCAGCTTCGGACCACCCAATGTAATCAAACATCATGCAGGCAGACAACAAGAGTGAACAAGGATTTGCTTTATTTTGATCTGCGATATCAGGAGCCGTTCCATGCGTTGCTTCAAAAATAGCATGACCTGTTTCATAATTGATATTAGCTCCAGGAGCAATACCAATGCCGCCGACTTGAGCAGCCAGAGCATCACTAACATAATCCCCATTCAAATTTGTCAAAGCTACTACTTGAAATTTTTCAGGATTTAATAGAATTTGTTGTAAAAAATTATCTGCAATCACATCTGTCACAATCAATTGCCCAGCTGCTAATTCCTTTGCAAACTCCTTCTCGGCAAGCTCATAGCCCCATTTTCTGAAACCACCTTCTGTAAATTTTTGGATATTCCCTTTATGAACCAGAGTTACGTTTTTTTCATTGGCAGATAGAGCATAATGAATCGCTGCACGAATCAACCGTTCACTTCCTTGGCGTGAAATTGGTTTAATGCCAATAGCACTCGTCTTCGGAAAACGAATTTTATCAATTCCCATTTTCTCTTGCAAAAATTGTATCACTTGTTGAGCCTCATCAGACTCACTTTCCCATTCAATTCCTGCGTAAATATCTTCGGTATTTTCACGGAAAATTGTCATATCCGTCTTTTCAGGATGTCGTAGTGGGCTAGGAACGCCCGCAAAATACCGTACGGGACGTACACAAGCGTAGAGATCTAGTTCTTGACGCAAGGCAACATTTAAAGAACGAATACCACCACCAACAGGAGTTGTAAGAGGACCTTTAATCGCAACTAAATGATGCTGAATTGTCGTTAAAGTCTCTTCTGGCAACCATTCTCCTGTCAAACGAAAGGCTTTTTCTCCCGTCAATATCTCTTTCCAAAAAATCTTTCTACTGCTTCCATAAGCTATCTCCACCGCTTTATCCAAGACAAGCTGTGCATTTTTCCAAATGTCATGCCCAATTCCATCACCTTCGATATAAGGGATAATGGGATTATCAGGAACGAGCAACTTTTTATTCACAAGACGAATTCTTTCTGCCATTTTATCTCCTCCCAATAGGAATATAATGTAAATTTTGAGCGCCAACATAATGAGATCGAGGTCTAATCAACTTATTATTCTTGCGTTGCTCTTGAATATGGGCAATCCAGCCAGACACTCGACTCATTGCAAAAATCAATGTATAGATACTACTGTCAATACCTAAAACATGGTAAACCGTTGCTGAGTAAAAATCTACATTCGGTATTAAATGCTTGGTGTGCTTCATATAACGTTCGATTTCTTCTGAAATCTGGTACCAAATTTCTTTTTCTGTTCCTTTTGTCAATTCCTCTGCCATTTCTCGCAAATATTTTTCACGAGGATCCTGTGTTTTATAAACACGATGACCAAAGCCCATGATTTTTTCATGTGAAGCTAATTTTCGATCCAAATATGCATTCGTATCACCCTCTGCTTTAATTTCCTTTAACATGTCAAAGACGCATTCATTGGCTCCTCCATGAAGTGACCCTTTTAAAGCGCCGATTGCCGCCGTCACACAAGAATAAATATCGGTTAAAGTGGAAGCACAGACCCGCGCTGCAAAAGTGGAAGCATTTAGCTCGTGATCTGCATGAAGAACCAAAGCACGATTGAAAGCTCGAATTTCTAATTCTGATGGTTCCTGCCCATTTAACATATATAAAAAGTTCGCTGCAAATCCTAAATCTTTTCTCGGTTCAATCGGAGTTTGCCCCGATCTCAACCTTGTAAATGTTGCAATAATCGTTGGAATCTTAGCCATCAATTGAATACTTTGTTCATAAGTTGCTTCTAGAGACGTCTCTTCAGCATGGATATTATAGACTCCTAAAAGACTAACTGTAGAACGTAATACACTCATTGGATGCAGATGCTTGCGCGACTGGATGAGAATACATTGTTCCACCGCATCACTAATGGCATAGTTGGCACGTAAATCGTTCACAAAATGTTTCAATTCAATCTGAGTTGGTAAATGCAAATTCCAAAGTAGGTAAATAACTTCTTCAAAACTTGCATTATTCTCCATCAATTCGGAAATATTATAGCCTGCATAAGAAAGAGTATCATCTATAATCTGACTGATACGAGTCTCACAGGCAATCGTATCTTTTAAACCATTGCTTTGTGTCATTGTTTTACCTCTTGCAATTTCTTTCTAACCACCATTGGTAAAATTCCCCCATTTTCATAATAACGAATATCCGCGTCTGCATCAAAACGAAGACGTGCTTTAAATCGTGCAATTCGATCGCCTTCTTTTGCAATAACCGTTATGACTTGTCCTACCTGTGGCTCTTTCGGCAATTGAATATCAAACGTTTCTTTTCCAGTTAATCCAAGATTTTGAGCATTTTCGCCGTCCAAATATTGAAGAGGAAGAATGCCCATCATGACTAAATTGGAGCGATGAATTCTTTCAAAACTTTCAGCTAAAACCACTTTAACACCCAAAAGATTTGCTCCTTTAGCTGCCCAATCACGACTAGAACCCATACCATAATCGCGACCTGCCAAAATAATCGTATCCACTTTTTCTTTCTTATAACACATAGCAGCTTCATAAATCGGTATCAATTCACCCTTATATTTTGTATAACCACCAAGTTTTCCAGCTGCTAGTTCATTTTTTATCCGAATATTGGCAAAGGTGCCTCTCATCATTACTTCATGATTCCCACGACGACTACCATAAGAATTAAAGTCTTGATAGCTTACACCATGTTCCTCTAAATATGATGCTGCTGGACTATTTCTAGCAATATTTCCTGCTGGAGAAATATGGTCTGTCGTAATCGTATCTCCAAATTTTGCTAAAACAGCTAGATTTTTCAACGGTTGAATGCTTGTATCATCTTCCAAGCCATCAAAATAAGGAGGATTTTGTATATAAGTAGAGGCTTGATTCCAGTGATAGATTTTCGACTTTGTTGTTGGAATTTGATTCCATTTTTCACTATCAGTAAAAACATGCTCATACTCTTTTTTAAACAAACTACTGGTAACGTATTTTTGTACATAGTCTGCTACCAAATCATGATTTGGCATAAGATCCATGAAGTAAACAGGTAGTCCATTCCTATCATATCCAAGCGGTTCACTTGTTAAATCAATATTTGTATTCCCAGCTAAAGCATAAGCGACCACCAGTGGCGGACTAGCTAAAAAATTTGCTTTAACCAAAGGATTGATTCGTCCTTCAAAATTCCGATTACCTGATAGGACAGCGCTAGCAAGTAAATCCGTATCCGTAATTGCTTTTGCCACTTCTGGTAACAAATTTCCAGAATTGCCAATGCAAGTGGTACAGCCATATCCAACAACATTAAAACCTAATTTGTCCAGATAGACTTGGAGACCACTCTCCTTCAAATAAGCCGTAACAACCTTACTGCCTGGTGCAAGTGACGTTTTGACTGTTTTTGAAACACGCAATCCTTTTTCCACAGCACGTTTAGCTACTAAGCCTGCCGCCATTAAGACATATGGGTTGGAGGTATTAGTACAACTAGTAATTGCTGCAATAGCGACATGACCCGTTTTAATCTCTTCTTCATAATCATCAAACAATACCGTCGCTGTTTTCCTCAATTCCTCTCTTGGCAAACCAAAACCTCGAACACCCGCTTCTCGGATAAGACTCGCTTGAAATTCTTGCTTAGCATTTGTCAATTCAATTAAATCCTGTGGCCGTTTGGGACCAGAAATACTTGGAACAATGGTGGACAAATCAATCTCAACAATTTTTGAATAAATTGGCTCCACTTTTTCATCATAAAATAGATGATTCTTTTGAGCATAGAGCCTCGTTAACGCAATATGTTCTTCTTTCCGATTTGTTAATCGCATATAACGAAGGGTCTCTTCATCAATAGGAAAGTAACCGCAAGTTGCTCCATATTCTGGCGCCATATTTGAAACTGTTGCGCGGTCTGCCAAACTAAGTGTTGCTAGTCCTTCCCCAAAGTATTCTACAAATTTTCCAACTACATTTTCTTGTCGTAATCGTTGCGTTACTTTTAAAGCTAAGTCAGTTGCCGTTGTAATCTTGGGCAATTCCCCAACTAAGCGTACACCAATCACTTCTGGAACTGGAAAATAAGAAGCTTCTCCCAACATAGCAGCCTCTGCTTCAATTCCTCCAACTCCCCAGCCAAGAACCCCTATTCCATTGATCATTGTTGTATGACTGTCTGTTCCAAACATTGAATCTGGATAAAGCATGCCGTCTTTTTCAATAACAACATCACTAAGGAATTCAATATTAACTTGGTGAATAATCCCAGTTGCAGGTGGAACTGCACGATAATTATCAAAAGATTGCTCAGCCCATTTCAAAAATTCATACCGCTCATTATTACGTGAAAATTCTTTTGTTATATTTTCTTCCAAAGCAGTCTCACAGCCATAACAATCAACTTGCACACTATGGTCAATGACTAAATCCACAGGAATTTCAGGATTGATAAGTTCTGGATCTCCCCCATTTGTTACAACTGCATCGCGCATACTTGCCAAGTCAACAACAACTGGTACTCCCGTAAAATCCTGTAAAATAACACGACTTGGTTTAAAGGGCACTTCACCTTTTGGTTTAACAGCTTGATAGTGCATCAGATTCTCTATGTGATGTTTTCTTACAACATTACCATCTTCTTTTCGCAAAAGACTTTCTAATAATATGCGAATAGAATAAGGAAGATTGTCTAAGTTTCCACCCATATCTAATGCCGCTTTTTCGAGATCAATATAGCTATATTCTCGCTTATCTTGATATAATATAGATTTATATGTTAGCATGAGAAACCTCCCACTAGGAATAATTATTTTATATTATACAATTTTACAAAAATTCATGCAATAGTTTTTTAAAAAATATGTTATAAAATATAACATAAAAGATTTTTGTTTTAAATATGTATCTCCCTGCAAATTTTATTCCAAATATAAAAAGCGATGAATTCATCAATCCAACGCTTTTGATTTTAGCAAAAGAAAAACTCCATCCGAAGATAGAGTTTTAGATTCTAAATTAAAGTGTGTTAACATCAACCTTAATACCCACACCTTGGGTAGTGGTGATAGTAAGATTTGTCATGTAAGTTCCTTTTACTGTAGCTGGTTTAGCTTTTGCAATCACATCGTGGAATGCTTTGAAGTTTTCAACCAACTTATCAGCATCAAATGAAACTTTACCAATGATAGCTTGTACGTTACCTGCACGGTCTGCACGGTAAGTAATTTTACCACCTTTAGACTCTTCAACTGCTTTTGCAACATCCATTGTTACAGTACCAGTTTTAGGGTTTGGCATCAAGTTACGTGGTCCAAGGATACGTCCAAGACGTCCAACAAGTGCCATCATATCAGGTGTAGCAATTACGACATCAAAGTCAAGCCAGCCACCGTTGATTTTTGCAACGAGGTCATCTTCACCAACGAAGTCTGCACCAGCAGCTTTTGCTTCTTCTGCTTTTGCACCACGTGCAAAAACAAGCACACGTTGAGTTTTACCAGTTCCGTTTGGAAGAACCATTGCACCACGGATTTGTTGATCCGCTTTTTTTACATCAATGTTCAAGTTATAAGCAACTTCTACAGTTGCGTCAAATTTTGCAAAGTTTGTTTCTTTTGCAAGTGCTACAGCTTCTTCTACACTGTATGCTTTTGTGCTGTCGATTTTTTCAAGAGCAGCACGAAGTTGTTTGCTTTTTTTAGCCATTTTCTATTCTCCTTGTAAGTGGTTCAATCGATTTTCATCTCCCACGTCCTTCTCGAAATGATGAAGTCTTGCGGGTTTGGGTGTTATTGATTAGTCAACAACAGTGAATCCCATAGAACGAGCAGTACCTTCGATCATACGCATTGCAGACTCAAGGTTTGCAGCGTTCAAATCTGGCATCTTAGTTTCAGCAATTTCTTGTACTTGTGCACGAGTAACTGTTGCAACTTTTGTTTTGTTTGGTGTACCTGATCCTTTTTCAACACCTGCAGCTTTTTTCAAAAGAACAGCAGCTGGTGGTGTCTTTGTTACGAAAGTAAATGATTTGTCTTCATATACTGAGATAACAACTGGGATAATCATACCAGCTTGATCAGCTGTACGAGCGTTGAACTCTTTCGTGAATCCCATGATGTTGATACCGGCTTGACCAAGCGCAGGACCAACTGGTGGAGCTGGAGTAGCTTTACCAGCAGGGATTTGCAATTTTACAAGTTTTTCGACTTTTTTAGCCATCTTTAAATCCTCCTTTGTGGTTTTGGCGGTAATATAAGATTTTTACCTCCCACAAGTATGCTTCTTGCATACCTTTCTATTATACACTAAAACGACTAAATTGCAAGAAAAAATACTAAAAAAATTCTCTATTTTTCTCTATTTTTGTGGTAAAATATGTGTATGACATTATTAAAAATCGCATCTATTTTATTTATCTTTTTAACTATTATTTTAACCATTATTATTACTAAATTATTTCGCTTGAAACGATTTGGCTTGAATTTTGCAGATTTGGCTTTTCCACTTTTTGTGTTAGAATTCTATGTCATCTCTGATAGAGCTTTCTACCACAGTTTCTTGCCAGAATTAGCATTAGCCCTTTCTGCCTTAGCAATTGCCATTACTGTCTACTTTCTTCGAGTTAAACGCAGTTTTTACTATCCTAAGTTCTTTAAATTTTTCTGGCGAGCTGGTTTTATTTTGACCTTCTTTCTCTACCTCGCCATGGCGATTGGCTTATTTTTAACAAAATAATAAAAAATATCGGACAGACTCATCTGCTTCCGATATTTTTATATTTAATATTTTGTTGAGAACTTATCAAATAGAGCAAATAACTTATTTGTTATGAATTGAAACAATCTCATGAGTGATTCTAACATTAAGGAAAGAATGACTGTGAGGATAATGGTAATCGGTGAGATTTTGGATAACAAAAAGATAGAGTGAAATAACAAGCCCGAAATCACCAAGCCGATGATGTTAAAGAGTACGACAATGGTTTTCATTCGATTGAGCGGCTGAATAAGCTTGATGATGATAATGAAACCAACCACTGCTAATAAGATAACAGATGATGTCGCAACTTCTTGCGTGGATAATCGAAAAATCCGACCACAAGCCATGACAATCAAAACGGCCAATAAATCAACAAAAGCTGCTGGTATCGCATTCTGTAAAACCGTTCTGATGAAACGCCCTCGAATGCGCTGCTTGTTGGGCTCCAAAGCTAACATAAATCCTGGTATACCAATAGTGAACGCACTAATCAAGGAAACTTGTGATGCTTGCAAAGGATAGGTAAAAGCAAACAAACTGGACAAAATAGCTAGTGAAATGGAAAAGATATTTTTCACAAGAAATAAACTAGCGGAACGCTGAATGTTATTGACAACCCTACGTCCTTCTGTCACAATATGCGGCATATGCGAAAAGTCAGAATCCAGCAAAACAACTTGTGCAATCTGTTTGGTAGCACCGTTGCCTGACTCCATAGCAATGCTGCAATCTGCAGTCTTCATTGCTAAAATATCATTTACACCGTCACCTGTCATTGCAACTTTATGTTGATTAGCTTGAAGTGCTTGAACTAATTTTTGTTTCTGTTGAGGGGTCACTCGACCAAAGACCGTATATTTTTCAACTGCTTGAGTGATTTTTTCATCAGTATCCAAGTTTTGCGCATCTACATAATTTTCAGCATGAGGAATCTCTGCTTTGGTAGCCACTGCAGCAACTGTGACAGGATTATCTCCTGAAATAACTTTGACTTCCACACCTTGAACATCAAAATATGAAAAGGTCTCGGCTGCATTTTCTCGAATTGGATTTTCTAATAAGATGAAGAGTAGGGGTTCTACTGTTTGAGTCAAATCACCTGTAAATGGCTGATCTTTTGATTCAGCAAAAACAAGAACCCGTGAGCCATTTTCTGCATATTGTTGAAAATAGTTGCGATATTCTTCCAGCTTTTCTTTTAATACAAACTCCGGAGCACCTAAAATAAAATTGCTGTTTTTGAAAGAAATAGCACCAAACTTGGTCTTTGAACTAAACGGAAAGGTTTTCACCACGGTCCAATCCTTTTCTACTACTTCTGAAGCAAAAAAGTCTCGAATCGCTGCAATCGTTTCATTTTCATCTGGACTTGCTGCCAGATATTGTTTAAGAGCTTCCTGCGAGGCATTCTTGTCTTGCTGAGCAGAGAGCACTTGTACAACTTTCATCGTATTTTCCGTAATGGTTCCTGTCTTATCTACACACAAAACATCTACACGAGAAAGAGACTCAATCCCCTTCATGCTGTTTAATAAAACCTGCTGTCTTGCTAGACTAGCTGCTCCCAAAGCCAGCGCTAGAGTCATCAAAAGATAAAGCCCTTCTGGAATCATCCCAATAATAGCTCCTACCGTGGAGACAATACTAACTTGAAAACTTTCGTGATTGGTCACATAACTTTGGAAAAATAGAAGAAGCCCTAAAGGAATAATCAAAAATCCAATCACTTTAACCAGATTATTGACCGAACGTACCATTTCAGATTCTTCTTTTCCAGAGACTTCTTTTGCTTTCAATGTCAGTTGATTGATGTAGGATTCATCGCCTACTTTTTCCAAACGAGCATAGGCTTTGCCAGATACGACAAAACTGCCTGACATGACAGTATCCCCTATTTGCTTTGCGATTTCATCCGCTTCTCCTGTCAACTGTGATTCATTGACTTTCAATTCACCTGATACAATCTTAGCATCTGCATAGATTTGGTCTCCTGTCGAGAAAAGAACGATATCATCTTGTACTAAATCTTTTGTCTCTAGTTGGATTTCTTTACTGTCTCGTACTGCAATCGCTGTGTAGTGATGAAGTAACTGCATGTTGCTCAATATTTTGCGCGCTCTAAGCTCTTGAACAATTCCAATCAAAGAATTGATAATAACAATAGGTAAAAAAAGTAAATTATTCCATGATTGTACAATTATCAGCAATAGAGCAAGAACAAAAAAGATGAAATTAAAATAAGTAAAGACATTGGATTGAATGATTTGCCAAGTTGTCTTCTCCGTACTAACCGTTACTTTATTGACTAAGCCTTTTTGAATTCGTTCTTCAACCTCTTGTTGGCTAAGCCCTGTGTATATCTGTTCTGACATATAGCCTCCATTCACAAATCATATTAGTATTCTATCAAAAAAGTTATCCTTAGGTTATAGAAAAGTCATAAAACTGGAAAACATGAGATTTTTCATACCTTTTCTACAAAACTTTAAAATAGAACAGCTACAAAAAATCCCAACAGAAATTTGTTGGGAAAGGATGTTACATTTTTTAAACAGCACTTATTTTAGTTATTCAATAAAACTTTTCTTGGCTTGGTGCCTTCTGCTGGACCGATGACACCCGCAGCTTCTAGCTCTTCCATGAGCCGAGTCGCACGATTAAATCCGACAGACAATCGACGTTGGAGCATTGAAGCACTCGCTTTTTGAGTTTCTATGACCAAAGCCTTGGCTTCTTCAAAGAGTGGATCACCTTGTTCACTCTCACTACCTGAATCCATGTCATTCTCAGATACTTCGCCTGGGTCAAAATTATCATCATAATCTGCTTCGGCTTGATTTTTAACAAAAGTGACAATGCGCTCTACATCTTCATCGGAAATAAATGATCCTTGCAGACGGACAGGATGATTTTCATCAATCGGCTTAAAGAGCATATCCCCACGTCCCAAGAGTTTCTCGGCACCATTTTCATCTAGAATCGTTCGGCTATCAGTTCCGCTAGAGACAGCAAAAGCAATCCGCGAAGGAACATTTGCCTTAATGAGCCCAGAAATAACATCAACAGACGGTCGCTGAGTGGCCAAAATCATGTGAATACCAGCCGCTCGAGCTTTTTGTCCCAAGCGAATAATAGCGTCTTCCACTTCTTTGCTGGCTACCATCATAAGGTCTGCCAACTCATCCACAATGACCACAATCAAAGGAAGAGGAACTTGTTTATATTCTGGTTGACTAGCATTGTACTCGGCTACTTTGGCATTGTAACCAGCAATATTGCGAGCACCAACCTTAGAAAAGAGCTCATAGCGATTTTCCATTTCATCGACCACTTTTTGCAAAGCCCGACTCGCCTTGCGAGGGTTGGTCACAACAGGGATAAGCAAGTGAGGAATATCATTATAAACAGACAATTCAACCATTTTAGGATCGACCATCATGAACTTGACTTCATCTGGTCGTGCTTTCATGAGAATACTAGCAATAATGCCATTGACTGCAACAGATTTCCCTGAACCAGTCGATCCTGCTACTAGCAAGTGAGGCATTTTTGCCAAATCAAACGTCCGAACAGAGCCATTGACGGCTTTTCCTAAAGGAATTTCGAGTAATTTCTTATCATCTGTCTTAGACTGTTCCCAGAGTTCACGGAAAGTGACCGTCGCAATCTCGGAGTTTGGTACTTCAATTCCGACTAGAGATTTGCCCGGAATGGGTGCCTCAATCCGCACATCTTTAGCGGCCAAAGCCAAAGCTAAATCGTCAGCCAGATTGGAAATGCGGTTGACCCGCACTCCGACGGCTGGTTTGACTTCGTATTTGGTCACAGACGGTCCGATTTCAGCACGTTCAACGGCAGCACGAATGCCAAAGCTAGTGAATGTTTCTTCTAAAATCTTGATATTTTCGCGGACAATTTTCTTTTCTTTGGATTGATTTTTAGGCTTGTCTGGCGCAAACAGATTGATTGTTGGCAGTTTGTAATCGAAACTTTCTTTAGGAGTGAAATTCACTTCCACATCTTCATCTATATCATCTTGCTGATCTTCTTCGTGTGATTTCTCAGTTATACCCTCATCATAATCGTAGATTTCCGGTTCTCCCTCTTCAAATTGAATCGGAGTGTGCGCCAAGACATCATCATCTAAAATTTCTCCCGTTTCAGGATCAATTTGTAGCTCGTCTTGCTCTACTTGAATAGCACTCATCGCTTCTTGTGCAGCTTTTTCTTCTTTTTCCACAAATCGTTGCTGGCGCTTTGCTTCCCGCTTTTCATTCCATGCATGATAAGCTTCGCTTATTTTTTCAAAAATATCATAAATCGAATACGGACTAATGAGTAGCGCTCCTAACAATATCAGGAGAACACCGATAAAGTAGGAGCCAATATTTGAAAATAAAAAGGCTACAGGAGTATAAAGAGCAGCTCCTAATAAACCACCACCAGCAAAAGAACTGACTTTGACAGCTGTCAAATCTGTTAAAATCCGTGACAAGGTTGTACTCAGAACCTGTCCTTTTAAATTTAAAACATTTACAAAATAAGCTTGAAATATGAGTAGCAAGCCAATAAAAATACTGAAAAAGCCTGATTTATAGCCTTCATGCTTATTAACCCACTTAAAAAAGAAAAGGTAAATGAGACTGGCTATAATAGCCATATAGGCTAAACTTCCTACTAACAATCGAATAAGGTTGTAAAGAGTGATTCCAACGGCACCCCATTTTAAGGCTGCAAAAAGAAGCAAAAAAGCAACTCCGAAAGTTACTAACATCCTTCGAATAGCTTTTTGACGTTCTAATTCTGCTTTTGTCGGCCGTCTTGTTGTCCGACCTTTCTTACTATTTTTCTTATTTGCCATAAACTTTATTATATCACAAATCACACACTAATCCAATGCAAGAAAAAAAGTAGAAGTTCCATGTTTCCACTTTTTAAACAACATTGCTTACTTCCAAATCACATCATCATTCCCATCATCTTCTGGCAAGACAAACCACAAAATCAAGTAAGGGATCAGACCGATTCCATATACAAAAAATGCTACTCCCCAGATTAGTCGTACAATGGTAGGATCAATGTCAAAATAATTTGCAACACCTGCACAAACACCCGCAATTTTTTTATTTCGCACGTCTCTTGTCAATCTTTTAGCCATTCTCTATCCCTCCTTTATAGATTTATTATAACATAAAATGTTTATCATTAAATTAATCTAATAAAGAATTTCCGTATACTAATTGTCAAAAATTCATCGTCAGCAGGATTAAAAACATTACTTTTGCAATCGACCTAGAATAAAGTGAGAAATTGGTCCAACAATCAGAAAATTCAAAAGAAAAGCTACAATAAAATTGGTTAGCCAAGTTCCTAGATAATTGGCTAGTGAAAGCGGTACGCTATTAAAAAATATACCATAAAAAGGCATCGGTGAAACCATGATCAGAACCATACCACCTGAAACAAGAATAATTTTCTACCAAGTTTTATGGCATTCCGTTAAAAATTTAAAAGCAAGTTCTTTTACAACTGATTCTGCTACAAGTAGGTCCAAGAAAAAAGCGATAAACAATCCTGGCACATATCCCATTGCTAAATGAATCCCCCAAAAATGCCCTACAACAGACAACTACAAAATGCTCATTTCCAAAACCCTCATGCTACACATGAGGACTGTAAAAAATAATGATTTCCTAAAATTCTTAGGCAGCAAATGCCTCATTTCTTTATTGCTAAACGCTGTTTTAGTACAAAAAAAGAGCCCGATAGTGCCTTTTAGTTAGTATAGATAACCCTCAAAAGATTTGAAAAATTAGCTTGTTTATAGTAAAATGTGAATAGTTTTAAATTCAGAAAGGACATGTATGAAAAAATTACTCATTTTAGCATTGGCTGGAGCCTTATTTTTAACAGGCTGTGGCAGCATAAAAAAAGCTATTCGGAGAAATGAGACTTCGGGATCAAGTACAACAACATCCAGCTCAGATACCACAGATAAATTAGCTGAAGAACGAAAAAAAGTATTGACAGATAAGAATATCTCTTTCCCACAATTGTCTGATAAAGTCGCAGATAATGAAGCACAAGTGAAAATAACAACGACGGAAGGTGCTATCACTCTAAAACTTTTTCCTAAATATGCTCCGCTGGCTGTAGAAAATTTCTTAACTCATGCTAAAGAAGGTTATTACAATGGCTTGATTTTCCATCGTGTCATCAAAGATTTTATGATTCAAACAGGAGATCCCCTAGGAAATGGTACTGGCGGGGAATCAATTTGGAAAGGAAAGAATGAAAAGATTGATTCTGGAAGCGGATTTAAAACAGAGATTTCTCCTTATCTCTACAATATCCGTGGTGCGTTATCAATGGCTCGTTCTTCAGATCCAAATTCTAACGGTAGCCAATTCTTTATCAATCAAAACAATAAAGATAATTCTAGCAGACTATCAAGCGATGCTTATCCTGAAAAAATCATTGAAGCCTATAAAAAAGGGGGGAATCCTAGCTTAGACGGCGATTATACAGTTTTTGGACAAGTTACTTCTGGTATGGAAGTTGTAGATAAAATTGCTACAACAGAAATCGGTGAAAACGATAAACCCAAAAAAGAGATTAAAATTGAGAAAATTGAAATCATCAAAGATTATACATTTAAGAAATAAAGACAAAACAGAGTCTGGAACTTTTTTGTTCCAGACTCGTTTGTTTTCTATACACAGTAGTTGAGTGGGCTCTAATGCGCTAATGTTTCAGCTTTTACAGACCTACTAGACCTTGCAGAGGTGAGATGGTAAAATCGATTTCTTACGAAATACCGATTTTTGTCCCACTCCCCGTTTTCTTTATTCTTACGTTAATTGATTAAAATCCCAAATCTGATCCATCCAGCCTTCATAGAAATCAGGCTCGTGGCAGACCATGAGAATGCTGCCCTTGTATTCTTTCAGAGCTCGCTTCAGCTCTTCCTTGGCATCTACATCCAGGTGGTTGGTCGGCTCGTCCAGCACCAGAACATTATTTTCTCGGTTCATGAGGAGGCAAAGGCGAACCTTGGCCTGCTCCCCTCCGGATAGGACTTGAATCTGACTTTCGATATGCTTAGAAGTTAGACCACATCTAGCCAGAGCTGCTCGAACTTCTGCCTGATTAAGAGCTGGGAAGGCGTTCCAGACTGCTTCGAGCGGCGTCTGACGATTGCCGCTTTCAACTTCCTGCTCGAAATAACCCAATTCCAGATAGTCTCCACGTTCTACTTGACCAGCTATTGGAGGAATGATACCTAGCAAACTCTTTAGCAGGGTGGTTTTTCCGATTCCGTTAGCTCCTATAATGGCAACTTTCTGATTACGCTCAAAAGTTAAATTAAGCGGTGAAGTTAATGGACGATCGTAACCAATTTTCAAATCCTGAGTTTGAAAGATAAAGCGACCAGGCGTGCGAGCAGATTTGAAGTCAAAGGAAGGCTTGGGCTTTTCACTCTGCAGCTCAATGATGTCCATCTTATCCAGCTTTTTCTGACGGGACATTGCCATATTCCGAGTAGCTACACGGGCTTTGTTGCGCGCTACGAAGTCTTTTAAATCAGCAATTTCCTTCTGCTGCCGTTCATAGGCTGCTTCCAGTTGAGATTTTTTCATTTCATAGACTTCCTGAAACTGATAATAATCTCCAGAATAACGAGTCAGATGTTGATTTTCCACATGGTAGACGATATTGATCACATCGTTTAAGAAAGGAATATCATGCGAGATCAGAACAAAGGCATTTTCATAGTTCTGTAGGTAGCGCTTAAGCCAGTCAATGTGCTCAACATCCAGATAGTTGGTTGGCTCATCCAAGAGTAGGATATCCGGTTTTTCAAGAAGTAGCTTAGCCAAGAGAACCTTGGTCCGCTGCCCACCAGATAGCTCTGTCACATCACGCTCCATACCGTAGTCCATGACACCCAGAGCTCGTGCGACCTCGTCAATCTTAGCATCTAGAGTATAGAAATCTCGACTCTCCAAGCGATCCTGTAGCTCGCCCACTTCCTCCATAAGAGCATCAACATCGGCTCCTTCCTCAGCCATGCTCATATAGATTTCATTGATGCGGGCCTCAGTTTTGAAAAGCTCGTCAAAAGCTGTGCGCAAGACATCGCGGACAGACTGGCCTTGCTCCAACACAGCATGCTGATCCAGATAGCCAGCAGTTACATATTTGGACCACTCAACCTTACCCTCGTCTGGTAGCATTTTCCCTGTCACAATGCTCATAAAGGTTGACTTACCTTCACCATTAGCACCAACCAAGCCAATATGCTCACCCTTGAGCAGACGGAAGGATACATCCTCAAAAATAGCCCGGTCACCAAAACCGTGGCTGAGATTTTTTACTTCTAAAATACTCATCTTTTCTCCTATATCATTGATTGCAGTTCCTTGATTATACCATCAAAAGGGATTTTTTGGCAAGACAGAAGAAAAGGAAAAGCGAGCAACTTAAGTCTCGCTTGCTTGTTCTCAATTCGCATGATGAGTATGTTTAGTAATCCACTGGATCAGTTTGATATTAAGCCAAAAACCGTAAATACCAAAGGTAACAAGCGTCAAGAGCCACCACTTAATCCAATTTCCAAAAAGCTGTATTGCAGTACCGTCAAAATAGAGACGGTGCCCGTCAATGACCGTATGCTTTACCTTCCAATTATATAGGATACACATGCCTCAAGGTGCACAGATACCCAGCGTCAAAACTGTAATCAAGATAGCTAAAATAGCATGACCAATGTAAAAAAATAGACTACCATCAAAATAAGACTCTTTATACATAATATCTTCTCCTCTATCTAAACCAATTCTTTCAGAAATTGAATCAGGGTTTCTGCTGAGCGTTTCCCGGCTTCAAGAATGAATTCATCAAAAGTGACATTAGCATCATGGCTAGCTGTGTCGCTCATAGCTCGGAGAACCATAAAAGGTAGGCCAATCGAGTGAGTAGCTTGGGCAATAGCAGTGCCTTCCATCTCGACAGCTAAAACATCTGGAAAATGCTGCTTGATGCGATTAATCTTATCTTGACCGGCAACAAAGCTGTCACCTGTCGCAATTAAACCAACACGACTCGTCTGATGTGTCTTTTCTAAAATCTTTTTCATTTCAGAAACCAAATAACGGCTAGCTTCAAAATAAAGTGGCTGGCGCGCCATTTGTCCGTATTCATAACCAAAAGCTGTTACATCTACATCGTGGTATACTAGACGGTCAGCAACTACAATATCGCCGATTTCCAACCCTTCGGCTACCGCTCCAGCAGAACCTGTATTGATGACAGCTGTAACCTTGAAGTCATTGACCAAAACAGCTACACTCATAGCAGACATGACCTTGCCGATGCCGCTTTCTACCAGCACGACTTCATGTCGACCGATACTTCCTGTATGGTAAACATGCCCCAAACGTAAGTGTTTTTCAGCATTTTCTAAGTTTTCCACTAAGATTTTTAATTCCTCAGGCATAGCTGCAATAATTCCGATTTTCATTATTTCCTCTCATTCTATCATAAAAAAAGCGAAAGTCTAAGCTTCTCGCTTTTTTATAGCCAAATAATAGCAGCAATCAAAGCAATCAAAAGCAGGACAATCCAAAATAGAATTTTGTTTAATTTCGCTTGGAATACTCCGCGTTTTGCATTTTCAATGCGTCGACTTTTGGTTACTGTTGGTTCTACATCAATTTGAAGTGTATCTTGATTGAAACCGCTAGTTGGAGAAGAATAACCAAACTGACTTCTAGTCGTTTTTAAAATTTTGGTTTCTTCCTCATCATGCAAAGGTGGACCTGAAATATCTTCACCACGATTTGCCCGTTCAATCATTTCATCTGTTAATAAAGGTCTTCCCATGAGCGTCCCCCTATCTTCGATTCATTTTCATTTCCCAATATTGAAGTGCAATAATGGTTTTTGCATCACAAATATCACCACTAGCAAGGAGAGCTTTCGCTTCTTCCAAGGTCACTTCATGGAGTTCTAAGGTCTCGTCCTCATCTTGTGGACGAGGATTTTCAACTTTTGTCAAATGGCTAGCACTATAAAGTCTGGTTCGCTCATTGCAAAAGCCAATCGCCGAATAGAAATCATAGAGCAGTTCCAATTCACCTGTATAGCCGGTCTCTTCTTCCAATTCACGCAAAGCAGCAGCTTTAGGATCCGCATTTTCACCGACTTCTAACTTGCCTGCCGGAATTTCATAAGAGGTTGCTTCAATAGCTTTGCGGTACTGCTTGACCAAAATCATTTTGTCTTCTGGGGTTAACGCAATAACTGCTACAGCACCATTATGGAAAATCAAATCACGGTAAGCTGTCCCTTTCCCAGCCGGTAGCTGAACTTTATCCTTGACAAGGTTAAAAATAGGACCTTGATAAATTTCTGTTCGTTTTAGCGTTTTTTCTTCAAAATCCATAGCCGTTCCTACTTATTATCTGGATGATGTGGCAAGCGTTTAGCGTATTCTTCTTTATTGATCTGACGACCACGACCAAGAGCAATTGCATCAGCTGGCACATCCTTGGTAATGGTTGAACCTGCACCTACAAGAGAATTGTCCCCAAGTTCTACCGGCGCAATAATGGTTGAATTAGAACCTACAAAGACATTGTTCCCAATGACAGTCTTAAACTTGTGCTGTCCGTCATAATTAACTGTAATTGTTCCAGCGCCAAAATTGACATTCGCACCCACTTCAGAATTACCAATGTAGGTCAGATGCCCAGCTTTGGTATTTTCACCGATAGAAGAACCTTTCACTTCAACGAAATTACCAACATGTACATTTTTAGCAAGGCTTGAATCTGGGCGAACATGAGCGTAAGGTCCCACCGTTACACCGTCTGCAACTGTAGACTCTTCAATCATCGAATTGGTAATAACCGTTTGTTCACCAATAACAGAGTCAACAATATACGTACCGTTTGTCAAAATGCTGCCTGCACCAATTTTCGTTGTTCCTTTCAAGGTAACATTGGCTTCAATTTGTACTTCTGGTTCAATATGTACGTCTACATCAATATAAGTCGTTTCTGGATTTACAAAACTAACGCCATTCACCATGTGAGCTTGATTGATTCGACGACGCATAATTCCTTCGGCAGTCGCAAGAGCTACACGGTCATTGACACCAAGACTTTCATCAAAATCTTTCAGAGTATAAGCGCCGACTTTTTCGCCATTCTCACGGAAAATGCCGATTACATCTGTGATGTAGTATTCTCCTTGCGCATTGTTGGTATTGATATTTTTCAGGGCTTCAAAAAGACGGGCGTTATCAAAAACATACGTTCCTGTATTAATTTCTTTGATTTGCTTTTCAAAATCCGAAGCATCCTTTTGCTCCACAATTTTGATCACTTCTTCATGCTGATTACGGACAATCCGCCCATAACCAAATGGATTTTCCGCTTCTGCTGTCAAAATCGTTGCAACATTTTTGTGGTTGACATGAAAGTTAATCAAATTTTTCAGGCTTTCTCCTGTGATTAAAGGAGTGTCTCCTGCAATGACTAATGTTTGCCCTGCCAAACCTTCCAGCACAGGCTCTGCCATCATCACAGCATGACCAGTTCCTAATTGCTCCGTTTGACGAACAAACTCTGTCTGCCCCGCCAATACTTGCTCCACCAGCTCTGCCTTGTGTCCGACCACTGTCACAGTCTTTTCTGGTGCAATGGCAGCAACACTTCTAAATACATGTTCTAACATCGAAATTCCAGCAACTTTGTGAAGCACTTTTGGTAAATCTGATTTCATGCGAGTGCCTTTTCCAGCTGCTAAAATAATTGCATAGTTTGTCATAAATCGTCTCTTTTCTCTAAGATGTCACTACTATTATATCATTAAACAAAATTTTTTTAAATGAGGAATTAAAAAAGAAATAGGACGTTCAGCTGTCTATTCCGAATAAATCTGTCTGAAAAGTTCCCCAAACCTTTCTAGAGAAGACCCTTTTCATGGAAAAATACTTTTTTCTTCTCAAAAAAACCATTTCCCACAGGAAATTTGATTTTTTGCTCATAAAAAGTCCAGACCACATAAAAAAGTTCGTGACTTATCAAAAAAACATAAATCCTCTATATGAAAATTCGGATTTTACTACAAATGGGTACTTCCTCCATGAGAAATTTGTCCCCTTTTATCTGGGAGAAGTCAGAATCCATGGTTATTCTTGCCAGCTGTCATAGGAGGCTAGGAAAAATTCCTTGTTCGTGTCGGATTTTTTCTGAGTGAATTATAAGGCACAGTCTTCTAATCTATCGGATAAACCTTGCAAAACTCCTCCAAGACCACACTTGTCTCCTCTGAGAAAGCTAAGCTGGCTTCAGCCATCCATTCCGTGAAGAATTCCTCATGCACCTTCCGCCAATAAGCCAAAGATTTATCTCCCTCTCCTTCTTTAAAAGCGTGCTCTGCAGACACTTGATTGAAAGGGACAACCGTTACCTTGGTCACTTTAATGATACAGACAGTTTGACCCTGACCGTCTAAAATTACATCAAAGGTTCCTGCTTGAGGAATCGGCTCACCATCTATCTGATACAAATCGTAGGCAGAAGCCGTCGCAGTCTTCTCTCCTTTCAAAACTAAATCCGCCAGCTGGTCTGGCTCTACACCAAATGCCCAGGCGTCAATGTCATCACCGATTGCGGGGTTGATTGTTTTGTATTCATTCCATAATTGTTCTGGTGTCATGGTTTCTCCTATCTGTTACTGATTTCAACTCATAAGCTGGATAAGCTCCTAAACATTGATAGCCTAGCTTCTCAGCTATTTTCTTTGAGGCTTCATTGTGGGCATCCCAGAGCGGAAAAACGCCGCATTGCAGGGATGCCAAAATCATCTTCGCCCCAAGAACAGTAGCTAAACCTTGCTGTTGACAAGTCGGTTTTGTTGCAATCTCAATTCAATGGCTTTTTGGTAGACAAGTGCTGTCGAGACCCCAGCGACGATTTCCTCACCCTTTCGGATCACAAAGCCAAAAGCTCCGCCTTCTTGAAAATCTTTAAAAGTTGCAAAATTCCCCTGCAAATCCTGAGACCATTCTTCCTGAGCCAGTTTTTGATAGGTTTTTGGGTCGATTACCTCAATAACGAGTTGCTCCGATAACTGCTCCACGATGTTTTTCAAAACCTTGTCATCAAAATCTGCCTCATCTTTAAAAGCATAACGGGTAAAAGGAGATAAGGCTGGACAAGAGGACAAGCAGCCTTGCCAAGAAGCCTCTTCAGATATGAGAATGCGGTAGTCTGGCTTACAAAAGTCCCTATAATCCGCCAGTAATGCCATATCTGCCTGCCCAGCCAAAAAGAGAAAATCTCCTTGTTCATACAAAACGGCAGTCTCGTCTTCATTTGTATAAAACTGCCCCAGCCCAGCTTTCAAACCATATCTCACCATGTTCTTTTGCCAATGTTGGAAACATTCCTGCAGTCTTGGCTCAATGCTCACTGCTTTCATTCTGCTTGCTTCCTCACTTCAAACTCCAGCCACCGTCAATCTTGACAATCTCGCCCTGCATGGGCTGGGCTTTTCCTGAGGCGAGAAAGAGGGTCAGCTCGGCAACTTCTTCTGGTTCTATCCAACGCTTGATGGGAGTTTCGTCTGCTACCCATTGGGCTAAGCCTCCCGGCTCAAAGTCTGCTGCTGTCATACTTGTTTTAACTGCACCCGGTGCAATCCCAAAAACCTGCACTCCCTGCTCCGCATAATCCAGTGCCAACTGCTTGGTAAATCCTGCTAGAGCATGCTTGGAAGAAGTGTAAGCATGACCGCCACCGCCAGCTAAGCTAGATGCAATCGAGCACATATTGATGATAATGCCTGATTGTTTCTTCAGCATCTGCGTCAGATAATAACGAGTTAGCTCTACTGGTGTTACATAGTTAATCTCGAAAATTTCTTGGATTTCCTGAGCGGATTGCTCAAGAAGTGGCTTGTAATCATCCAGCACTCCAGCTGTATTGCAGAGGACATCTACCTGTGGACACCAGTCAAAAACTGGTTGAAATCCTAACGTCAAATCTTGTTGAAGGAAATGAAAATCCCCTATCAAACTTGGTTTTTCAGAGCGGTCTACACCATATACGCGCCAGCCATTTTCCAAAAAAAGCTGCACCTGAGCCAGACCAATCCCTGAGCTAACACCTGTCACCAAAACCGTCCTAGTCATGGACTTCCACCCAGTCATCTGCTAATATGTCACAAGGCGTCGGACTCCACATGGAAAAGCCTTCTCCCTCGCCTGATACATTAATGAGAAAATAAGGCGTCACTTCAAGCGCCACTCCGTTCTGCTCAATGCTGTCAAAAAGCTGGATATAATTCTCAGCACCGCCCCAGCCTATGCGAACATATTTCTTTTTGGCTTTCAAACCCGGTAACATTTCTTCAAATGTCATGATATACCTCTTTCTGCTTTTCATATTACTAGTATAGCAAAATATATTGCCAATCGCTGGTTTTTCCTTGCCTTTTGCTGCTACTTCTGTTAGACTTGCAAGAGTAAATGAATTTTGAGTGAGTATTTTTGTTTTTCATCTTTACTTTTTCTATTTTTTACGCAACATTTTAGAGAAAGGAAGTAAGATGTATGGCACAAGGTACAGTAAAATGGTTCAATGCTGAAAAAGGCTTCGGCTTTATTTCACAAGAAAACGGACCAGACGTTTTTGCTCACTTTTCAGCGATTCAATCCGACGGATTCAAATCACTGAATGAAGGCGAAAAAGTAACTTTTGACATTGAAGAAGGTCAACGTGGTCTTCAAGCAGTCAATATTACAAAATTAGCATAAGACAAGAAAAAGCTGGACAAAAAGTGTTCCAGCTTCTATCATATTTATTAATAAACGAATAACGTAGCTTCAACATTCAGTGAATTGTTGAAGGCGGGAAATCAGCCTTGCACAGCAAGCCATCGTGATTGGACTTTTCATTCGCTTTTCAAGCTCGGAAGAGCACCTTTGACGAAAACTTCGTTTTCTTCATCTGCAACCTTAAACAGCTTGATAACTGTTTAAGCACCCTTGCGGGGGTGGGACTACGAACTAAAAATTTTCTATTTTTAGTTCTGTCCCACTCCCTTTTTTTCTCAAATAACGATAACTGCAACAGAAGTCAATCTCATACTTTCCCTATTTGATTGTCAAACTTTATTCCACTTTCTATCTGCGTCCATTTTATCTACTTTCACTTTCAGCAAACGGATGAACTCTTTATTACTTCCCTTATTTATAATGGCATTCATCACTATCTTTCTTTGCAACAATTTAGTGAAAGTATCAGTTGGAAGTTGTTCTACTGATTCTTCCCAACTTCGTTTCGTCAACTGATTCAGGTCCTTTAAGCTACTTGCTTCCAACCTTTTTCTTTCCGCTTCATTTTCAGGATAACCCATACCAAACTCACCATCAAATAATTTATCCAATGTATATTGTAGGTTCAATTCTCCTTGCCAACCAAAATTCAACCCTAATGGCAGGGAAGCAACATTTCCTCCATTGATTCGTCCAAAGAGGAAAGCATCTTGTGGGGTCTCTATATAGCCACACAAAAGACCTGGTAAACTATTACAGGCAAGCATCATACCTTGACCTGAAGAACAACCTGTTACAACAAAATCTACTGCTCCACTTTCTATTAAGAAACTAATCATCATCGCTATCTCAACATAAGAATACTGCTCGTTCTCCTCCTCAAAAATACCAAAATTCAGCACTTCGTCAGACGATTGGACTGCTTTTTTACAGATTCAAATAGCAGCGAATTCATATTTCTTCGAGTGGTTCCTTGGATAACCGCAACTCTCATTTCAACTCCTTTTCCATTTTGACAAAAAGGTAACTATCGCCATTGCTTTCCTGAGGCTGCCGCCCAATCACGTTGAAACCACAATGAAGATAGAGCTTTTGAGCTCTTTGATTAAAATCTGCAACTGAGAGAGTTAGGCTTTTTACTGAGATATTTTCTTCAATAAACTGCAGAATGGTTTGTAAAAACTCTTCCCCTTGACCTTTACCACAATACTCTGGCTTCATCCCTAAACCTAGCTCTTGCTTGTCTTTGCCAACTGGGAAAAGACAGAAAAAACCATACAATTCATCATTTTTGAGAATTTGATAATAGTGATTGCCACGCGCTTCAGGAGATAAAATTTCTTCATAATCCTCAGGATCCGCTTGTATATCATAAAAAGCATAGATTCCTTCGTAATGCCAATGATTCGCAATTTCTTCTGCATTGCTTTGACTTAATGGTTCAATTTTCATGGATTTCCTTTCTTAAAATTTCCAATAAAAACGTTTCTGGTCAGCTTTCTCCTCACAGCCCAGTTTTCGATAAAATTCATGGGCTTCAGTTCGAGAAATGCCAGAGTTTATGCGAATACCTGCATAGCCTGCAGCTGAACCCTCTTCACGCACAGCCTGCATAAGCGCTCTGCCATATCCCTGACCTTGAAAATCTTTGTCAACTGCTAATGCCAACAGGTTGAGTAAAGGCGGAAAATAGAGGCAATCATAGCTAGCTGCATGGGCATAGCCGACAATCTTTCCTGCCACATTTTCTGCTACCAAGATAAAATGATCAGACCTATCCAATAGCTCTGATAGTTTCTGACGAGTTTCTATCAAGCCAAAATCATAGCCGAGAGCAGTTGCATTGATTTCCTGAATAGCCGCTGCGTCTGAAAGTTCTGCAGGTCGTATCATGTTCGCACCTCTTTTTCTTTCTATTATAGCAAAAAACAGCCTAAGTGGCTGTCTGGATTAAAGCTTATCAATTGATTTCCGAATGTTGATAGCCATAGATAAAATAGATAATTGTTCCGACTAGTAAGGCAAGCCCGAATGCCAGCCATGTGTCAAAGCCATATTGGGTCATGAAAGACAGACAGATAATAATGGATAAGATTGGCGTCAGAGGCACCTGAGGAGTTTTAAATTCCCCTGCTTGAGGAAGTCCTTTATCCTTGCGCAACTTCAAAATAGCCACTGCTAACAAAATCAGATAAGCCAAGGTGCAGATATTTAGAAAGGATGCGATACTGGCTAGCGGAAAAATACCAGCACAAATAGCCGCTACAATTCCTACCAAAATCGTAGCATTTTTCGGTACCCGACTAGTGGCAGTTAATTTTCTGAAAGACTTTGGTAACAAACCGTCACGTGCAATGCTGTAAATCATGCGCGACAGAGCATAAGTCATGGAAATGCAAACGGTAATCAAAGTCAAAATCGCCACCACTGACACATAATTAGCCACCCAGCTAAGTCCAGCACTGCGAAGCGCAAACGCGACAGCATCTGCCACATCTAGCTTGCTGTAGTGAACAATCCCTGTCAGAACCAGTGTCACCAATATATAAAGTACCGTTACAATGGACAAAGATAGCACAATCCCTCGTGGAACATTTTTTTGTGGCTCCTTAATCTCGTCCACTGCCATAGAAATAGACTCAAAGCCCAAAAAGGCAAAGAACATCAGAGAAGCACCAGCCATAATTCCAACATTACCACCATATAATTTTCCAAAGCCAAATGGGGCAAAATGAGACCAATTTTCAGGTTTAATAAAGAAAATCCCTACAAAGATAAAAAGGGCAAGCGCCGAAAACTTCAAGACAACCAAAGCGGAATTAAATCGCAGAGCTGCTTTAGAATTTAATAAAACTACACCCGTCACAAATACTAAAACAAGAATCGGCAGTAAGTCTACATAGGTTCCCGCTTGCGGATTAAAGGTTCCATTGAGCGCTCTTGGCATACTCAAACCAAATCCATTCAGCAAGCCTTTCAAATAGGAAGCCCAACCAGAGGCAACACTAGATACCGCCGTCATAAATTCCATAATGGTCAGCCAACCTGCTATCCAAGCTGGAAATTCTCCAAAAACAGCATAGAGATAGCTATAAGCACCTCCATTTGCAGGAATTCTTGACGCAAATTCTGCATAAAAGAAAGCAGAAATACTCACGCAAAGAGCAGAAATAATAATCGAAATCACCAAAGCTGGACCAGCTAGAGTTGCAGCCGCCGTTCCGGTAATCGTGAAAATACCCGTTCCCACCATAGCGCCAATTCCTAACAAAATCAAATCAAGCAATCGTAAATGACGACGCATGCCAGTCCGATCTCGACTGACATCTTTTTTACGAAAAATATTCATCCTAAACTCCAATTTATTAGATTGAATTATTCTACCATAAAAGCAATCAAAAAGGAATCAAACGTCCCTCTTTTTTGTTAAATAAATTGAAAAAGGAGCAAGAATAGCCCTACTCCTTTTCACTATTATCCGTACCTATCGCTAACTCAAATCGACACAATTCTACGATAACTGCGTGATGTGATGAGAAAGACAAGTACATAGACGATAAAGAAAACAGCACAAACGCCAAGCGTAACTTCCAACATCAATGTAGCATTTAAGACACCCAGCACTTTCAACATAAGGCTCAGCATATGATAAGCAAATGCCAGATGCACAAAAGCGAAAGCAAGCGGTAAGAAGAACACAGTCAAAATTTGTTTGCGAATGGTGCGCTTGGTTTGCTTTTCATCTAATCCTACCTTTTGTAAAATTACAAAGCGGTCTCGGTCTTCATACCCTTCTGAAATCTGTTTGTAGTAGATTACCAAAACCGTTCCCAGCATAAAGACAATTGAAAGGAAAATACCAATAAAGAAAACTCCGCCGAGCATGCTCATGATTTCCTGCACACCTTGGATTCTTGTATAACCATACACACCGGCATTATCGGGGAGCGTCGTATTGAACTGTTTCAGCTTCTTCTGGTAAGCTGTATCCAAATCGCCCTTTTTCTTATTAGAAGCCCTGATATTCAAGCCGCCATATAACTCTGTATTAATTGTGTAGTGCTCCTTTTGTGCATCTACTATCTTTTGTGGATCATTGACAACCATAAAAAGAGACTGCGGCACAATGATATTATACTGATCTACGACATTTCCAAGAACAAAGTCCTCTGTTAAAAGTTCTTTCACTGTCAATTCTTGTCCAATCAGTTTAAGAGGTTGATCTTGTTTAATAGACATTCCTTTTGCAAAGATTGCTGTCTCATTGTCTTTCAAGTCCAACGTTTTGCCAGTCATCTTTTGATAATCAGCAACTGAAAATAGAAGAATGTAAGCTTGTGGAGAAACTCGTGCTTCACCTTTTGGATAAATATCAAGCTGATTACCGTCTTGTTTTTTAATTCCCATCGAATAATATTGATGGGCGCTTTTCTTAGTAACTTTTAGATGATTTTCATTTGCAAACTCTGTCAGTGCTTGTTCCAATTGGGCAGCTGATACTTCACTTCCCTTTATAGTATAGTCTTGAGGGTACATCACTGTTTTCAGATAATCAGCACCTGCGTAGATGTTAATACCACCAGCTAAGGTGACTAAGACCATGGTTGACAAAATCGAAATCGTTGCTAAGCCAACCGCATTTTTCTTCATCCGAAAAATCAAATTGGACACAGAAATCATATTGTTTGGTTGATAGTAATATCGTTTATTTTTCTGGAGCAACTGCAAAAATACCGTAACTCCTGCATTGAACAGCAGATAAGTCCCTAAAATAACAAAGAGAACAGCTATAAAAAATATACCAATTGCTGTCAATGGATTTTTGACACTCAGAGCTAGGTAATAAGCATAGCCTAAAGAAATCGATCCAATAATCGTTTGAATCAGAAGAAATCGTCCTTTTCTTTCACCGCTATTCTTTTCCTTGGCCAATTGCAAAGCATTAAAACGTAGAATCCTCAAACCGTTGACAAGCACCAAGCCCGCAAAAATAACGCCATAGATGACAACAACTGAAATAAGAACTAACCATTGAAACGTGGATACTAGAACAACTTTTAACCCCATCAATTTCAGTAAAAAGGCATAAATCAGTTTATCAAATACAATACCAAATCCAAGACCAATCGTGACAGTCGTCGCTCCTAAAATCAATAACTCAATGAACACCATGGTAAAGAGATGACGTTTATTAAGCCCTAGCATTCCATAAAGACCTAGCTCTTTCGAACGGTTTTTCATGACGAAGCTATTAGCATAAAAAACGATAATCGCTGCAGCAATCGTCACAATAATCACTCCAAGAGCCAAGACAAATGAAATAGAACTTGCCCCCTGCATTTTTTGTAAATGGGGATTAAACGTTAAAGAATTAAAAATATATGAAATAGCGACGACTAAACAAGTTGCCAACGCAAATGGATAGTATAATCTACGATTTTTCACTAGGTTAGAAACCGCTAATTTTCCCGCTAATCTAAACACCTTGACTCACCTCACTTGCCATAACCGTTAAGGTATCTGAAATTTCTTGGAACATCTGCCGCTCTGTTTTATCGCCTCGGAAAATTTGATTGTACAAAATTCCGTCCTTGATGAACAGTACTCGCTTAGCACGGCTTGCCGCCGAAGTCGAATGTGTCACCATGAGAATCGTCTGTCCGCGGTCATTGATGTCATCAAATACATCTAAAAGCGCCGCAGAAGACTTAGAATCGAGCGCCCCTGTTGGCTCGTCTGCCAGCAGAATTTCTGGATTGGTGATAATAGCACGCGCTACTGCCACCCGCTGCTTTTGACCACCGGAAATTTCATAGGGGAATTTTTCCTGCAATTGGTTAATCCCCAGTTCATTACAAGTAGTAACCAACTTTTGCATCATTTCTGTAATCGGACGGCGTGATAAAACGAGCGGCAAGAGGATATTGTCCTTGACCGAGAGTGTGTCTAACAGGTTGAAATCTTGAAAAACGAAACCTAATTTTTCCCGACGGAAGCTCGAAGCTTGACTGTTTTTAATCGTCGCTGTATCCGTGCCATTGAGAAAGACGCGTCCTTCGGTTGGCTTGTCTAGCATGGCAAGAATGTTGAGCAGAGTGGACTTCCCAGAGCCAGATTCCCCCATAATAGCGACATAATCGCCCTCATCTACTGTAAAATGAATGTCTTTCAGTGCTTCTACTTGGTTGCCTTGAAAGCGGGTTTTGTAAATTTTCTTCACGTGTTGTACGTCTAATAGTGTCATCATTTTCTCCTAACAATTTTTATATATCTATCATACTGAAAAGAAAAGTAACTTTCCATACTTTAACCTTTCATTTTTGACTTTTATCTTACATTTTTGTAAGATTGCCTGAAGCTGTACTGATATTAAAAATGTATCTCAATGACTATATTGTAGCCAGAAATAATATTGACTAGAAGCACAGCCGATTTTTGTCTTTTCGATTTCTTTTTTGGAAATTTTTTCAGTTTTTGGCATTGATTTTTGCTTTAATAAAATTGTTTTCATATTCTTTCTCCTTTATTTTCTTTACACTTATATGATACAAAAATCGCTAAACAGCTGCCATAACATAACCTTTCATTTGAGCCTTAAAAACTTACATTTTTGTAAGAAAAAAGGCTTGGACAAATGTGTCCCCAGCCCTCTGGATATAACTACAAGACCTAAGCTATTCTTTTGTACGGTTTCTTCTTAATTTTACAAGTGATTCATTGATTTTCTTTGTTTTTAGATAAATATCTAAGCGAACAAATAGCCAAATTAAAATATAAATAACAATGAAATCTAGCCAAAATTCAGCTCGCACAAGATTGAAATCCCAGCCATTATAAATCATCATCACACAAACTACAATTAAAGTTAGGAAAAAATGAATCGTTAACTGTAGCAAATAAGAAAAATTTTCAACCTCAAATAGTAAAGTAAATAAGCCAATCAAAGCACTCATTATCAAGATACTTATGATATTAGCAGTTGTCGCTTGGGATTCTTGGATCCGAAAAGCTAAGACAAGTAAATAAGCTAAGGAACCAGTGCGCAGACCTTCTAGCATAGACACTACAATTTTTTTCATGTTTGTTCCTTTCTACAAACCGAGATAATCCATTAACAATCTGACGTATTTTCGACTGACACTTGACTTAATTTTGTTTGTCAATCTAGCCGTCATATTTCCTGAAAAGCTATCCGATAATGATAACAAATGGTCAATATTGATGACAGCGTGTTTTGAAATTTGAATAAAGTTTTTACGATTAACCCGACTTTGAAAATGTGTGAGTGTTTCGGTCGTCGCATAGATACCATCCACACAATACACCATCAATGTTGTCTGATTGATGTCTGCCAAAATAATCTGATCCGTCTTTACCATGACAATTTTATCATCTGTTTTAATGGGAATAGCATTCACATAAGACGACTTGTACTGATGTAAATATTCAAAAATTTCTTTGGCTTCAGCTTCTAACTCGTCCGCTTGAATCACAACAAGGGGATCATTTGAAGGAATGGTTGGATTCATTTTGAATTTAGTCTGCAAAAAATTTCTCTAACTTTCTATCAATTTAAGCAATTTTAGTCCACCGATTGGTAGCAAGCTGTTGGATTGTCCAAATGACAAGCAAGGCAACTAAAACTACTACAACTATATAGTATGTTTCTTTCATTGTCAATAGAGATTCCCACTTTAATTGAATGCCCATCATCTTTTCAAAATAATCTTGCGCTGCTGTATTATGATGAAAAGCAGTAGCTAAGCTATCTTTCATCATTACTTGTCTAAAGAGAGAAGCAATATATGTGGAGGGAGTACATTTCATTATCATTTGAGCAAATGACGGAAGAACCCCTATTGGAATATAGGTTCCAACTAAGAAACCAGAGGCAGCTCCGATAATCGTTGCTAGCTTTCCAAGCGTATCTACTGATTTGAAGTGATTCACAAGGATACCATTGAAAATCGAACATAAGAGTGCATTGAGCACCATAATAAGGAGGATTTGAGGAAGCAAAGTCAAATCAACGACAATCTGATCGTCCCAGATAAAGTAGCCTTCCATGACAGTAAACATGATGATCTGCATCAAAAATCCAATGATGGCAGTACTCAGAAGGTAACTGATAGACAAGCCCCAGCGTCCCAAATCTGTCAGAACTAGGTCTTGTGTTACGTTACTTTCTCTATCTTTCGCTAGTTGGGAAAAACTCGAAAAGGTTGTGGTTAACCCTGTAATGGCAAGCGTTCCACCAATCAACCACGAATCCAATAACTGATTGGTATGAGGGCCTTGACTCCAAGAGGTCTTGATATTTGCTTTCAAAAAAACTAAGTACAATATAAAGGAAATCATGGCTCCAAGAAGGGATAAAACCACTCCACTACGATTACGAAAATATAGTAAAAAATTTCTTTTAATGATCATTATCATTTTAACGTACCTCTCTTCCTGTCAACGCCATAAAAGCATCGTCCATTGTTCCTGGTCGAAATTCAAATTGTCGAATAAAAGAGCGACCACACGTTAGAATCTCTAAAGCCTTTTCTGTCGTTTCTGGGTGAATCAACAGTTCATTCACTCTTACTTCCTCAAAAGGAATCTCTTCCTTCAAAATTTCTTTAAAATCAGCAGTATCGGTCACGAATACCTTGAGAAAATTCTGAGCATAGTGCTCTTTAATCTGATTAGCAGAACCTTTGGCAGTCACTTGACCGTGATCCACAATATAAATCATATCTGCATCATCTGCTTCATCTAAATAATGAGTGGTTAAGATAACCGTCATCTTCTCTTTTATTTGCAACTGGTGAATCAGCTCCCAAATGGCTTTCCTAGTTTGAATATCTAAACCAGTAGTTGGTTCATCAAGAAAGAGAATATCTGGGCTATTCAGCAGAGCACGGGCAATATCCACTCGTCATTTTTGTCCACCTGATAAAGTCCCATATAATTGCGTTGAGAAATTTTGCAATCCCAATTGATTCACTAAGCCATCAACTTTTCCTTTATCAATATCCTTATATTGACCTGCTCTAATTTCTAAATTTTCTTGCACCGTTAGCATATCATCTAAAACACTGTTTTGGAAAACAACACCTAATTTAATGAGGTTATCATACAGTATCTCTCCTGCCGTAGGCTGCAAAAGTCCTGTCAACATTTGAATCGTTGTAGACTTTCCAGCACCGTTTGGTCCTAAAATAGCGGTAAAACTTCCTGTTTCAATCTGAAGATTCAAATCATTCACAGCTTGCTTATTATCATAGACTTTGCTAAGATGGCGTGTTTCTAGTAGCATAACGTTCCTCCAATAATTTATTTTACGAACTTATCATACTCCTCACTTTAAAAAAAATCTCGCACTTTTGGATAAGAGGTTCTACTAGTTAGATAAGAAGTCAGATTTACAAGATAAAAACCACTCGCCAAAAAACGAATGGTTCAAAATACTTATTGTGCTACAATCTTTTGGTAGCTTCTGGAAGTCATTACAAACACTAAGATGTAAACTAAGAGGAAGACACCGCAAGTGGCTATCGTTGTTTGAATGAGTAATGGTATATTTGTTGCACCTAAGAGAGCTACAATCAGCTGCAACATATGAAAAGCAACAGCGATATGAAGAAAGGCAAAGATAAGTGGTAAGAAGAAAACTGTTATGATTTGCTTTCGAATCGTTGCCTTCGTTTGCTTTTCATCCAGTCCAACTTTTTGCAGAACGATAAAGCCTTCACGATCTTCATAACCTTCTGAAATTTGTTTGTAATAAATCACAAGAACTGTCCCAAGCAGGAAAATCGTAGAAAGAAAAATGCCGATAAAGAGAAGAGTTCCAATAACTCCTTGATAATCTTTTTCAATGCGGTAACGCTCAGAAAGACTGATATTACCACTTTCCTGACCTTGTTGCTGAAGAGCATTGAAAATACTTTCTTGGAGATCAACCTGTTTATTGGAAGATTGGATACCGATGTAGTAAGTATAGAAAGATTTCAGACCGACTTGACTGGGATTATTGACAACCATATACATGTTTTTTTGTGACACCATACCAGAAGGATTGACAATCTTTCCATGTGCAAAATCTGTCGTCAGATGCTCTTTGATGTTCCACAATTTTCCATTGATGGTAAGAGCTTGCTTTTGATTGATTTGAAGATTTTTTGCATATACAAGTGCTTCATTATCAGCCAAATCAACGGTTTTTCCTGTCATTTTTTCGTACTCTTGACGGCTGATGACAAGGAAAGGAGCAATCATCTTTTGAGTTTCTTTTACACTTAGTCCATCCGTCGTTTCAGCAATAGTTAGCTGATTGCCATTGATTTTCGAAATCATAGAAAATTGATAACTATAATCTTCATACTTGGCATCTGTCAAGCCTTTTCCCCGTGCTACTTCTTTGACTGCTTGTAAAATAGCTGCATTTTTATCCGTCTTTGCGCTTGTAATCATGATATTATAATCCTTTGGATACAAAGTTGTCAGATAATCTTTCCCACCTACATAAATATTGATAGAGCCGACCAGAGTTACCAGCAGCATGGTTGAAAGGATTGAAATCGTTGCTAAACCTGCAGCATTCTTACGCATACGGAAAATCAAATTGGATACAGAAATGAAATTCTGCGTTTTGTAGTAATATTTTTTTCTTCTCTTTAAAAATTGCAATAATGTGATTGTCCCTGCATTAAAAAGAAGATAGGTCGCAAAAATAACCATAAGAACTGCAATAAAGAAAGTCGCAATGGCAGACACCGGCTTGTCAACTGTGAGTGCGATATAATAAGCCGCAGCCAGAAGCCCCAACCCCACAAGTGTCTGCAAGCCAAGAAATCGTCCTTTTTTCTCTCCAGCCTTCTTTTCTCTCATCAAATGAAGTGAGCTGTAACGAAGCAGGCGCGTAGAATTTAAAAAGAGAATCAGCGCAAAAGCCACACCCAGACTAGCTAAAACGGTGAAAATATTCGACCATTGGAAAGTTGAGGCAATTACTACTTTCATTCCCATGAATTTCAGCAAAACTGCAAAAAGCAATTTGTCTAAAAGAAGACCTAAACCAATTCCAAGTCCGACAGTCACTAAGAAAAAGTAAAGCATTTCAAAGAAAGTCATCAGCAGCATGTGCCGCTTCTCCATTCCTAAGATACTGTATAAACCAAGCTCCCGTGAGCGATTCTTCATGACAAAACTATTGGCATAGGTGATAAGGATAAGAACTGCAATCTGAACGACCCAAATTCCAAATTGCAGGGTCATACGAGCCGCCGAACCGCCGTAACTAGCTTCTAGATTTGGACTGTAAGCGAGCGATACGAAACTATATAAAATCGCTGTTGCCACAATCGTTGCTAGAGCAAATGGATAATACAGACTGCGATTTTTTATCAGGTTTGAGACTGCTAATTTATTCGTTAGTTTGAACATAGCCACTCACCTCGCTTGCCATGACCGTTAAGGTATCTGAAATTTCTTGGAACATCTGCCGCTCTGTTTTATCTCCTCGGAAGATTTGATTGTACAAAATTCCGTCCTTGATGAACAGTACGCGCTTAGCACGGCTTGCCGCCGAAGTCGAATGTGTCACCATGAGAATCGTCTGTCCGCGGTCATTGATGTCATCAAATACATCTAAAAGCGCCGCAGAAGACTTAGAATCGAGCGCCCCTGTTGGCTCGTCTGCCAGCAGAATTTCTGGATTGGTGATAATAGCACGCGCTACTGCCACCCGCTGCTTTTGACCACCGGAAATTTCATAGGGGAATTTTTCCTGCAATTGGTTAATCCCCAGTTCATTACAAGTAGTAACCAACTTTTGCATCATTTCTGTAATCGGACGGCGCGACAAAACGAGCGGCAAGAGGATATTGTCCTTGACCGAGAGTGTGTCTAACAGGTTGAAATCTTGAAAAACGAAACCTAATTTTTCCCGACGGAAACTCGAAGCCTGACTGTTTTTAATCATCGCGGTGTCCGTACCATTGAGAAAGACACGTCCTTCTGTTGGTTTATCCAGCATCGCAAGAATGTTCAGCAGAGTGGATTTCCCAGACCCCGACTCACCCATGATAGCGACATAATCACCTTTGTCCACCGTAAAATGAATGTCTTTCAGTGCTTCTACTTGGTTGCCTTGAAAGCGGGTTTTGTAAATTTTCTTCACATGTTGTACATCTAATAGTGTCATCATTTTCTCCTTTTTTAAAATCTAAAATATAACTGTTGCGCTGATTGACTCACTTCATAGCCAAATTGCGCTTTTTCAATATCTTTTACGTTTGGCTGAAGCAATTGCCTGTCTTGTTTCAATAAAATTTTACCATATTTCATCTTGTTCTCCTTTTTTGATACTACTTTGCAGCGAATTGCTCGCTGCAAGACTATGATTTACTCATTTTTGAACGAGGTAAGCAATGCAAGTAATCAACCATAAGTGAGCTGGATAAAAGATATAAAAGAAATACTTGCTCCACTTGGTCACAGGACCGCGTTCGCCATTATAGAGTGAAATGAAAGGCAGTACTGTGATAAAAAGCCAATCGGAATTATAAAACATCATTAACAGCGTATCGCTCCATGTCGGGTAAATCTGAATACTCATACAAAATAGGACAACCGCTAAAATACCATACAGAAGATTGCGGAGATTTCTCTTTTCTCTACAAGTATAGGTGATCAACATAAATGGAATAATGACCATGCCACCTTCTGTCACAAAACCAGCAAGCAAGCAAACAACAATTCCTAAGATAAAGCGAATGGGCTGGCGTTTAATATCAACTGGATTGCTTGTTTGGCTTATGCCAAAAAAGATATTGAGGACAAGTACACCGCAAGCCAAAGTTAAGAAAATATTATTATATATCTGAACTCCTTTAGACTGAAACAGCAAATTGAGAATCGTATTTCCAGCAAACATGATAGCTGACCAGAAAAAGAGACGTACATTATAAAGCAAGCGGCTCCGTGTATATCGAAAACCTTCCACTGCTGCAAAAGCAAACCAAACTGCTACACAGCGTGTTAAAGCATGAAAAATGCTCGCCCATTCACCTGACAGTAAGCCTGGTATTTTTTCAAGGTGATCAAAGACCATTAAAACAGCCATTAAGAGCTTGAGCTGAAAAGCGTTCAATCCTTTTGTTTTCATAACTGCCTCCTCTATGAAACATCATTCATTTTCTAATCTTATGATACAAAAAAAGAAAGGCTGCTACCATAACATAACCTTTCATTTTTAGAGGCGAACCTTACAATTTTGTAAGATTACATTTATTCAAACAATAATTTCTTTTCTTTAAAAGTAATCATAACGGTTGTGCCTTCTCCGACCACCGACTGCAAATGCAATTCATGCCCCAGTTCATCCGCAATTTTCTTAGATAAATAGAGTCCCAAACCGGATGACTGGTGCGTTAGACGCCCATTGTAGCCGGAAAAGCCACGCTCGAATACACGCAGAAGATCCGCATCCTGAATCCCTAAGCCAGTATCTTTCATATACAAGGTATCTTCCTTAAAGAAAATTTCAATACCACCTTGGCTGGTGTATTTGAGACTGTTTGAGAGCACCTGCTCTAAAATGACGACAAACCATTTTTTATCTGTAATAATGGCGTGATTCAAATCATGCAAATTTAGACGAAGACCTTGCTGAATAAAGAAAATGGCATACTTTTTGACAATATCTTTGACCAAGTCTTCTATATTTTCTCTTTTCACGACTAAATCATCATGAAAACTTTCCAGACGCAGGTATTGCAAGACTAAGTTTGTATAAGAATCAATCTTAAACAGTTCTTGCTCTAACTGATTTTTCAATGTCTGCTCTTGTAAATCCTCCACTAAGAGCTTGCTCGCAGCAATCGGCGTCTTGATCTGGTGCACCCAAAGTGTATAATAATCTAATAGATCACTCTGCTTTGCTTGATGCTGTAATTGCAGCTCTTTTTTGTCCTTTTCTAAAGTTTCGATTTTGGAGAAAAGTAATGCTTCCAAGGGAGTTTTTACTTGACTTTCTCCATATAAAACAGCGCGACGAAAAGTTTGATATTGTTTAACAAAGTCAAAGACGAATCCTATCAAGCTAACCAAGAGCAAGAGCAACATGACATACCGTAAAACAGCACGTTCACTTTCAAAAAGGTAAGAAAAAGCAAACAGTAGACTATAAAAAATAAGTAGCAACAAACATAAAAACTGACGCGAACGGAAATAATATTTGAAAAATAGACGCTTATTCTGATGATCCATTGGTTAATCCGTAGCCTATACCTTTCTTTGTTTCAATGAAATTCTTGAGACCGACTTCTTCTAATTTTTTCCGCAACCGTGCCACATTGACCGACAAGGTATTGTCATCAATGAAAAAATCACTATTCCAGAGCTCTTTCATCAGGTCATCACGCGCGACAATACTGCCAGAATGCTCAAACAGCACGCGCAAAATCTGAAATTCATTTTTGGTCAAGGTAATGACTTCACCTTCATAAACCATATCCATGGACTTGAGATTGAGAATAACTCCATGATATTCCAGTAAGCTTTGATCCGTTCCAAACTCATAAGACCGCCGCAACAGTCCTTGCACTTTAGCGAGGAGAACATTGTTATCAAACGGTTTTGTGACAAAGTCATCACCACCCATATTGATTGCCATGACAATATCCATCGCTTGGTCTCTTGACGACAAAAACATAATGGGCACTTTAGAAATCTTACGAATTTCTTGGCACCAATGATAACCATTAAAAAGTGGGAGACCAATATCCATCAGCACTAGATGTGGTTCTTCCTTGACAAAAATCGTCAAAACCTGCATGAAATCCTCTACTGCAACCACTTCAAATCCCCATTGCTCCAGCATTTTTTTGACTTGTTGGCGAATGACAGCATCGTCTTCTACTAATAATATCTTGTGCATGCTATCCCTCTTTTCTATTTTCTTTTTCTATTATAACAAAGACTTGGGAAAATATGCTATACTAACAGTAGATTTACGAAAGAGAATGACTATGGGAAATATTTTTAACTACTTAGAAGATGTACAATACGATAGTATCTACGACCAGCCCTTTACAGCGCTGGATATGCTACTCTTGACTGAAATGACCTATCTGAACTTTGATGACATTGTTACAGATAGTTTGACCTTACAACAAGCCCATCGCTTAGTTGATATACCACAATACATGACCCAAGAAATTTCCATGATGAATACCAAACACCGCTTGGCACTTTTGGAACAAGCCGCTAAGGTGAAGCGCTATAAGAACATCAAACTCTTGGGTTATGTAAATGATATTGATCTTGATGTGCAAAAACAATTTGCTGCTATGACTTATAAAATCAGCTTAAACACCTATGTTATCACTTTTCGCGGAACAGATGATTCCATTATCGGTTGGAAAGAAGATTTTCACATGACTTATATGGAGCATGTCCCTGCACAACGAACAGCTGTCCATTATGTCCAAAATGCCATGCAGGCATTTCCAAAAGCC
This sequence comes from Streptococcus anginosus, assembly GCF_900636475.1. Classification (NCBI taxonomy): domain Bacteria; kingdom Bacillati; phylum Bacillota; class Bacilli; order Lactobacillales; family Streptococcaceae; genus Streptococcus; species Streptococcus anginosus. The sequence goes on from NZ_LR134283.1 coordinate 1,022,006, forward strand.
ACTTTTATCTTGACAGGACATTCCAAAGGTGGCAATCTAGCGACTTACGCTGGCAGCCAAGTAGAACCTGCTTTACAAGCAAGAATTTCTCAAATCTATAGTTTTGACGCTCCAGGCTTGAATCATACAGTGATTGAAACAGACGGCTATCAGGAAATGGCTCCAAAAATCAAACGTTACATTCCGCAAGGCTCTATTGTCGGGATGATGCTGGAAACACCTAAGCAAGCGCACATTGTAAAGAGTGTGGCTATTGGTGGTATTGCCCAACACGATACCTTCTCTTGGCAAATCGAAAATGAGCACTTTGTCTTACTTGACACGCTCAACCCAGACAGCATTCAGACAGACAAAACTCTCAAAGAATGGGTGGAGACGGTTCCCGATGACGAACTTAAAGATTTCTTTGATGTCTTTTTCAGCCTCATTTTAGACGCTCAAATTACGTCCATTGATGAATTTTTCCAACCTAACAGTATCAAGAAATTGCTGACTATCGTCCAAAATGCCCAAGCCCTTACCGAGCAAGAAAAAGAAATGCTCAGCCGCCTAACACGCCTGCTCATCTCTATCCGTTACCAAGCCTGGATTGATGATTTTAAAACACCTAGTCCAATGGCCTTTATGACCGATGTACGAGAAAGCTGGACTAGTCTGGCGGAGAGGTTTTCGTTTTTAAATAAAGATGAATAGTGCATCATCATGTTTTATACTACAAAAGGGAGTCCTGTCTCACTCCCTTTTTTTAACTACTACTCAAATAGGTCGTCCGAGCCTCGGACAGAGTGAACCATTTTTCAGGTAGGTCGTCCGACCCTCGGATGAAGTAAATCTATTTTCGTGAAGGTCGTCCGAGCCTCAGACGGAGCAAACTTCTTTTCAGGCAGGCTATCCGAGCCTCAGACGAAGTAAACCACTTTTCAGGCAGACTATCCGACTCTCGGACGACGTGAACTACTTTTTAGGCAGGCTATCTGACCCTCGGACGGAGCGAATTACTTTTTAGGAAGACTATCCGATCCTCGAACGAAGTGAACTACTTTTTAGGAAAATTATCCGACCCTCAGACGTGGGGAAACAATTCTTAGATAAGCCGTTGATGTAAGTAATAGACTACCAATTTCTTTTATTCCATTGACCGGAACGATAAACAAAGCGAGGCTGAGACATTATTGTCTCAGCCTCATTTTTAATTCTAATCTTCCTGTGGGCTCACCCAATCAAGCTACCATTTGGTACATTTTGATCTACTGTGAGCAGAGTTAGTTGATTACCATATTCTGCTGAGAGGATCATGCCTTGGCTGATACGTCCCATCATCTTGCGTGGTTTGAGGTTCGCTACGATTTGGACTTTCTTGCCAACCAATTCTTGCTCGTTTGGATAGTATTTAGCAATCCCAGACAGAATTTGACGATCTTCGCCGTCTCCCGCATCCAAGCGGAATTGAAGCAATTTATCAGAACCTTCAACTTTAGAAACTTCTTTAACCTCTGCGACACGGATTTCTACTTTGTCAAAATCGTCAAACTTGATTTCCTTGCGGTTGAGTTTGAGTTCTACTTCTTCTGGCTCCCATTCCTTTTCAATGGCTGGCTTATTGGCTTCCATTTGCTCCTTGATATAAGCAATTTCTTCTTCCATATCTAGACGTGGGAAGATAGGTGTACCTTTAGCAACAACAGTCAAGCCTGTTGGCAGTTCTGCCAAATCTAGATTTTCAAGGTCAAAATCTGTACCTAAACCAAGTTGCTCCATGATAGCATTTGATGTCGTCATCATGAACGGTTGAATAAGATGAGCTACCACACGTAGACTAGCTACCAAATGTGCCATAACTGCCGCTAATTCATCACGTTTGGCTTCATCTTTAGCCAACACCCAAGGTGCTGTTTCGTCAATATACTTGTTAGTACGAGAAATGATATTCCACACTGCTTCCAAGGCTCGTGGATAGTCCACGGCATCCATCTGTTTGTGGTAGATTGCGATATTTTCTGCTACCACTGCTGCCAAGTCCGCATCAAATTCTGTCACATTCTCTTTATAAATCGGCACTTGACCGTCAAAATACTTGTTAATCATAGCAACCGTACGGTTGAGGAGATTTCCAAGGTCATTTGCCAGCTCATAATTGATACGACCCACGTAGTCTTCTGGCGTGAAAGTGCCGTCAGAACCAACTGGAAGGCTACGCATGAGGTAATAACGAAGCGGATCCAGCCCAAAGCGTTCCACCAGCATTTCTGGATAGACGACATTGCCCTTAGATTTAGACATCTTACCGTCCTTCATGACAAACCAACCGTGGGCAATCAAGCGATCTGGCAATTTCATATCCAGCATCATGAGCATGATTGGCCAGTAGATAGAGTGGAAACGCAAGATATCCTTTCCAACCATGTGGAAGACTGTTCCATTATTCCAGAATTTTTCAAAGTTGGCATGGTCATCTTGACCATAGCCAAGGGCCGTCGCATAGTTGAGAAGAGCATCAATCCATACATAAACCACATGTTTTGGATTGGACGGTACAGGCACTCCCCAAGTGAAAGAAGTCCGTGATACTGCCAAATCTTCCAAGCCTGGCTCGATAAAGTTTTTGATGATTTCATTCATCCGACCATCCGGTTGGATAAAGTCAGGATGGGCTTTGAAGAAGGCTACCAAGCGATCGGCATATTTGTTGAGACGGAGGAAATAAGACTCCTCAGAAACCCACTCCACCTCGTGACCTGACGGAGCAATTCCCCCTGTTACTGTGCCGTTTTCATCACGGAAAACTTCTTCTAACTGACTTTCGGTAAAAAATTCTTCATCTGAGACTGAGTACCAACCAGAATACTCACCTAGATAAATGTCATCTTGCGCCAGAAGACGTTCAAAAACATCTGCTACTACTTTTTCATGATAATTATCGGTTGTGCGGATAAACTTATCATAAGAAATATCCAGCAGTTGCCAAAGTTCTTTTACTTCTTTCGCCATCCCGTCCACATATTTCTGAGGAGTAACACCCGCTTCTTCCGCTTTCTGCTGAATCTTTTGACCGTGCTCATCAAGCCCTGTCAAATAAAAAACATCATAACCCATGAGACGTTTGTAACGAGCAAGGACGTCACAAGCAATAGTCGTATAGGCTGATCCGATATGCAACTTGCCGCTTGGATAGTAGATTGGTGTTGTAATATAAAAATTCTTTTCAGTCATAGTTTTTCCTTTCAAGGCAAATGAAACCTTTTTTAGTAACACTTTTATTATAACATATTACACAGCTTTTTAAATGAAAATAGAGTTGACTTACGTTGTACTCATAATCATTAGTATATTATTATTGCTTAAATCTTATGCTTAGTATAAAATAATAATATTGAATGAGGCTTGTTTTATATGAACTTAGTATGTTATAAATGAGTTTTCGTTCTCTACACTACGTTTTATGAGGAGTTATGGAAATGAACGAAAAACGAATGAAAATGATAGGTTGGGTGGCGACATTCATGTCTGTTATGATGTATGTATCTTATATCCCACAAATTATGGACAATTTAGCTGGACATAAGGGAAACTTTATCCAACCTCTGGTAGCTGCAATTAACTGTAGCCTTTGGGTTTATTATGGTTTATTTAAAAAAGAGCGTGATTTGCCACTCGCTGCCGCAAACGCTCCAGGTATTGTCTTTGGGCTTATTACTGTGCTAACAGCAATGTTCTAACCCTGATTGAATTCTCTTACTGTCCTATCTGACAGTAAGGATTTTTGTTGACAGTTCTTACAAGAATAGAATTACAAACAAAAACTCTGATTTCCTCAAAAACAAAAGCTCTATCTGGATAGACTAGTCAGATAGGGCTTTATTTTTTATATTTGTGCCGTTTTAGAAAAAGATTTTTTAATATTCCTTTACTATTTTTAATACTATCTGTTTTTAAACTATAATTTCAACAGCAGCTTCATTTTTCATCTTTTTATCTCAAATAAGCTTCGCAGCATCTTTATCCTGATTTCATTTTTCTGCGGAACTCCTAGCAAACTCTTCTTCTCTCTTTTGCTTTTATCTATTCAAAAAGGAAAATAGTCTTAATACGTCACAACGCTCAAGTTACCACTTTCATATTCTGCGATGAAGATATTAGAAATATCAGTATAGCCTTCCTTAGCAAGCCTCTCGATTAACCATTCTTCTGTTTTGTCAATAGAATCTAAAATATCAATCTGGACAACACCGTCTGTGATAATGGGGTATTTCGGATTTTCCTCACCTGCCTGTACGACAATAAGCTGACCGTTTTGCTCCATGACTGCTCGTTTAACTTGCTTTAGTTGAAAAATTCCTTGGCTACGTAACTTCAGAGCCACATCAGCCGCTGAAAGGCCAACGGAGCGGCAAGCTTCAGGACTCAACTTCCCGTGCTGAATCAGGGTAGTCGGTTTACCATCCATCAAATGCTTGACTGTCCGAATATTGTTATTGAGCCATTTTAGAGTCAAGACCAAAATCGTCCACATAATGAGGATGATCGCATACTGGATAATGTTAATAGAACTATTGTAAATCACCCCACCAATAATACCACCTAGAACATAATTTTGAATCTGGTCGATCGCGGAATTAGGTGCCAGATTTCCTTTTCCTGTCACATTGATAACAAACACGAGTGAAAACAGTCCCAACGCTAGTTTAATCAGGATTTCAAGAAAATTCAATGTCATTTTTTAACCTCCACTAATTTGATATCTGTTGTCTTATGTAATTTAATTTTTTCCAGTAAATACTTATCTGGCTCACTTCCACTCATAGCTCGATAAAAATCTTTTCCAACTTTTAAAATCGCTCCATCCGTCGCAGCTGAAGTGTTGACATAAACCTCTGACTTATCTACTCCCAAATCTTTTGAAATAACTTCAATAAAATGAAGAGAGGTTTGGAACTGGTTATTAGAGGCTTGATTGGTCTGAAAAGTACTAATCCCAATCAGAACGATAGCAATCAAAGACAAAATGGAGATAATCGCCAATTCACGAAATTTCGAATCGCGCTTATTTCGATAGGCCTTAAAAGCAAAAAAACCTGTCACAAGTAACAACAAAATAGAAAGTCCAATCGTCACCCAGTTTTGCTGGCTGATTTGACTCAAAACATAATCATAAGAATAAAATTTCATTTTTTCTCCCTCTATTTTCTCGGCCTATTATAGAAAATTTTTCAATATTTTTCAATATTTCTAGAAATCGTATTTTAACAAGATAATAGGAGCGAGACAAAAATCAGCAACTCAAAGAGTTCAATTTTGTCGTCCCGCTCCCACAACGATAATTAGACTAAAAAAGTTTCAAGCTAAACAGCAAATGAATCAATGTATCCTTTTAGATAACCAGTAAGAATAAATCATTGGCACTACAATCATAATGATTAGAGTAAAAACAAGCACGAACGTAACTGCAATCTGAACGAAGCCATTAAAGAAAATGATAATACCACCAATTACCCAAATTTTACCAGCCAGACGATGTGTCTTTATCCAATTATCATCATTATCCAAAGTCCATGGGAGACGTATACCAACCGTATAATTGCGACGAGCTTTTGGCATGTAATTCCCAATAGCAATAAATAGAACTCCTAAAAACATACCATTCATCAGAGCATGATTAACTGCATAACCCAAGGCTTGCGCGTAAATAGCTGTCATGACTAAACAAGATGTCAAAGGAATAATCCAATAAACCAGATGCCACATTTTCAAGCTAATATTCTTAGATTTAGGATCCTTGCTAGTCACAAATAAACCAAACCAATGTATAAGCAGCAGAAAACTAGGAATACCAAAAACTGTAAACCCTCGACTACTGAATCCATTTACTTGATTCGAAAAATCAAAATGCGTTGCGACTGTTTGGGGCAACTGTTGCCAGAAAAAGCAGCCTATCAACATAGGCACCAAAATACTAGCACTCGTTAGTATCAATAGTTTTTTATCAATCTTCATTAGCCTTATCTCCTTTCAATTCAGCTAACCAAACTACAATGTCTTCCAAGACTGAAGTATTGAGTTCATAATAGATATAATTTTTCTGGCGCGTCTCCAAAATCAAATCTGCTTTTTTTAAAATATTAAGATGGTGCGAAATGGTAGCTCCCGTCAGCTCAAAATGTTCCGCTATTTCCCCAGCAGACAGACTGCCCATTTTTAACAAATCTAAAATCGCTCTTCTCACAGGATGAGATAAGGCCTTAAAGGTATTAGCGAAACTCATGAGTTTCCCTCTTTTCTTTTTGTAAAATGACTAGCGCTAAACACAAGAAAGGTAAAACTGCCAGAAGTCCTGTGGGTGTCGGACCTAGAATACGCAAGGCTAATGCTTTTTCTGTTGGCAATTGAAATAAAAGACCCACGCCAACAATGGCATTAACAGCACCGTGCAAGAGTGCTGGAGCCCAGATAGAATTCGTCTTTTCCATCACCCAACTTAATAAAACGCCTAAACTAAAACAAAAAACAAACATTGCAAGCACTCCCAGCCAAGGATATGCAAAATAAGTTAGTCCATAATTATATCCCTGCAAATTAATCGGCAGATGCCAAATACTCCAGATAAGTCCAACTAATAAGTGCGCTTGAACTATTGAAAAACGCTTGCGTAGTGCTGGATAAAGATAACCACGCCACCCAATTTCCTCACCAATAGCAAACAGACTATTAAGAAAAGGCGCATACGTCAAAGCTGAAAATAGTTGTGCAAAAATAACGATCTGTATGGGAAGATTTATTTGAGGACTACCTGTTCTTCCCAGCATTTCTCGCAACGTCTCAAAACCAAGACTAAACTGTTTGCTAAAGACTATGTAATACAGTCCTGCTCCTAAAAAACTCAATACCGCAGGCAACCAAAGCGCTAATAAATAATAGCGCCAACATCCTTTGAGATTTGTTGAAAATTGAGCCTGTAATTTCATGTTTGCTGATCTCCTCTTCTTTAAGATAAAAAAAGCAAAAGCTGGCATCCACATGGCAAGAATAGTTCCAGCCTGAGCGATAGGCTCGCCAAGCTTTACATCAGCTAACCATAGCCCAATCCAAATCAACCAAGCTAAGCTATAAGATAAAAAAATAAAAGTAAGCATATCCGTTTTCTTCGACATTTAAGTTACACTTTCTATTTAGATAATCTTCTAAATAGAATTATACTCTTTCTTTTAAAAAACACAAGACCTATTTAGATTTTTTTCTAAATAGTTTTAAAAAAGAAAGAGGGCAGAACAAAATCAATAACTTAACGAGTTGGATTTTGTCATTCCGCTCCGCAGCAGCAATGATTAGCTCCAGTAGTCTGAGGAGCTGTTGAAGGTTACAAATACAGCTAACGAGATCAGCGTCAATAAACTTGATTAAAACTTTGTTATTGCTTTCTACGAAAGATTTATTTATCACCCGCCATATTTTTTTGAGCAAACCACACTAAACTGCGTTTTACAAACAATATTATTATAAAAACATTTTCACAAATCTCTTTTACAAAATCAAAGATACTATCAAAACAAGAAGAACAGTAAGAATAGAAAGTGTCACAGCCAGACTTACCCAAAAACCAGCTGTGTTCCTTGGATTGATCCCAATTCCCACACCGATTTCTTTAGGTATCCAAAATGGTTCAGTAGAAGATTGCTTTCCCTTCAAACGAAGTAACCTAATCAGGTACCAAATAAAGAATATGAATAAAACAATATATAACAATTGTCCTCCCATTATATCTCCTTTCACTAGTATTATACACTTTACTCTCCTTTTTACAACCTCAAATTCGCCGAGTCAGTTATTTTTTGATACAATAGAAAAAAATGAATCTAGAAAAGGTATCTATATGAAACTCATTTCTTGGAATATTGACTCTCTCAACGCAGCTTTGACCAGCGACTCTGCACGCGCGCAATTGTCACAAGCTGTTTTACAGACTTTAGTAAGATTAGACGCTGATATTATCGCCATTCAGGAAACTAAATTATCTGCTAACGGACCAACTAAAAAACATCTAAAAGTTTTAGATGAATTATTCCCACATTATGAAACTACATGGCGCTCTTCTATAGAACCTGCACGTAAAGGTTATGCCGGAACTATGTTTTTATACAAAGAGAATCTATCTCCAAAAATAACCTTCCCAGAAATCGGTGCACCTTCTACTATGGATGCCGAAGGGCGTATTATTACCCTTGAGTTTGAAAAATTCTTTGTCACACAAGTCTACACTCCCAATGCAGGTGATGGTTTAAAACGTTTAGAAGAACGACAAATCTGGGACAAAAAATATGCTGACTATCTAACAGCTTTAGACATAGAAAAACCTGTCCTTGCGACAGGGGACTACAATGTAGCCCACAATGAGATTGACCTCGCTCATCCTTCTAGCAACCGTCGCTCACCTGGATTTACAGATGAAGAACGATCCGGATTTACCAATCTGTTAAATCGTGGTTTTACTGATACTTTCCGTTACATTCACGGCGATAATCCAAATGTTTATAGCTGGTGGGCACAACGCAGCAAGACCAGCAAAATCAATAACAGTGGCTGGAGAATTGATTACTGGCTGACCAGCAATCGAATTGCAGATAAAGTAACCAAGTCAGAAATGATTGACTCAGGTACAAGGCAAGACCACACACCAATTGTATTGGAAATTGAGTTATAAAAAAAGAGGTTTCTCCTCTTTTTTTTCAATCAAAATGATACAGTTGTGGATACTGGTCACATTCAGGATTTCTTGGGTGGCAGATTTCACGACCAAAGCAAATCATAGCTTGATGAGCTGGAAGCCATTCATTTTTGGGCAGAACTTCCATCACGCGTTGTTCAACTTCTAGAGGGGTAGCCGACTTTTTGACAATGTCATGATGTTTGCAAATCCGCTCCACATGAGTATCCACCGCAAAAGCCGGAATACCAAAACCAACACTCATGACTACATTGGCTGTTTTACGTCCTACACCTGCAAGACTTTCCAATTCCTGTCGTGTATGAGGTACCTGACCGTCAAAGTTATCCAGCAATTGCTGAGCACATTTTTTCAAAAACTTAGCCTTATTGCGATAAAGCCCCAGACGAGCAATATAGCTGGCAATTTCATTTTCTGATGCCGCAGCCATTTCCCGTGGAGTTGGATAGGCTTTAAAAAGGGCTGGTGTGACTATGTTGACTGCTGCATCGGTCGTTTGAGCTGACAGCATGACTGCGACTAACAATTCAAAATGATTGGTAAAATTCAAGCTAGGTTTTGCATCTGGAAATAGGGCGATGATTTCCTCAATCACCTTTCGCGCACGTTTTTTTGATAAAACCATTTTTTCTCTTTTCGTTCTTTACTAATATTCAATGAAAATCAAACAGTCTCACAGACTGTTTAGCAACCTTGCAAGGTGAGACTATACAAAATATCTGACGGAATATGTTGTATCGGATGATTAAATCAAAAGAGCGACGATTAACATTTTCAAATTTTAGTTCTATCTCACTCCCAAGCTAACAAGGTTTGAAGAAATTTTCTCAGTGTATAAAAACATTATAACACGAACAGCAATGATACCAAAATAGAGAGCTTAAAAAGAAGTGAGACGACAAAATGGATTTCTTTAAAATCGCAATTGTTGCCTCACCTCTTTTTTATTTACAAATCTAATATTGCATATTCTATGCGGTAGCCTATTTGCAGGATTTTTCCGTCTTTTTCTAAGATTGGTCGTTTGATGAGCATGCCATCGGTTGCTAAAAGCTCTGCGGCTTCTTCGGCGGACAATCCTGATAGTTTATCTTTCAAACCTAGCTCACGATATTTGAGCCCGCTAGTGTTGAAGAAAGATTTGATGTTTAAATCAGAATTTTCCATCCAAGTTAAAATTTCCTCTTTACTCGGTGTTTCCTTGACAATATCCACCGCTTCAAAGTCCAAACCCAACTGGTTTAATTCAGCCTTGGCTTTGCGACAGGTCGAACATTTTGGATATTCAATAAATCGTAACATATCATTTTCTCCATTTGTATCATTTATCCAAAGCTTTCTCGCTAAGTTCTACGCCTTCATGCTCCAAAAGCCATATTTTCTTGTCTAATCCCCCAACATAGCCGGTTAATTGTCCTTGGCTTCCCAGCACCCGATGACAGGGAACGATGATAGAAAAGGGATTTCTACCCACAGCGCCACCAACAGCCTGCGCCGAGTGAATATCTAACTCCTTTGCTATCTGACCATACGTGACCGTTCTCCCATAAGGAATAGTTTGCAGATAAGTCCAGACCCGTTGTTGAAAATCCGTCCCAACAGGAGCCAAAACAAGACTCGAAAAGTCTGGATACTTTCCGCTAAAATAATCATCTAGCAAAAGACGAGTTCTTTTCAGAATATCATTTTCTACTGGCATCGTGGCTTTCTCTAAACCGCGCTCAAAATATTTCTGCTTGAAAAACCAAGCTCCAACCAGCCCTATTTCATTAGCAACAAGTGACATTTCTCCCAAAGGAGAGAGATAAATTTGTTTATAAAAAGTCATTTTTACTCACTGACTTGCTCATGATAACGAGCATATAATTCACTCTTATTCCAGCCGTATTTTTTCGCTACTTCTTTGATAGCTTGATTTTTCTTTGCTCCTGCTGCTACTAGAAGATCAACCTCTGCCAACAAATCCGCTTCTGACTGTTCAATCTCTTCTTCCTTAAAACCTTCTACGATTAACAAACATTCACCTTTTAGTGGATTTTCCGTAATAAAGCCAATCACTTCCGAAATCAAGCCGCGCTGGTATTCTTCATAAATCTTAGTTAATTCCCGTACTAGTACTACAGAACGATCCCCATAGATACTGAGCATATTTTCTAAAGTGGCTTTGACCCGATGAGGAGATTCGTAAAAAATCTGTGTCTCTGGATAGGCTTTTTTATTAGAAAAAAACTCTTTTTGCTGACCAGCCTTGCGTGGCAAAAATCCATAAAAAATATGAGGTTGTGGAGCTAAGCCACTAGCTATCAAAGCTGAAATGCCTGCGCTGGGACCAGGCACAGTCACTACTGCGATTTCCTCAGCAATAGCAGCTTTAACTAAATCATGCCCCGGATCCGAAATACTAGGCAAGCCGGCATCCGAAACCTGAGCAATATTCTGCCCGCTTTTCAGCAAACGAATCAAATCAGGGATTTTTTCTTTGGCATTATGCTCGTGAAAGCTGATCTGCTTCGTAGTAATACCAAAATGCTTGAGCAACAAACCAGTATTTCTGGTATCTTCTGCTGCAATGAAATCGACTTCTTTCAGAGTATTCACCATACGGATGCTCATATCGTCCATATTCCCAATCGGAGTAGCCACCAGATAGAGCTTCCCATAAGGAGACTGACCTTTAAAACTTTTTTGAACCTGCATACTTACTCCCTAAAAAGTAATTCATCACAAAACATACATTCTGCATCATTTTCACGACGCTGACCATAAAAATCTGTGCACACATGAAAACCATCTTCATAGAGTTTGCGCAGATTATCGCGATTTCTTTTTGTTTTTGGTGTTGTTGTATGCTCCACTTGGCCCAATCGCTCTCGTAATTTATCATTTTCCAAACGAAGCGCTACGTTTTCTTCTACTACGCCTTTCAGATTTTTCTTAATTGCCTCTACTTCTGCCAAAGTCACAAGCAGATTTTGAGAAAATTCATCAAGAGCATCAAATAATTCTTTTTTATTCATCCTCACTACCATTTTCCTGTGCCAACGTAGCACATCATTCTCTTTCTTGTAACACCATATATTCTAGTGCATTTTGAAAACTAACATTTGCTTGCCACATTTTTATTGCTGTAAATATACCTTCTAAATAGAAGCGTCCACATGTTGTTTGCATTTCTTTTGCAAAGAGAAGCTCCAAGAGTTTCAAAGCCTGTTCTTGCTTTTCCTTATCATCTGCCAGACTAGCCAACTTCGCAACCTGCAAATAAGCAGTCTCTTTTCGATTTAAGCAAAGCGATGCAAAACGATCACATTCTGCTGCCAAGTCAAAAAAAGCTGGACTAGCTGCCAAACGCATGGCTTCTTCTTCTGTTTGACCATAAGCAGTTAACAATTCTGCTTGTGTCTTTATCAGCCCAGTCTGCTCCAATTTTTTAAGCAAATAGGCTTGATTTTTTGGAAAATGAAATAGCTGCGCTCGGCTTTTAATCGTGGGCAAAATAAGATTTTCATCCGCTGTCAACAAGAAAATATACACTTCACTTTGCGGCTCTTCAATGACCTTTAACAGCGAATTAGCTGCATTGACATGCATCTTGTCCGCATCACAAATGATAAACACTTGCTTGTTGCTCTCAAATCCAGACTGCGAAAAATTGCGTACCAATTCTCTGACTCGCTCTGTCTTTATAATATTATTGATTGGTCGAACAACCGTCACATCTGAAAAATCCTCTTCCTCAATCAAGCAGCAATTTCGACATTCACCACAGGGTAAGACACCATTTTTATTGGTACAAAATAAACTCTGTGCTAAACATTGAGCCATCTCAAAACTACCGAAAGCTCCTGTAAACAGATAAGCATGATTCAGACGATTCTGCTGTAAAATTTGTTCAAAACGCTCAAACAAGACTGGCTGTAACCGAGCTAATTCTTCTATTTTCATCTTAAACTCTCAACATGCTCTGCTAGCACTGCTATCGTATCGGAAATTACTTTTTCAAGTGGCTGACTGGCGTCAATCCTTTTCATACGATTTGGCTCTTTTTCAAGAATAGATAAATATCCTTCACGGACTCGTTGATGCCATTCCACACTTTCACGATCCAAACGGTCCGCACCACGCTCTTTGCTCTTAGCAATACGAGCCAAGCCTTCCTCTGCTTCAATATCAAAATAAAGGGTCAAATCTGGCTTCAAACCATCGGTCGCAAAATCATTCAGCCAATCAATATCAGCCACCTTCAGACCTCGACCAAAACCTTGATACGCCACCGAACTATCAATAAAGCGATCCACCAGCACCATTTCGCCACGATCTAAAGCAGGCAAAATACGTTCCACCAAATGTTGCCTGCGACTGGCAATATAGAGGAGCAGTTCCGTTTTTTCATCGATTTCCGTATGCTTCGGATCTAAAACAACATCGCGAATCTTCTCCGCAACTGCCACTCCACCAGGCTCACGCGTAGTGACAAACGCTTGCCCTTTTGCTTCTAAAATGGGAATCAAGGCTTCTAAAACACTTGATTTTCCTGCACCATCTGGTCCCTCTAAAGAGATGAATATTCCTTTTGACATACTAACTCATTTCTTCCTTTTTCTCCTTTCTATTTTAACAAAAAACTCCAGAAAAATCATTGTCAGAAAAAGTTTAAAAAAATTTTTTCAAAATGATACATAAGTTTTCAAGATTTGATACAATAGAATGTACAGAAATTATTAGGAGGTTATCATGTCTAAGTTTAAAAACTATCTAACGATTGTTCTAGGAGCTGGAATTTTTGCTTTTGCAATCAATTATCTGATTATTCCGAATCATTTGTATGAGGGAGGCGCAACTGGTGTGACCCTCATTACATACTATCTTTTTAAGATTCCTGTTTCACTGATGAATCTCATCATCAACATTCCTCTTTTCATTATTGCTTGGAGAATTTTTGGATCGCGACTTTTGTACTCTAGCATCTTAGGAACCTTTGCCGTTTCTGCTTGGCTGGCGATATTTGAAAAAATCCCTTTCGTGATTAACCTTGAAGGCGACCTCGTGATTGTGACGCTTCTGACAGGGATTATTGCTGGTGTTGGACTAGGAATTGTTTTCAATGCCGGTGGTACGACTGGCGGTACCGATATTATTGCTCGAATCGCTAACAAGTATACGAATATCTCCATGGGAAAATTGATGTTTACCGTAGACTTCTGCGTCCTTATTTTCGTTATACTTGTTTTTAAAGATGTTCGCCTAGTGATTTATACCTTGATTTTTGTCTTTATCGCTTCACGAGTGATTGACTTGATTGGTGAAGGCGGTTATGCCGGCAAGGGCTTCATGGTTATTACTAGCCGCCCAGAAGAATTGGCAAAGAAAATTGATGAAGATCTCGGTCGTGGAATTACTTTCATCAATGGACAAGGCTACTACAGTGAGAATGATTTGAAACTCATTTACTGCGTCGTTGGACGAAACGAAATGCAATCCATGAAAAAAGTTATTCATAGCGTCGATCCACATGCCTTTATTACCATTACAGATGCCCATGAAATCCTTGGTGAAGGCTTTACCTTAGATGTCAATAAGCAACCGATTCAGAAATAATCTTGCTCCCATTATAAAAAACGCATGAACACAGTTAAATGAACTGCTCTCATGCGTTTTTTGTTGTCTTATAATGCTTTTGCTGAAGTACGGGTAATGTCTTCTACCTGAATGCCTTTGTCTTCAAATTTCGCTTTTAAAGCCGGCAAATCCACATTACCATCAATTTGAACTTCAATGATAACTTTGCCATCTTTGCGTGGAATATTAACAGCGTTAGAGATATTGAGATTTTCTTCGACAATCAAATGCACAATCTTCTCCAACACGCCGACTTCATCTTCTGTAATGAAACGCACGCGAATGCCTTCTTCACCATAGCCAGCAATTTCAAGAAAGGCTCTGAAAACATCACGATCTGTAATGACACCGTACACTTGCTGATTGTCCACCACTGGCAAAATGCCAATTTTATTTTTCAACATCAAGTAAGTAGCATCTTCCAAACTAGCAAATTGTGACACCGTCACCACATCACGAATCATGACGTCTTTAATCTTTGTCTTGTTTAGCAAATAATTCATCTCGTAAATGGACAAACTCGTTGCTTTTGAAGGACTTGCTTCGGCGATCGTTCCTTCAGTCACCAAACCAACCAATTGGTCATTTTCAATAACAGGAAGCCGGTGCAATCCCTGCTCACGCATAATATCCGCCGCATGCGCTACTGTCGTGTCTGGGCTAATATACACCACTTTTCGTGTCATAAAATCTTTAACTGCCATGGAAATCTCCTTTATCTCTGATTTTTCAGTTCTATTATACTGTATTTTCTAGTTTATTTCAAACGCTTTCAAGGTGCTTGCTTATGTTTTCAAGAATACTATTAGTGAATAAAAAAGAAGTAGAAAACCACTTCTTTCTCCTTTTTTCACCCACCGAGATAAGCCTTGCGGACTTCATCGGAAGCGAGCAATTCTTTTCCTGTGCCAGACAAGACAATGTTTCCTGTTTCTAAAACGTAGCCACGGTCAGCAATCGAGAGGGCTTTATTAGCATTTTGCTCAATCAATAAAACAGTTGTACCTTGCTTTTGAATATCTTGAATAATATCAAAAATTTCTTGAATGAAGAGAGGAGCCAGTCCCATTGAAGGCTCATCTAAAAGCAGAAGTTTTGGAGTAGACATAAGAGCTCGTCCCATAGCAAGCATCTGCTGCTCACCTCCAGAAAGAGTTGCAGCATCTTGATTTTTACGTTCCTCTAAACGCGGAAAACGTGAAAAAACTTTCTTTAGATTCGCTTGATTTTCATCACGATTTGTCTTTAGAAAAGCACCCATTTCTAGGTTTTCCAAAACAGTCAGGCCTGGGAAAACATGGCGTCCTTCGGGTACCTGAGAAAGTCCTGCTGCTACAATTTTCTGAGCAGGAACTTTTTGAATTTCATTTCCTAGAAACTCAATTTTTCCTGCACTTGGACGAACCAGTCCTGAAATGGTCCGAAGAATCGTCGTTTTTCCAGCACCATTGGCACCGATGAGAGAAACAACTTCGCCCTCGTTGACTTCAAAGCTGACATCTCGGACAGCCTGAATCATGCCATAATGGACGGAAAGATTTTCAACTTTAAGCATAGACATTAGGCTTCACCTCCCAAATAGGCTTCGATAACACGCTTATCATTTTTGATCTCGTCAGGAGTTCCGTGTGCGATCAAACGACCATACTCCAATACATAAATTCGTTCCGTCACTTCCATGACTAAGCTCATGTCATGCTCAATCAGCATGATTGTGATTTGGAATTCATTTTTTATGCGACGAATTAACTCTGTCAATTCTGCTGTTTCCTGCGGATTCATTCCCGCAGCAGGCTCATCAAGAAAGAGAATTTTTGGTTCTGTTGCTAGAGCACGCACAATTTCCAAACGACGTTGTTGACCGTAAGCTAAATTCTTAGCAAGTGTTTCTGCTTCACCGTCTAGGTCAAAGATTTTTAGTAATTCCAGAGCCTTCTCACGCAATTCTGCTTCATTTTTATAGAAAGCTGGCAAACGAAAGAAGCTAGCAAAAACATGTGCTTTGTGGTGATTTCCCAAAGCAATCAAGACATTCTCTAAGACTGTCAAATCTTTAAACAAGCGAATATTTTGGAATGTCCGACTGAGCCCTAAAGAAGCAATCTTATAAGGAGCCTTGCCATTGAGCAAATGCCCATCCAAGGTCACGCTTCCTTCACTTGGCTCATAAACACCGGTCAGTAAATTAAATAAAGTTGTTTTTCCTGCACCATTTGGACCAATGAGACCGACTAATTCCCCATCATTCAGCTCCAAGGTTACATCACCAACAGCAGTCAACCCACCGAAATTTTTTGTTAGATTTTTTACATCAAGAAGCGCCATTAGTTGACCTCCTTATCTTTTTTAAAGAAGCGTGAGAGGCTTAATTCCCATGTACCAAGAAGTCCTCCTGGACGGAAAATCATCACCAAAATCAAAGCAAGAGAGTAGATAATCATCCGAATACTTGCTACATTTTGAAGTACCATGTTTAAAATTCCCAAGACAATCGCTGCAACAATGGTTCCTGTCATGGAACCCAAGCCACCAAATACCACGATAATCAAGACATTGATGCTATTGATAAAAGTATAATCTTTCGGCACAACAGAGCCAATAAATCCTGCTTGGAGTGAGCCTGCGATACTAGCTGTCATCGCTCCAAAAACAAAGGCAATTACTTTGATTTTAGTGGTATTGACCCCTACAGACTCTGCTGCAATTTCATCTTCACGAACTGACAAGGTTGCTCGTCCAATCGGGCTGCGCAAGAAATTGATGGTTAAAATAGTTGTGATAACTACAAAGAAATACACCATTTGCCAATTGGTAAAAGCAGGAATACCAAGAATACCCGCAGCTCCATTAGTCAAATCACCTCCGTTGATGATTAAAATTCGAATGATTTCAGAAACCCCAAGCGTTGCAATTGCGAGGTAATCACCTTTCAGACGAAGAGTAGGAATCCCTACAACCAAAGCCACTGCCCCTGCAATCAACGCCCCTAACACCATAGCCGCAAAAAAAGCAGGATAAGTGGCAGATCTTGAGCCAATAATCGCAGCTGCATAAGCACCAATTGCCATAAAACCAGCATGTCCCAGAGAAAATTGACCTGAGAAGCCGACAATCAAATTCAACCCTACTGCTAAAATAACGTTAATGCCAATTTGCTGTAAGATTTGCAAGTAAAAATCATTCAAAACTCCAGCGCTGACAAGGAGAGTCAGCAAACCGTAACCAGCAAGAAGGAGTACAAACCATAAAATATTTACTTTTACATTCTTTTTCATCGCTTACACCTTCTCTTTCACATTCTTACCAAGAATACCTGCAGGACGAACAAGCAAGATTAAGATTAAAATGCCATACACAATCGCATCACGGAAATCTGACATACCAAAAGCTGTCGCAAAGGTTTCTAATAGACCAATGACAAAGCCCCCCAGTGCTGCTCCGGGGATAATACCAATCCCACCAAGTACCGCAGCGACAAATGATTTCAACCCTGGTGTCATTCCCATCAAAGGCTCTAAAGAATTGTAATAAAGCGCGATGAGTACACCTGCTGCGCCTGCCAAAGCAGAACCTAAAGCAAAAGTGAAACTAATTGTACGATTGACATTGATTCCCATTAGCTGCGCTGCATCACTATCGACCGAAACTGCCCTCATCGCTTTCCCCATTTTGGTCTTTTGAACAATGACTTGCAATAACACCATCAAGATTAAGGAAATGACCAAAATCATCAGTTGGATATTGGTGAGACTAATCGGTCCAAAATTATAACGAACCGTTTCAATCACTTGCGGGAACGAACGAGTATTGGCTCCCACAAAATAGACCATCACATATTCCAAGAAAAACGAAACACCAATCGCAGTAATCAAAGCTGCAATCCGAGTCGAATTTCTCAGTGGACGATACGCCAGAAACTCGACCAGCACACCTAAAGCTGCCGTCCCAATCATTGCCAAAATCAAGGCAAGGAAAAAGTTAAGATGAAGGGAGTTAATCAGGAAATAGCCCATAAAAGCACCCATCATATAAATGTCTCCATGAGCGAAGTTGATGAGCTTGATAATCCCATAAACCATGGTATAGCCGAGAGCGAGCAAAGCATAGACACTCCCCAGAATCAGACCATTAACAAGTTGTTGGAGCATGGCCACCACACTTTCTAATTATAATATAGAAGAAAGAACTATGTGATTGTTCACATTTTCTTATCTATCGTGAAAAAAGAGCGAGTCAAGCCATCATTTCAAAAAAATGATTTTTCTCACTCATCTATTCTAAGTTTGAACAAATGAGACCGTTAAACCTTTTAAGTCTCACTTCACAGTTGATTACTTTTCAACGGCTTAAAACATATCTAACAATCAATCACTAGGTCTTACAAACCTTAATGAAACATATTTTTAAGACTAAGACTTTTGTCCCGCCTCTTTTCTTTTAACCCGTATAAAGAGAAGTAACTATCTACGATGTTCACCATAAATAGTTACTCTTTTATACACTATAAAATATATTTTAAGCAATCCTGCAAATGATTACGGCTTAACCGTTTCAGCTGCTGTGACCTTCCCATTGTTCATGGTCATCATAAAGGCTGTTTTAACAGTGTTATGATTCTTATCAAAGCTGGTATCACCTGTTACACCTTCAAAATTCTTTGTCTTAGCAAGATTGTCTTTGATGTCAACAGATGTTTTAGCACCCTTAGCAGCATTGGCAACAAGATAAACAGAGTCGTATGCTAGCGCTGCAAATGTTGAAGGTTCTTCATTCTTGTATTTAGCTTTGTAAGCTTCAAGGAATTTCTTTGCTTTATCTGAGACATCAACTGTTGAAGAGAAGCCTGAGATATAGTAGATATTTGAAGCTTTAGCTGGTGTTGCTTGTTGGACAAATTCTTCGCCATTAAAGCCGTCACCACCAACGATTGGCTTATCAATGCCCATACCACGCGCTTGGTTTACAATTTTACCAGCTTCTGTATAATATCCAGGTACGATAATGGCATCAAAATCTTTGCCTTCCATTTTGGTAAGAGCTGCTTGGAAGTCGGTATCACCAGCGACAAACTTTTCATCTGCAACAATCTCACCTTTGTAGGCATTACGGAAAGCTTTTGCAACACCTTTCGCATAGTCACTTGAGTTATCTGTATAAAGTACAACTTTTTTCGCTTTTAACGTTTCTGTAACATATTTAGAAATGATTTTCCCTTGGAAACTGTCTTGGAAAGTTCCGATGAATAAGTATTCTTGATTTTTCGTCAAACCGTCTTGTGTCGCACTAGGTGAAATCAAAGGCACACCTGCTTTTGTCGCATTGGGAACTGCCGCTGCTGTTGCACCAGAAGTTGCAGGTCCTACGACTGCATTTACTTTTGATTGGGTTACCAAGTTAGTCGTAACAGAAGCAGCTTCTGCTGTTTCAGATTTATTATCCTTGTCAACAACTTCAAGTTTCTTGCCATCAATACCACCGGCTTTGTTGATTTCATCAACAGCCAGTTGGGCACCTTTTTGTTCGGCTGTTCCATAAGCTGCTGTTGCACCAGTTTCTTCAAAGTTAAATCCAATTTTAATGGTCTTATCAGCAACTTTTGTACCAGTTGCATTGGAACCACCTGACTTTACTTCCCCACAAGCGGCAAGAAGGGCAACACTTGCAAGGGCAACAAATGATAGAGCAAATTTTTTCTTCATATTCTTATCTCCTCGTTCCGAAATGATATGTTTAGAATATATCGAATTATCTGACAATTGTCAAGTGGTAAATGAGATTTTTTTATATGTTTACGTTTTCTTTATCTCTAAACAAGCTTCCAACAAAGTCTGTGTCCAATTCTTGAATGTGACAAACCCGTACTTGTTTGACATATTTTTCTTTAGATAACTTTTGCATCATCTCTTCTACTTGCTCTGTCGGAATATACAACTGGAGGTAACGATGCTTTTTAGAATGGTAGACAATATCGCCAATAGTTTCTATTTTTTTCACATCTCGATTGTAATACAAATACACAATCAAACCTGTTCGTTCTTCTTTTTTAAACATGAGTTTTCTTTCTAACATTTTTTCATTTATAAGTATATCAAAAAAATGCCCATCAGAGGACATTTTTTTCAGATAATAGCAAATAGAGCATTAGTTCAAGTTGTTATTTGCCATGATTTCATCAATGAAACCATAATCTAGCGTTTCTTGAGCACTCATCCAGTAGTCACGTTCAGCATCTTTATGAACTTGCTTAATGGTTTTCCCTGAATTATCCGCAAGGATTTTCTCCAAGTTATTCCGGGTTTTCAGCAAATGCTCAGCCGCAATCGCCATATCGGTTTGTTGCGTACCGCTACCAGTTCCGCCCATTGGTTGGTGAATCAGGTATTCTGCATTCGGCAACATGAAGCGCTTGCCTTTAGCACCACTTGAAGCAATAATGGTTCCCATGGAAGCAGCCATCCCCATGACAATTGTTTGGACATCTGATTTGATGAAGTTCATGGTATCAACAATCGCTAGACCAGCTGATACGGAACCGCCTGGCGTATTGATGTAAAGATAAATATCTTTGGTATTATCCTGCGCATCAAGAAAAAGTAATTGCGCAATAATGGAATTAGCCATATTGTCCTCAACAGGACCCGTCAGCATAATAATGCGATCTTTTAATAAGCGTGAGTAAATATCGTAGGAACGTTCTCCACGGCTTGTTTGTTCAATAACTACAGGAATCATTGTATTCTCCTTTTCATCTGATATTTTAATCTGACTAACAATTTTTAGTGAGATTTTTCAAATATGAGACTATTATAGCCTTTTGGTCAAAAAAGGTCAAACATAAAACTCATTATTTTGTACCGAAAAGACGATCTCCTGCATCTCCCAATCCTGGAACGATATAGCCGTTTTCATTCAAATGATCATCAAGGGCTGCTGTAAAGATTTCCACGTCTGGGTGAGCTTCTTGTAAAGCTTTCACACCTTCTGGCGCTGAAACAAGGCAGACAAATTTAATATTGTGTGCTCCGCGTTTTTTCAATGAATCAATGGCTAAAATAGCTGAACCACCTGTCGCCAGCATGGGATCTACCACAAAGATTTGACGTTGGCTAATGTCTTCTGGTAACTTCACAAGGTACTCAACTGGTTTTAGGGTTTCTTCGTCGCGATACATGCCAATATGTCCGACTTTAGCAGCTGGCACAAGGCTCAAAAGACCGTCCACCATACCGATACCTGCACGTAAAATTGGGACAATAGCTAATTTTTTACCAGCCAATTGTTTTTGAACCGTCTTTGTAATGGGCGTTTCAATTTCCACATCTTCTAATGGTAAGTCACGTAAAACTTCATAGCCCATCAGCATAGCAATTTCATTTACTAACTCACGAAAAGCCTTAGTAGAGGTATCCGTACGACGTAAGATAGACAATTTATGCTGAATGAGCGGATGTGCGATCACTTGAAATTTTTCCATGATTGGTTTTCCTTCTTTCAATTTATTCTTCTTATTATATCAAAAAAACATAAAAAAGGCTCGTGACAAACAAGCCTTTTCAAAGATTGTCAATTGCTTACAACCATTCATGGTATTTCTTAATATAAAGATGCTTCACAAACGTAACACTTACCATATACAAAATCATGACAAGGATTAAGAATAAGAAATAAGTACCGTTTAATGGAGCCACTTTTAAAAGCGTAGCAAAAGGACCGTAGGGTAATAAGGTTACAAAGAACACGGCTGCTAGGGTTGTCATGACTACGGACAAAGCCGGCCTGCTTTGAATAAACGGCAGTTTAGGTGAGCGCAGCATGTAGATAACCATGGTTTGCGTCCACATGGACTCAATAAACCAACCTGTTTGGAAAATGGTGATGAACTCGCTAGACATCCCATGATGATAAACAGAACCTGTCATCATCGGTGCAATGATAAAGAACAAAATCAAGAAGGTCATACAGTCAAAAATAGAACTGATTGGACCAATCCAAGCCATGAAGCGCGTGATGGATTTGGCACTCCAAATGCGCGGTTTTTGCAAAAATTCACGGTCGACATTGTCAAATGGTAAAGCGATACAAGAAATGTCATAAACCAAATTCAACACAATCAAATGAATCGGTGCCATGGGCAAAAATGGTAAGAAAATACTTGAGATTAGCAAGGAAAAGATATTTCCGAAGTTGGAACTCACTGTCATCTTGATGTACTTGGTCATGTTGGCATAGACTTTTCGACCTTCCACTAAGCCTTTTTCAAGCACCAATAAGTCTTTATCTAACAGAATAACATCAGCTGTTTCTTTCGCAATATCAACAGCTGTATCAACTGAAATCCCTACATCAGCTACTTTCATAGAAGGTGCATCATTGATGCCGTCTCCCATATAACCAACCTTGTGCCCATTTGCTTTCAGCTGCAAAATGATACGCGCTTTTTGGTCGGGAGATAATTTCGCAAAAACAGTTGTGGTTTCAACAACTTTGCTCAATTCGTCATCCGACATCGTTTCAATCACAGAACCAAGTAGGATATGTTCTGCATCTAACCCAACTTTCTCACAGACCGCTTCTGTGACTTTTTCATTGTCACCTGTCAAAATTTTGGTGGCAACACCATATTCTGCTAAAGCCTTGATAGCAGGCGCTGCAGAAGGTTTTGGCGGGTCAAGAAAGGCAAGATACCCTGTCAAAATCATGTCTGACTCATCTTCTACTGTGTATTCATAGTCAGCATCTAAGTCTGAGCGATAGCTGACGCCCAGCACACGCAATCCTTGTTCATTTAACTGTGCAACTTCTGCTAAAATTTCTTGGCGAATCTCTTCTGTCAAAGGAAGGATTTCCCCTTTGTCTTCGACATAATTTGAAATAGATAGCATTTCCTCCAAAGCGCCTTTTGTCACCATACTAACCATATTTTCATCGTCTTTAACAAGAACACTCATACGACGACGCTCAAAGTCAAAAGGTAATTCATCAATCTTCTTAAAAGTTTGGTCCAAGTTGCGAACAATTTCGTGCTTTTCTGCTTCTTTTTCCGTCCGATTGATAATAGCACGATCCATCAGATTTTTTAGCCCTGTTTGATAATACGAATTAAGATATGCTCTGCGAAGAACAGCTAAATCAAGCTCTCCATGAATATCAAGCGGATATTCCAAAACGATCTCATCTTGTGTCAGCGTTCCTGTTTTATCCGTACAAAGAATATCAATCGCTCCCAAATCTTGAATAGCATTAAGTTTCTTGATAACAACTTTTTCTTTTGCCATAAGAATGGAACCCTTAGCCAAGCTCGCAGTGATGACCATAGGCAACATTTCTGGTGTTAAACCGACACCAACACTTAATGCAAATACACCAGCCTCCAGCCAATCTCCGTCTGTCAGACCATTGATAAGAAAGACAATGGGTACAAGTACCAACATGAGACGAATGAGCAACCATGAAATGCTGTTCATTTCCCGCTCAAATGAAGTTGGTTCATCATAAGTATTGAGCGTTTGCTCAATAGCACCCATCTTGGTATCATCTCCAACAACCAGAACAAGGGCAATGGCACGACCAGAAATCACATTGGTTCCCATAAAAGCAAGGGCTTCAGATTCAAGCAAGCTATCTGCCTCTTTTGCCTCACATTTATCCAGCGCCATTTTTTCAACAGCATCACTTTCGCCTGTCAAGCCTGACTGTTGCACGAAGAAGTCGCGCGAATCCAAGATTAGCACATCTGCTGGCAACATATCTCCTGCACTCAAGCGAATAATGTCTCCTACCACTAATTCTGTAATTGGAATTTCTTGCTCTTTTCCCTCACGAACGACTGTCACTGTATTGACAATCATACGTGAAAGATTGCTGGCTGCTTTGTCGCTCCGCAATTCTTGCACAAAGCGAATACTACCAGACAACAAAACAAGGACAACAATGATGATAAATGTCGTCGGATCTTCTTGCCCAGGCTTTGCCAGCCAAACATTGGTCACCAAGGATACCAATGCAATGAGTAAAAGAATAACGGTAAACGGGTTGATAATAGACTCATAAATTTTTTTAACAATTGAATCTTCTTGCCCTTTGGTCAATTCATTTTCACCGTATAGATCACGATTTTCTTCTACTTGCTCTTCTGTCAGTCCTGCTCTGGAAGTGTTGAAAAAGGTCATCGTGTCCCCTACAGACATACGAAGAGCATCTGTTAATCTTTCTTTTGCTGTTTTCACTGATTTCTCCTCTATCTAAGACGCATCCAAGCAATAAAATAGCTGCACACAGCTTTTTGCTCAGATGTCGTTCATTTGCTAGAGTCGATTCCAAAGGGAGCATGAGGAATGCTCAGATATGGCAATCGACTGGTTTTCTGTTGACTCGGGTGATCATCATTTGGCATATTCCTCACTCCTTTCCCTTGCGGTTTTCCTTTTAAAAAATCAGTTCAAAACAATAAAATCCTACCATGAAAAAACATGGCAGGACTGTATGTCTTGTGTTACCGTTCAAGCTTTAACTCCATAGGGCGGTGAAATGACATTAGTCGAAACCTTAGCGATCTCAACTGCTAACCAACGCGTAGTGTCTCCACTACTTTGCGGTAGTCATCCGTATCCCTATGGTAGCCTCACCTACCGATTTTTCATACTAACTATACTCCACTTAAGAATGATTGTCAACCCCAAATGGCTGTTTCTGAAAATTTCTTTTCATTCTTATTGTGGCAAACAATGCACGATTCTCTTGCAAATCTCTTCTACTAAGGGTTTTGGTGTTGCAATATTTAATCTTGCATGCAACTCCCCCTCTTTTCCATAGTCACTTCCTCGATTGAGAATGACTTTAGCTTGGTCATGCAACAAAGTAAAAAGTTCATCATCTGTCAAACCATAATCGCTAAAATCAAGCCAAATTAGATACGTTCCTTGTGGTTTCATAACTTTTAACCGCGGAGCTTCTTTGGCAAAATAGTCCACCGCAAATTTAATATTTTCTTCTAAAACAGCTTTTAATGCCACCAACCAAGGTTTGCCATAGCGATAGGCCGTTTCTGTCGCAATATAACCTAAACTTGACACTTCATGGTGGTTATTGGCAAGCTGCTGACGTTGAAATTGCGCACGTAATGAAGGATTTTCAATAACAGCATAGGAATTTTTAGTCCCTGCAATATTAAAGGTCTTGGTAGCACTAGACAGTATAATGGCAAATTCTTTAAAATCAGGTGAAATGGTATTAAAGGAAACATGCTCATGACTAAACAAGGTCAAATCTTGATGAATCTCATCTGATACCAAGATAACCTGGTGTTTTTGACAAAGATGACCGATTCTTTCCAAAACCTCTCTTTCCCAGATACGTCCTCCGGGATTGTGCGGACTGCAAAGAAGGTACAATTTCACATTATTTTCGACAATATCCTTTTCCAATTGTTCAAAATCAATTTGAAACAAACCATTTTCTTCTTTGAGAGAATTAGATACCAATTTTCGATTGTTTAAGCGAACGCTACGAGCAAAAGGTGGATAAACAGGAGAATTGATTAGGACCGCTTCTCCTTCTTTGGTAAAGGCTTGAATCGCAATGGAAATAGCTGGCACAACACCTTCTACAAAAACGATATCTTCTTTATCAAACGAATATTGATGTTCGCTCTTTTCCCAATCCAGCACCGCTTGGAGCAACTCATCACTCGCATAAGTATAGCCATAAACCAACTGCTCTGCATAGTCATGAATCGCTTGTTTTACTTCCGGCATGACCTCAAAATCCATATCTGCAATCCATGCCGGCAGTAATTGAGGATCAGTCTCTGTCTCTTTCCACTTATAAGTGTGATGAGATAAGCGATTCGGTGCTGTTTGAAAATTGTATTTGCTCATATTATACCTCCAAAGCAAATTTTAAATCTGTGATTAAGTCTTGGCTGTCTTCGATTCCAATGGACAATCGCAATAAGTCATCTGTTAAACCGTAGGATTTCCGCACGTCAGCTGGAATATCTGCGTGTGTCTGAGTCGCAGGATAGGTAATCAAACTTTCTACTCCCCCCAAGCTTTCTGCAAAGGTAAAGACTTTTAACGTATTTAGCAAATGTGGAATAACTGCTTCATTTTTGATTTTAAAGGAAATCATGCTGCCTTTTCCCGGATAGAGAACCTCTTTTACTGCTGGCGAATCTTTCAAGAAAGCTGCTACAGCTTGTGCGTTTTTTGTTGAACGTTCCATACGTAGAGACAAAGTTTTCAAACCTCGAAGCAAGAGATAACTATCAAATGGAGATAAGACAGCTCCTGTCGTATTGAGATTGTAGAATAGATTCTTATAAAGCTCTTTGTCACTCGTCATAAGAGCACCAGCCAGAACATCATTATGTCCTCCTAAGTACTTAGTTGCTGAATGTAGCACAAGATCCGCTCCATTTTCCAAAGGACGTTGATAGATTGGAGTATAAAATGTGTTATCTACAATAACCTTTGCACCTTTTGCATGAGCTTTTTCTGCAATAGCCGCAATATCAAACTCAAGCATTAACGGATTCGTCGGGGTTTCCAGATACACCACATCTATATCCTCTGTTAAAGCCGCAAGTAATTCTTCTTCCGTATTTGCATATGTAAAGTGAAAGCGCCCTTCTTGCTCCACTTGATGAAACCAGCGAAAAGAACCGCCATAAAGGTCACGAACTGCTAGAACCTTGCTTCCAACTGGAAAAACACTAAAAGCCAAAACAATGGCGCTCATTCCTGAGCTCGTAGCTAATGCATAATCCGCATGCTCAATGGCTGCTAACGTCTTTTCCAAGCTGCTTCGCGTTGGGTTTTTCGTGCGCGTATAGTCATATCCAGTGGATTTTCCAAATTCTGGATGCTGATAGGTCGTTGAAAAATGCAAAGGAGTTGTCAATGCACCCGTTGCTTCATCTGTTTTAATACCAGCATGAGCTAAAAGAGTATCTAATTGTAATTTTTTATCCATAATAAGCTCCATAAGATAAGAGCGGAATCAAGCAATTCTTATATTTTCTAAGTGATTCTATTGTAACATCTTACGAAAATACTGTGTTTTGTTCTTTTCAAGAGCTAGATATAGTTTTAAACTATACTGACTATTCAAAAAATTATAGAACTTGATTGCAAGAATAGCTATTTTCATTATAGCTTAATTTTTATAATTTTTCTACAACATTAAAAAGCCTTGCAGCCTTTTAATGAATATGAAATTTTTGACGTAAGGTTTGAGCTTTCTCACCGATAAAGCGATCTAACAAACGGACTCGCAAAGCCATTGCTCCATAAATAGCCATGCCCAAGCCACCGATGATAACCAAATAAAGCATACTCGAAATGCGTCCACTTGGATGAAAAACAAAGCCAAGTACGACTTCCACAATGGCAATCAAAAGAGCCATAACTGCTGTTAAAATCCCAATCAACAAACTCCGTTTGAAGAGAATGGTTTGATTGAGTCCAGTTACTTGACGAATGTGTTGGTACATCAGAATGATTGGAACGATGAGTCCAATTGTCGTTGCCAGAAGCGGTCCATAGGCTCTAAACAGATAAATAAATGGAATTTGCAAAATGAGCTTAACAAGAACTCCATAACCAAAATAGATAATTGCTTTACGATTTTGGAACAGCGCCTGAATCATTGGCGATAAGACAGTATAGACGCCAAGAATAATCGTCTGTAACATAGCAAAAATGAAGAGCCCCAGAGCTAAACTATCTGGTCGTCCGTAGAAAATCGTGTACAAAGGACGGGCTACTAAGACAGAGCCAATCGTTGCTGGTAAAAGAAACAGCAGTAACATACTCAAATTATCTTGAACCAAGCGCGCAGCCGCCTTTAAATCACCTTTGACATAGTTTTCTGTTAGCAAAGGAATTCCTACACCACCGATCGAAGTTGCTACTGCAATCAAAATCATGGTAATCTTATTTGGATTGGCAGAGAAATAACTGAACATAACCACCAGTTGAGAATTGCTATAATTGGTGAACCATTTCATCGTATTGATAAATGTCATCTGGTCAATGATTTGGAAAAGCTGAATAGCAGAACCCGTGATGATAAAAGGAATGGCTTCACGAATCGTATCCACCAGCAAAGCACGGCTGTTGATTTCAGCACTATTAGCCGGTTTGTGTAAGATAGATGTCAAGAGATTGGTTTTCCAAAGAAAATAAACCAAAACCGCCATACTGGCAAACATACCGACAAAGGCTGCAAAAGTAGATTGGGTCACTGCAGCAACATAATCTTTAGAGCCCAATTTCATAATGAAAAATGTTGCAAGCAGCATCCAAATCACACGAATGACCTGCTCAGCAATCTGGCTCATGGCATACGGTTTTAAATTATTAAAACCTTGGAAAAATCCACGAATAACACTCATGGCTGGAAATACTAGCACAGCCCATGACAAACTCTGCATAACTGGAATCAGTTCTTTTCCGATACCTGACACACGCGCAAAGAACGGTGATAAGAGATACATGATCACTGCAAAAATGACTCCCAACAAGAACATGAATTTCAAAAATTCACGAATGAGAGTAAAACTATGATCTTTTTGCTCAATTGTATTGTATTTAGCAACTTGCTTGGCGACTGCGACAGGTACACCTGCCGTGGAAATCAGAAGAAACCAAGCATAAATATTGTATCCCATGGTAAACAAACCATTAGCTTCTGCACCATGTTTCCCCATCCAGATATACCAAGGAATGATATAAATTGCCCCTAAAAAACGGCTGATAAAGTTACTAGCTGTTAGCCAAGCTGTCCCTAGAAGCATTTGCCTTTGTTGATTTGTTGTTTGTTGGTCCATACATAACCTCTAAAAATAGTCTCATCTTATTATAAACTTTTCCTTTCCGCTTGTAAAACCTCGCCATTAAGTTTACAATAGAAATATGATAACAATTGAAAACGCATTAAACATTTTAAAAAACGATCACAATTTCCGTGAGATTATCGACAAGGGACAATATTTTTATCATTATCGTGGTCTTGTTTTTGAAAAAATCAGCTACGACAGCCGTGAAGTGGATGCTTCCACTCTTTTCTTTGTCAAAGGTGACAATTTTAAAAAAGAATTTTTGGAAAAAGCTGTTGAATCAGGCTTACAGTTCTATGTCAGTGAGACGGATTTTGAAGTAACTATTCCGGTGATTCTAGTCAACGACGTAAAGCAAGCCATGAGCCTTCTTGCCATGGAATTTTATGGAAATCCACAAGATAAACTCAAACTGCTCGCATTTACAGGAACTAAGGGCAAGACAACATCTGCTTATTTTGCTTATCACATCCTCCAACAAAGTCATAAGCCAGCTCTCTTCTCTACCATGAACACGACGCTTGATGGAGAACATTTCTTCAAATCTACTTTGACAACACCGGAAAGCTTGGATTTGTTCAAAATGATGGCGACAGCTGTTGAAAATGGTCGAACTCATCTCATCATGGAAGTTTCCAGTCAGGCTTACCTGAAAAAGCGGGTTTACGGTTTAACCTTTGATGTTGGCGTTTTCCTCAATATCAGTCCTGATCACATCGGACCAATTGAACACCCGACATTTGAAGACTATTTTTATCATAAACGGCTTCTCATGGAAAATAGCCAAGCTGTGGTGGTCAATAGCGAAATGGATCATTTTGAAGTTTTGGCTGAGCAAGTTGCTTCCATGGAACATGATTTCTACGGACAGCATTCAGACAATCAAATTCATCACTCGCAAGCCTTCTCTTTTGAAACAAGCGGAAAGTTAGCAGAGACATTTGACATTCAGCTGATTGGTCGTTTCAACCAAGAAAATGCGCTTGCTGCTAGCCTTGCCTGTCTCCGCTTGGGTGCTTCCATTGCGGACATCAAGAAGGGAATTGCAAACACACGCGTACCTGGACGTATGGAAGTGCTGACTCAAAAAAATGGTGCCAAAGTGTTTGTGGATTACGCACACAATGGTGTCAGTCTCGCTAATCTCCTATCGGTCGTTCAAGAACATCAAAAAGGTAGGATTGTTTTGGTGCTCGGTGCAACTGGAAATAAAGGAGAAAGCCGTCGCAAAGATTTTGGTCTACTAATCAATCAACATCCAGAATTGACCGTTATCCTGACAGCAGATGATCCAAATTACGAAGATCCAATTGCTATTGCCAAAGAAATTGCTTCTTACATATCCTTTGATGTTGATATGATTGCTGACCGCGAAGAAGCTATTAAAACAGCCCTTGGCTTAACTAGCAAAGAAGGCGATGCCGTCATTCTAGCTGGTAAAGGCGCTGATTGCTACCAAATTATAAATGGTAAAAAAACTGACTATCTAGGTGATTATGCCATCGCTGAAAAATATTTATAGAAAATAATAAAGGTCGAGACAAACGTTTTCGACCTTTAATTATTTAAGAAAATTTATACTAGCAAGGAGAGATGAGCACAATTCCTCAGAAATCAAAATCTTGCTTTATGACTTTACTTTCTCCAACTAATCAAGACATACATTAGACTTGACCCAAACATATCTGCAAGTGCATGCACGAGGAAGAATGGTAAGAGGTTTTTAACCTTATATTTATAAAGAAAATAATAGAGAAGTCCAAAACCAACACCGATTGTCAGTGCCCAGAGCATTCCTTGATAAGTATGGAAAGAAACGCGAGTGATTGTCGAATAAAGAAGAACCCACCACTTATATTTATCTCTAACTGAGGTCAATAAACCTAAAAAGAAAAATTCTTCATAGAAGCCATTGAGCAAAGCATAGAGAATAGCCATAGGTGTCAAATCAATAAATTTGCGGAAAATTTCCGTCAGATCAATATATTTCCACAATTGCGGATCAAAATAATTGTATTCTCCGCTAAGGGTGGTCACTGTATCCGCGAGAATCCCCATAACCGCAAAAATAAATGGAAACCAAAAGAGTACAGACCACGATAGACGAATTGGCAACTGCTTAAAGTCAAAATGGCGAAGTATTAAATAGGCTATCGTCAGAGCTAACATGAGAAGCTGCAATTCTAAATTACTGGAATAAGCTGCTCCGTCACTTGCTGTTTTACTAGCTGTATCTGTTACTGCTGCCGTAGTGGACGGTGACAAGCTCGCAAGATAAAGTTCTGTTGAGCGATAGATAAATTGTCCAAACAACAGAGCTGTCACAATGACAATATCAAACCATTTCAAATACTTCAACGGCTGAGACGGACGAATTTTTGCTAAAGGATTCACGATACATTCCTTTCATGAAACGAAATGATTTAGTGACTACCAAATCTTGCTAAACTTAAACCTTATACTTATAAATCTATCAAATAAACCTTAAAATTTTATTATTCTAAGGTTTATCTAATGCTTTC
The DNA here is from genome assembly GCF_900636475.1 of Streptococcus anginosus. NCBI lineage: Bacteria > Bacillati > Bacillota > Bacilli > Lactobacillales > Streptococcaceae > Streptococcus > Streptococcus anginosus. The sequence goes on from NZ_LR134283.1 coordinate 1,053,702, forward strand.
TTTACACGAAAGGTCAATGTTTCCTTATCAAAATCCAATTTTAATTCATATTTCCCTGCTTCGTTAGGCGCAATATAACCTAAAATCACTAGAGCATCTACAAAAATATCGCGTCGTTTTTGCATCAGCTCAGTTTTACGACCATACTTTAGCAGAAATGTTGCCATATATTTTAGAGCATACTCCGGATTAACATCTCCTATCAACTTATAAAGCTTTTGTTGCTGATTATTCAATGGATATTGTTGCTTTAGCTTATAAAAATAATTGGAAAGTGTCAGCTGCTCTCTGAGAAAATCTGTTGTTTCCACTAAAATAGCCTGGTTGGTCTGATTGGTCAAGCGTGTCTTAAAGCGCACATTCCGCAATTCTTTATAAAGAGAACTGTCATCTCGTACAAATACTTCCTGATCCAAAGACAAATCCGTCACATTTTCCAACAGAGGAACGCTTTGACAATAGCGTTTATTTTCCCGAAGCACATAGCCTGCCTTGATATAATCCTCTATAGAGCGATCAATATTGGGAAAATTTGCAAACTCACGCTTTATCTCTCGCAAAGTAACATCGTCATGTTGATCTAAGTAATTTATCAATTCATGAAAAAAGGGCTGACGTGTCAAACGACTGGGATTGATTACTTTAATCATCTAATCTTCCTTTGTAAACTAATTTTTCGGATTGAGCCAATTGGCTAGGATTGGTTCCCGGCTGATGAAGAGGAACAGCTAGCCCCAATTCCTTGTAATACTGCTGCCAAAAAGGAGCAACTTCCTCATCTTCATCACCGAACTGCATAGGAATGGTTTCAAAAATAGGGAGGATTTCCGCAATATATTCAGAACAGTAAAAACCTGTCGTATTTGGATAAAAGCTATTATTATAAGGCTTGTAAAGGTGTTGTTCTGCTCTTTTCCAGACAGCTTTCACATCTATATCAGGGAAAACATAGACATCATAGCATTCATCGTCCTGTAAAAATACCTCTATCGGCTGCTTCATGACACCCTGTTCACTTGTCGCATGGTACATCCAGCCGTCAAAAAAGATTGCCGCATGGTTATACCGCCCAGTTGATCGCTGAATAGCTTCTGCTATATCAGATTGGCTGGACACAAAAAGCAAATCCCCATTTTTTAAATCTTGAATTTTCATAGAACTATTGTATCAAAAAAGGAGCCGAAACTCCCTTTTTATTCTATTCTTAAGCATTAAAACTTTCTGTTAATTGCGGAACGACTTGTTTCTTACGAGAAACAGCGCCAGCAAGGAAAGCGTGGTTGTTTTCAAGAACAAAATTGAAAGCTGCTTCTACCTTATCCATATTACGACCGATTGCAAGGATTTCTGAGTTAGAATTGATAATATCGGTAATCATCAAAACGAAGTCAGAATAACCATTAGCCGCATTTGTTTTTTCAATAGCTGCTTCCAGTTCAGCTTGACGTTCTAAGACTTCTGCAATATCAACTGTGTTGACTTGTGCCACACGAACTTGATTTCCGTTTAATTCAAATGTTTTAGCATCAATATCAATCAATTCCTCGGCTGTTTTGCTAGCTAAGTTGGTTCCAGCTTTAAGCATAGCCAAACCGTATTCTTCCAAATTCACACCAGCCAATTCAGCTAATTCTGGAGCAATGACTTTATCACTTGGATGTGTAGTAGGTGATTTCAAAAGAAGAGTATCTGAAATCAAACCTGAGAGCATTAGACCTGCGAGTTCTTTTGGTACAGCTACGCCAGCTTCTTTAAACATGCGATAAACAATAGAAGAAGCTGAACCAACAGGCTCCAAACGCATATAAAGTGGGCTGGCTGTTTCAAAATTCGCTACACGGTGATGATCCACAACGCCGTACACTTCTACTTCTGCAATGTCAGAAATAGATTGTTGAAATTCATTGTGGTCTGTTAAAATAACTTGCTCAACTCCCTCTGCCTTTGCAGATGTCACCACACGCGGTGCTTTTACACCAAAAGTATCCAAGACAAACGCTGTTTCTTCATTTGGTTCTCCCAAAGCAACCGCTTCTGTATCCAATCCATAAGCCTCACGTGCAAGGTAAGCAAAGGCTACAGCTGAACCAATCGCATCTGAATCTGGATTTTGATGACCGAAAACTAAAATTTTAGACATGATAGTACCTCATAAACTTTTTATACACCCTATTTTAGCACAATTTTAAGATTTTCACAAAGAGAGGAATAGAAAAGCACCCAATCGTTAGTTTTCCTGTCTAACTTTTTGAGTGCTGATCAAAATCTCACTTCCTGCTTTTATTAACTATTATGTATGCGGTTCATATACTCGGTATAAGATTCTGTTTTCATAAGTTCTTTGGCATTTGCTACTCGATCAGCAGTTGGCGGCTTTATACCTTCTAATGGATAAGGAATGCCCAATTCACGCCATTTAAATTCTCCCATTGTATGATAAGGTAGCACTTCAAATTTATCAACTGTTTTTAACGTTTTAACAAACTCACCTAATTCTTTTAAGTCGTCATCACGGTCTGTTAACGTTGGAACCAAAACATGGCGAATCCACATTGGAACACCTTTATCAGACAGATATTTTGCACATTCCAAAATATTTTTATTGGTGTGCCCTGTCACAAATTTATGCTGGGCATCATTGATTTCTTTAATATCCAGCAACACTAAATCTGTCACTTCAAGCAGGCGATCAAAAACTTTGAGATACTCTGGTGTATTACGGAACGGCATCGCACAAGTATCTAACGTACAATGAATTCCCAATTCTTTAGCTTTGGTAAAAAGTGCAATCACAAAATTAATCTGCAAAAGAGCTTCACCACCACTTACTGTAATCCCACCTTTTTTACCCCAAAAGCCACGATAACGAAGCGCTTCTTGCAAAACGTCTTCAACCGTTCGCTCTCTTGAATTATTGGTTTCCATTGCCCATGTATCTGGATTGTGGCAATATTGGCAACGCATTTTACAACCCTGCAAAAAGACAATGAAACGGATACCAGGCCCATCAACAGCTCCAAAACTTTCAGTCGAATGGACCATACCTGTTACTTTTCCATAATCAATGACTTCTTTTTCCATCGTCTTATCCTCTTGAAAACGTTTTATAATACTATTATAACACTTCTTTTCTAGATAGAGGGACAATTTGTCTATTTTTTAGAAAATAATCTGTTTTTCAGTTTCATTTTCAATATTTTTCAAAAAAACGAGAGAATCTTAAAACTCTCTCGTTCATCTATTCCTTTTAATCCGTCACTTTCTTTCGCCAAAGGAGGGTTGCACTTAGGATGACAAGCCCTACAACAGCTACTTCAGCACCTGTTGTTCCTGTAGATGGTAAAATTCTCTTTTTAGTTGGTTTATCATCTCTATTTGGTGGAGTTGTGCTGTCACCAGAAGGTTTTGGCTCAGTTGGTTGAGTCGGCGGCGTGTCATCTTTTTTCTGACTAAAGTCAAGCTGTGCAATGACGGGATCATGGTCTGATGCCCGACCGTGTTCTTCCATGAAAGAAGCATTAATGTGAACTGGTGAGAACACTGTTTTATCAGCAATATTTTTTGAAACAAAGATATTGTCTAAACTTTGATTGCTGCCACGGTAAAAATAAGAATAGCGGTCTGCTGCGTCGTGATTCAGCATCATATTGACTAATTCATTACCAGCCACTGCTTTGGCAGTTTCTGAAAATTCAAAGTCATTAAAGTCACCAGTTAAGACAAACTTCAAATTTGGATTTTGCTTCAAACCTTCTTTTACAAAAGCATTCAACAACTTCCCTTGCTCAATCCGTTGTGCCAATGTATTTTGTACTGCTGGTTGTTTAGAACCATATACTGCATCATCACCGAGTTTAGATTTCAAATGATTGGCAATCACGACAATCCGTTCACCTTTAAATTCAAACTCTGCTGCTAAAGATTTTCTAACTTTTTCAAATACTGGATTAGTTGGGTCTATTCTGGCAGGATTTTTCACCAAATGACCGTCTTTGAAAGCAGCCGCTTCTGTGCTACTTCCTGCTTCACGTTCTACTATCTTCACTCGTTGAGGATTGTACAAGAAAGCCACACGAATATTAGATCCGGGCTTTCCTCCGTCTGCACCATCAACAGGAGCTACTTCGACATACTTATACTCTTTGCCACCTAATTGTTTAATCTTAGCAGCTAATTTTTCCCCACTTTGAACACCACTTACTGTGCCGTCATTGACACTTCCATTATTATCTTGAACTTCTATGAGTGTGATAATATCTGGACTATGGATTTCATTGATAAAGGATTTGGCAATTTTCTCCACTTTTGCGTCAGGTGTTTCGCCCGTTGCATTGTTTGCCGAGAAGTTTTCGATATTGTAAGAAGCAATCGTCAATTTATCTTCACTTGGATAAATCTTAGAAACCTCTCTTTGTAGACCGCCATCTTGCAGATCTGGCAACTTCGTTGGCTCCAACTTATAAACCTTGCTGCGATAAGTTACAACACCAGAAACATCTTCATTAAAGTAATCTTTAGCTTTTGCAATATATTTATTCCCAACATAAACGGGGATAGTTGCTGTATTTTGGACATTAGGGCGAAGGTTGACACCACCGATATTATTGAGCGGCAGCGCTTGATAACCATTCGGCAAGAGATAAATATCTCCTCGATATTGTGGGCCAAGCACACGAGGTTTTTTCACTGTTGTCAACATACCCTCCAGACTTTCCCAATAATCCAATGCATCATGTTCTGGATCATAAGTAGTCGGAGTATTATCCACGATATCTTTTGGCATACGATCTGAAATATTAACTGGTTCTGGTAGTGCGGCTGTACCGTTTTTCGTTACCTTAGAAGCAAACAATTGTGTTACAGTTAAGCTGTCAGTTGGTTTACGGAAAGTTTGTCCAGGACGAACACTGAGTTCTTCCATATAACCTTCTTTGATTTGACCTTCAATCGTCAACTGATCGCCAACTGCAACCTTTTCTTTTGAGACGACATAAATAGCATCTGAGGTCTTTACGTTCCCGTCAGCTTTTATGTCTTGTGTATAAAAGCCATATCGATCCGTTTTAGTGACGACTACATTTGACACGCGCACCTTTTTCCCATTATAAGGCGATTCATGTGCTTCGCCTTGAATTTGACCAATATTGGCTACCTCGGTAAATTCAGAAGTAGTAGCTCTTGCTTCACTGCTTGAAGCTTCTGTCTTAGGTGTTTCTTCGCTTGTGCTACTTGGCTCATTCGTACTACTCGTACTGCTTGCTGAACTTTCATAAGTCGTTTCTGATGATTGCGACTGTGTTGTCGAAGCAACAGAACTAGACTCTGAAGTCGTTGTTACAGAAGTTTCTGAACTTGAAGAGCTCGCCTCATTTGCCTGAACAACAGGACTTAGAACGCTACTAGCTAACAAAATAGCTGTCGCAAACAATACAGGCAATTGTTTTGAAGTTTCTTTCATATATTCTCCTTTACATCATAATTTGGAAATCAAATTTCCTTGAGATGTATTTCTACCGTAATTATTATAAATAAAACAGAAGGATAATGCAAGCGCTTTCTCTTGGGTTTTAAAAAATCGGCTGAACAATTCAGTCGATTTTACAATGTATTGCTATATTTAGCGTTTATCTACAATAATTGCCAAACTTTCATAAGGTCTTAAGGTCACAACTTCTGCTGTTTGAGTTTCTTCATAATTGGAAAGGAGCACTTCGCCATTTTGATACTCTGGTAAAATATCTATCGTAATCGGATCTGGATAAAAGTTATTGAGTACCAAAAGTTTTTCGTCACCTAATTGACGCTCAAAAGCATAAATCTGTGAGCTGTCTTCATAAGCTGGTTGATAGCTGCCTTCGGCAATGATAGGAAGTTCCTTGCGAAGGGCAATCAGTTTTTGATAGAAAGTAAAAATCGGTCCTTGCATCTCATTTTCAACATTGATTTCAGGATAAGATTTCCCTGCTTTGAGCCAAGGAGTGCCTGTCGTAAAGCCAGCATTTGCTGAATCATCCCACTGCATGGGAGTGCGAGAATTATCGCGAGATTTGGCCTGAATAATTGCAAAAGCTTCTTCTGGTGTTTTGCCTTGCTCCAGCAGCATCTGATAAGCATTGATGGATTCCACATCCACATAATCTGCCATAGAGTCATAGTCTGGATCCACCATGCCGATTTCTTCTCCCATATAGATATACGGCGTTCCGCGAGACAGATGAATACTGGCCGCAAGCATAGTTGCTCCTTCATTACGGAAATGCTGAATATCAACAAAACGATTTAAGGCACGTGGCTGGTCGTGGTTGTTCCAAAATAGAGCACTCCAGCCATCATGGTCACTCATTTCCTTGCCCCACGTATGGAAAAGACGCTTGAGCTTCTCGAAATCAAATTTTTTCAAGCTCCATTTTTGACCATTTTCATAATCCACCTTTAAATGATGGAAATTGAAAGCCATGGACAATTCGTGACGTGCCGGATCTGTATAGAGAATGCAGTTTTCAATAGTAGTCGCACTCATTTCTCCGACAGTTATAAATGAGTCAGCCTGTCCGAAAGTCGCTTCATTCAGCATGTGCAGGTAGTCATGTACAATGGGCTTGTCCGTATAGGCAGGCTTACCATCATTTTCCGGACAGTTTTCCAACACCTCATCTTTTCCAATCAGATTGATGACATCAAAGCGAAAACCTTTGACACCCTTGTTCCGCCAAAAATTGACAACTTTGAAAAGTTCTTTGCGGACATGAGGATTGCGCCAGTTGAGATCAGCCTGCGTCACATCAAAGAGGTGCAGGTAATACTTGCCCGTTGTTCCAAAAGACGCCCAGGCGCTGCCGCCAAACTTAGACAGCCAGTCTGTTGGCTCATCGCGCAGAAAGAAAAAATCTTGATAGTACGGATCACCAGCTAAAGCTTTTTGAAACCATTCATGCTCGGTCGAGCAATGATTTAAGACCATATCCAGCATGAAGTCAATGCCGTATTCTTTCCCAACTTGGACCATCTCTTCAAAGTCAGACATCGTCCCAAAAAGAGGGTTGACAGCCGTGTAGTCTGAAATATCATAACCATTATCACGCTGCGGGCTGGAATAGAAAGGATTGAGCCAGACCATATCCACTCCTAATTCTTTGAGGTAAAGAATTTTCTCAATAATACCTTGAAAATCTCCTATCCCATTGCCGGTCGTATCTTTAAATGATTTTGGATAAATTTGATAGACGACTTTTGTCTTATCTAATGCCATTTGTCTTCCTTTTCTATTTCTAAAAGAAAGAGGTGGGGCTTGCGCTCCTCCCCTTTATCGTTGTTACTTTTATTCTTTGCTACGAGCCTTTGTACCTCTCGTTAAGAGATTGCTGCTTGGATTTCCAGCAGTGAGACAAATGTATTACTGAGATAAATTTGTCCATTCGTTAGATAAAATCCTGCTCACCATAGATCGTATCAAACATTTTACCCGATTCGAGTAGCTGTCATCAGCTTATCTCCACGTTCGACAGTCCGCGGTAATGTTCTCTGTTCATCAGCCTGAAATTGCTCTTGATTTGTGATAATCACAGGTGTTTCAGTCACTAAGCCAGCTTCCTGAATAGCTGCTATATCAAAACTAACCAGTTTCTGACCTACGCTCACTCTGTCTCCTTGAGCCACATGAGCTTCAAAACCTTTGCCGTCGAGATTAACTGTGTCCATACCGATATGCATGAGTAATTCGACACCTTCATCTGACACGATTCCAACAGCATGATTGGTTGGGAAAAGCACTGATACCGTCCCGTTCACAGGGGCCACCAGTTCTCCCTCACTTGGAAGGATGACAACTCCTTGTCCCATCACGCCTTGAGCAAAGACAGGGTCGGTTGCTTGGCTTAATTCTTTGACTTCCCCAGCCAGTGGGCTAGCAATTTCTGCAAAATCTACTTTTGGAGCGGCTTCTTTTGCTTCGTCAATGGCTTCAATTTGCGGTGATTTGACACTTTCATCTTCTGTCTTTGTAAACATGCCTGTCTTGCGGAAGAAGAAAGTCAAAATCATCGGTACTGCAATAGCTACTAACATAATAAGGAAGAATGGAAGCATGTATTTAGCTTGGATAGATAAGATACCTGGAATTCCACCGATTCCGATAGCATTGGCTGTTACGTTAAAGGTTACGGATAAGAGACCTGCGATAGAAGAACCAATCATCCCTGCCACAAATGGGTAGACGTACTTCACGTTGACCCCGAAAAGGGCTGGTTCTGTAACACCTAGATAAGCAGAAATCGTTGCTGGCAGAGAAATCTGTGCTTCACGTTCATTATGACGGTTCATCAGATAGTAAGCAAATACAGCTGAACCTTGAGCGATATTGGACAAGGCAATCATTGGCCATAGCGCCGTACCGCCTGTATCTGCAACCAGCTGTGTATCAATGGCATTGGTCATGTGGTGCAGACCAGTGATAACAAACGGAGCATAGAGGGCACCAAATATCGCACCAAAGAGCCATTTAACAGGACCAGTCAGACCAGCAAGCACCGCTGTTGACAGCCATTGTCCAAGTGTCCAACCAATTGGACCAAGGACTGTATGCGCTAGAATCAAAGCTGGAATCAAGGATAAGAATGGCACAAAAATCATGGACACAACTTCTGGAATGCGTTTGCGCCAGAAGATTTCAAGATAAGATAGCGACAATCCTGCAAGCAGAGCTGGAATAACTTGTGCTTGGTATCCAATTTTTCTAACTGTGAAGAAACCAAAATCCCATACCCAGTTTTTAGCAATTTCTGAAGCTGGCGTACCAGCTACTGCATAAGCGTTAAGTAACTGAGGAGACACCAGACAGATTCCCAAAACGATACCGAGGATTTGGCTGGTTCCCATTTTACGAGAAACAGACCAGACAATACCAACTGGCAAGAAGTGGAAAATCGCTTCACCCGGCAGCCACAAGAATGAGTTTACTCCGCTCCAGAACTGTGATACATCCACAATCGTATTGTAAATCGGAGTACCGTCTTTAGCAAACTGAGCAACACCGTCAACCATTTTTTGACCGAGTGCCTGAATCTGTACACCTTCCAGAATATTGCGGAAACCGAGAATCAGCCCCCCAACGATAATGGCTGGAATAATTGGAGTGAAAATTTCCGCCAGCATTGTCATGACACGTTGTACTGGATTCTGATTGCTTTTGGCAGCGGCTTTAGCTGCTTCTTTTGATACTCCTTCAATCCCTGAAACAGCTGTAAAATCATTGTAGAAAATCGGCACATCATTTCCGATAATGACTTGAAACTGCCCTGCATTTGTAAAAGTTCCCTTTACAGCTGGAATGGCTTCAATTGCTTTTACGTCTGCCTTCTTTTCATCTGCCAATACAAAGCGCATCCGAGTTGCACAATGGCTGACAGCTGAGACATTTTCCTTGCCGCCGATAGCCTCTAATAGGGTCTTGGCGTCTTTTTCAAATTTTCCCATTTTCTGTTTGGCTAGGCTTAACCTAACACTCTCCTTCTTTTTTCATCATTGTACAATTGATTGATACATTTATTGTAAACGATACCAAAGATGCCTGCAAGATGTTTGTAGTAAAAAAGGCTCTTTTTTGGTAAAATTTATTTAGTTGTATGCTAAAAAGAAAACAAGTGAGGATATCATGAAAAAATATGAACAAATTTTTAAACTCTTAGAACAAGATATTCTAAACGAGAAATATCAGATAAATAATTATCTTCCTAGCGAACACGAACTTGTCCAGACCTACAAGGTCAGCCGTGACACGATTCGTAAATCGCTTGATTTGCTTCAAAAAGCTGGTCTCATTCAAAAAATGAGAGGTCAAGGCTCTAAAGTCATCCAACAAGAACAGATTGACTTTCCCGTTTCCAACCTAACTAGTTACCAAGAACTTGTCCGGCAACATGGAATGAATTCTAAAACCAATGTCATACAGTTAGAAAAAATTACAGTTGATAAAAAATTATCCAGTCTTACTGGTTTTCCTGAATACCGTCTGGTGTGGCGGATTATTCGCCAAAGGGTCGTTGACGGGATTGCCTCCGTCTTGGATATTGATTACCTTGATAAGAGTTTTGTCCCTTCTATTAGCCGTGAAATTGCAGAGCATTCAATTTATGCTTATTTAGAAGATGAACTGGGACTACACATTTCTTACGCCCAAAAAGAAATCACAATTGATCCAGCCACTAATCGCGATAAAATATTGATGAACATTGGAAATGACCACCATGTCGTCTCTGTCAAATCAAAAGTCTATCTTGCAGACGGACAGCAATTTCAGTTTACAGATAGTCGTCATAAACTCGAAAAATTCCGTTTCGTTGACTTCTCCAAACGGCAAAAATGATCATGACCCTTCACAAAATTCACTCTTCAATATTAAAAATAAAGGAAGAATGTCGTTGTCATCAATCTGCTTCCTTTATTTTTAATGTCATTCACATATTTATAAAAAGTAAAGTAAACTTATCAATTTTTGAAAAACGAAAGAAGCTGAGACTATTTCTCAACTTCTTCCTCTTCTTCTACTATTTCAGAAACTTCTACTTTGAGCTTTGTCACACGTCCATTTTTTACCTTATCATTGGTTAAAATGAGCTTTTTGCCCTGACTTTCCACTTCATAACTCAAACGCTCTTTCACGTCGGGTATCGAACCTACGCCCGTCAAATAATAACCCGCAATGGTATCAACGTCATCACTTTCCAGTTCAACTTCAAAATACTCGTTAAAGTCATTCAAACTCATGGTTCCAAGGACGAAATAAATATGGTCAGAAACCTGATACACCTCTACTTCAGCCTTATCTGTTTCATCATCTATCTCACCGACAATTTCTTCCAGTAGGTCTTCCAACGTTACCAGACCAGACATACCACCATATTCATCTAACAATATCGCCATTTGATTTTGCGTATTCCGCAACTCTGTCAGCAAATCATCCACGAAAATCGTTTCTGGCACAAAGAGCGGTTCCTGCAAAATTTTTCGTAGTACAATATTATCAAAACCATTAGTAAACGCCTCATTTAACAGACGTTTGGTGTGAATAAGTCCAATAACATTATCCTTGTCATCATCATAGACTGGGATTCGTGAGAAATTCTGCCTCAAAATACTTTCGATAATTTCCTTGGTATCATCATTGATGTCCACCATAAAAGCATCGGTACGAGGAACCATCACTTCACGCGCCATCATCTCATCTAGTGAAAAAATTCCTTGTAACATTTCAATCTCATCAGCATCCAGGGTTTCTTCACTATTCGTTAGCATATATTCAATCTCATCACGAGTCATTTTCTCATCAGCATCATCAAAGGTCATCGGCGTTATCCGACTAAGCAGATTAGTGGAGGCTGATAAAAGCCAAACAAAGGGACCAACAATTTTCCCTAAGAAAATGATAACTGGTGCTGTACGAACTGCTAGAGCATCTTTGAGATTCAAAGCAATTCTCTTTGGATATAATTCCCCAAAAACAATAGAAACATAAGTCAAAATAGCAACAGATAAGAAGCTTGCAATCGCTCTTGCTGTCTCAGAATTTCCCATCCAAGAAGCAATTTCCCGACCGAGTGTATTAGCCAAACTAGCTCCTGATAAAATTGTAATCAAAGTAATTCCAACTTGAATGGTGGATAAAAAATGATTAGGTTTTTCCAAGACTTTCAATAAGCGAATATATTTTGCATCGCCTTCTTCAGCCTTTTGTTCCACACGAGCACGGTTTAAGGATACCATCGCCATCTCAGCTGCTGAAAAAAAGGCGTTTAATAGTGTTAAAACCAATAATAGTAAAGCTTGCAGTAACAAGGTCTGACTGCTAGGGTCTTCCATGAATGTTCTCTCCTCATATATAAGTAATCTTAATTATAGCATACTTTTTGACTTCTTGCACAGGGAGTATTAAAAAGAAAAATTTGGAAGGAAATTACAAAGAAAATTATTTATTAAGATTCTAAATTTTGCAAAACGGTTTCCAGGCGTGAGATTGCATCAACAGGAAGCGCCGTTTTCGGGTATTTTTGGTTGAAAGCAAGCAAGAAATTTAACCGTACCTGCATTCTTTCTCTAAGTAATTGTTTGTAGCGAGCATCAAAATTCGGAATCGGATACCCTTCGCATTCCATGTATTCAAAACCCTCCAATGGCCCAAATGGTTTAAATTCTGCTTCTTCATCAACAATTTTTTCAATAATATTCAAGCTAACTTCTTTTGAAATTCCCTTGCCCATATAAAATCCAGTATTGATGATATAGCAGTCGACACCAGATTCAAAGAGACTACGGAATTTCCGATAATCTTCCACCAAGGGATACACTCTAAATGGATTGGCATAAGGTTCAATCACCAAATCATCATGCTTGCCAATCACATTTTCAGCATTGGAACGCTTGGTCATCAAAGTACAGCCCATCGTAGAAGCCATCAGCGAATCGTTAATTTTAACCAAGGGTGGAAGAGAATCATCTTTCATAATCCAGAAAATGGCTTGGATAGGTTCATCAATTCGATCGACCCGATTTGGTGTTGCAAAGCGAGACTTGACTGTCCGACCATTTCCATTTCGAATGTCCTCTGTCACTAATTTTTTTAATCCATTGTCATCCAGTGTCACACCACAATTCTGAACTGTTACAAAAAAGTCCTGCTCCCTATGCCCAATGGGATAGTCATTTGTTTTATCAAAATAGGACGGTTCCAAAGCAATGGAAGACCCATCTTTGACAGAAATAATAAAGGCATCATCATGCAAAACCTTAATATCATATTTTCCATTATGTTTTGCATGTGTCAGCGTGGATTTTCCTGAGCCAGATAAACCAAAGAAAGAAGCTACATAATCTTGTTTATCCGCTTCTTGTTTAAAAATTTTCAAGCCGCCATGACACGCCACATAACCATTTCTGGCAGCTGTTGCCCAAGCTAAGGTTAAGGTTGCTTTTTTTAACTCACCAAAGTAATTTAAGCCCAAAATAATGACACAATTGTGCTGAGTATCAAAATAAACCAACCCTTCAGGATAATCTGGATGCTTCCATTTGGGGTCAAAAAAGACAAATATATCATTTTCATCGTACTTTTTAGAAACTCTCAAACGATTTTTAAACTCTTCATCCAAAATTTGGAAATTTAAAAGCCACGAATACAGGTTGTTAATTTCATCCTCAGGAACCATAAGATGAGCACAAGCCATGAAGGCTTCATCAAGTCCTACAACTGCATCTGCCTTATAAAATTTTCGATGATGAGCCTGATAAATTGCACTGCGTACTATCGAAAGCAACTTCTCATCTTCCTCACTGTCCCTACCAAAAATCCGTCGAGCTTTAGCCGTTCGACCAACGACTGCTCCAGAATTCGTTAATAAAACGCGGGCATAAGAAGGCAAGCCCAATTCCTTTGTATGAATGACAGGCATATCTAAGACAACTGTCCCAGCAGCTGCGGAAGCCAATTGATAAGCTTCTTCCACTGTTTTTATTGCAACAACTTGATTTTCATAAAAAGCTGTTTCAATTATTGCCTTCAAAGGAGAGAAATAAGAAGAATTTTTTCTTATTTCCTGCGGAGAATATTTACGACGTGTTACCATAAGTGTACCTCCTCTATCTTATTAGTTCTATTTTAGCATAAAAATACACTTATGGTTTTAATAAAACGTATTAGAAAAAAAGGAGTGGAATTCCAAACTAAATTTTTGTTGCATTTAGTTTGCTTCCACTTCCCTATATTCATCATTCTAAAACATTAAGACACAGTCCTTCTGAATGTCTATTCATCTTTCAGATTTTGAATTTATTCATCATCCCATTCTTATTTATTAATAATTCCGTACTCCTCATTTTTCTTTTGCTCCTGTGCAGCTCGATGATTATCATATAAATTCGCTAGGAATTTTGTAATTTCTTTCAAAATAGAATAAATCGGAATCGCTACAATCATCCCAACAATCCCATAAATATTACTTGACAAAAGCAAGAGAACCATAATGGTAATTGGATGCACCTTCATCACGCCGCCTACAATCCGTGGATAGAGAATATTTCCGTCAATTTGCTGCACAATTAACATATATATAACTGCAATCACCATTTTTTTCGGATCAGCAATCAGATAAGTGATAATCATCGGAATCAACCCAATGCTTGGACCCACATAAGGAATAAGATTAGCAATCATAGAAAAAATAGCAAATATCAAAGCATATTTCAGACCAATAACACTATAGCCAATGAAAGCCAACGTTCCAATAATAAACGCATCAATCGAAATCCCACTAATATACCGAGCAATCGTTGCATTAAGATTGGTCAATAATTTCGTGATGTTGAGCTTATCCCGTTTCAAAACAGTTCGTTCCAACATTGGCAGTAATTTATCCCCGTCAATTAAGAAATAGACCAAAAAGATCGGCGTCATGATGAGAATCAAAAATGTATTCACTACTGCTGAAACGACACTCCCCAGACTATTGGTGACACTATTTAAAATATTTTGCAAAATATCCACATAAGACAAATTTAACTGCTTAATAATAGACTGGATATTCAGATTTTTAAAGAGAGAGTGCTGCGATAGCTGGTTAATCCAATTTTGCAATTCTCCATAAACATTTTGACTAGAAGAAATCAAACTGGTCAACTGCGTAATTAAAATAGGCAAGAGATAAATGATACCCAAGGTAATAAGCCCAAACAAAAGCACCAAGGTAATTAAAACACCAAAAATCCGCTTAACTTTCAGTTCTTTCTCCAAAAATTTCACCAATGGATTGGTTACATAATATAAAAAGCCTGCGATAAGAAAAGGAATTAAAACCGTATTTAAAACACTCACAAAGGGGGAAATCAGACCTTCCATTTGTCGCCAGATAAAAAAGATAATTGTCAGTAGTAAGACTTCGGTGGTCCAAAAAAATAACTTACTTTTATGAAACATACAGTTCCTCCTAACAGCTATTCTATCATATTTTCCACTAAAATAGAGTGCTTTTCTTAAAATGTCTTAAATTATTTTAGGAACAGACTCTTTCGTTTCCCACTATCAAAACTTATTTTTCCATTTATTTTCGTTTGTAAACCATTTTCACATGTACTCGTGATTCTAAGATGAAGGGTTCACTAACAGCTTCAAATCCAAATTTCTCATACAAGCCCACCACCTGCTCTTGCGCCTCTATGTGAATCTCTTTTTCAGGCCATTTTTCAGCACAAGTCTCCATAATAGCTTGGACCAACTTACGACCAAGCCCTTGATCGCGAGTAGAAGCCGCTGTTACGACACGTCCAAAATGAATAGTAGTACCCGTTTCAAATACTCTCGCATAAGCGTCTACCTCGCCGGCTTCATTTTCATGAAAAATATGGATTGCTTCTAAATCGTGCTCGTCCAAATCATTATAAACACTATTTTGCTCTACGACAAATGTTTCCAAACGTAATTTCAAGCATTTATAAAATTCTAAGGTGGTTAATTCCTCAAATGTCTTTTTATACCACATACTTGTTTTCCCTTCTTCTTTATTATATAATAATTGTAAATGCAACTATAAAAGGAGCCTTTTATGGATTATCGTCATCTCTTTCGTCAAATGGGCATAATTTCTCGCCAAGCCATGATGAATATGAATCATGAAGCCAGCCAATACAACCTAGATAATAATCTTTTTCTTATCCTTATTCGCATTGTTGAGCATGAAGGACTGAATCAATCTCAACTTTCTCATATGGTAAAAATTGATAAAACAACACTTAGTCGCTCCCTTAGAAAACTAGAGGAAAAAGGATTTATCACAAAGAAAGTCAACTCTCAAAATAAGAAATTTAAAGAGCTTTTCCCTACAACGAAGGCTTTGCAAATCTACGACCGATTGATTGGATTTGAAACGACCTATATTCAGACTGTCATGAAAGATTTGACTTCCTCTGAACTCTTTCAATTAGAAGCCATCCTCAATAAAATAGAAAATTCTCAATGAAATCAGTATAACATACATTAGTTGCATTTGCAACTTTAAAATTAAAAAATGACGAGGCTGGACCAAAAGTCCTTAACCTCGTCAAATTTTTATGAGTTTCTTGCAAGTCGCAGTGGTTGAGTGGGTTCTATGCGGTTGATAAATCACCCTTTACAGCCCTACTCAACTGTGTGGGGGTGGGACAACAAAATCAAATTTCTTCGAAATTACCGATTTTTGTCCCACTCCCTTTTGATTATTTTGTTTCAAATCCTTCTGCAACTCCTTGCGCAAAATGTTCTTCAACGATTTCTGCACAGTGGTCACAAACAATTGCATGATAGCTACGTTCTTTGACTGTTTCATCTACCCGACGGCAACGTTCACAAACTTGTCCCTCTGCATGCTCAACTGTAAAAGCTACATCCTCGAAAGCAATAGCATTTTCAGGAGCTTCCCCGTCTGCGATTGTTAATTTAGAAACAATGAGAAGTTGCGCAACGTCGCTATTAACCGCTTCAAGCAATGTTCTCACTACTTCATTTGGATAAATCGTTAAATGAGCTTCCAAAGATTTTCCAATAACCTTTTCATTACGTGCTTCTTCCAAAGCTTTCTGAGCTTGACTGCGGAAGTGCATAAAGCTTGTCCAAGTATCCAATAATTCTTCCTCATTAGGGAAAGTTAGCGCATCTGGCAATTCTGCTAATTGAACAAATTCTTCTGGCTCATGTTCTAAGTAAGACCAGATTTCTTCTGCTGTATGTGGAAGAATTGGGGTCAACAATTTTGTAATTTTTACTAAAATATCGTAAAAGACGGTCTGCATTTGACGGCGTTCCAATGATTTAGCTGCTTCAATATAGACAACATCTTTTGCAAAATCAAGATAGAAAGCTGATAAATCAACTGTCACAAAGTTTACAATCGCTTTATAAATATCTAAAAATTCAAAGTTGGCATAAGCCTCACGAATCGTCTTAACAAGTTGGTTAAAGCGAACAGTCATGTACTTATCAACAGAGCGAAGGTCATCATAAGCAACAGCGTCTTCTTTCGGATTAAAATCAGAAGTATTAGCAATCAAGAAACGCAGGGTGTTACGGATTTTTCGGTAGGTTTCAGATACTTGACCAAGAATATCCATAGAGATACGCACATCGTTGCTAGAATCCACACTCGTTACCCAAAGCCGCAAGATTTCCGCACCAAATTGTTTTTCAACATCACTTGGAGCAATCGTGTTGCCAAGAGACTTCGACATTTTCTCGCCTTTACCGTCCAAAGCAAACCCTTGTGAAAGAATTTGTTTATAAGGAGCTACACCATGGTTGGCAACCGATGTGATAAGCGATGAGTTGAACCAACCACGATACTGGTCTGACCCTTCAAGATAAAGGTCAGCAGGATAAGTCAATTCAGGACGATTGACCACCACACCATTCCAAGAAGAACCTGAATCAAACCACACGTCCATGATGTCCGTTTCTTTAGTGAATGTACCATTTGGTGACCCTGGATGAGTAAATCCTTCTGGAAGCAAATCTTTCGCTTCTCGTTGCCACCAAATGATAGAGCCATGTTCCGCAAAGAGCTCAGCCACATGCTCAATTGTTTTCTCAGTCATAATCGCTGTGCCGTCCTCCGCATAGAAGATTGGGAGTGGCACTCCCCAAGCCCGCTGACGTGAAATGACCCAATCTCCACGGTCACGAATCATATTGTAAAGACGAACCTTGCCCCATTCCGAATGGAACTTCACTTTTTCAATTTCGTTCAAAATTTCTTGACGGAATTTTGAAACTGAAGCAAACCATTGCGGTACTGCACGCCAAATTATTGGCTTTTTCGTCCGCCAGTCAAATGGGTAGGAGTGAGAAATTTCTTCTTGCGCAAGGAGAAGTTGACCTAACTTTTCAATTACTGTAGGAACTACCTTGTCATAAAATTGCCCTGCAAAATCTGAACCAGCATTTTCCATCATGATACCACGTTCATTAACTGTAACGGCTACTTCTAAGCCATTTGCAATCCCAACATTGTAGTCGTCCTCACCAAAACCAGGAGCTGTATGGACAATCCCTGTACCTGAATC
This sequence comes from Streptococcus anginosus, assembly GCF_900636475.1. Taxonomy (NCBI): domain Bacteria; kingdom Bacillati; phylum Bacillota; class Bacilli; order Lactobacillales; family Streptococcaceae; genus Streptococcus; species Streptococcus anginosus. The sequence goes on from NZ_LR134283.1 coordinate 1,071,774, forward strand.
TAGTGTAACGTGGTCACCAAGAATCACCAATTCATCCACTTCCTCATCCCACGGGTGCTCTGTCACGATATGGTTCAGTTCAGCACCGCGATGAGTTGCCAAGACCTCCACATCTTCCCAGCCAAATTTTTCAGACAAGCTATTGAGCAAGTCAGCAGCAACGACAAATTTACGGCTTTCCCCAGCTGGTTTTACCACAACATAATCAAAGTCCGCACCTACTGTCAAACCGCGAGAAGCCGTAATAGTAAATGGTGTTGTCGTCCAAACTACAATATAAGTATCTGTATCTAGCACATTTTTGCCGTCTTTTACCTTATTTGCATAGTAAAGAGAGGTTGAAACCAAATCATGATACTCAATTTCTGCCTCTGCAAGAGCTGATTCAGATGACCATGACCAATAAACAGGCTTCGCACCGCGGTAGATATACCCCTTTTTCGCCATTTCTCCAAATACGCGAATTTGAGCAGCTTCATAATCCGGAGTCAACGTCACATACGGATGCTCCCAATCACCAGAAACACCTAAGCGTTTGAAATCTTTCCGTTGCTTGTCTACTTGGCTGAGTGCGTAATCTCGACAAAGTTTTAAATACTCTGCCAAATCCATTTCTTTGCGTTTCACACCTTGCTTCGCTAGGACTTGCTCAATTGGAAGACCATGAGTATCCCAACCTGGAATGTAAGGTGCATAGTAGCCAGACATCGATTTTGAACGCACAATAATATCTTTTGAAATCTTATTCATGGCATGCCCAACATGAATATTTCCATTAGCATACGGAGGCCCGTCGTGAAGTGTGAAGTGCGGTTTTCCTTCATTCAATTCTTGACGGCGTTGATACAATTTTGCATCTTCCCATTCTTTTTGCCAAAGAGGTTCTTTATTCGGCAAACCAGCACGCATTGGAAAAGCTGTTTTTCCAAGATTAAGAGTTTCTTTTAATTTCATAAGTTCTCCTTTTTCATATTAGTAACAAATTAAAATAAAAAAACCACAAATTCATCCAAAGGACGAAAATTCGTGGTACCACCTTCATTTAGACAAGAATAAGATTCCTATCCCTCTTACTCGTAACGTGAGTTAAGCGTTAAATCTTACTGTTTTCAGATTTAAGTTTGCAAAATGATAATCCTAACAAAAGGAATTACAGGTCTCTCACCGTCACCTGCTCGCTGCGAATATTTTGTTAGCATCTTGTTTTTACATTCTCTTATAAAATATCTACAGATTCTGTTGAAGTAGCTTCTGAGTTATCTGTTGAAGTCTCAGCATTTGTCAGATTTAATCCTAAGACAGACTCATCTAATGTTTCAAACGCTTGTGTTTCGGCTAATTCACGATTTGCTTCTTCAATGCGTCTTTGTAATTCTTCCATTTCCTCTGGAGAGAACTGACGCGTCACATCCACTTCATCTTCTTCTGGAGTCGTTACGACTTCACCCAAAGCAGACTGAACAACTTCTTTAAAGGCTTCATCACTAGTCTGCAAGTAAGTAGCTGTTGGGCGAAGAATATCTTCCCATTCTGAAGAATTCACAATGCTTAATTGACTTTCAATGGTTGATTTTAAACGTTGGTGGAAAACACGCGTTTTATTTTTCAACTCTTCTGTTTCAACAGCCACTTTCTTAGCATTATCAGTCGCTTGACGAAGAATTTCATTAGCCTTGTATTTTGCCTCATCCAACAAATGTTGGGCTTCTTGCTCAGCCTTATGAACAATGTTTTCAGAACGGTCATTTGCCGCTTGTTTTACACGTTCTGCCGTATCTTGTGCAATCAATACAGACTGGCTAAGGGAATCCTTCATCTCGTCAAAATAGGTCAAACGTTCTTCCAGATTTTTAATTTTTGACTCTTGCTCATGATTGACACGAACTAAATCTTCGTAATCTTGGACAATGATATCAAGAAATTCATCTACTTCATCAACATCATATCCTCTAAATTTGTGAGCAAAAGCTTTATCTTTAATTTCTAACGATGTAATAGCCATATTTTCTCCTTACTTACTAGACAATAATTCAACAGTTAACTTATACTTCCCATTTTTTGAAAAGCCATTTTCTCTTAAAACTTTTACTCTCCCATATCCTCGTACACTAATTAAGTCATTTAATAACAAATGATGACTGGGATTATCCAGCATGGAATAGTTTACCTTAACTTGCTTTGTTGCTATCAGCCGAGCGGCAATGCTTCGTGACAAATGAAATGAGGCAGCTACCACTTTATCCAAACGCATACTAGAGACAAGCACATCTCTTAGTTTTGAATCAGTTTGAGCGATAATTTGTTGTGAAAAATCTACTTGCTTTAATTTTACAGGTGTCTTTGCTATCCTTGAGATATGATCGATGAAAAATTGAGTAAATTTCTTATCTACCATAATTTGTGCTCTACCTGAAGCTACAAGAATATCACCAAAAACTTTACGTTCAATCCCTAATTGATTCAATAACGTTCCCATTATTTGCGAATGGGTTAAATGGTGAAATTTATTCGCATAGCTGATTTCTAACAGATCTATTTCAAAATCACTTACTTGCAACTCATAGTAGAGAGGAGCAATAATGACTTTAGCCAATTCACTCGTATAATAATCCGAACTTGAAAATATTTGCAATTGCAAATGATTTCCAAGATTCTGTAAAATTTCAACTTGGTGTGGATTCACATACGAAGTTACTTCAAAAGAATAAGAATCCTCAACTCGCTGCATCTTTTCTAAGCTTTTATCAACAAATTCACGATCTTCTTCTGTAAAATGTTGGTATAAATGTTTAATATTCTTCATGAATTTAAGCTAAAAGCAAAAGAGCATTCAAAATGATGCCAGAAACCAAATTCAAAAGAAAGATAACGATAAGAATCGTCCAATCAAGACCAGCAAATTGTAAATTGAAACGTTGAAATGGTTTCAAAACAGGCTCTACTATCCGTAAAATCAACTGACCAAGTGATGTTTGATAGGCACCCGGAAACCAAGATAAGAGAGCATACACCACTAAAATAAATGAATACACTCTTACCAAATTATAAAGTATATTTACAATCCAAACCATGTTTTTATCTACGTTTCATATCAAAATCAAATTCGCCACTTTGTAAATCCTCAGGTAATTTCAAATCCTCAACATTTACAACAACATTGATTGGTGTTAAAAGGTACATTGTACTTGCAACTTTTTTTATATTTCCTGCAAGCACATAACGAGCACCATCCAAATAATCCAAACAACGACGAGCTTGCACTTCTGTCATATATTGAAAATCAATCAAAATGCTTTCATTAACAATTAACAAATCAACAATTTCAGTTGTTTCTTCATATTTTCTTGGATAACGAACATTGATTGTCACTTTGTCATCTGAAATTGTCCGATGTTGTGCCAATTCTTGCTGACGTGCATGCAGACGAGTAATGTTCTCATTTGCTCCCGACTTTGTAGAAGATTGTGAAGAGCTACTCGCTGTATGTACTAGTCTTTCTTTGGTAGGTGTAGATTGATTACTCACACGCGGTGGCAACTCTGGCGTTTGAACGCTTGCGTCTTCACCATCTTCTGTAAAGTAATCAATGAATTTATCAAATCTATCTTTAAGAGACATAATATTTTCCTATTTAAAAAATGCGGTACCAATTCTGACAAAAGTCGAACCATTTGCAATGGCTATTGCATAATCACGGCTCATTCCCATACTTAAATCAGTAAAAGGCATGTTAGGTAACTGTTTACGTTGTAATCTTTTTTGTAATTGATTGGCTTGTTGGAAAATAGCATTTAATTCAGCCTCATTCGCTTCAAATGGTGCCATTGTCATCAAACCAACAATCTGAATTTTTTCAAGTTTTTCTAGCTCAGGTAAAATAGTATCAATTTCCTCTACAGTAAAACCATGTTTACTGGCTTCTTTGGAAATATTGACTTGTAAAAAGCATTTAATGATATGCTCTGCTCTTTTGTTGATTTCTTGAGCTAATTTTACTGAATCTAAGGCATGGAAATAGTCAACATAATTAATGACATCTTTCACTTTTCGCCTTTGAAGCGTACCAATTAAGTGCCAAATCACATGTTCATCTTGTAGAGCCTGATATTTATCTAGAAACTTATCTACTCGATTTTCACCGATATGATGAATCCCTGCTTTAATCAGTTTTTTAGCAGTAGAGCTGTCAACATATTTGGTGACAGCTATTACTTCTACTGATTTTTCTGAGCGATTAACTTGTTGTGTAGCCTGTGCTACATTCTCCAAAACTTGAGATATATTCTTTTCTAAATCCATTTTAGCGGTTTTTAAAGAATGGTGGTGTTTCTAATTCATCGTCATCAGAACTAGTATCTTCATAACGTTCTACAGCTGGTGTAGTATTCGTTTCTGTTGAACGAACAATATTTTCACGACGCAAATCCCAGTCACCAAATGCTGAAACTTTTGGGCTTTCTGCTCGTTGATGGCTTGGCTTTGGTAATTCAAGATTTTCAGTCAAGTCAAAGTTACGATCGTAGCCTTGAGTTCCTCGAGAATTACGATTTCCACGAACTGCAGTTGAATAAGAATTTTGTTGAGCAACTGGGCGAACACCACTTACTCGATCAATTTTTTCTTGACGAACACCTGTTGCAACAACTGTCACACGAATTTCATCTTTCATACTATCATCAATAGATGTTCCTAGCCAGATATTCACACCATGACCAGCTGCCTGATTGACAATTTCTGATGCTTCTTCTGCTTCAATCAAAGTCATATCAAGCCCACCTGTAACATTTATGATAACATCTTCAGCTCCATCAATCGTTGTTTCAAGAAGTGGTGAATAGATAGCCTTACGCGCAGCTTCAATAACACGTTCTTCACCACTACCAATACCAATTCCCATAAGAGCATCGCCTTTATTTGCCATAACTGTTTTCACATCAGCAAAGTCAAGGTTGATAAGTCCTGGGCTTGTAATCAAGTCTGTAATTCCTTGCACACCTTGTCGAAGGACATTGTCTGCCTCGCTCAAAGCCTCAAGCAGAGGGGTTTTCTTATCAACGATTTCAAGCAAATTATTGTTTGAAATGATGAGAAGCGTATCTACATGCTCACGAAGTTCATTGATGCCTTCAATTGCAAAGTTCCCCCGCTTACTTCCTTCAAAGCCAAATGGACGAGTGACAACTGCAACTGTTAAAGCTCCCAGTCCTTTTGCAATACGAGCAATAACCGGTGCAGCACCTGTACCAGAGCCACCGCCCATACCAGCTGTAATAAAGACCATATCAGCTCCTGTAAGAGCTTCTGTCAATGTTTCTTCGCTTTCTTCAGCCGCTTTACGACCGATTTCAGGCTGTCCTCCAGCACCAAGACCACGCGTCAACTTTGGACCAAGCTGAATGACTGTTTCTGCTTTTGAACCACTAAGAGCTTGAACATCTGTATTGGCAGCGATAAATTCAACGCCTGATACTCCTTCATCAATCATGCGGTTAATGGCATTGCCACCACCACCACCGATACCAATAACTTTAATTACTGCTCCTTGTGTCGCAGCTGTATCAAATGAAAATGTCATAATGTATTACCTTCTCCTTTAATCAAACATATTACCAAGCAGATTTCGAACACGATCTGTCAATTTTTCTTTTGGCTGTTGAGATTGTGTTGGAAGTGGTTCTGGACGTTCAACTTCTTCTACTGCCTCATCAACCAAAGCCGCAGTTGGCTGTTGTGGTTGAGTAAAGCGTTGCAACGGATTGAACGACTGACTTTGCTGTGTTGAACGAGAGAATTCAACTGGCTGATGCCGTAAAAGTTCATCACCATGAACAGCAGCCTGTGCTAGAACATCCACTTCAGATAAATTTCCTGCATACTCTGATAAACTAATAACATGGGCAAACGCTGGATTACGAATACCGATTTGATTTGGAACATATAATTTAACGGGAACACCGAAAACTTCTTGTGCCAATTCAACCACGCCCGGCAAAATCGCACCGCCTCCAATAATAACAATACCACCTGGAAGCTCTAATAAATGCCTTCTCTCTAAATCTTGCTTGATTTGTTCAAAGATATGTTTAACACGCGCTGAAATAATTTCTGCTAAATAACGCTCTGTCACTTCAACTGGTTCCACTTCACCAATTACTTCCACTTGGAAAGACTCATTGCTAGCGGCAGGTACGTATGCTTCTCCATAGTTAAACTTCAAGCTTTCTGCCAACTTCTTAGATGTTTTTAAAACCTTAGAGATGTCTTTTGTAACATATTCGCCACCTTCTTGATAGATATTGGTAAATTGTAATTCTTGATTGCGAACAGAAGCTGCAGTTGTTTGGCCGCCCCCCATATCAATGACAGTTGCACCAAACTCACGCTCTCCTTCATTCAGAACGGATTTTGTCATAGCGAGCGGAGAAATGATAATGTTTTCAACTTGAACTCCTGCACGCTCAACCGTTTTTCTCAAATTATGAAGAATAGTACGTGGACCTGTATATAGAAGGCCACGCATTTCTAAACGAATTCCCATCATTCCGCGAGGATCACGAATTCCTTGGAAACCATCTACGATGAATTCCTCTGGAATAAAGGTAATAACTTCCCGGTCTGGAGTCATACTTTTTGTCAAAGCAGATCGTACAACATTTTCAACATCTGCATCTGTAATTTCTTTCGTTTCACTTGTCACAGGAATCATACCCTGTGTTGCTTCAATCTGTAACAAGTTAGCAGGCAAACCAACATTCACCAACTTAATTGAAATCCCTGCTTTTTCCTCTGCTTGTGAAATTGCAGACTTTATAGCACTTGCTGCTGCTTCGATATCTACAATGATACCATCTTTGACACCAGCACTTTTGGCGTTACTAACCCCAATTACATTTAATTCATTGTTTACGTGTTCTGCTACCAAGACCTTAATGGAGCTTGTTCCGATATCTAATCCTGTAAAAAAGCCATCTCTAGCCATTAGACCATTCCTCTCTGTTTACCAAGTTTCTCACTTATCAATTTAACTATCAAAAAAGTATAGTTATTCAAAGCATATTATAACATAAAAATTTAAAAAGTGGTTAGATTTTCTGCATTATTTTAGCTAATTCGATAGCTAAATATCCCTGCTTCCATATCCACAATACTTGCTTCGGTTAATTGTGGTTTAATTTTTTCATAATAAGGTAGCTTTTTGGCCACTTCTGACAGAGGAACTATAATTTTATTTCCATCTGTCATCATGAGAGTCAACAAATCCTCGGTCGCTTTACTTGGTGTATGCTGAACTGTTTGAATTTCCGATTTGATCGTATCGGAAATACCTGCTAATTGTCGCACAAATTTCTTAAGCATAGCTTTATCTGAAAAATCAAGTCTAATATAACTTTTAGGTAATTGTGATTTAGTAACTGGGTTAGCAATTTCTTCTCCGCTAGATAATACTGGAAAATATTGCTCTCCAGAATAATCATAAGCGACAACTTTATATTCTGCCACTTTAATTTTGAATGTAATGGGGAACCGGTACATTATTTCTGCCTTTTCAACCCATAAATTTGACTGTTTGATATTCTTAGCATGGGCTTTTTGGCTCAAATAGGTTGTCAAGGTGTAGTCCTCTTTTTGAATACTAGAAGCCTCCAGAACCTCTGTTTTGGACAGTTGTTTATTCCCCGTCACCTCTATATTCTTTAATTTTGAATAAGGACTAATAAAATAAACAGCTAAAATCAACAAAACAGAACTGAGAATCAAGACTGGAAGAGCACGGTAAACATGACGAGGAGCAATTTTTTCTCTAGTCTCTTTTTCATTTTGTTTGGCTTGTTTGCGCTCTGCTTTCTTCTTTTTTCTCAAGTCTGTTTTATCAAGAGGCTTATCTTGTTCTTCCTCAGAGAACTCTGTACTAGTGGATTTTTCCAAGTCTTCTGATTCTGCTTTTTGAGTATCAGATGTTACTTCTGGCTTTTCATCTTCCTCGCCTGCATCTAATTTCTCAGGATTTGGCAAATGCTGCTTTTTTTGCTCTGCCAGTTCTTTCTCTTTTTCAGCTTCTTCTTGAGCTTTTTTTTCAAGATATTCCTTGTTTCTTTTTTGCCACTCAGAAAGTTTTTCTGTCTCTTGTCCTTTCTGATCCTCTTGCTTCTTTTTTGTCATTTTCTTCCTTTATCTATGTCATTTGTTAAAAGGTTATAAAATTCATCTAACGATTTTATTTCTTGAGACTGTTTCATGGTTCGTTCATACATTTCTTTCCGCTCAAGCATTTCGGCAATCACTTTTTGTAGATTTTCAAAGTTTAGTTGACCCTCGTCCAACTTCTTAGCATAGCCTTTTTTTACAAAATAATCTGCATTTTCAATCTGATCACCACGACTTGCTTCTCGTCCCAAAGGAACAATCACATGGAGTTTTGCCATAGCCAATAACTCAAAAATAGTATTAGATCCGCCACGTGTTATAACGACATCTGCTAAGTTCATCAACGGTTGATAGAGATCTGTTACATAGGCAATCCGATAGAGATGATTGGATAATTCATCTAAATGAGCATCTCCTGATAAATTGATAACATTGTAGTGCTGAGTTAATTCTATTTTATTTTCCGTTACCAAATCATTAAAGACCTTTGCTCCCGCTGATCCACCAACAAACAGAAGGGTCGGAAGATTTTTATCAAAATGTTGCTGAATCCTTTGAATCTGCTCATTTGGTGCAGTAATTTTTTCTCCTACTTTTGTCACAGCTCCCACATGCTCAATTTTTGTCAACGCATGGGCTTGTTCAAAAGTAGAATACATTTTTGTCGCACATTTGTAAGCAATTTTATTTGCTAGACCAATAGAGAGGTCTGATTCATGTACATAAACTGGAATCCCAGCTAAGCGAGCTGCAATGACAGGAGGAACCGATACAAAGCCACCTTTAGAAAAGAGAGCCTGCGGACGAACCTTTAACATAATTCCTAAAGATTGCAAAATGCCCCAAGCCACTTTGAATACATCTAACATATTTTGCCAAGAAAAGTAACGACGTAATTTCCCCGTCGCTATAGAATGAAAAGTGATATCCAAACCTGACTTCTGGATTTCTTGGTATTCAATCCCATGCTTATCACCAATATAGTGAACTTGCCAGCCTGCTTCTAGGAATTTTGGAATGAGTAGAAGGTTTAGAGTCACATGACCAACCGTTCCTCCACCTGTAAATACAATCTTTTTCATCTTAACCCTTTAATTCTTCAAATGTTGCAATAAATTCATCGCCACGGACTTCAAAATTCGGATACATATCCCAGCTAGCATTTGCAGGACTGAGAAGAACAATGTCACCTGCTTGTGCTTCAGCAAAAGCTTTTTGCGTTGCATCTTTCACATCAGCAGCATCCATATAGCTAACACCTGCTTTATCTGCTGCTCTCTTGACACGTACTGCAGATTCTCCAAGAATAACCATTTTCTTCAATCCTTGAATATCTGGCACCAATTCGTCAAATTCATTGCCACGGTCCAGTCCACCAGCAATCAAGATGACCTTACTATTGTCAAAACCAGATAAAGCCTTTTGCGTTGCAAGAATATTTGTGGATTTGCTATCGTTATAAAATTTAACATGGTTGATTTCACCGACATATTGGAGACGATGTTTAACACCGCCAAAACCTGCCAAAGTTTCTTTGATGACTTGATTTTCAATGCCACGCAGTTTCGCAACTGCAATAGTTGCGAGGGCATTTTCAACATTATGACTTCCCGGAACGCCAAGCTCATCTGCTGCCATAACAGGCTCTCCACGGAAGGTCAACATGTTTCCCTCTAAGTAAGCGCCGTCTACCTTTTCTGTCGTTGAAAATGGTACAACGGTCGCTTGCGTCTTTGCAGCCAGCTCTTTCGCTAATGTTTGGTTGAAATTCAATACGAGGAAGTCAGATTTGCTCATATTTTTTTGAATGTTCCATTTAGCCGCCACATAATTTTCAAAAGAGCCATGATAATCAATGTGAGTTGGCATCAAGTTGGTAATCACTGCAATCTCTGGGTGAAAGGTTTCAATACCCATGAGTTGGAAAGAAGACAACTCCATAACTAGAGTATCATTTTGGGTTGCAGTTGTTGCAACTTGACTGGCTGGAAAACCAATATTTCCAGAAAGTAGACCACTTTGACCACCTGCAGTCAAGACTTCCGCAATCATCGTCGTTGTTGTTGTTTTTCCATTAGAACCCGTAATCCCAATAATTGGAGCATCTGAAATCAAATAAGCCAACTCAACTTCAGTGATGACTGGGATTTCCTTTTCCAATGCTTTCTTGACCATAGGGTTGTCGTAACGAATACCAGGATTTTTGACCATTAGTTCAAAGTCTTCATCCAAGAGTTCCAAAGGATGACCACCTGTTACTACTTTGATGCCTTCTTCAAGAAGAGACTGAGCAGCAGGATTTTCCTCAAATGGCTTTCCGTCATTCACTGTGACAATCGCTCCCAACTTATCTAGTAAACGAGCAGCGGATTCACCAGACTTGGCCAAGCCTAAAACTAAAACTTTCTTATTTGCAAAATTTGTAATGTGCTTCATAACATGCCTCTTTTTAATTCTTCTGTATCTATTTTACCTTTTTTTCAGAAAATAAAAAAGCCTTTACGGCTTTTTATTCTTGTCTGTTACGAAGTTTTGAGCGAAACGATACTTTTCTATTTTTTTGTGACAATTTTGAAATATCACGTAGAGAAAAATATGCTACGCCAATCATTGCAATTCCTACGAAAAATTCAGACGGTAATTGAAAAATCTGAAATACTGCCAATCCTAATAAAATGATAAAAGCGACTAGAGCAATCACTAAAACTACTACATTTAAAGTCCCTTTAATGCTCTGTGGAGCAGCAAAAATGTAAAATAATAGAATGAGAATCCCAAAGATTAAATAAAACATTTCTGCTCCTTTCTAGCCCATCCGCTTCTTTCATATAATGGCAGCAAAGCAAATCATTCTTTCATTATTCAGCTGATTTTTTCTTTTTAGCAGCTTTGGCACGTTGATTTTTATCAAGAATTTGTTTCCGCAAACGGATTGATTCTGGTGTGACTTCCATATACTCATCATCATTCAAGAATTCAAGAGATTCTTCCAATGTCAAGATACGAGGTGTTTTAATAACTGCTGTTTGGTCTTTCGTGGCAGACCGAACATTGGTCATTTGTTTTGCTTTTGTAATATTGACCGTCAAGTCATTTTCGCGTGAATTTTCACCAATAATCATTCCTTCATAGACTTCTGTACCTGGATTGACAAAAATGGTTCCACGTTCCTCAATAGACATGATTGAATAAGTCGTTGCTTTTCCTGTATCAATTGACACGAGAGCTCCACGACGGCGTCCACCAATCTCACCTGGAATCAATGGTAGATATTGGTCAAAGGTATGGTTCATAATCCCGTAACCACGCGTCATAGAAAGGAATTCAGTTGAGTATCCAATCAAGCCACGCGCAGGCACAAGGAAAATCAAACGTGTTTGTCCGTTTCCGGTAGCCACCATGTCTAACATTTCACCCTTGCGCTCAGAAAGACTTTGAATAACCGAACCTTGGTATTCTTCTGGGGTGTCAATTTGCACACGCTCAAATGGCTCACATTGCACACCGTCCACTTCTTTGACGATAACTTCTGGGCGCGATACTTGTAACTCATAGCCTTCACGGCGCATGGTTTCAATTAAGATTGATAAGTGCAATTCTCCACGACCTGACACAATCCATTTATCTGGTGAATCAGTCGGATCCACACGAAGTGAGACGTCCGTTTGCAATTCCGCTTGCAGGCGTTCCTCAACCTTACGAGATGTTACCCATTTCCCTTCACGACCAGCAAATGGTGAATTGTTCACCAAGAAAGTCATTTGCAGCGTTGGTTCGTCAATGTGAAGAATTGGCAATGGTTCTACTGCATCTGTCGGAGTAATCGTTTCGCCAACAAAGATATCTTCCATACCAGACACGGCAATCAAATCACCTGCTTTGGCTTCGTCGATTTCACGACGTTCTAGTCCAAAGAAACCAAATAGCTTGGTGACACGGAAGTTTTTCGTTGTGCCGTCTAGTTTAGAAAGTGTCACTTGGTCTCCAACTTTTACAGTCCCGCGGAAAACACGGCCAATCCCAATACGACCTACAAAGTCATTGTAGTCCAAAAGAGAAACTTGGAATTGAAGTGGCTCGTCTGAATTATCCACTGGTGCTGGAATATGATCAATAATAGTATCAAAAAGCGGTGCCATAGTGTGCTCTTGGTCAGCAGGATCGTCTGACATAGAAGACGTTCCGTTGATAGCAGAAGCATACACAACTGGAAAATCCAATTGGTCATCATCTGCACCCAGCTCAATGAAAAGTTCCAAGACTTCATCCACCACTTCTGCAGGGCGTGCAGATGGTTTGTCAATTTTATTGACCACAACAATCGGCACTAAATCTTGCTCAAGAGCTTTTTTTAATACAAAACGAGTTTGTGGCATGGTTCCTTCATAAGCATCAACAACCAAAACAACCCCGTCCACCATTTTCATAATCCGCTCAACTTCTCCACCGAAGTCCGCGTGTCCTGGAGTGTCCATGATATTGATACGAACACCGTTGTAAGCAACAGCTGTATTCTTAGCAAGAATGGTAATTCCGCGTTCTTTTTCAAGATCGTTAGAGTCCATTGCGCGTTCTTGCAACTCTTTGCGTTCGTCCAATGTATGTGATTGCTTCAATAATTCGTCCACCAGCGTTGTTTTCCCGTGGTCAACGTGAGCGATAATAGCGATATTGCGAATATCTTCTCTTAATTTTGTCATTTTATCCTCTAAATCTTAAGTTTTATTTCTAACTGAACAATTATACCACAGATTACAGTAAAAAACACGGTTAAACCGGGTGTAAATGTTTTCATTAGAAAATCAATGCCCGACAAATTTATTTACATTCTTTATTGCAAAATTATGATATGATAAGAAAAAAACAAAGGAAACTGTATGCGTTTAGATGTTCTACTAGCTCAAGCTCACATTAGTCGTAAAAAGATGAAGCAAGCTCTCCTAAAAAAGAAAATCTTGGTAGATGACTGTCCTGCTCGAAAACTTAGTCAAAATGTTGATACAGGCTTACAGACGATTATGATAGAGGAACAACCTGTTCTGGGCAAGCCTCATCAGTATTTTATGATGAATAAACCCCTTGGTGTCGTGACAGCTAACTCCGATGCCAAATCCCAAACGGTTCTAGATCTCATTAGACCTGAAGATTTCAATGATAAGTTATATTCTGTCGGGCGACTCGATCGAGATACCTGCGGATTGCTGTTAATCACTGACAATGGTCCGCTCGGTTTTCAATTGCTTCATCCTCAATATCATGTCACAAAAACATACAAGGTTGAAGTTAATGGTCCCCTAGACGACCAAGCAGTGCAATCCTTTCAAAAGGGCATCGTTTTTCTTGACGGAACAAGTTGTAAACCAGCTACTCTTACAATTCATTCTTCTAGCTCAAACAAAAGCAGTGCTACTGTCACTATTTCTGAAGGAAAATTTCACCAAATCAAAAAGATGTTTTTAACTGTTGGTGTCAAAGTTACTTCTCTTAAACGAACGCATTTCGGAGATTTTGAATTAAACCCAAACTTAGCCACAGGAGAATACCGAGTATTGAACCAAGCAGAACTCGAAATAGTGAGGCACTATCTAGAAAAAAGCTATTAAAAGTGAGCAACCCGCTTGGATTACTCACTTTTGATTTTTCCTTTCCATCCATCTAGTCCTGTAGAGAGGATGTAAATATTTTGATAACCTTGTTTTTTTAATAGAATAGCTGCATTCATCACACGTTGTCCACGACTATTTTCATATAGTAAAACAGTCTTGTCCTTACGAATCGCTCCTAAGCTTGTTTTTAATTGCTGTGACGGAATATTTCGTGCCCCTAAAATATGTTTACGACGAAAATCGGCTGGATCTCGTAAATCAATTAACTGACCTTGACGAATCATATCACTAAATTCTGCATTGTCTACTACCTTAGCCGCACGACGAACACGAATATAGTTAAAGCCCATCCAGCCTAACGTTCCAACAATAATTGCCAATAAAATCCAGTTTAACATGTTTTCTCCTCATTCTTCTTCAAATATTGTAACTCCAACTGATGTTCCTTTCGCAAGACCCGCTCAGCTTCTAGATAGTCCATTCTTTCTATCAAGCCCGCATCATAAATCCTCTCTAACTCAATTTTCATCATTTCAATATCATACAAGCGCTTACCCATATAGATAATAATGCCAAAACTTTTGAGGTATTGCTGCACATCATAAAGTGTTTTCATGAGGCTTATTTTACCAGAATTTTAGGAGTATTTCAAGGTTGAAAAGAACTCATTTTGTAAGTAAAACATTCTTCAAGTGCTCAAAAACAACAAAAAAGCCGCCGATTGGGCGACTCTTATAGGGAGATTATTATGAAAAAGAAAAGTTTAGGATTTTTATCAAATAAAGTTAGGAGGTCTTCATCTGATGATGTTAGTATAACGCCACCTCCTTAAACTTATCTTAAATTCTAAAAGATTTTAAAAATTTATTTTCTACTCTCAAAAATTTACTTACAAACCCGGAGTTTGACCGATTTCTGCTGTTAACATCCAGATATTCTTTTCAAGTTCTGCTTTTGCACCGACAAAAATATCGTTGGTCACATCATCCCCTTCTTCATCTGTTACATCCAGAGCTTCTTGGTAGAGGCCTACCAAGTAACGGAAGATTTCGATGACACGTTCCAAACTTTCTGCAACATTCTTACTGAATTTTCCTTCTTTTTCTTCAATATTGCTGTGTTGGATAAATTCACTCAAAGTTGAATACGGCGTTCCACCTAAAGTAATCAAACGTTCACTTACTTCATCCAAAGTCGTATCCAAGGTTTCCATGTACTCGTCCATCTTAGGATGCCAAACCATAAAACCAGCTCCACGCATGTACCAATGTACTTGGTGAAGAGCAATGTGAGCAGTGTATAAATCCGCTACCACTTGGTTTAAAACTGCTTTTGTTTTGGGAAGAGACTTACTGAAAGACTCAACACTTGAGAAAGTTGCAACATCTTTTGCTGCTTCATTTTTTAGATTAACCATTATCCTACCTCGCTTTTATTTAGAATGATTCTAATCTTTTTGATTATGATTTAATTATAATGTTTCTAAATAAGAAAGTCAAATGATTGAACTCTGAAATTTCTTTTATTAGAAAAGTTGCAATTTTTTAGAATTATTTGCGAATAAAAAAGTATGATTCATTTTTATTTTTTCTTGGTTGGAAGCATTGTAGCTTCCTTTTTAGGGCTGGTCGTTGATCGTTTCCCTGAACAGTCTATTCTCGTTCCTTCCAGTCATTGTAATGCTTGTGGACAGAAATTAGCACCTCGTGATTTAGTCCCTGTCCTTTCTCAGCTTATCAATCGACTGCGTTGTCGGTTTTGCAACTCAAAAATTCCCATCCGTTACATCCTTCTAGAACTAACTGGTGGCTGTCTCTTTCTTGCAACATCTTTAGGTTATCTAAACATCAACCGGCTCGTTTTGCTTGCAATGGGAATGACCTTATCCCTTTATGATCAAAGAGAACAAGAATATCCTCTCCTCATCTGGTTAATCTTTCATATTTTTCTCCTTTTTTTGACAAGCTTCAATCTTTTAATGGTTGCTTTTTTAGCACTTGGGATTTTGGCTCACTTCGTTGATTTACGTATCGGTGCAGGAGACTTTCTTTTTCTGGCATCTTGCTCAACTATTTTTCATCTGACTGAAGTTCTTCTCATTATTCAAATTGCTAGTATCATTGGTCTGCTCCTTTTTGGTTTAAAATCAAAAAAAGACAGGTTAGCCTTTGTTCCCTGTCTTTTCTGTGGTAGCAGCATCCTGATAATGATACAATTTATCGTTCTTCACCAAAATGCCTTATGATTTATTTGAGAGTTGCTTTACCAAAAATTTATAAAATAGAAAAGCTAGATATCCGCCTAATGTATTTGTCCATAAGTCATCTATTTCAAAAACACGATTGGCATCAATTAAAATATCTAGTAAAATCTGGGTGCATTCGATAAACAAGCTCATTGAAAAACTGGCAAATAGCACACGCTTAGCACTCCTCATCTTAGGAAAAAGCCAGAGAAGTTGAAAAATCAGTGGGCTAAGCAGAAAAATATTCATTATATTTTGTACAAAAACCTTAATTAATTGAAAGAAAGAAGTAATTTGCCCAAGATTGATAAAAGAATTAAAAGGAATGAGAAGCACTACAATACGACCAAACTGCTGAATCCCCGGCGTCTCCATTCCCTTTTCTGGCACTTGAGGGAGAAAACACATTAGACATAATAATAAAATGTGGAAAATGCTTCCCCAAGTAAGAAAAGTACGTCCCTTAACGGTTAATTCACCATCTGTTTTCAATAGATTGTTCAATTTAAGCATGCTTGGTAAGAGCTTTCTCCTTGTCCTGCTTCATGGTGTTTGAGCGCAATTGACCGCAAGCTGCATCAATATCCGTTCCATGCTCTTGACGAACAACACAGTTAATGCCATTCTTTTTCAGAGTATCGTAGAAAGCCATTACACGTTCTTTGGGACTGCGACTATATTGATCATGTTCGCTAACTGGATTGTAAGGAATCAAATTGACATACGATAGCTTTTTGATGTTTTTTAGCAATTCAGTTAATTCCAATGCCTGCTCTACTCCGTCATTGACTTCATTTAACATAATATATTCAAAGGTCACTCGGCGGTTGGTCGTTTCAATATAATATTCAATTGCCGCGAATAACTTCTCAATTGGAAAGGCACGATTGATTTTCATAATGCTGGAGCGCAATTCATTATTGGGTGCATGAAGAGAAACAGCTAAATTAACCTGCACTCCTTCATTTGCAAACTCACGAATTTTATGCGCTAAACCGGAAGTGGAAACCGTAATGTGACGAGCCCCGATAGCCAGCCCTTTGTCATCATTGACAGTTCGCACAAACTTGAGCACATTGTCATAGTTATCAAAAGGCTCGCCAATCCCCATAACAACAATATGGCTGACGCGCTCACCTTGTCCACGCTCATCAAAATATTTTTGCACCAGCATAATCTGAGACATAATTTCCCCATTATTCAAGTCACGCTGCTTTTTAATCAGCCCGCTGGCACAAAAAGTACAGCCAATATTGCAGCCAACCTGAGTGGTTACACAGACCGACAGACCATAGTGCTGACGCATGAGAACTGTTTCAATCAACATACCGTCTGGCAATTCAAAGAGATATTTGACTGTTCCATCAGCCGATTCCTGCACAATTCGTTGCTTCAGTGGATTCACGACAAATTCATCTTCTAATTTTGCCAACAAATCCTTTGAAATGTTTGTCATTTCTGCAAAAGACTGAACCCGTTTGCGATAAAGCCACTCCCAAATCTGAGTAGCTCGAAATTTCTTTTCTCCTTTACTTTCTGTCCAATCTATCAAATCCTGACGGGTCAAACTATAAATTGATGGTTTCATTTTCTTCCTCTCTGTTCCCATTCTCGGTTTCCGCTATTTTTGACGAATAACAAAATGACGCTGGCTGCTTGTTTGTTGTTGCTTCGTTGAATTTTGCTTTCTTGCTCTTTGCTTTTGATTTTGTCGCTTACTGCGCTGGCGATTTTCTCGCTTGGGTTGCTCTTCTTTATAGGAGCGAGCTTGTTTAGAACGACGTGGCTTGTTCTCACTTTCTTTCTTGTGATGTGATTTTTTATCAAACGATGCGCGACGCGGCTGTAAATTTTCCAAGACAAAATAAGCACAGCCATAATTGCAGTATTCTAGTAAATATTCTTCTAAACGGCTGATTTTTTCTTCACTTTCATTTGCCCTGTCATCTTTATAAAATCCACGCAAACGCAACTGCTCATTTCCCCAGTCGCCAACAATATAATCAAATTTTGTTAAAATTTCTGAAAAGCGCTGATTAAAAGCCGTTATATCAAAACCTTCCTTGAAATTCTCTACCAAGTCAAATTCAATTGTCTCAGTCAAGATTTTGGTTCCTATTTGCCGAAACTCCGGTCCAGGAAATTTATTGTAATTGTATAATTCAGGTGCAATTTCTTTTCGCATAGTCATCCTTTATCACCTTATTTCTTGTATTAAACTTATTTTACCATAAAAAGAAGTGTTTTTGATAGTTGAAATAGAGAAAGAAGAAAAGAGCAAGTCAGATTTCTAGTACTGACTTGCTCTTTCATTTTCATTATTCTTACGACTTTTTCGTGCTTTTGAGGTAATCAATTGCGTCTTGCAAGGTCTTGACAGGTACAATTTTCATTTTAGTTTTAATTTTTTTAGCAGCTGCCAAAGCTGTCTCATAATTTGTTTTCGCTTTAGGATTGGATTTTTTCACTTCCTTGGTGACTGGATTATTTGGCGCAAAGAAAATTTCTGCGCCATTTTTAGCTGCTGAAACAACTTTTTTATCAATCCCACCAATATCACCAACTTTTCCTTCACGGTCAATCGATCCTGTCCCAGCAATATTTCTGCCATCTCTCAATGTCGGGTCTGCAATCTGTGTATAAATAGCCAAGCTAAACATCAAGCCCGCACTTGGTCCACCAATCCCTGCTGTTGAAAATTCAATTGGTATATTACTTGTGACTTCTGTTCGGTCAATTAAGCTAATACCAATCCCATTTTTTCCATTTTCAAGTTTGATAATTTTACCTATAGCAGATTTTTTCTGACCGTCTTCTACATAGTTCACCTTGACCTTGCTGCCAATTTTCTGTGAGCCTACATAATCAATCAAATCTTTTGAACTGTTGAAAGTCTTATCATTCACGCCTGTCACGGTACCTGCAATATTTAAAATACCTTTAAAAGTAGAATTCTTTGTGACTTGCAAGACGTAAACCCCTAGATATTTCAGAGTAATGTCTTTGCCAGCTTTTTTCAACCCTTGGTATTTAGCTAGGTTTTGCGACGTTTCCATATAAAACTGATTGATCCGCATGTATTCTTTATCAGAAGTTCCACCAGTCAAATCTTTCGCCGAATAAATATCCGTAAAAGGAGTCAGCCAAGCATAAACCAAATGAGCAAAGGTCGCATGCTGAATTCCAACCGTTACAAAATTATAAGAACCTTTTTCCTTATCTTCTTTGTTGTCCACGCGCAATACCTGACGGACATCCGCTGCACCACCTGGCACCTCAATATAATAAGGCAAGGGAACTACAAAAGATAAGAAAAGCAAAATCAACCCTACTACTGCAATTATCGGCCATTTTTTAAATTTATTTCTTGGTTTTTCCATATTGTTTCTTTAACTCCTTTATGACACTTTCGGGCACATACTTTGAAATATCCTGCTCAAAGGAAATCAATTCACGAATTCTTGATGAGCTGAGATGCTGATAAGCTGGTTTGCTTATCAAAAAAATGGTTTCTATCTCAGGTGCTAATTCATGATTGAAAAAGTTGAGATTCCCCTCATAATCCAAATCTTGACTATTACGTAGTCCCCGTACAAAAGTTGTCACTCCTAGCTTTCTTGCCACTTCTACTGCCAATTCATCATGAGAAGTAACAATTTTTACATTCTCCAAATGAGCTAGAGCAGCTGCTATCATTTTTTCTTTTGCTTCAATACTAAAAAAACTCTTTTTCTCAAGATTATAAAAGATACCAACATAAAGGCAATCAAAGAGCTTACTAGCTCGCTTAATCAAGTCAATATGCCCCTTTGTAATCGGGTCAAAAGAGCCCGCAAATAATCCAATTTTATCTGACATAAACCGTCACCTTTGAAATTCCATATATTTTTTGCTTCCAGATACCTAGTCCTGCGATTTCTTCTGGTAAATCCACCGACTTGTCTGTCTCACAAACAACCAGTACATCATCGCTCAGAAGCTCTCGTTCAATCATTTTTATAATATCTGAAACAATCTGTTCTTTTGCATAGGGTGGATCTAACAAAACCAAGTCAAACTGTCCTGTGACCAATTCAAGTGCTCGATTGGACTCCATTTTCAGAAGTTCAAATCGTTCTTTTTCCTTAGTCATACTGATATTTTGGCTGATAATCGCTTGCGCCCTGCGGTCTTTTTCAACCAAAACAGCCGAAACCATGCCTCGCGAAATAGCTTCAATCGCTAAACTGCCGCTTCCAGCATACAAGTCCAGAACCTGTCCTCCATCAAAATAAGGACCAATCATATTAAAGATAGCTCCCTTAACCTTGTCTGTCGTCGGTCTGGTTGTTTTGCCTTCCAATGTTTTAAGAGGACGCCCCCCATATTTCCCTGCAACAACTCTCATAAAGAATATTATAACAAAATCTCTAAAGAATGTATCAGTTTTTCTTCTATGATAGCTGTAAGTCAATTGTTTTTTCTATCTAACTTTTGAAATGCAGTTCAAACATGATGATTTTTAATACAGTTTTTTGCAATTATCTCGAGCTGATTGCAGACCACATAAAAAATCCCCTGATATGAATCAGAGGATTGATTGATTATCTCACTTCAAGCAAGCCAACGTCACCGTCTTCACGACGATACAAAACATTGGTTGTGTTGTCTTCTACATCAGTATAGATGAAGAAGTCATGTCCCAATAAATCCATTTGAAGAAGAGCTTCTTCTAAATCCATTGGTTTTAAGTCAATTTGTTTGGAGCGAACGACTTTTGCAGGTGCAGCCTCTACTTCTTCAATAACAGCATCTGTAAATAACTGACTGGTTGATTTTTTATTACGGTTTTTACGCTCAATCTTTGTTTTATTTTTACGAATTTGACGTTCAATTTTATCTGTCACCAAGTCAATAGAACCATACATATCTTGAGAAACATCTTCTGCACGAAGAGTGATAGAACCAAGTGGAATAGTTACTTCAACTTTGGCTGTTTTTTCACGATAGACTTTCAAGTTTACACGCGCATCCAATTCTTGATCAGCTTGGAAATATTTTTCGATTTTTTCAAGTTTAGAAACTACGTAATCACGAAGAGCTTCTGTTACTTCTAGGTTTTCACCACGGATACTATATTTAATCATATAAGTACCTTCTTTCTAAGCATTTGTTTTTCTTTATTTTATTATAACGCTTTCATTTTTTTTTTGCAAATTTTTTATCATCTGGCTAATGAAAATGTCACAATTTCTTTCACTCCCGCTTCCACTAAAATTTCCTTGGCTAATTGTAGGGTTGAGCCTGTTGTATAAATGTCATCTATCAAAAGGATTTTGAGTGGAAGTTGAACGTTGTCTTTCAATTTAAAACACTGCCGGCTTTGCAATCGCTCCTCTCTTGTTTTACTGGATTGAGCAATTGTATCATGCTTTTCTAAAACTTCCTTAAATGGCAACTTTGCGCCCTCAAGAAGAGCTGTCACTTGATTAAACCCTCTTGTCTGATACTTTTTGGCACTTATAGGAATGGGAACAAGCGTATAATCGCTGTATCTTTTTAATTCCTTTTGCAAAACTTCTGTAAATACAGAATAAAGGGCATAATCTCCTTGAAATTTGTATTGACTAAAGAAGTCTTTCATAGCTTCGTTATACATAAAGCAGCTTTTATGGAAAACTTCTTTTCCTTTTTTTATCCATACTTGGCAATCCATGCAGACTTCGCACGTCCCTTCACGATAGCACTTCGGGCAATGCTGCGCTGAAATGCGCTGAAATTTTTCAAAACAGTCATCACAAGCCCTTGCTTTTGGCTTCTTCAAGGTCAATAAATCACAGAATGTTAGTTTTTCATCAAGTGTATTTTCACATAAAACACATGAATTCATAAACCGGCCTCCTGATTCATCTCCTGAATTTCTTTAATCGCTTTTTCTATCGCCATAGTTGTACCATCATGAAAAAAGATTAACTCGCCTGTCGGTCGATCCATACTGCGACCGACGCGTCCAGCGATTTGTACCAGAGCGCTGCGACTAAACAGACGGTGGTTGGCTTCCACCACGAAAACATCTACACAAGGAAAGGTCACCCCACGCTCCAAAATCGTCGTCGTTACCAAAATCGTGATTTCTTTTTGACGAAACTTCTCTACAATTTCTAGTCGATTTTCAGTCGTCGAAGCTACAAAACCAACTTTTTCATTTGGAAAATTGCTTTGGAGAATCTCTGCCAGCTCCTGCCCTCTTCTGATCTCGGAAGCAAAAATAAGAAGTGGAAATCCTGTTTTTCTCTGCTTTTGAATAAACTGCCTTAGCTTGGTAACTAGCTTCTTTTGACCAAGATATTTTTGAAAATCCGCCAACCAAATTTTTTGCGGAACAATCAAAGGATTGCCATGAAAACGTCTGGGTAGACTCAAACGAGTTAATTCTCCTTTAGCCACTTTTTTATCCAGCTCATCTGTGGAAGTTGCTGTTAAGAAAATCTTCGTCCCCTCTACTTTGACTGCCTGATGAACTGCATGATAAAGCATCGGATTGTCCACATAAGGAAAGGCATCTACTTCATCAACGATAAGAAGATCAAATGCTTGATAAAATTTGAGAAGCTGATGTGTGGTGGCAATCACGAGAGGACTGCGGGAATATGCTTCTGATTCGCCGCGCAGGAGTGAAATATCACAGGTAAAATCTACTTTCAGTCTGCGATAAAGTTCTAAGCAGACATCAATTCTGGGGCTAGCTAAGCAGACGGCTCCGCCTTGATTGATGACTTGTGCCACCACCTGATAGATCATTTCCGTCTTTCCGGCTCCTGTGACTGCGTGAACCAAGCTATCTTTGCGTTTGGTAACCGCCTCTACAAGTCCTTGAGAAACCTTAGCTTGAAATTCTGTCAACTTTCCTTGCCATTTCAAGACATTCGCTTTAGGAAACTCTTCCTGTGGAAAATAGTAGAGATCTTCATCACTTCTAACCCTTCCTAAGATCAAGCAGGATCTACAGTAGTAAGCACCTATTGGCAGTTGGTGTCTTTCTTTATCAACTGCTTGCCCACAACGATTGCAACATAATTTTCCTTTTTCTTCTTTCATTGCTGGTAAAGTTTGCGCATATAATTGCAATTCTGCTGGTAGTTGTGCTTTTGTAAACATACGGCCTAAGCAATCTTGTAATTCTATCATATCTATTTATTCGAAAAAACTTTGGCAAAATACAAGTTTTTTTGTAAAATGAAGATATGGAGTTTAGAACAATCAAAGAGGACGGACAAGTCCAAGAAGAAATCAAAAAATCGCGCTTTATTTGTCACATCAAGCGTGTAACAACAGAGAACGAAGCACGAAATTTTATTCAGGCTGTCAAAAAAGAACACTACAAAGCTACTCATAACTGCTCTGCCTTTATATTAGGAGAGAAGAGCGAAATGAAGCGAAGTAGCGATGATGGCGAACCCAGCGGAACTGCTGGTGTACCTATGTTAGGCGTTTTAGAAAATCAGCAACTAACTAATGTCTGTGCTGTCGTGACACGCTATTTTGGTGGTATCAAGCTAGGGGCAGGAGGTCTTATTCGGGCGTATAGCAGCAACGTTGCTTTAGCTATCAAAGAAATCGGGATCGTCCATATAAAAGAACAGCTTGGGCTGAGAATCGCTCTCTCTTACAGTCAATATCAAGAATTACCCAATTTTCTTAAAGCTAACCATTTACAAGAACAAGATACATCCTTTACAGAACAAGTCCAAACGACCATTTTTGTTGATAAAGATGATAAGGACAGCGTTATAGAGGAGTTAATTGAGTTGTTTAATGGAAAAATCGACATTACTGATCAAGGATTACGGAAAGTTGAAGTTCCCATTTCTTTATCCTAAATATTAAAAAAAGCTATCACCTTGATAGTTTTTTTATATTTTACAAAGACTTTTTTTCGTTTTATACTGTTTCTATCACTATTATTGAGGTATCATTTATGGCACAAATTTATCATAACATTACAGAACTCATTGGAAATACTCCTATTGTGAAATTGAACAAGCTGGTTCCAGAAGGCGCTGCTGATGTCTATGTCAAGCTAGAAGCTTTCAATCCGGGGTCATCCGTCAAAGATCGCATTGCTCTTAGCATGATTGAGACCGCTGAGCAAGAGGGCTTGATTCAGCCGGGTGCAACCATTGTCGAAGCAACCAGCGGAAATACCGGAATCGGTTTGTCTTGGGTCGGTGCAGCTAAAGGTTATAAGGTCGTTATTGTTATGCCAGAAACCATGAGTGTGGAACGCCGCAAAATTATCCAAGCTTATGGCGCCGAATTGGTGCTCACTCCCGGAAGTGAGGGAATGAAAGGTGCGATTGCCAAAGCTGAAGAAATCGCCAAAGAACGCAACGGATGGCTGCCGCTACAGTTCAACAATCCAGCTAATCCTGAAGTACACGAAAGAACAACAGGAGCAGAAATTATTGCTGCTTTCGGTGAAAAAGGATTGGATGCCTTTGTCGGTGGAGTTGGCACAGGTGGTACAATTTCTGGCGTTTCTCACGCTCTCAAAAAAGTCAATCCAAATATACAAGTTTACGCAGTTGAAGCCGATGAGTCCGCTATCCTGTCAGGTGAAAAGCCTGGACCACACAAGATTCAAGGAATTTCAGCTGGTTTTATCCCAGAAACACTAGACATTCAAGCTTATGACGGTATTGTCCGCGTTACTTCTGATCAAGCGCTCGACCTTGGACGCCGTGTCGGTGGACAAGAAGGCTTTCTTGTAGGAATTTCTTCTGCCGCAGCTATCTATGCCGCACTTGAAGTCGCCAAAAAATTAGGCGCAGGCAAGAAAGTCCTAGCTCTTGCTCCAGATAACGGCGAGCGCTACCTCTCAACCGCTCTCTATAATTTTTAGATTTAGAAATCAAGGCATGTACACATACAAACTTTAAATTTGGATTTACTAACAGTTTACCAATGATAACTGTAATATATCAATGTCAGCTAATTAACAGCTAGAGAGAACGAAATTCGTTCTCTCTTTTCTGTATGTTCAAATCTATAAAAATACTGCATCCATTCGATTTGTTGCTTTCACTAGCTAACAATCAACAATTATTAAAATTCTTTAGTATAAGATGTATTAGAAATATCCTCCCCTACAGCGTGAAAAGCTCGTTAAAAAACAGTCTCTTGAAACTTAGAATTGATAATCAGAACAACATAGTTTTGCATATCTTTGTTTTCAGTCAAGGCTTCGCAAATGGCCTTGAAGATATTACCGTTGTCATGACCAACCATATTTTTAACATTTTCAATGAAAATTACCCAATGTTTCTACCCTTCAATCATACGAAACAGTTCAAAAAACAAATCCCCACGATCATCATCAAGTCCCTTACGATAACTCGCAATACTAAAGGCTTGGCATGGGAAACCTCCCATCACCACATCCACACGCTCAGCTGGAATCTCCTCCGGCTTCACCGCATGGATGTCACGACTATCCAAAAAAGTATCTGGATAGTTTAACTCATAAGTACGCCGTGCGTACTTGTCAAACTCGTTGGCATACACCACTCTGAACTCGTTGGTCTGTTCAAATCCCAACTCAATCCCACCAACTCCTGAGAAGAAGGCTGCAATGTTGTACTTCTCAGGCTGGTGCGAACTTACAGAATTTGTCATGGTTTACCTTCTAGAATGTTGGTTTATTTAATATAATACGTGGAATGGTAAAAAATAGAAAATCTAGTCTGTTAATCAATAAGGTTGATTTTACATTTTTCGATTTTTTTATTTATTACTATCATATTAACTAATATACATTACTCAATTATGCTTACACCAAAATAATTGGTAATTATTATTTAAATATAAATTTGATAACAAGAATAAATATTGGAGCAATAACTACACTTATAGAAGAAATGGTGTTAATAAGTGTTGTTTTTATTTTGGATTTGTATACTAAAATCAAATTGAATAATCTTTCAATTAGAGTTTTCAGACTAAAGAATAATAAGAGCAGAACAATTGATGCTACAAGGAATGAAATAATAATCATTGAGAAATCAGATAAAATAATAGGATATTTAAAAAGCCGTATAAAACCATCCTTAATCTCTAAATAAGTAAATAAGTATAAAACGAAAGCTAATATAAACCCTAAAGTTTTGATGCGACTTTGCTTATCTAGTAGGTACTTAATAACTACTAAAATAATATAGATTACGGCCATTAATAACACTTGCTTCAAAGTTGCATCAAACGATAAAACTAGATTATTTTTAATAATACTTGTTTCCCAAACCGAAGATATATTTTTGAAATCATTCCAATCATTATTAATTAAATTTAAAATATAAACAAAGAAAATAATCAAAAAAGATACTCGGTATAGATTGTTCGATAAAAATTTTTTGTCTTCTAATCTGTCCTTCTCAAATTTATCAAGTTCTTTCCTTAGTTCTATATTTATGTTCTGTGGATTATTAACTTGAATGTAACCATTTTGAATATTTATATCCTTAAAGTCAAAATTTGAATTGTTTTGGTAATTAAAATTAGATACTATAGACTCTATCTGTTTTTTATCAGAAAAGTCACTTTTTATTTGCCATAAAAAAGATAAAACAGGTATTCCATATGTAATAAAACCAGTCAATATTTTCACTATATTTTCAAAATTCATTTAAATTTTTCCCCTCTTTCCCAAAAATCTACTACAAACTACAAGAAATTAGCTTCATTTTACCAACTTCTTCATCTCTTCAATCCGCGCTACTATCGCATCATACTTAGATTGGTAATCGACTTGTTTGTCGCGTTCTTTTTGGACAACTTCTGGTTTCGCGTTAGCGACGAATTTTTCGTTACCGAGTTTTTTGGCAACTATGTCTAGCTCTTTTTGCCATTTTGCCAGTTCTTTGTTGAGGCGAGCTAGTTCTTCTTCAACGTTGAGCAAGTCAGCGAGAGGCAGATAGATTTCTGCTCCTGTGATGATGCTAGACATAGCTAATTCTGGCACAGCAAGGTCCTCCGCGATTTCCAAATGCTCTGGATTTGTAAAACGCTTGATGTAGTTGACATTAGCGTTGAAGAATGCTTCTAATTCGCTGTCGCTTGTTTTCACAAGAAGTGTAATTGGTTTGCTTGGAGCAACGTTCACTTCGCTACGTGCGTTACGTACAGCACGGATCAGGTCTTTAAGACTTTCAACACCTTTGTGCGCTGCTTCATTTTCAAATGCGGGGTTAACTGTTGGGTATTCAGCTGTTACGATTGAACCTTCAGAAATTTGTTCAAAGATTTCTTCCGTCACAAACGGCATGATTGGGTGAAGCAAACGAAGGATCTTATCAAGTGTGTAAAGCAGAACTGAGCGAGTAATAACTTTTTCGTCTTCATTGTCGCTGTAAAGCACTTCTTTAGTCAACTCAACATACCAGTCAGCAAATTCATCCCAGATGAAGTTGTAAAGAATGTGACCAGCCACACCGAATTCAAATTTATCAAAGTTTTCAGTGACTTTAGCGATTGTTTCGTTCAAGTTGTGGAGAATCCAACGGTCTGTAACGTTACCAGCTGTACCAGCAGCAACTTTTTCAACATTTGCGCTAGCTTGGTCAAGTGTAAGGTCTTCATTGTTCATCAAAATGTAACGAGAGATGTTCCAGATTTTGTTAATAAAGTTCCAAGCTGCATCCATTTTTTCGTAAGAGAAACGAACGTCTTGACCTGGTGCAGAACCATTTGACAAGAACCATCGAAGCGCATCAGCACCATATTTTTCGATAACATCCATTGGATCAATACCGTTACCAAGTGATTTAGACATTTTACGTCCTTGTTCGTCACGGATAAGACCGTGGATAAGCACGTTTTCAAATGGACGGCGTTCTGTGAATTCCAATGATTGGAAAATCATACGTGATACCCAGAAGAAGATGATATCATAACCAGTTACCAATGTAGATGTTGGGAAGTAACGTTTGAAATCTTCTGAGTCTGTGTCAGGCCAACCCATTGTTGAGAATGGCCATAGGGCTGAACTAAACCAAGTATCAAGCACATCTTCGTCTTGAGTCCATCCGTCACCTTCTGGAGCTTCTTCACCGACGTACATTTCACCTTCAGCATTGTACCATGCAGGAATTTGGTGACCCCACCATAATTGACGAGAGATAACCCAGTCGTGAACGTTTTCCATCCATTGTAGGAAAGTATCGTTGAAACGTGGTGGGTAGAACTTCACTTCGTCATCAGTGTCTTGGTTAGCAATCGCATTTTTAGCCAATTGGTCCATTTTAACGAACCATTGTGTTGACAAACGTGGTTCAACTGGCACACCAGTACGTTCTGAGTGACCAACGCTATGAACCATTTTTTCGATTTCAACAAGCGCACCGATTTCTTCCAATTTTTTAACGACAGCTTTGCGAGCTTCAAAGCGGTCCATACCAGCAAATTCACCAGCAAGTTCGTTCATTGTACCATCATCATTCATGACGTTGATTTGTGGCAAGTTATGACGCTGACCAACTAAGAAGTCATTAGGGTCGTGTGCTGGAGTGATTTTAACTACACCAGTACCAAATTCTGGGTCAGCGTGTTCATCACCGACGATTGGAATAGCTTTGTTAACGATTGGAAGGATAACATTTTGACCAATCAAATCTTTGTAACGGTCATCATTTGGGTTAACCGCAACGGCTACGTCACCGAACATTGTTTCAGGACGAGTTGTGGCAACTTCAAGGCTACGTGAACCATCTTCCAACATGTAGTTCATGTGGTAGAAAGCACCTTCGACATCTTTGTGGATAACTTCGATATCAGAAAGGGCTGTACGAGCTTTTGGATCCCAGTTGATGATAAATTCACCACGATAAATCCAACCTTTTTTATAAAGTTCAACAAAGACTTTACGAACTGCTTTTGACAATCCTTCATCAAGGGTGAAACGTTCACGTGAGTAGTCAACAGAGATACCCATTTTACCCCATTGTTGTTTGATTGTTGATGCATATTCATCTTTCCATTCCCAGACTTTATCAAGGAATTTTTCACGACCAAGGTCATAGCGTGAGATACCATCTTCAGCCAGACGTGCCTCAACTTTTGCTTGTGTTGCAATCCCCGCATGGTCCATACCAGGAAGCCATAAAGTATCAAAACCTTGCATACGTTTTTGACGGATAATAATATCTTGCAAAGTAGTATCCCAAGCGTGACCAAGGTGAAGTTTACCAGTGACGTTTGGTGGTGGAATAACGATAGAATACGGATGAGCTTTCTTATCGCCAGAAGGCTTGAAAACATCCTCATCTAACCATTTTTGATAACGCCCAGCCTCAACCTCAGCTGGGTTATATTTTGGTGAAAGTTCTTTTGACATGTGTGTTCTCCTTTTATAAACTTCATTAATTGAAATATCCTTTTGACGAATCTAAATAATACCTTTTCAATCGTTTAATTATTTTTTTACTCATCCATTGTGCAAATGAATACGAAAAAACTATTATTATAGTAGTAGCTAAGATATTAGAAACAAAATTAGGCGAAGTGGATTTATTTATCATACTCAACATATAATTAATAGCATTTGCAATTGCATCTTTTAGTGTATTGATTTCTACAATTTCATTGTTCTTTATTATTTTTTTTGTAAATAATGATGATAATACATTTAATATAAATAATGTATTAAAACTCACTATCTGTAGCCAGTGTAAATGCTTTTTCAGCTTTAGGGTCTTGGTAAATTTGGAGTATTTTTCTCGTGATTGTTGTAAATTTATGCCACCAATGAAACTTGGTATGAAAATAGGCAAGAACCACATAAAAATTCCAATCAAATCACTTTCAATTTGATCTAAAAGAAACAATATGAATAGCGCTGTGCCAATTAATGTCCATTTTGATATCTCCGATTCTTTGTCTTCTCCACCTCTGTTTATATTTTCATACACTTGCATCCAAAAGCAAATATTTATTGACATAGGTAAAAAAAGAGTGAATACTGTACTAAAAGATAAATCATTTACTTGTAGTAATAAGCTAAGATACATTAAAACAGATATCGTCGAACCAAAATATGCCTCTAGATAGGAATTCCAAAGTACCTTCCCTGATT
The DNA here is from genome assembly GCF_900636475.1 of Streptococcus anginosus. Lineage (NCBI taxonomy): Bacteria > Bacillati > Bacillota > Bacilli > Lactobacillales > Streptococcaceae > Streptococcus > Streptococcus anginosus. Next base: position 1,101,874 of record NZ_LR134283.1, read on the forward strand.
GTACAGAAATTTCATTTTGTCTTTTATAAATCCAAACAGATATACTTCCTTTTAATAATGGTAAAAATATGAACAACAATAGGCTTATTAAAATTATGACAGTAGTCTCAAAAACTTTTTGAGATAGATGAAGTTCGTTAAAAATTTCAAAAAAACTACTTAAAACGTTTTCTATATAATTTACATTATTTTTTATCAAAAAACATAAACCAATAAAAAGTGTGTCAAACAGATTAAAAAAAGCAAACACGCCTATACTTTTTTGAAAAAATTTCTTAATGGCTTGAAATCTTTGCTCAAATAAAGCAAGGTAAACTATAGGTAAAATCGGCTGAAATAAAATAATTAATCTATATTTCAAAAGTAATAGCACTCCAGCTGATACTCCTAAAAGAATCCAATAGATAATTTGAAGTTTATTATCTATTTGCAATCTTCTTAATCTAAATCCATATAAAGCCAGTAGTATTCCTAAAATAAGTTCAACAATATATATTGGAGCAACTGGTAAAATACTATTTGGAAGTAAAGTTATCGGAAAAAGCAAAATAGCTAATAGCAACAAAGAAACTATTGAAAGAAGAGGCAGTAATGCTAATACGTATAAAACTATTCTTTCCATTCTATTTTCCCCCTTCTTACTGAACTGGTCGATTTTTTCGAGCAGTTCAATTTGTAATAACATTTTTTACAAATTATTAAATTTTAACTTATGCAAGTTTACACAGTTTCATTTATTTTTTCTGTGTCTCCCACTCACTTCTCAGCAATCCATAACGCAATAAATCACAGCGTTTGCCTTGTGCGTCTTTGCGGTCACGAATGCGAAATTCGAGGGTGAAGCCAAGTTTTTCAGCAATACGCTGGCTTGCTTTGTTGTAACCATAACATTCAATTTCAATTTTGTGGAGATTGAGTAGGGTAAATCCAACTTCCAACAGCGCACGCGCAGCTTCTGGCACGAGTCCTTGCCCCCAATAATCTGGATGAAGCAGATAGCCCATTTCAAGAACATCATCAGCATGGCGATGATTAAAATCAATTGAGCCAATGACTTCATCTGTTCCTTTTAAGCAGATACCATAACCAGACGGTATTTTTTGCTCAATCCAGCGCTTTGGCATAATGTTTTCGAGATAATTTTCCTCTTCTTCCACGCTTTCTGCAGGTGGAAAACCAGCTGGCCAAGTCACCTCTGGCAAACTCGCATAAGCAAAAATCTCTTTAGCATCTGAGACTAGACGTTGGCGCAAATACAGCCGCTCTGTCTCAATATTAGGAAGTTTATTATCTTCAATTTGACCTAAAATATTTATCATAATTTCTCTCCCCATTCCGCTTATAAAAATTCGTCCCTGCCATACATGACAGGGACGAATCACTCCGCGGTACCACCCAATTTCGGGCAGACGCCCGCAACTCTGATCTTCTTGTTTATCTTTTATTACGTCGTTAGCCCGCTTAGGCATACGCCAGTACAATCCGCAACTCGCTGCCTAGTCCTAAAAGTAAACAAAAAGACACCATTATTTCAATTTTAGCCTTAGCAACCAGTTTTGACATTTGTGCGGATTTCTCAGCAGTGCCGCTTTCTGTGACAAATGGGATTCAAAACACCTCTAATGTATTTAGTTTAACATGTTTTCTAGAGAAAATCAATAATTTCTCTGCCCAAAAAGTCCGTCTGGTAGGTCATGAAATCCCTTGCCCTCTTGATAGTTGGCAAATTTCCCTAATAGAAACTGATAAGCATCCAAACGGCTCTCATAACGAATCGCAGCTTCTTTAGCGCGTTCATCTTTATCTTCCTCATAAACTTTCTGACTCTCTTGAAGAGCCATTTCGTTGATTGCCACCTGAGTTTTGACCCAAGCTTCAAAATCCTTTAAAAATTCTTGTTCGTACGTCATCATATACCTTCTAATCTACTCCTCGGTAGAAATCTTCTTCAATATCACGGAAAGGCTGAATATCTTGAACATATTCTAGCACCCCTTGAAACTCTCCTGCTTCATCTCGCACTGCCGCATACGTCACATGAACAAATTTTCCCCGCGACTCAGACTTGAACCACATAACAAACTTGTCTCGCTTGCCTTCACGCAATTCCTTAAAAATAAAGCGCACCTTTTCCAAAGACTTAGGCGGGTGGCACAGCTCGACATTGCGCCCCACTTGACTCGGCGTCCGCTTGAAAATCATCTCATCGGCTGGCACACTGTCATTGTAGTACTGGAAAATATCCTCCTTATTGACAAAGGTAATCTCCATCGGCAGATGATTCAAGATTAGATTTGCCTCTTCCACTGACAAATAGCCATGTCCAAACGGCTGTTGGGTCTGTCGATCAAAATTGTTTTCTGCCTTTTTCTTTTTTGGTTTAAAGGAAATGGTGACCTGCCCATCAGGCGTCTCAATGACTTGCTGAATAGTACCGTCTGACACCAACTCGTCACGGGCTGCCGCTTCGCTTCCAGTCTTCTCAGCAGTCTCTTTTTCTGCCTCCGTGAATGATTGACGAGCTGGTACCCACTTTTCAGCCGGCTTGATAATCGCATAGCCATAGGCATCACTTTCTTCTGCAATTTTCAACCAATCGTCCTGTGTGAAAGATTCCAGCAAAATCATAAGCAAGATGGATTCTTCCTTGAAAATCATCGCCTCAAATTCAGCCGCAAAATTTTCAAATGTTGCTCGAGCTGGCTCGATACCTAGGTTAGACAAATCTTCAGCAGCAGTCTTTGCTTCCTGAAAAAGCTCTCGAATCTGGTCGTCCACACCCCACATAACCTTGGGTGGTGAGTCATGACCGTATTTCTCCATAATCGGAAACATCAGCTCTTCCTTGCGCTGATAATGAATGTCAAATTGACCGACCAAGCCCAGCTGGCGCATCAACCCCTTTTCCAACTCTGTCTTCATTTCTGCATCATCTGTTTGAGCATAGGTATCAAGGAGGCGCCGGATCCGCAACAGAGCCGCTCTCAGAGCCAGATTTTCCTGCTTAAAAATTTGAACTGGATGTCCTGGATGATCTGTGTCAGCCACTTCTACATTTTTCACTGCTCCCTTAAAAAGATTCGCATGAACATTGCAAAGCGACATAACATCCTCAAAGGTTACACCCGTATCCGAGTTCATCAGTTCGTGCTCCATAAGACTGATCTCAATAGCCGAAACACCTGTAAAATGCTTGTTAAACTGCTCTTGAACCTCTTCTGCTGTTGCACCATGGTGCAAATCCAGCAAAATGGATTTTAAAATCTCAATTCGTTCATCTGCCATTAGTCTAGCCCCACCACTTCATAGCCATTTGCTTCTAATGTCATGACAATTTTATCCATAGGGGTTCCCTCTAACTTAGAACCTTGCTTTAACGACACCTTGCGACCAACCGTATTGCGCATGATTGGATTGGCAAGCGGCTTAAAGCCGAGCTCCACTAAAATTTCTAACACTTCTGGGTGCTTGTCAATTACTTCTGCCACAGGAATTGATACATCAATGATGTTATCCATTTTTCACCTCATGAACATTTTTCTATTATTATAACACAAAAAGCGGTTGCTTTCTAAGCAAAATCAACACATTCCTTATCTTTGCCTCATTCCATTTTTTGGAATCAATCATCATCTATAACTATTTTTAATATAGTATAAGTAATTGTTATAATAAAATGATTTTGTATTTTTCACAAATAAAATAATTGATAGCCCCTCTTTTTAAAGCAAAATATTTCACAAACAAAAGAAAATTTATTAAATCACGGATTTGAAAACGTTTTTATAATCGTGATATAATAATTTCAAAAACAGGATGAAGGAGATAGTATGTCTATTACAACTTTACTAAACATCAAATATCCAATTTTTCAAGGTGCTATGGCGCAAATTTCTCACTATCAGTTGGCTGCTGCTGTTTCAGAAGCGGGTGGCTTGGGGATTATTGCTTCAGGTGGTATGACTGGCGACCAATTGCGCGAAGAAATTCGTGAATTGCGTAAACTCACAGACAAACCATTCGCTGTTAACGTGATGCTGATGCTGAAAAATGTCGAAGAGCTTGTGAATGTTATCATCGAAGAAAAAGTTCCTGTTGTGACAACTGGTGCTGGCACTCCTAAATTCATTCTGCCCGCTCTCAAAGAAGCAGGTATCAAGGTTATTCCGGTCATTGCCAGCGTGAAACATGCTAAAAAAATGCAAGAATTAGGGGTTGATGCTGTTATCGCTGAAGGATCCGAAGCAGGTGGTCATATCGGTAGTACAAATACTATGGCTTTGCTGCCACAAATTGCTGATGCAGTTGATATTCCCGTAATTGGTGCAGGAGGTATTGCAGACGGTCGTGGACTTGCCGCTGCTTTCGTTTTAGGTGCACAAGGAGCTCAACTCGGTACGGTATTTCTCGCGTCAGAAGAATGCCCAATCGCTGAAAGTTATAAAGAAGCCGTTCTCAAGGCAAATGATACAGATACAGCTGTCACAGGCAGGAGGGCGGGTGCCCCCGTTCGTTGTATCCGAAACGAAATGACAGACCATTATATAGAACTTGAAAATAAAGGTACCAGCCGTGAGGAATTGGAAGAGATTACTATCGGTGCTCTCTCAAAAGCTGTATATGGCGGAGATACCAAAAACGGCTCCATGATGTGCGGTCAAATTGCTGGTATGATAAAAGAAATCCGACCATGCAAAGAAATCATTGAAACAATCGTCTCAGATGCACAAAAAGTATTGGAAAACACAGAGATTTCCTTGTAAAATAGAAAAACTTGTAGAAAACGATCTCTACAAGTTTTTCTATTGCTGAAGGAGTTAAAAATATTTGCGTTTCATTTTAGTTGCTCAACTTCTGTCGTCTATTTGTCATCTGCCTCAAACTAGACTCACTCATGAACAAGTCCATTTACCAAATGCTCTAAAATATCAATAGCATTGCTACAGGATACCTTCTTTGCAATTTTTACATCCTAATTCTTTGAACTTTCGTTGTTAGGAGGTGCCTTGTATATTATTCTAACATACAGTAAAAGTACTTTATATTATTTTCCGTCATTTTCAGCACGTTCTTGCCCCCACCAGTAAGGCATGAGTTCTCCCAAAGTAATCGTTTCTCGTTTTTCAAAATCCAACATAAACTCCAGATGACGATTTTCAGGATTCAACTCCATTAGAAATTCTCTACACGCCCCACAAGGCATACCAGAACCTCCGCCATAAGGCGGTTTATCACGAAAAGCCAATACTCGTTTCATTTTTGTCTGTCCAGAATACTGATACATATTAAAAGCTGCTGCCCTTTCAGCGCAGAGATGAAAAACACCACAGGTTCCTTCAAAGCAAAAGCCGGTATAAATCTTTCCATCCTCTGCTTCAATAGCTGCTACAACATGATTAGCGTACACAAAGGGCGATACCTCATGCGGATCATAGAGCTTCTTGGCTTCTTCATACATTTTTCCCCAAATATCCATTCTAATCCTCTTTCCTTACCAACTTCACTACAGCCTCGGTCCGGGCTGTGTGGGGAAACATATCCACAGATTGAATATAATGAACATCGTAGACCTTGCTCAATTGCACCAAATCTCTAGCTAGAGTAGAGACATTACAGGAGACATAAACCATTTTCTTTGGTGCATAACGAACAATCGTTTCAAGCAGCTTATCATCTAAGCCAGTCCGTGGCGGATCCACAATCAAGGCATCTGCTCGGTAACCTTCCTTGTACCAACGAGGAATAATGCTTTCAGCAGTCCCAGCCTCATAATAAGCATTGTCAAAGCCCATCTTCTTGGCATTTCGCTTAGCATCCTCAATAGCTTCTGGTATAATATCCATGCCACGAAGAGACTTTACTTTTTTAGCAAAAGCAAAGCCAATCGTTCCCACACCACAATAAGCATCAATCAGGCAATCCTTTGAATCGACATCCAGAGCCTTAACTGCTTCACTGTAAAGCACCTCTGTTTGCTCTGGATTGAGCTGGTAAAAAGCCCTAGGCGATAAGGAAAACTCGTAATCCAAAACACCTTCCTGAATGGTTTCTTTCCCCCAGATAATCTCCGTCCTATCTCCATAGATTTCACTTGATTTTGTCGTATGGTAATTGACCGCCACTGTTTCCAACTCTGGAAATTCTGCTGACAAATCACGAATGACTGGAGAAAAGTCCAACTTCTTTCCCGTAACAAAAATCATCTGCACCTGTCCCGTTTTTCGAGCCCTGCGAATCATAACCGTCCGAACGCCGGCATTTTTTCTCTCATCATAAATAGGAAAATTGTACTTCCCCAAAAGGAGGGCCACTTTATTGATAATTCTCTGCGTTACCTTATCTTGAACCAGACAGTTTTTCAAAGAAATCAGATAATGAGAATTCTGCGCATAAAGACCCGCTTTTACATCTCCCTTAAATTTCCGTGTTTGAAACTGCAACTTCGCTCGATAATATTGAGGTTCTTGCATACCAATCGTTGGACGAATCTCGTAGTTTTCATAACCTTGAGGTGCAAATTTTTTCAAAGCCTGCCGCAACAGATCCGTCTTAAACTCCAGTTGCTTATCATAATGCAAGTGCATAATCTGGCAGCCCCCGCATTTTTCATAAATCTCACAAGGAGGCTCTACTCGATACTTAGAGCGTTTGTTAATCGTCAACAGTTTTGCTTCGACAAAATTACGCTTAACCGTCGTGATTTGACAAAAAATATCCTCACCTTTTAAAGCACCTGGTACAAAGACCAATGTCTTTTTATAAAATCCAATCCCTTCCCCGTTGATTCCCATTTTTTTGATTTTCAAGGGGATTTTTTGTTTTACTTTCAGATTCATAAGCCTATCTTACCATATTTTGAGGTATAATAGAATCATGAAAATTACAAAAATTGAAAAGAAAAAGCGGCTTTATCTCTTAGAGCTGGATGAGACGGAAAAACTGTATATCACCGAAGATACCATTGTTCATTTTATGTTATCAAAAGGCATGAACATTACTGAGCAAGAGCTGAAAGAAATCCAAGAATATGCTCAATTTTCTTATGGAAAAAATCTGGCATTGTATCATCTTTCTTTCAAGCAGCGTACTGTAAAGGAAGTCAATGATTATTTGCGCAAGCACGACATGGAAGAGGAAACGATTGTTCACGTTATTGACAACTTAAAAAAAGACAACTGGCTAGATGATGCCAAATATGCTCATGCTGTTATCAATGCTAACCTCTTGTCTGGAGACAAAGGTGCATATGCACTCAAGCAAAAGTTAATACAAAAAGGAATTGCTGCTTCTATCATTGATGATGAATTACATCAACATGATTTTACAAATCTAGCAGAAACAGTTGCTCAAAAATTACTCAAAAAATATCAAGGGAAGCTTCCAGAAAAAGCGCTTCACGATAAAATCTTACAACAGCTCATCAATAAAGGCTTTTCCTATGAAGAAGCAAAAATAGCTTATCAAAGCCTTACCATAGAAAACGATGACGAAAAACAACAAGAATTGCTTTACAAAGAATTAGACAAACAATACCGCAAGTATTCCCAAAAATACGACGGCTATGATTTAAAACAACGCCTCACCCAAGCACTCGCTCGCAAAGGCTACGATTTTTCTGATATTGCTAGCGCTCTCAGAGAATATCTATAAAAAATGTAAGGTTTATTTATGTTTTTTCATGAAAATATGTTACAATAAGAGCGATAACCTGATTAATTGTAGAAAGTTGGTAGAAGATGAAGCTTCCAAAAGAAGGCGACTTTATTACAATTCAAAGTTATAAGCATAATGGAAGTCTGCACCGCACTTGGCGCGACACCATGGTACTAAAAACAACAGAAAACGCCATTATTGGTGTCAACGACCATACCTTGGTCACAGAAAGTGACGGGCGGCGTTGGGTGACACGTGAGCCAGCTATTGTCTATTTTCATAAAAAATATTGGTTTAACATTATCGCTATGATCCGCGAAAATGGGATTTCCTACTATTGCAATCTAGCCAGCCCCTATTATCTTGATGCAGAAGCATTAAAATACATAGATTATGATTTAGATGTCAAAGTCTTCACCAATGGTGAAAAGCGATTGCTGGATGTAGATGAATACGAGCGCCACAAGCGGCAAATGAACTATTCCAATGATTTAGATTACATTCTCAAGGAGAATGTGAAAATCTTAGTAGACTGGATTAATAATGAGCGTGGACCTTTTTCACAAGCCTATGTCAATATTTGGTACAAACGTTATGTAGAGCTAAAGAATCGCTAAAGTTGCCAAGGGACCTCCGGTCCTTTTTGATTTTCAAAGAACAATTTCTTGCAATTCAAACTTATTTTATGTATCATATAGAAAATACTTTGATGAATGAGCACAGAAAGGAAGAAACAATGGCTTTTACAAATACACGTGGACGTTATGCCAGCTTTGGCGTTGTAACAAGTTTGCCAGATGACATTATTGATTCTTTCTGGTACATCATTGATAATTTTTTAAAAGGTGTGTTTGAATTAGATGAACTTCTTCGATTTGAACTCATCAACCATCAAGGAAAATTAACATTTCGATTTTCCGAAGCAAGTCTATCAACTACTGTCTCTTTTGATTTTAATGACGCTTTCGATCCATTTTTTCCACGAGAAATCTTTGTGACTGACAATAATGGTAAAGAAACTATTATGCTGCCAGATGAGTATACCTTGATGTAATGGTATATTAAGTAGAGCATATGTGATGATACAACCACTCCTTAATGTACGAAAACACATAAAAGCCCTCATAGAACCATTCTATTGAGGGCTTTATATTGAGTATTTAAAGTCTGCTTTGATGCTTATTCATCAGTTTCTTCTTTTGATTGATTCAGAAAATCCATTGCTTCCTTGGTCCAAGTCGGCAAACTTTTGGCGAGCGGTGCAAAACCAATCTTGTAACGGTCATTTGAAAAGCGATGGCGTTTAGGCAAATGATGCTTCTCTTCTTCCAGAGTTCTCATTGACAAACTAGCCTTACCTGAAAATTCATCATAGTCCATCACTTGCACCAAGACCTGATCGTCAACATGCAGAATTTCATGGATATTTTCGATATAGCCTGTCCGAATTTCTGAGATATGAATCAATCCCATGGCACCCGTTTCTAGTTCCACAAAAGCACCATAAGGCTGAATACCAGTAATTCGGCCTTTTAGTTTTTCACCAATTTTCATCTCAATCCTCAATCTCAATGGTTTCAATGACAACATCCTCAAGCGGTTTATCCATTGCACCAGTTTCAACTGCCGCAATCTTATCTAACACTTGATAAGAAGCCTCGTCTAGCAATTGCCCAAATACAGTATGCCGGCGATCCAAATGCGGCGTTCCACCATTGCTTGCATAGATCTCAGCAATCGGGGCTGGCCAACCACCTCGTTCCAATTCCTTTTGTGCATAAGGGATCTTGCTATTTTGCACGATGAAAAATTGACTGCCATTTGTATTTGGACCAGCATTAGCCATTGAAAGTGCTCCACGGATATTGTACAATTCTGGTGAAAATTCATCCTCAAACTTTTCACCATAAATGGATTCGCCACCCATGCCCGTACCAGTTGGGTCACCACCTTGAATCATGAAATCCTTGATAATGCGGTGGAAAATCACGCCATCATAGTAGCCATCCTTTGACAAAGCGATAAAATTCGCTACTGTCTTCGGCGCTTGCTCTGGAAATAGTTGAATTTTCAAATCTCCGTGGTTGGTTTTAATAGTCGCTTTCGGACCTTCTGTTTTTTCAATCGTCACTTGCGGAAAATGCAATTCTTTTTCTACCATTCCTAACTCCTCTAAGGCATAAAAAATGCCGTCTTCTTCTACTGTTTTTGTCACAAAGTCAGCCTTTGCTTTGATCTTTTCATGGGAAATCCCCATAGCAACGCTGATACCTGCATAATCAAACAACTCTAAGTCATTGAGTTCATCTCCAAAAACCATCACATTCTCAGGCTTCAACCCTAGATGCTCCACAACTGTCGCAACTCCAGATGCTTTTGAACCATTTGTCAGAACCACGTCTGATGAATGCGGATGCCAGCGAACCAAGCGCAACTGTTCTCCCAAGTCTTTTGGCAATTGCAAACTATCTCCAATATCTTCAAATGTCCACATTTGATAAACGTTGTGATCTTGATAAAAATCCGGCTGAATAGGTAAATTAGGATAAACAATATCAATGGCTTCATCAATAAGCGGTGTTCGCGTCGAAAGCGCTGCCTCATGACTACCAACGAGACCAAAGTCAATCCCAACTTCCTTCGTCCACGCAATGTATGCCTCCACCATTTCCTTGGGAATGACATGCTGGACAACTACATTTCCTTTTTTATCCTCTACATAGGAACCATTTAAAGTGACAAAGAAATCCGGCTGCAATGCTTTCAGCTCTGGAACTACACCAAAAATCCCTCTCCCTGAAGCAATTCCTGTCAAAATTCCTTTTTCTTTTAGCTGTTTAAACACCGTTTTGATAGAGTCCGGAATATAGCCAGTCTCTTTCACTCGCAACGTCTCATCAATATCGAAAAAGACGATTTTGATTTTTTTGGATTTATATTTTAATTTTGCGTCCATAATCTCCCTCTAGGAATTATTCTGCTTTCTATTATACCACTAAATGTCATCTTGTGGGACAAGGTGATGTTGGAAAGCATAAACAACAGCTTGTGTACGATCGCTCACTTCTAGCTTTGATAAGATATTGGACACATGTGTTTTCACTGTCTTTAAAGAAATAAATAATTCATCTGCTATGCGTTGATTTTCATAACCTTTTGCCAGTAGTCCTAAAATATCTCGCTCACGCGCAGTCAAATCTTCGTGCAATTCAATATGATTTCGATGATATTCCACTTTTTGGCTGACCTCTGTTTCAATGGCAAGTTCACCCTTAGCTACTTTTCGGACAGCTCGTAAAATATCATCAGCACTAGATGTTTTCAGCATATATCCTTTAGCACCTGCGTCTAAAACCGGATAAATTTTTTCATTATCCAAATAAGAAGTCAAAATGAGAATTTTAGCTTCAGGCCATTCTTTCAAAATAGCAAGTGTCGCTTCAATCCCACTCATTTCAGGCATAACAATGTCCATCATAATCACATCCGAGCGCAACTCCAAAGCTTTTTCAACTCCTTCGCGACCATTTGAAGCTTCTGCCACTACATCCACATCGTCTTGTAAATCCAAATAACCTTTCAAGCCAAGTCGTACCATTTCATGGTCATCTACTAATAAAATATGCATCCTAAACTCCTTTCAATAAAGGTACACGAATGTCAATCGCTACTCCTTGTTTAGGAGCCGTTAAAATCTGAATCGTTCCTGCCATATCGTTTACTCTTTCTTCTATATTTTTCAAACCATAACTCAATTCATCAGACGAAGTGTGCTCAAAGCCAATCCCATCATCTATCATCTTTAACTGCAATTCGTACGGTGTTTGATATAGATAAACATCTAAATGATTTGCATTGGCATGGCGAAGCGTATTACTGATAATTTCCTGAGCAATTCTAAAAATATGCTCCTCAATCTGTTTCGGTAATTTTTGCACATCATGATGAAAGCTCACCTCAATATCGCTTTTATCTGATAGCTCTTTCAAGATGAGATTCAGCCCTTCAACCAAGCTTTTTCCTTCCAACTCTGTCGGTCTCAAATGTAGAAGCAAGATACGCAAATCACGCTGAGCTGTATTTAAAATTCCTGATACGCCAATCAATTGTTTTGATAATGCATCTGTATCTAAATTCTCCACTTGACCTGTCACACCTGACAAAATCATATTGGCAGCAAAAAGTTCTTGACTGACCGTATCATGTAAGTCACGCGCAATTCTCTTGCGTTCTTTCTCAATAATCGTCTCCTCATTTTGCAGGGCGCGGTTCTCTGACTTTTGCAGATTTTCTGTCAAATGAGTTAATTTCTCTGAAACCAGCCGAAAAGAGATATCAATTTCAGGATGATGAATTTCTTGCAATTCTCGACCTTCTAAAACATTTTTTAGGTTTATCTGAATGGCAGATAAAGTGACCATTTGAATCACTTTAACACCTAAAATCATCAGCATCGTCAGAGATAAAGTCAGTACAATCACAAAGAAACTGAACTTTTCCAACCGCTCTACATTACTAAAAATCAGTTGCCAATCAAAATTAAATAGGCTAAAAATATAATGAATAATGATTCCTAAAATGAGTAGGGAATAAAAGCTAATCAAGAGATAGTAGACTTTTTTCATTTGCGAACCACCTCAACATTTCCTAAAAACGTTGACAGGACAATTTTGACGCTTTTATGTGCTCGCTTGAAGTCTGGTGTCGTTAGGCTGATACTTTCATTTCGCAATTCATAAACAGGTTGATCTAAAAACTGCAATTCACCATATAAATTATTCACTTTCAGGCTGACTGCCACATCAACTGGCACGATGATTTTTGTATTTCCGAAAAATTTTCGCAAAATAATCACATTGTCATGGTTTGTGATAATGACTTGTTCCAAATGAATCGTATCTTTACCCATAAGACGGAAAAGATTGATGTCATCAAATCGACAGGTATCTGATGAGCCAAAATGATGAAGATTTCCCAACCATTGATTTTTTTCACGTTTTTGTTCTACTGCATCATCAAAGATGAGATTCGTCACTCCATTTTCCTTATAAATGTAAGGATAAGCCACAATCATGCCATAAATGACCGCAAAGAGCAAGGCAGCAATAACATAAGGATTGAGCATAATAATGAAAAAGAGCAGTATGGTAGAGGTTACTAGCAGAAAATTTCCTCTTTGTTTTCCAAAATAATAATAGAGCAATAACAAGAAGAGCACCAAAAAAAGAATAACACGTGAAAAATGACCAGACAAAATGGTCACTAATGCAAATGTTAATAGAATAGATTCAACAAAGATAAAAAATTGGATCTTTCTCATAGCCTCGATACCTTTCTTACTCTATTGTATCAAAAACTTACAAAAATTCCTCCGGCTAAGGTATGAAAAGAAGGGAGTGAACTGGAAGAAAATATTTTCAAGTTCTAGTTTGTAGTCCTAGAAGCTAACATTTTTATTTACAATATACTGGATAAACTTGATTGAGCAAAAACAATGCTTATCAATGATGTAAAACGAGTGCAAAAAAAGAGTGAGGGAAAATCGGTTTAACAAAACTACGATTTTATCCTCTCTCTTTTTTAATTACTTGCACTAGCACTTGTGTCTGGTGTTTTTGAGCTGCTTCCATCATTACCACTAGCTGACGAACTGCTAGAGGATGGGCTAGTTTTATCTGAGCTGCTATCAGATTGTGAACTACTTTCAGATGTTGAAGAATCTTCGGTTTTTGGCTCATATACATATAAGACAATGCGATCACTCTTCAAATTCAAAGACTGACCAGCTTCTGGGGTTTGTCTGATAATCGTATTTGCCTGTGTACCCGCTGGAGCTGTTGTAACCGTACGTTTTTCAATATTCGCACCTTGAATACCAATCACTTCCGTCAAATTATTATAAGCAAATTCATAGGTTGAGCCGATATAGCTTGGCATCGTGACACTTGAAACGGACTTCGCTACTTTTAACGTAATACGTGTCTTTGAAGTCAAATCATAAGTGCTGCCTGCTGCTGGTGTTTGATCAACAACTGTTCCTGCCGCATACTCACTACTTTCAACTTCTTCTGTTTTAATTAAGCCTTTTGAAACCTTGTATTTTTGTACCAGATTGTTGATAGCATCTGCTCTTTTCTGACCTTTATAATCTTCCATAATAAAAGTTTTAGTCCCTTTTGAGACAATCAGATCCACCGTACTGCCCTCACGACGTTGCGTTCCCGCTTCTGGATTGGTGCGAATAACTGAATCTTTTTTAACAGAATCACTGTATTCGTCTTTTTCCTTGCCAACTTTCAAACCTGCAGTTTCGATTGCAGAACGTGCTTGGGCAATAGTTTTTCCAGTAACATCTGGGATTTTTACATTTGACGGGCTCAAATAGACTAAAGCCACCAGAGCTGCGATGACTAAAACCACTGCTGATAACAAAACTTTATATCGCGTTCTTAAACGGCGCTTCTTTTTTGCTTTTGGCTTAGGCGTAGGCTTACTACTGACTGCTTCTTTTGTAGGAGTAGGTGTTGACTTCGTCGCAGAAGTCAAGGTATTTTGTGATACTTTCGGCAGTGTCTTTGTGTCTGCTTTAGCAGTGTCATCAAAAACTAGTTTTTTCTCATTTCGACGGTCAGCAGATAAGCAGCTTGATAAATCCACATACATTTCTGCAACTGACTGATAACGATCCGTCAATTTTTTTGCCGTTGCCTTGATGACTACATTTTCCAATGCTTGTGGAACGTTTGGATTTTCAGCAATCACAGAAGGAAGAGGCTTTTGGAAATGCTGTAGGGCAATCGTAACAGCACTATCTCCATCATAAGGGATATGTCCTGTCAGCATTTCATAGAAAATAATCCCCATGGCATAAATATCGCTCTGAACGGTCGCTTTTGAACCACGCGCCTGTTCTGGTGACAAATAATGTACAGACCCCAGCATAGAGTTGGTTTGCGTTAAGCTCGTTTCTGCAAAAGCTACCGCAATTCCAAAGTCAGTGACTTTTGCATCGCCATCTGGAGTTAAAAGGACATTTTGAGGTTTCAAATCACGGTGAACAATCCCGTGCGTGTGTGCCAAACGCATCGCCAAAAGGATTTGTCCCATGATTCGAACCGCTTCTTCATTGGACAAAGGAGCATGCTCTTTGATATAGCGCTTTAAGTCGAGTCCAGCCACATATTCCATTGCTAGATATTGCTGACCTTCTTCTTCTCCAATGTCGGTAATCCGAACAATATGAGGATGATCCAAGTCTGCCATAGCTCGCGCCTCTCTTTGAAAACGCGCCACAGCAATCGGATCCGTCTGATAATTCGTTCTTAGAACTTTAACCGCGACTTCTTCCCCGTCTAAAATCAAATCTTTGGCCAAGTAAACATCTGCCATGCCACCTCGACCAATTTGTTTGATGATTTTATATCGTCCGGCAAATATCTTGCCGACTTGAATCATTCTGCGTCCTCCTTATGATAATGAACCAGGGCAACTGTAATATTGTCCAGACCACCTGCATTATTTGCAAAGCGAATCAAGGTTTCCGCTTTTTCTGAAAGAGCAATATCGCTTGTCATAATATCATAAATTTCACTTTCTGAAATCATATTGGACAAACCATCGCTATTTAAAATAATGTAATCATCATCTTCTAAGCTAATCATGCCAACATCAGGCTGCACTTCGCCTCTTTGACCGATTGATTGCGTGATGATGTTGCGTTGTGGATGACGCTCTGCCTCCTCAGGCGTAATTTGTCCCGCCTTAAGCAATTCATTTACCAGAGAATGGTCGCTCGTCAACTGACGATAACTTTCACCGCGCACTAAACCAATACGAGAATCCCCTACATGGGCATAAATTGCTTGATTACCAATAATCGCTAAGGCTTCAAGCGTCGTTCCCATGCCTTTATATTCTTCATCTTGACCAAATTTATGAACTTTTTGATTTTCTGTTTCGAGATGTTCTGCGAACCACTCACGAACGCCGTTAATGGAATCAATTTGAGTATCCACCCAAGCGGCACCGAGGTCTGTTACTGCCATTTCACTAGCAATATTACCGGCACGGTGACCTCCCATACCATCTGCTAAAAGAACCATTGTCATACCGGCACGATTAACAAATTGATTGGCATAATCTTGATTATTTGTACGCTTCTGACCAACATCTGTTAATAATGAAATTTCCATACTGTCAGTTTCCTCCTGTTAGGATATTCGTTTGAATTGACTGATGAAAAAACCGTCACTTCCATATAATTCCGGTGTAATTAAGATACAGCCGTCTTTTAGAATATCCTGTCTATTATGTTCTAGTTTTACCTGTTCAAAATTTGGATGAGCTGCCAAAAACTGCTCAACAACTTGAAAATTTTCTTGCGAAACAATCGTACAGGTACTGTAAGTTATTATACCACCTTTTCGCAAGCTTTGACAAACACTATCCAGTATCTCAAGCTGAATTTTTTGCAACGAGGCAAAATCTGCATTTTCTTTATTATATTTAATATCTGGTTTCCGTCGGATTAGACCAATTCCTGAACACGGCGCATCTACTAAAATTTTATCAAAGGCGTCTGCTCCAAAAGTTTCAAAAACCTTTCTCGCATCTAGCTTTTTCGTAATCACTTTATCTGCCACACCTAAGCGCTGTGCATTTTCTTTTATCAGAGCCAACTTATGCTCATAGAGATCTAATGCCGTGACCTGTCCTGTCGTTAAGTAAGAAGCAATGTGCATGGTTTTACCACCGGGTGCACTGCATGCGTCTAACACTTTTTCATCGCCGCGCAATTCAAGAGTTGGCGTGACCAATTGGCTAGACTCGTCTTGAATAGTAATAGCACCTTCCTCAAACAAGGCATGCCCTGCAAAATGACCGTGGCTTTTCACCAACGCACTCGGAGCTAATAGCGAATCTTCTACCTGCAACACTTGTTTTAATTTTTCTTTACGGCTTAAATCCACCACTCGAACACTGGCTTTATTCCGAAGAAATAAACTCTCGAAAATAGCTAGAGCTCGTTTTTCACCGTACTCTTCAATCAGCACTTTAACCAGCCAAACTGGCAAAGAATATTGAATAGAATAGCGTTTGTTTTTACGTTTAATACTGCCTATATCTGCTACACCGTCCCGCAATAATCCTCGCAGTACTGCATTGACGAACTTTTCGCTTCCCTTTTTTCGTGCCTTTGCCAACTCTACCGCTTCATTGACGACCGCATGCGCTGGAATTTTATCAAGATACTGTATTTGATACAAACTCATCAACAAAAGAATATAAAGCCAGGAATCCAACTTATCTCGATTTTCAATAACATGAGACAAATACCATTCTAAAGTGATTTTACGTGCAACGGTACCATATACGATTTCTGTTACAAGTCCTTTGTCTGCAGAACTTAAAGGCACTCCTAGCAAAGTCTGGTTGAGAGCAATATTAGAATAAGCTCCTTCTGAAAAAACTGCTTCTAAAACTGCAAGAGCCGTTTGCCGCGCTGTTTTTATTTTATTGACCAAAGAAATCACCTACTAATAATTGCCGTCCCAGACCATTCAGAAAATCAATGATAGTCATTTTGGGCTTTCCAGCTGGCTGTACTGTTTTCAGAGAAAGTGCGCCCTCACCAGCTGCTACAATCAATTCCTTTTTCCTGATAGCAAGAATTTCTCCCGGTTGACCAGCCCCTTCTACTGGAGTAGCTTTGTAAATTTTAAAACGTTCTCCATTTAAAAGCGTATGCGCTACTGGCCACGGATACATGCCTCGAATCTGATTAAAAAGTTGTCGATTGGTCTTGGTCCAATCAATTCTCTCCTCTTCTGGTAAAATATTTGGTGAAAAGGTAACTTGATTTTTGTCTTGCGGAACTGGTTTTAAATCTCCAGCTAGATAACTAGGCAAGCTCTCAAGTAGCAAATCGCGTCCGACCAACGCTAACTTTTCAAACATCGTCCCAACATTGTCTGTTTCCTCAATAGGAATCGCTCGACGCGCAATCATATCACCCGCATCCATCTCTTTGACCATTTCCATAATAGTCACACCGGCTTCTTTGTCACCGTTGATAATGGCGTAGTGAATGGGAGCTCCTCCGCGATATTTTGGTAACAACGACGCATGCACATTGACGGCAAAATTGACCGAATCTAGCAATTTGCTTGGTAAAAATTGACCGAAAGCTGCTGTGACGATACCATCAGCGTTTAAATTCATCAAACTATCTAATTCAGCACTTTTAGACAATTTCTCTGGCTGATAGATTGGTAAGCCATAGTCTAAAGCCAGTTCTTTAACAGGCGTCATGCGGATTTCTTTTTTACGTCCTACTGCGCGATCTGGCTGTGTAACTACTGCCAAAATCTCGTACTGTTTGCTTTCCAGCAATCCTTTAAGCACCGTTGCAGAAAAATTCGGCGTTCCCATAAAAATAATGTTTGTCATGGTTTCCTCATATTCTTTTTTACTATTATATCAGAAGAAAGCCTGCTTTTCTTTAAAAAAGCTAAAATAAGGCTACATAAAACTTTGTGGCTCGTGGTCTATACTTAAACGTAAGTCCTTATTGTCCTTTTCTTGTGTCCAATCCAAAATCTGATTTAAAACCTCTTGTAAATGCTCTTCAAAACGGTATTTAATAATCAATTGATAATGATAGAGATTGTGAGTGCGGGCAATCGGTTTGGGAGTTGGTCCTAATATCTGAACTTTGTCTGACAAGCCAGAACGTATCATATTTAAAACTTCGTATGACTTTTTGACGACCTCTGCTTCTATTTTATGAGACAAGGTAAGTCCCACCGTAAAATAATAAGGTGGATAGGCCAACTGCTTTCTAATACTCATTTCATAAGCATAAAAGCCCTCATAATCCTGATTTTTCGCAAAAGTAATCGCATAATGCTTCGGATTGTAACTTTGAATAATCACATGACCTTCCTTTTCAGCTCGTCCTGCACGCCCAGCAACCTGAGTTAAGAGTTGAAAGGTGCGCTCAGATGAACGAAAATCTGGCAAATTCAAAGCCGTATCCGCATTGAGCACTCCCACGAGAGTAACATTTGGAAAATCCAGCCCCTTTGCAATCATCTGGGTTCCCAGCAAAATATCTGCACGCCCTTCACCAAATTCTTTTAAGATTTGTTCGTGACTGCCCTTTTTCCGAGTAGTATCAACATCCATTCTCAAAATACGAGCTTGTGGAAAAGCTTCTGCTAATTCATCGGAGGCTTTTTGTGTCCCAGTCCCATAGTAACGAATGCTCCGACTGGAACAATTCGGACAAGTATGAGGAATCCCTTTTGAAAAACCACAATAGTGACAATTCATACTTTTCGTATCCATATGCAAGGTCAAGGAAATATCACAATTTGGACAGGTATCAACTGTCCCGCATTCACGACACATGACAAAACTAGAATAGCCACGTCGGTTTAACATCAAGACAACCTGCTCTTTTCTATCTATCTTATCTTGAATGGCTTCTAACAAAACAGGCGTGAAATTACTAGCTTCATTCTGTCCAATGTAATCACGAAAATCCACAATTTCCACTTCAGGAATCTGAGCTTGCGGATTGGCTCGCTTGGTCAATTGCAAAAAGTGATACACACCTTTACCAGCCCGCGCTCTGCTCTCTAAACTCGGCGTCGCCGATCCTAGCACTAGGACAGCTTGATTGTACTTCGCACGCAACAAAGCCACATCTCGTGCATGATAGCGTGGATTGGAGTCTTGCTTGTAACTCGCTTCATGCTCTTCATCAATGATAATTGCACCAATATTTTTTAACGGAGCAAAAATAGCAGAACGAGCACCAACAACCACTTGTGCTTCTCCCCGCTCAACTTTGCGCCATTCATCGTACCTTTCCCCATTTGAAAGGCCTGAGTGAAGAATGGCTACTTTCTTTCCAAAACGCGAAATGAAGCGGTTTGTAACTTGTGGTGTCAAGGAAATCTCAGGCACTAACATAATGGCTGTCTTGCCACGGCTGAGCGCCTCTTGAATGACCTGCAAATAAACCTCTGTCTTACCACTACCTGTCACTCCTTCTAGCAGAAATGGCTTACCACCCTGCCCAATCTGCTGCGTGATAGCTTGAACCGCAGCTTCCTGCTCTTCATTTAGCACCAATGCAGAATCTGTTGCAACATTTTCAAAATAAGCCTCAGAACGACTAACTTCTTTTTCGATGATTTGTACAGCCTCTTGCTCCACAAAATAATGAATGACCTCTCTTGAAAAATGCTCTTTCAAATCCGCCAAACGGTACATGTCAGTCTGACCTTGCAAAACGTCTCGCAAGGCTTGCTTTTTTTTCGCCCGTTGGGGAATGACTAGCTGCTCCAAAATTTCTTGATTAACTTGATACCATTTTTCTGTTTTAATATGCTTTTGATCTATCGCTTGGTATTCTACCTGAATCGCCCCTTGCCGTGTCAAACGCATTACCTTAGCTTGCAGCTCTTTATCAAGCGATGAGAAATGCTGCTGATCTGCATTGCCAAAAATGAGCAGTCGATCTTCTTTATTCAAAGAAGGTTGCGCATGAAGAATCTTATCATAGCTAGAATTCAAAAATCCCGGCAACATAGCTTTTAAAATTGAAATTTTGTAAGAAAAGACAGATTTTCTCAATTCTTCTGCCAACCACAGCTGCTCCTCATTTAAAACTGGCGTAAAGTCCAAAACCTCTGCAATCTCTTTCAATTCTGGTGTCGTTTCTTCTGTCAGCTCTACGACAATCCCCTGAATCAAGCGATTGGCTTTCCCAAAAGGCACATGCACACGCATACCAACTTCTAGCATAGTTGAAAATTCTTTCGGAACCGTATAACTGTAAGGTTTATCAGTCTGCATTAAAGGGACATCCACAATGACTTTTGCAAGTTGCACATTCTCACCACCTCTCACTTCTCATTAAAAGAAAAAATAAGATTGAGCTGACCCAACCTTAAATCTTTTCACCCTCTTCTTTTTCCTTCGCAATTTGTTCTTTGATTTTACGTTCTTCTTCTTCTCTGCGCAAGCGTTCTTCCTCAGCACGTCGACGAACTGCTTCTCGCTTGCCTTCAGGATCTGGGTGAATCCCGACATTGCCAGATTCGATTTCTTCTAAAGCACGAAGTGTCGATTTGACGGACTTAAACTCTTGAGTCGGAGCTGCTCCTTCTTCCAATTCATGAGCACGTTTTGCTTCAAGAATCACCAAGGAGTATTTTGAAGGCACCTTATCAAGCAAGGTGTCAATTGAAGGTTTTAACATCATAATCTTGTACCTAATTTCTAAATTCTTATCTTACTGAAAGTTGTTCTGACAACATATCTTGATAGTGACCTATAACACGTTCCACTCGGAAATGTTCAGCTTCAATGACGCGTTTGACGCGCTCAGCCGCTAACGGAACTTCATCATTGACAATCGCATAGTCATATTCGCGCATGAGAGCAATTTCTTCTCTTGCTTTGGCAATGCGTTTGGCGATTACTTCGGCACTATCTGTTCCACGTCCCACTAAGCGATCTTGCAATTCCGCCAAATCAGGTGGTGTCAAAAAGATAAAGACAGCATCTGGAACTTTTTTCTTCACCTGAAGCGCCCCTTGAACTTCAATCTCAAGGAAAACATCAATTCCTTTATCTAAGGTTTCATTCACATAGGTCAAAGGAGTTCCATAGTAGTTGCCAACATACTCTGCATATTCCAACATCTGACCTTGTCGAATCAACTCCTCAAACTCTTCTCGCGTACGGAAAAAATAGTCAATCCCGTCCACTTCACCGGGACGTTGAGCACGAGTTGTCATGGACACAGAGTATTGAAACTGATTGTCTGAGCTTTCAAAAATCTCACTTCGAACCGTTCCCTTCCCCACACCTGAGGGACCAGAAAAAACGATTAACAAGCCACGATCCGCCATCATATCTCCTTCATTGTCTTTCTATCTAGTGTAACAAAAAAGCAGTATTTTTTCAACTGCTTTTTAGCATAGGTAGATGCTTGTTTTCTGAGAAAACAATGCAAGTCACTCTTACTTGCCTAAAATTATACATTAGTTAGATAAACATTCATTCTTAGTAATGTCTATTTGGCATAATCCACAGCACGCATTTCCCGAATGACCGTTACTTTGATATTTCCTGGATATTCGAGGTTGTTTTCAATCTTTTCACGCACATCATGAGCCAAGATAGTAATCTTATCGTCTTTGATTTGACCAGGATTGACCATAATCCGAATCTCACGACCTGCTTGTAAAGCAAAACTATTTTTCACGCCCTCAAAGCTATTGGCAATTTCTTCCAAATCTTGCAGGCGCTTGATATAGCTTTCAAGGGATTCGCTACGAGCACCTGGACGAGCCGCACTAAGCGCATCGGCTGCTGCAACAATAACTGCAATCACACTTTCAGGTTCTACATCACCATGATGACTGGCAATTGTATTGACCACAATTGGATGTTCCTTATACTTACGAGCCAATTCTGTTCCAATTTCCACATGGCTACCTTCCACTTCACGGTCAATAGCCTTTCCAATATCGTGAAGGAAGCCTGCACGGCGAGCTAAGTTAGCATTTTCACCGAGTTCACTTGCAATGACACCAGACAACTTAGCAACTTCAACAGAATGACGCAATACATTTTGCCCATATGACGTACGGAATTGCAAGCGTCCCATAATCTTCATCAAATCCGGATGTAAGTTTGGTGCACCGATTTCATAAGCCGCTGCTTCACCATATTCACGAATCTTATGGTCAATTTCCAGACGATTCTTCTCTACTAATTCTTCAATGCGAGCTGGGTGGATACGACCGTCTTTCAGCAGGGCTTCCATTGTCATGCGTGCAATTTCACGTCGAATAGGATCAAAACCAGATAAAGTCACCACTTCTGGTGTGTCATCAATAATGACATCAATACCCGTTAAACTTTCAAAGGTTCGAATATTCCGACCTTCACGTCCAATAATGCGACCTTTCATCGTATCATCCGGCAGATGAACTGTTGAATTGGTTTGCTCCGCAACATAGTCACCTGCAATCCGTTGCATGGCTTGGACTAAAATATCCTTTGCCATTTTATCAGAACGTTCTTTGACTTCTTGCTCTGCTTCACGAATACGCGTCGCAATTTCCTTTGATAACTTATCCTCAGTCTGAGTGAGAATGATATCTCTGGCTTCAGTTTGTGAAAGTGAAGCAACACGCTCTAATTCTGCTTCTTTGTGCTGCTCCAACTCTGTCAGTTTGTTTTCACGCGCCTCAAGGTTTTTGTTTCTATCAGAAATACTTTGTTCTTTCTGCTCGAGTGTTTTTTCTTTGTTGGTCAAATTGTCATCTTTACGATCAAGACTTGTCGCACGTTCTGTCAAACGACTTTCCAATTGCTTCAATTCTTGACGATCAGATTTAAATTCTGCCTCAACTTCTTCTCGATATTTTCTGGCTTCTTCTTTTGCCTCTAACAGTGCTTCTTTTTTAAGGGATTTACTTTCGCGCTTCACTTCTTTTAATAACAAATCCGCTTCGCGCTCAGCTTGTCCACGTAAATTAGTTGCTTCTTGTTCAGCATTTAAAAGAGTAAGTTCCGCAGCTTCTTTCGCTGATTTCATGCGAGCTGTAATACTTACATATCCAATGACTAAACCAATGATGACGGCAAAAACACCTGCAAAAATCATTTCCATGTTTTTACCTCAAATTATTGATATTGAATTGTAAAATTCTTAATTATTTTATCATAAAAATCAATTTTTCACAAACTAAATTCTTATAAATACGTGACGGTTTTCACATTCTTTTTTGCGAATCCTTTTTCCTGACAGGCTTTGTTAAGCAGAAAATTTTTTCTTTGCTAGAGCAAAATATGGTATAATTTATTAAAAGTAAAAGGAGTTCTATTTATGGTCAAAGAAGTCATTGTTGAAAGTTTTGAGTTGGATCACACGATTGTCAAAGCCCCCTACGTACGCTTGATTGGCGAAGAGGTGGGACCTAAAGGGGACATCATTTCCAACTTTGATGTTCGTCTGGTACAGCCTAATGAAGATGCCATTCCGACCGCTGGACTTCATACGATTGAACATCTGCTAGCTAAGCTCATTCGTACTCACATTGATGGTATGATTGATTGCTCACCTTTTGGTTGTCGGACAGGATTTCACATGATTATGTGGGGTCAGCATAGCTCAACTGAAATTGCCAAAGTCATCAAGGCAGCTTTAGAGGAAATTGCTGAAATCACTACTTGGGAAGATGTCCCTGGTACGACTATTGAATCTTGTGGCAATTACAAAGATCACAGCCTCTTTTCCGCTAAAGAATGGTGCAAACTAATCCTAGAAAAAGGCATTTCTGATGATGCCTTCGAGCGTCATCTTGTGTAAATTAAAAAATGAGGTCGGGACAAAAGTTCCCAGCCTCATGCATTTTATAGTTTAGCTTGCAAGACGCAGTGGTTGGTTGGATATCCTTATTCCTAATCATACCGGTGATAGCGGCTATCCTAACCAACTGTGCGGAAAGTGGGACGACGAAATCACATTCTTCGAATGATTGATTTCTGTCCCACTCTCGTTTTTTTTATTGACGAATCAAATAATCAAATGCTCCCAAAGCTGCCGTCGCTCCTGAACCCATTGAAATAATGATTTGTTTATAAGCGCTATCTGTACAATCACCTGCTGCAAAAATTCCTGGCACATTTGTTGCACCATGTTTGTCAACAATAATTTCACCACGTTCATTAAGAGCAACTGAACTATCTTTGAGCCAGTCTGTATTTGGTAAAAGACCAATTTGAACAAAGACACCGCTGAGTTCAATTTTATGTTCTTCATTATTCGCACGATCGAGATAAGTAATGGCTTCAACTTGATCGGAACCATGAATTTCTTTTGTAGCTACATTGGTTAGAACTGTCACGTTTTTAAGTTGCTGTACCCTGTCTTGCAATACTTGATCGGCTTTCAAAGTTGGTAGAAATTCTAACACATAAACATGCTCTGCCAGACCAGCTAAGTCAATTGCTGCTTCAATTCCAGAATTTCCTCCACCGATAACAGCCACTTTTTTACCTGTAAAAATAGGACCATCGCAATGTGGACAATTAGTTACACCTTTGGTTCGGAATTCTTCTTCACCAGGAACATTAACATTTCGCCAGCGAGCACCAACAGAAAGAACTGCTGTTTTCGCTTTCAGAACAGCTCCATTTTCAAGCTCCACTTCAATCAAATCCTTTTTCTCAATGTTCTTCACACGTTGATTCTTCATGATATCAATTGGATATTTCTTGGCATGTTCTTCTACCTGCGCCATCAGCTTAGGTCCTTCTGTATAAGGCGTACCAATCATATTTTCGATACCGACAGTCTCCATAACTTGTCCACCGAAAGTTTCAACGACCATACCTGTACGAATTCCCTTACGAGCAGCATAAATAGCTGCGCTGCTTCCTGCAGGTCCGCCCCCAACAACCAACACATCAAATGGTTCTTTTTTGTCAAATTCTTCACTTGAAGCAGGTCCAGAAATCTTGTCGAGCAGTTGCTCAATGGTCATACGACCATTTGCAAATTCTTCACCATTTAGAAAAACCGTTGGGACAGCCATGATCTTTTTGTCTTCAACTTCTTGTCTAAACATGCCCCCTTCAACCATTGTGTGGCTGATAGTTGGATTCAGCACAGCCATTGTATTCAGTGCTTGAACAACGTCTGGACAATTATGACAGGTTAAGCTGACATAAGTTTCAAAATGAAGCGGCTGCTTAATAGCTTGAATTCGTTTTATAACAGCATCTTCTACTTTTGGTGCGCGACCAGAGACTTGCAGCAAAGCCAGCACAAAAGATGTAAATTCATGCCCTAAGGGAAGTCCTGCAAACTGCACACGACCTGCTTGACCAACTTGTGTCACAGTAAAACTTGGTTTACGGTTAGTTTCTGTATTTTCTAGTGATAAGCGAGGAGACATCGCTACAATTTCATCTAGAAAAGCCCGAACCTGATCAGAACGCTCATCTTGACCTAAAGAAGCTTGAAATACAACATCAGATTCTAGAAGCTCCAAATACTGCTTCAGTTGCGCTTTAATTGTTTCATCTAAAGCCATATAAGCCTCCTTAAATTTTACCAACTAAATCAAGACTTGGAGTCAGCGTTTCAATTCCTTCTTTCCACTTAGCTGGACACACTTCACCTGGATGGCTACGTACATATTGTGCAGCATGGATTTTGTCAATCAAGACAGACGCATCACGACCAATACCATCTGCATTGATTTCAAGCGCTTGAACAACACCATCTGGATCGATGATAAAGGTACCACGTTGAGACAGCCCGCTTTCATCTAACACGTCAAAACCAAGTGAAATAGTGTGAGATGGATCTCCAATCATAATGTACTCAAGTTTTCCAATGGCATCTGAATAATCATGCCAAGCTTTATGTGTAAAATGCGTATCTGTTGAAACAGAATAAACTTCCACACCTAGTTCTTTAAGAGCTGCATACTGCTCTTGCAAATCCTCCAACTCAGTCGGACAAACAAATGAAAAATCAGCAGGATAGAAGCAAACGACGCTCCAATGACCTTTTAAATCTTCACTAGAAACTGTGATAAATTTCCCGTTTCCAGCGTGATAAGCATCTGCTGTAAACTCGACAATTTCCTTACCAATAAGTGACATAAGATTACCTCCAAAATTAGTTTTATAATAAAATAAAAATCTTATAAGCCCATTATAGCCTATAAGATTTTTAGTGTCTAATATCTTGCTTGAAAACGTTTCCTAATAATCCAAAGCATCTGCGTAACCCGCGCCATTTCCTACAAAATAACCCGTTTTACAGTTAATACTAAAGAGGTAGGTTCCGTCCGTTCTAAATAAATTGTAATAACCATTTCCGTTGATAATATTCACACGTTCAAGAATATAATTATCTCCTGTGAAATAGCCACGTTCCCGTGAGGTTGCTAAGATTTTTTCTAACACACCAGGATTGAAATTCCAAGCTGGATTATTACTGTCGTTAATTTTAGTTTGGTCGTATGGTACTCGACTTAAATGACGCTGTAAATTCGTGCCTGACGCTGGTGCTGCTGGAGCAGTTGTTTGCGCTGGTACAGAAGCTGGTTGTTCTGCTACAGGTGCTTGAGCGGAGCTTTGTGACGGTGCAGCGGCAGCCTCAGATTGAGGAGCAGAGGTTTGTTGACTCTTTCCTAAGCTAATCGCAGATTTCAACACCTTATCCAAGTCCGTATTTCCAGTTGTGACATCTGTAAATTTGGCATCACTTTTAATCTTCGCCTTTGTATCTAAAACACCGTCTGTAATAGCTGCTGAGGTGAACTGTGCATTCACATTTTGAACAGCCTCAACTTGTTTGACCAAGCTATCGTATTTTGCTTTGGCAACATTGTACTCGTTGGTGTTTTTTAATTTTTCTAGTGCTGCTTTTAGTTTGTTTAAGTTTCCGAAACTGCTGTTTTTCAAAGCCAATTTATTGGCATCTGTAAAGAATGAATCATAAAGGCTGTTGAAAGCTTTCAAATTCTTATTTTCAGAGCTAGAAGTAGTAGAAGATTTACTGGTTTGGCTCGTTGAATTTGTAGCTGGCTTTGCTTGCTTTCTATTCAACGACAGATAAACAGTCCCACCGATTAGAGCCAGTAAAGCAACACTCGCTGCAGAATAGAGGACTTTCTTATTTTTATAAAATGGAACTTTCTCCGTTTCCATTTCTTCATCTAACGCTGTAAAAGTCGGATAGCTTTCCGTTGACTCAGTTGAACTCACAGGAATATCATCCATTTCAGGCTGAATTGGTTCCATTATTTTTGTCTCAGCCTCTAACTCCTCTGGAGTTTGTGTACTGTTTTCTTCCGAAGTTTCTTGCGGTTCTGCTTCGCTGGCTGCAAGTGCAGCTACTGTTTCATCAAAGGCAGACTCCTCAGACGCTACCTCTGCAGATTCTAGGGGGGCTTCCTCTTGAACCTCATCGTGCATCTCCTGGATAAATTCTGCTAAGTCTAACTGGCTCAGTTGTTCTTGATCTTCTGCTTCAGACATTTCTTCTGCAGATTGAGCCGAAAATTTCCCAGCTTCAATTTCTTGACGGTGCTGTTTAATGTATTTATCCAGCACATTATCCTCTTCCGTCACTCCTGCTTCAAGTTCTTCGCTTTTTCGAGCAGCTTGACCAACTGTCATTTCTTTAGCTGTTTCAAAATCAAGAATTGATTCTTTTTCTTCTTGTTCTGGCAAATGTTTTTCGTCTTTACTCACGGCAAATCCTTTCTAATCTATCTGACGTTTGATTCTCTGACCAAAATATTGGTACAAATCAACTTTTAAAGTCCCGTTATAGAGTTTTCGTTTTTTATCGGCTTGACTGCCAAATTTTGCTTCAAACGCTTCATCACTCGTCAAGATAAACTTGCTCCACGTTTTTAGTGGTGCAAAAGTCTGCCCCATTTCTTGATAAAGCTTGGTTACAGAATCATCATCCAGCAATCTCTCTCCATAAGGGGGATTGGAAACAATGACACCATTTATCTTGTCGGTATGCAAATCCTGCAAGCGCATTTGCTTGAAAAGAATCTGCTCAGAAACACCTGCTTCTTCGGCATTTCGTTTAGCAATCTCCACCATTCGTGCATCAATATCAGATCCTAAAATATCAAGCTGAATATCTTGCTTGATTTGCTCTAAAGCTCTAGCGCGAACATGCCTAATCAAGTCTGAATCAACCCAATTCCACTCTTCAAACGCAAAATGGCGATGAAGCCCCGGTGCCATATTCATGCCAATCATAGCTGCCTCAATACAGAAAGTTCCTGAACCACATGTCGGATCAATCAAGGGCTTATCTGGATACCAATTGGATAAGAGCAGAATCGCAGCCGCCATATTTTCTTTAATCGGTGCGCCACCTTTTTCAGCCCGATAGCCACGTTTAAAGAGACTAGAGCCTGTCGTATCGATTAAAACAGTTGCCACGTCTTTCAAAATAGAAACTTCAATCTTGAACTCAGCTCCATTTTCCATTAGGGGAACACCCTCTGGTCGAGCATAGTGCTTTTGCAACTTTTTGACTACTGCTTTTTTAGAAATAGCTTGCACACTTGGTTCATTGTGAAGTTTTGATTTGACACATTTTGCCTTGGCAATTGGAAATTTTGCTCCAAGCGGTAAATAGTTTTCCCAATCCAAAGCAAAAACACTCTGGAATAATTCCTCAAAGGTCTTAGCCGGAAAACTGCCAACAACAATCTTAATGCGGTCTGCTGCACGCAACCAGAGATTAGTTTCAATAATGGTTTCAACAGTTCCGTCAAAACGCACGCGACCATTTTCCACTTGACATTCTAAGCCAAGATTTCTGATTTCACGACCAACCACAGCCTCTAAACCAGCCGCAGCAGTCGCAATCAACTTAAATTTTGTTTTCATTCGTCCTCTCAAAATAAAAGCTAGCATAATACGCTAGCTAAACCTATATGCAACTTTCTATAAGCCATGTTTTGTTCCAGAAATAACTAGGTATCATTTCCTTCGATAATCATCTGTCTACTGTTTCCAGTCAGAATGCTGCGTTCGTTTCCACGCATTCCGTGCCCCGACCAAAGTTTGGGTTGCTAGCTTGAGGGGTTTACCGCGTTCCACTTCTTGTGTTTCCACAAAAACTACGTCACTGTGGCACTTTCAGGACTATTCCAGCATATCCAGAGACGTAGCTGTTTCGTCCGCCGTAACGATTTCTCGTCCCTAGGCTTATTGTTTCACCTAGCACAAACACTACGGGCATCACAGCCCGTGCTAGCATGGACTTTCCTCATGAAAAGACGACTCTTCACGCGATTATCCAAAAATTGCACATTACTTATTAAATTTCGTTATTTAAGATTTGCTTGCCGAATACTTCTTTTTCCAAACGATTTAAGCGTTTTAAAATATCAAAATTTGTCAGCGTAGCAGATGCCACTTGAGGGGTTTCCATGATAGATTGCGTCAAAGGTGAAGTTGCCGCCTCATTTGACTTTTTAGCGAGTTCTGCTTTCAAACGAGCATTTTCTTCACGCAGTTCCTTTACCAAAGCAGCATACGTTTCGTAATCTTTAATGACATTATCTAAAAATTCGTCCACTTCAACCTTGCTATATCCACGGACGCCAACTTTAAAATCTTGATCAAAAATATCTTTCGGTGTGTAAATAATACTAGCCATTTCTCTCTCCATTCTCGTTCATTACTTTAATTATATAAAAAATGAACCGCAAAAATCAAGGTTAAACATCTAATTTTCGGAAAAATTTTCTGCGACCTCATTCAAGTCATCAAATGTTAATTGTTTGATAAAATATTGTTCTTGTTTCTTCATCATTTGGTAAAGATGTTTTAAATTTGTTTCATTTTCTTCATCGTAAAAAATATAAGCCCCGTCTGTATTACTGAGTAGAAAGTGATTGTAATCACGAAATTGGCTGGGATTTTCATAATGAGGATAGGCGTATTTAACAAAATCCACCTGTTTAAAACGACTTAATTTTTCTTGATTGGCTTCATTCCAGCTTTCACCTTGATTCTCAAAAGTAAAAATCGTCGCAATTTGAAAATCGTAATCTTGCTGCAATTCTTTTGCAACCTCTAGTGTCCAAACTTCAAAACCTAAATTCCCAGTGAAAATCAGCCACTCCGCACCTTCTTCCAATAAACGCGTTAAATCTCGCTGAATGGCTTTTTTAATAATCTTGATTCGAGGGTCTTTGTCATTAAAAATTCCCAAATCAAAATTCCGATAACCCACTATTAGTACGCTAACCACTTAAATTATCCCTTTATTTCCTTTTTTATGTTATAATAGAGTGATGTTATTGTACCAATAAGGAGATATATGGTCAACTATCCACATAAAGTTCCCTCTCGAAATTCATTAAGACTTCCCAAAAAGAAGTCCGTTGACTTTGCGAATCGGGGAATGTCGTTTGAAAAAATGATCAATGAAACGAATGATTATTATCTTAGTCACGATTTAGCGGTCATTCACAAGAAGCCGACCCCTATTCAGATTGTAAAAGTGGATTATCCCAGACGTAGTCAGGCAAAAATTGTTGAAGCCTACTTTCGACAAGCCTCTACAACAGACTATTCTGGTGTCTATCAGGGACATTATATAGATTTTGAAGCAAAAGAAACACATCAAAAAGCTTCCATGCCGATGAAAAATTTTCATGCTCATCAAATCAAGCACATGGAACAAGTCGTCAAACAAGGAGGAATTTGCTTCGTTTTATTGCACTTTTCAGCCTTAAAATTGACATATCTACTTCCTGCTCCTTATTTAATTAACTTCTTCAAGATTGACAAGGGGAAAAAGTCCATGCCACTTGACTACATTCAAAAGCATGGATATTCTATCTCACAGAATGGTCTTCCTAGCATTCCCTATCTTGAAATCATTCAACAAAATTTACTAGGTGGTAAAATAAATGAATAAGCAATCTTTACTGACAGCTGCAAAATATGTAGCTATCGGTCTCATTACATTATTTCTGCTTGGAGTTGTAGCTGGTGGAGGAATTTTTCTCTATCAAGTTCACAAGGCACCTGCCTTGTCAGAAAAGAAACTAGTCGCCACAACTTCCAGTAAAATCTATGATAGTGAAAACAATCTTGTTGCTGACTTAGGTTCTGAAAAAAGGGTCAATGCGGCAACAAGTGATATTCCAACTGACTTAGTACGAGCTATCGTTGCAATTGAAGACCACCGTTTCTTCAATCATCGCGGCGTGGACTCTGTTCGTATTTTGGGTGCTTTCTTGAATAATCTGCGCAGAGGAAATCGACAAGGAGGGTCAACGTTGACGCAACAGTTGATTAAACTGACCTACTTCTCCACTTCAAGTGCCGACCAAACACTATCACGGAAAATTCAAGAAGCCTGGTTAGCTATTCAATTGGAGCGCAAAGCCACTAAGCAAGAAATTATTACATACTATGTAAATAAGGTCTATATGTCAAATGGTAACTACGGTATGCAAACAGCTGCTCAAAGTTATTACGGCAAAGATTTGAAAGACTTGAGCTTAGCTCAAACTGCTTTATTGGCGGGGATGCCTCAGGCACCAAACCAATACGACCCTTATACAAAACCAGAAGCAGCCAAAAATCGTCGCAATCTTGTATTGTCAGAAATGTATAAACTCAAATACATCTCTGCTGAGCAATATGAAAAAGCAGTCAATACACCCGTCACAGATGGTCTGCAAAGCTTAAAAAATTCAGCTTCTTATCCTGCTTACATGGATAACTACTTAAAGCAAGTTATTGAGCAAGTCCAAGAAGAAACGGGTTATAACTTGCTGACGACGGGAATGGAAGTGTATACAAACGTAAACAGAGCGGCTCAAGAACGCCTTTGGAACATTTATAATAGCAATGAATATGTTGCTTATCCAGATGATGAATTACAAGTAGCTTCTACCATTATAGATGCTACAACTGGTAAGGTGATTGCTCAACTAGGCGCCCGAAATCAAGCTTCAAATGTTTCTTTTGGTACTAACCAAGCGGTTGAAACCAATCGCGACTGGGGCTCAACCATGAAACCGATCACGGATTACGCTCCAGCCATTGAAAATGGCATTTACACTTCTACGGCTGCTTACATTAGTGATGCTCCTTATAATTATCCTGGAACAACTACTCCAGTCTACAACTGGGATATGCGCTATTTTGGAAACATCACCATTCAGTATGCACTTCAAGAGTCTCGGAACGTTCCAGCTGTCAAGACGTTAGAAGCCGTCGGACTCAGCAAGTCTAAGAAATTCCTAAGCGGACTGGGCATTAATTATCCAGATATGGTATATGCAAATGCCATTTCAAGTAACACGACAAAATCCGATCGAAAATATGGTGCCAGCAGTGAAAAAATGGCTGCTGCCTATGCTGCTTTTGCAAATGGTGGAACTTATTACAAACCACAATATGTCAGCCGTGTTGTCTTTAGCGATGGAACCTCAAAAGATTTCTCTAATCAAGGTACAACCGCAATGAAAGAAACAACAGCTTACATGATGACAAATATGCTGAAAACAGTTCTTACATCTGGTACTGGGACCAATGCAGCTATATCTGGTGTCTATCAAGCCGGTAAAACAGGAACTTCCAACTATTCCGATGATGAACTAGCGAAACTAACGAAGCCTTATGGTGGCTCTAGTGTTGTGACTCCTGATGAACTCTTTGTTGGTTATACGCAGAAATATTCAATGGCGGTATGGACAGGTTACACTAATCGTCTTACTCCCGTTCTGGACGATGGTGTGAAAGTCGCAACAGATGTTTACCGTGCGATGATGTCTTACTTGTCTGAAAGCGGGACAGAAGACTGGGAAATGCCTAGCGGCCTTTATCGTAGCGGAAATTATGTCTTTTTAGCCAATTCCACTAATAGATACCAAGGAAATTATTATAATTCTACTTCCAGTTCGAGTCTTGAAGAATCATCATCTTCTTCAAGTAGCCAAGAAAGTTCTACCCAAGAGTCATCAAGCAGCTCTGCTTCATCAAGTACAGAACCGAGTGCTTCTACGTCTGCAAGTTCTCCTAATGGCGGTGGAAATTCAGAAACTCCTCCTTCACGAAACCGATAATGAACAAGTTCCTGAAAGCCAAGCCGTTTAAAAGTTAACACCTTCAAATCAGAGTTTTGTAAAAATTAAAAAACACGAACAATCAAGACCAGTAAATAACTGGCTATAAGATTGTTCGTGTTTTTAATATTTCAATTCCTGATGAAATCACCATGAAGCAGTCTTATACCTTATGAAAATCTCTTCAAACTTTGTCAGTTTCGTCTGCGATCTCAAAAGCTCCTCTTTTAATCTGCTTACGGACTCATCTCTTAGTTTGCAATTTGATTTTCATTAAGTATCAAAATTTTTTATACCGCTTCTTTTTAATTCTTATTATTTACTAGCCAAAGCTCCCATTGGATCCCATGGGGCAAGTACTTTTGGTTCTGCTTCATAAGCAGCTAGTTCTTCTGCTGTTAAGAATTCCTTACGGACAACGATTTGATAAGTGTACTCGTCCATCCAGTCGTCGCTGGCAACAAAATAACCTTTGTCTCCGACTTTGTCACCCCAAGAATTTTCTACTTTCCATTTTGTTGATTTTCCATTTTCATCCAAATCAACACCTGTCAAGACCATAGCATGGGTCATGAGACTTTCGCTGTAATCCAAACGTCCTGCCTTATCTTGTGTCAATTCAATATCCATGCTTGATGTGAAATCGTACATGTCATTAACCATAACGCCCGCTTTGCGGTTGCTAGATTGACCGACATCAGAACCAAACCAAACAGTTTCTCCAGCCTGCATTTGAGCAATAGCCAGCTCTTTCAAACGCTCCATATTAACATTCAAATAACGAACATCACGTGCTCCTACGACATTTCCTAACATCTCAACTGTATAAGATTTGCCGTATGGTTTGTCAGCTGTAGGAGCATTGATGATTGAAACGTAGTCATCTAATTGAAGATCCACGTATTTTTTGTAAAATGCTTGTGGTGTCAGTCCAGTTTCACTGTGGAAATTGTTATCTTTATCACGATAAGCAAAATCAAAAGTACGAGGTGGGAGTCCAAGTGACATTGCTAAGAAATTAAAGATTTCTTGCAAGAGCTCTTCTTTTTTAGCTTGAATAGCTATCGCATCTGCTCCACTAGTAACCAAATCACGCAAGATTTGTGCATCTTGACGGAGTAATTTATTGAGATATTGGTTGAGCTCACGGCTATTGCTAGATGAAATGGATTCTGGGTAAACTGATTTTGGAACAACCCCATATTTTTCAAAAAGTGCCACAACCATATCCCATTGTCCGCCGTCTTGTTGAGGCGTATCTAAGAGGAATTTCACTTTGCGGCTGGTTAAGTCTTGGTCAGCTGTTGCTAAGACTTGCTCTAAAAACCAGTTGGATTTTTCATATTTATCCCAAAAGAATGTGTGCGCTTGAGACAATTCAAATTCTTCTAATTGAAAGCCTGCAATCACTTTATGACGGAATGTATTGAGCGCTGCAAACATCCAGCAACGTCCAGACGCTTTTTGATTGCTGACTTTATCTTTGGTCAAATCAATGGAAAACACAGGATTGTTTTCAATTGCACTGCTGCGCTTTTCAAGCGATGTTAATAAACCATTGTGGCTAACTGCATTTTCAATTGCAGCATACTTAGCAGTTGCTTCATAATTTGCATATAATTTATCTGTAAATTGTTGATCTATAGAATTCATAGATACCTCCTTCTAATTCTAAACACTATTATAGCTTATTTCCAAAAATCTTCAAACAAAAAGTTAGGCGCACCTAACTTTTTGTTATACAGCTGATTTTAGTAACCGACGTATTTTAAAAAACATAAGTCAGAACAATTCTCCTGCTTATTTCCAAAAATCATCGAAGATTGTAATCGGCAAATGACGTTTGTGCTCCCCTTTGTGCCACCAAGATTCAATCCTTGCTTTCGCTTGGTCAGAAATGGTTTTACCTTCCAAATAGTCATCAATTTCGTTGTAAGTGACACCGAGAGCGACTTCATCTGCAATGCCTGGCTTTTCTTCTTCCAGGTCTGCTGTTGGTACTTTTTCATAGAGGGCAGAATCAGCGCCCAAGGCAGCCAACAGCTGTTTCCCTTGCCGTTTATTGAGACGATAAAGTGGCAGAATGTCTGCACCACCATCACCAAATTTCGTAAAGAAAGCTGTTACATTTTCTGCTGCATGATCTGTTCCGACAACTGCTCCTTTATAAGAGCCTGCTAAAGCGTATTGCGCAATCATGCGGCTGCGAGCTTTGATGTTGCCTTTATTGAAGTCTGAGACAGTCGCTCCTGTAGCCTCAACCGCTTTTGTCATAGCATCTGCACTTTCTTTGATGTTGACAACAAGACTGACATCCGGCTGGATAAAAGCAAGAGCTCGCTGTGCATCGTCTTCGTCAGCCTGCACCCCATATGGCAAACGCACTGCGATAAATTGATAGCTAGCATCGCCAGTCTCCGCACGCATTTCCTCTATTGCCAATTGCGCCAAACGTCCTGCTAAAGTAGAATCTTGTCCGCCCGAAATTCCTAAAACATAGGTTTTCAAAAAAGAATGTTTTTTAAGATAATCCTTTAAAAAATCAATGGATTTACGAATTTCTTCCTGTGGGTCAATGACAGGTTTCACGCCTAATTGCTGGATAATCGTTTCTTGTAAGGTCATTTTGTTTCTCCCATTTGATTCGCTTTTTTGCGCATTTGATCAATCAAATCAACCTTGTCTTGCCATACATCACGCGCCAAATCCACAGGATAATCTTGCGGATTAAGGACACGTTTGTATTCGTCCCACAACTTATCAAACTCTTTGCGAGCATATGTTTGGATTTCTGTTAAGCTTGGCAATTGGTACACAAGTTGACCTTGTTTAAAAATATCTACCAACAGAGGTACTGCATCAAAATTTGTCACTGTTTTATTGATGTAGGTGTAAGTTGGGTGGAACATTTCTAATTTGGCAATAGCATTCACATCTACGCCATCATAAGTGATATAGTCTCCTTCTGACTTGCCTTTTGCACGGCTAGTAATCCGCCAAACTTGTTTTTTACCTGGTGTTGATACTTTTTCCACATTATTAGAGAGCTTAATCGTATTACGCAAATTGCCATGTTCATCTTCAATAGCCACAATCTTATAAACGGCTCCCAGTGCTGGTTGGTCATAAGCCGTGATGAGCTTAGTTCCAACGCCCCACACATCAATCTTTGCCTTTTGCATTTTTAAGTTGAGGATTGTATTTTCATCCAAGTCGTTAGAGGCGTAGATTTTAGCATTTGGAAAACCAGCTTCATCCAACTGCTGGCGGACTTTTTTAGAAATATAAGCCAAATCCCCTGAGTCAATCCGGACTCCAAGGAAATTGATTTTATCCCCCATTTCACGCGCTACTTGAATCGCTGCAGGAACACCGAGGCGGAATGTATCATAGGTATCCACCAAGAAAACACAGTCATGGTGCGTTTCAGCATACGCCTTAAAAGCTTCATAGTCATTTCTATAGACTTGGACGAGAGCATGAGCATGCGTTCCTAAGACTGGAATATCAAAGAGCTTTCCAGCACGAACATTACTGGTTCCATTTGCTCCACCAATCACTGCCGCACGAGTTCCCCAGATAGCCGCATCCATTTCCTGTGCTCGGCGTGTACCAAATTCCATTAAAGGCTCATTTTCGATGACTGAGCGAATCCGAGCTGCCTTTGTCGCTACCAAGGTTTGATAGTTGACAATGTTTAATAAGGCGGTTTCCACTAATTGACATTGAGCAAGGGGACCTTCTACTTGAACAATGGGTTCATTGGCAAAGACCAAATCTCCCTCTTGTGCAGACCGCACTGTTAATTCCAATTTCAAATTTGCTAAATAGTCTAAAAATTCTTCATCATAGTCAAGAGAACGAAGATAGGCAATATCACTATCTGAAAATGTCAAATGATTTAAATAATGAACCATCCGCTCCAAGCCAGCAAAAACCGCATAGCCACTATGAAAGGGCTCTTTCCGAAAATAAACTTCAAAAACAGCTCGTTTATTATGAATATTTCTTCTAAAATAAACTTGCATCATGTTGATTTGATACAAATCCGTATGCAAGGTTAAACTATCATCTGGATACATAACGACTCCTTGTAAGATGTATTTTTACTTATTATACCACAAATCAAAAGAGCAAGAGGAAATCTTGTTCAACTTTAGGTGTTTAAATAACTATTCTCAAGTTTTCTGTTGTATTGCAGTGTCTAAATTTTCAGTTTTAAAACATCTTAAAAACCAAGGTGCATTGGGTACAACTTTAAAAAGTCGCAAATTTATCCTTGGTTTTATTATATTATTATTTATCTTTAAATTTCAATTGGCTATAGATACCAAATATAAGTATCCAAATAGCTGAACCGATTGCTCCTACAACAGTTGATTTTTGTAAAAAGAGGGTTATAAATACAAAGGCAAAGAAGAGCAAAGTAAGAGGATTGAGAAACTTATAGGCTGGCATTAGATAGCCATCTGCCATAAATTCTTTTGATTTTCTGTATTTCAGGTGAGCAATCATAGTGAGTGCATAGATAGCAATATAAACTCCTGATGAAGAAGCAGTAATCAAAGCAAAGGAGTCTGATACTCCTGGTAACACCTGAATAAAAGCAGCTAATGCAATCACTACCGCTGAGGTCAAAATAGCGTTTTGCGGAACATTTTGTCTGGATAATTTCCCAGCACCGATTCCATTCAAAAAGCGATTAGGTGAATCATGTGCAATTTGATACAAATGACGCCCAGTCGAATACAAGGTAGAGTTCAAAGCTGAAGCAGCTGAAGTCAATACGACAAAGTTAATCAAAGCTGCAGCCCATTTAAGGCCTGCCAACTTGAAAACAATCACAAAGGGAGAATCTGTGGTTGCTAAATCCCGCCAAGGGATAATCGCCATAATTGCAAGCAAAGAGCCACCGTAGAAAAGAACGATCCGCAAGGGGATTTCTTTAATAGCCTTTGGCAATACCTGCCGAGGATTTGCCGTTTCAGACGTTGTGATTCCAATAAATTCAATAGCTTGATAAGCAAAGAAGACCATTTGAAAGCCCATGACAAAACTCATAAAACCATTAGGAAATAATTGGAAATTTTGACTGATATTGCTGATGCTGGCTACACCATTGGGCGTTTTAAAGCCTGTCAACACCATAAAAATCGCTGTCACAATCAAAGCAATAATCGCTACAATCTTGACCATGGCAAACCAAAATTCAACTTCACCAAAAACTCGGACTGCAATCAGATTGACCATACTCAAAACAGCAAGGAAGACGATTTGAATCAGCCATGCCGGCCAAGTCGGAAACCAAAATTGGACATATTGTGCAACTGCCGTGATTTCTGCCATACCGATAAAAATGAGAGAAATCCAATAGGACCAACCGGAAAAATAGCCCCAGCCATTCCCAAGATACTTGGTAATGAAGTTGATAAATGTGTGCTGGTCTGGATCATAATACAACATCTCTCCAATCGCCCGCATCATCAAATACATAAAGACGCCGGTCAACATGTAAATGAGAATAATTGACGGCCCTGTCAGACTAATCGAACGTCCTGCTCCCAAAAAGAGACCCGTTCCAATTGTCCCAGCAATAGCAATGATTTGGACATGACGATTTTTTAAGCCACGTTCCATTTTATTCTTATTATTTTCAGAATTCTTTTCACTCATACGAAGCCTCCTTTTCACATGAACTTTTCTATTGTACCACAATTCTGACAATTTCACTAGTCATTTATGAGGGCACGAGAATTGAACAAATCAAAAGAAACCCTTTCATTTCTAATTCTCCAATGCATCACTGTCTTTTTATTAATCAAAAAGAAGCTGGAATAAGTGCTCAGCTTCCTTTGTTTATATCGTGCGTTTAGAGTACACTTAATGCTGGAACGAAAGTCTAAAGGCGATTCGCTTTGCCAGTTCAAATGAGTACCTTTGTCCAGCACTTCGTTTTTTATCCACCACCTAAACTGCTGAGAAGCCTTGCGTGGCTGAGACTACGAACCAAAAATTTTCAAGATGATTTTGGTCTTTCGCTCTAAAAATTCTCTGTGATATACTTGTAGACTTCTTGCCCTGCAACCGCTCCGTCACCGACAGCTGTCGTTACTTGGCGAAGATCTTTTTCGCGAACATCTCCAATAGCATAGATGCCAGAAATAGCCGTTTTCATATGATTATCAGTTACAATCCAGCCTGCTTCATTGGTAATGCCCAAATCTTTGGCAAACTCACTAACTGGATCTAAGCCAACATAGATAAAGACACCGCCAAATTCATGTTCAGATATTTCACCCGTTTTGACATTCTCTACCATAACGCTGCTAACGCGCTTGTCACCTTTGATTTCCTTCACAACTGAATCCCAGATAAAATGAATTTTTTCATTGGCAAATGCACGTTCTTGCAGTAACTTTTGGGCTCGCAATTCATCGCGCCGATGAATAATCGTCACCGTTTTTGCAAAACGAGTCAAAAATACAGCCTCTTCCACCGCAGAGTCGCCTCCACCGACCACAAGCAAATCTTCATCTCGGAAAAAGGCTCCGTCACAGACTGCACAGTAAGACACCCCGCGGCTGTTTAATTCTTCTTCACCCGGAACTCCTAGATGACGATGAACAGCTCCAGTCGCAATAATAAGCGTCTTGGTTTCAAAAATCTCATCTTCTGTAAAGACTTTTTTTATTGCTCCTTGGTGTTCGATTTTTTCAACAGAGCCAAACAAATGCTCCACTCCCAAATTTTCGAGCGGTTCAAACATTTTTTCGGCTAGTTCTGGACCACTGATATTAGCATATCCAGGATAATTTTCAATATCTGAGGTATTGTTCATTTGTCCGCCTGGAATGCCACGTTCCA
This sequence comes from Streptococcus anginosus, assembly GCF_900636475.1. Lineage (NCBI taxonomy): Bacteria > Bacillati > Bacillota > Bacilli > Lactobacillales > Streptococcaceae > Streptococcus > Streptococcus anginosus. The sequence continues at coordinate 1,142,067 of NZ_LR134283.1, forward strand.
AAAGAGCCACTTTAAGATTACTTCTAGCAGCATAAAGCGCAGCTGTCATGCCTGCTGGTCCAGCTCCAATAATAATTGTGTCGTACATAAATTTACTTCCTTTATTGTAATCACTGTTATTCTAACGTTATTAAGCTCTTTTTTCAAACATTATGCTCTGAAGATAAGCAGAATCCCCATCATTGCAAAGGATAAAATCGGAATCGTCATCACTGCAATCAATAGCATATCATACAGATGAGCTTGTCGATCTTTGATTGTTTTATCAACACGCCGAACAGCACGAAGCCCAATCCATAATCCTAGAAAACTCCCTACCAATAGTGCCGTAATCAACAAACTCTCTAAATAGAGTAAAAAAACTCGAGACAGCATAGTCACTCCTCTATTCCCTAATTTTTGTTAAAGGCATTCAAAACAAATGCCGCAAACTTGAAAATAAACCCAGCTAGCAAGGCCAACTGGGCTTCTTTTTCTATTATATCAAATATATGTCTGTTTGTAACTGGCAAAAAATTCTTTTGTGCGTTCTTCTTTAGGATGGTTCATTATTTCATCTGGAGTACCCATTTCAATGATGTGTCCCTTATCTAAAAAGAGTACCTTGTCTGCCACTTGAGACACAAAAGACATGTCATGGCTGACTAAAATCATGGTCTGACCAGCCTTGGCTGCATCTGCAATGGATTTTTCAACTTCCCCTACTAGTTCAGGATCAAGCGCTGATGTTGGCTCGTCTAAAAGCAAAACATCTGGCTTCATCGCAAGCGCACGCGCCAAAGCGACACGTTGTTTTTGTCCACCTGACAGATGACGTGGATAGTGATTTTCACGGTCTGACAGACCAACTTTTGCCAGTTCTTCTTTGGCAAGATTCGTCGCTTCTTGGTCTGAGAATTTTTTTACAACCAATAAACCTTCTTTGACATTGTCCAAAGCCGTCCGACGCTCAAATAAATTAAACTGCTGAAACACCATAGCTAACTTTCGCCGCAAGGTTAGGATTTCTTCCTTGCTAATCTTAGAAAAATCAACAGTAAAATCATCAATGGCAATCGTGCCGCTGTCTGGCTGTTCCAGATAATTCAAACTGCGTAAGAAAGTGGATTTCCCCGCACCAGATGAACCAATTAAAGCAACCACTTCTCCTTTTTGAATCTCTAAACTAAGATTGTTTAAAACCATTTGTCCAGAAAAGGATTTGCTGAAATTTGAAATACGAATCATTATCGAACATCTCCTTTCGCCTGTATTTGTAGATTGAGATTATCAGGCGCTTCAATCGCCATTTTCTTTTCGATAAACCGCCCAAATGCTTCAATCACAATATTCACGCCCCAATAGACAAGAGCAACCGAGATAAAGCGCTCGAAGTAACGGTAATCTGCACCACCCAAAATCTGCGCTTGAGCAAAAATCTCAACAACTCCTGCACTAAAAGCCAGAGAAGTTCCCTTGGTCAAGCCAATCAAAGAGTTAATCAAGGTCGGTGTGGCAACCACTGCGGCATTGGGAATAATAACACGGCGGTAAACCTGTCTGTTTGTCATTCCCAAACTACGAGCCGCTTCAATTTCTCCAGCATCAACAGACAAAATCGCCGCTCGAATGGTTTCACTAGCGTAAGCCGCTTCATTAAAAGCAAAAGCTACAATGGCAAATAGATAGGCTGGAATAGCATTGATATTCAGACCCGTACCGAATCGCAAGTTGATGGCCTTCAGAAGCAAAGGAATCCCATAATAAGTCAGCATGAGCTGAACAAGCACTGGTGTCCCTCGCAAAAAACTAACAAAAAAGGCCTGCAGAGGATACAAAATTTTCACACGGTTGATTTTGACAACAGCAAAAATGAGAGCCAAAATCAAGCCAAAAAAAGCTCCTCCTAAGGTCAGTAGTAGTGTTGTTGGTAATTTTTCGATAATTCTTGGTAGTCCGTCAAACACAGAGCGCCAGCTAAAAAGCTGTCCGTCTGGAATCTTTTGAACCAATTCTTGATACCAATTAGAGGTTAAAATCGCTGTTGTAACAATCATAGTAACTTCCCTTTCTCGATAATGTCTAATTCTATCACAATTTTTTTATTTCACCAATTATTTACTACGATAAAAATAGACTAGCAAGACTAGTCTATCACATTCGTTCTCTAAAGAATAATTGTTTTTATTTATGAGAGTGATAAAGAAATTTTAAGACTAAAAACTTTGACGTTTCGCTTTTCTTTCTGCACGACCGCGTGCGCGATTTTCAGCTCTTTTTGTCTTACGGCGTTTTTCATTGACAGCCCACTGGATTTTTTTCTTATAGCCCGGTTTGATTTTCTTCTTTTTCTTTTTAACCAGACCAATCATTTCCGTGTCCAATTTTTCCTGCGTTTTTTCACGATTGACACGACGATCGCGGTCATAGGTATCTTGAAATTCTCCGTTTTTGATCATCTTAGGAATGAAGTGAATGCCCAATTTTTCCAGCTCACGAATATCTGAATCATCGCTCGGTTGATAAAGTGTAATGGCTGTTCCCGGTAGACCATTTCTGCCAGTTCGTCCCACTCGGTGAACGAAGAAGGACAAATCTTGCGGAATCGCATCATTGATGACATGACTAACGCCTTCAATATCAATTCCCCGCGCAGCTAAATCTGTCGCAACAATGTATTCAAAATCTAGGTTCTTCACCTGATTCATAATCCGTTTTCGCTCCCGCGGTGCAATATCCCCATGAATCTTTGCCACCTTGAGACCTTGCGCTGTCAAATAGCTATGCAATTCATCCGCTCGTGTCTTAGTATTGACAAAAATCATAGCTAGATAAGGCTGTAGGAGCTGTGTGATTTTATAAATCTGCGCATTCTTATCACGTCCTTTTGTTGAAATCAGCCAATTTTCAATGGTATCTGAAATAACCGTTTTGGTTTTGATTTGCTCAATGACCGGGTTAGATAGATATTTTTTTAAAAATGGCTGCAATTTTTGCGGAATGGTCGCAGAGAAGACCAGAAATTGCAAATCCTTCGGCAAACTGGACGCAATCTTATCCACCGTCACTAAAAATCCCATATCAAGCGTCATATCTGCTTCATCAACGACAAAAGTATGCGCCTTATGAATGGCTAAGTCACCTGATTCGACCAAATCATAAATGCGTCCTGGTGTGCCAATGACAATGTGTGGTTGACTGGAACTCAATTTCCCAATCTGACGGTTTTTATCCGTCCCACCGACATAGTTAGCAACTCGAATTTCCTTATCAGAAAAAGCAGCAATTTGGCGTGCAGCCTGATAAATCTGCCTAGCCAACTCACGACTAGGAGCTGTAATAACGACCTGAACACTATCTGCGCCTTCATCTAGTTTTTGAAAAATCGGCAGTAAGAAAGTATGGGTTTTTCCTGAACCTGTCTTGGACTCTCCCACCAAGTCCCGACCAGCAAGGACAACCGGAATGAGTTTTTCCTGGACTTCTGTCGCCTCAACAAAGTTCAAATCCTTGAGTGCCTCTTGAATGTAATCTTTAAACTTAAATTCTGTAAATTTCATGTTTCCCTCTATTCGTCTCTTATCCTATCTATTATACCAGAACTTGCTTTAAAAATAAAAATGAATCATGTTTTTCTCTTCTTACTTCCTCTCTTTTCTATGAAGCTCTCCTTATTTTATGATACAATAATAATAAGTTTACAAAAAAGGGATGGCCATGAAAAAATTTATTATTACTCTTGTAACGACTCTCTTGATCTTCCTAGCTCCTACGGTTTTAGCAGACAACTTTGAAGTAGGTGCTAAGCATGCTATTGCAGTTGACGTTGCAACCGGAAAAATTTTGTATGAAAAAGATGCTAATCAGCCAGTTGAAATTGCTTCTATTACTAAACTACTAACAGCCTATTTAGTCTATGAAGCGATTCATCAGGGAAAATTCACTTTACAAACTTCCGTAGATATTTCTGACTACCCTTATCAACTAACCGTTAATCCAGACACCAGTAACGTTCCTTTGGAAGCTAGAAAATATACTGTCGAAGAACTGTTAGAAACTTCTTTAATAGCAAGTGCTAATAGTCCAGCGATTGCCTTGGCTGAAAAAGTTGCCGGTAGTGAGAAAAAATTTGTGGATTTGATGAAAGCTAAATTGCAACAATGGGGAATCAAAGGTACTACTATCATCAATGCTTCTGGGCTGAATAATTCTGTTTTAGGAGAGGAACATATTTATCCTGGTTCAGGAAAAGAAGACGAAAATAAAATGAATGCCCATGATGTTGCGATTATTGCTCGGCGTTTAATCCTTGATTACCCAGAAGTTCTAGAAATCACCCAAAAAGCTACGTCTAACTTTGCAGGCATGACGCTTACATCGTCCAACCACATGCTCGAAAACATGCCCGCCTTTCGAGCCGGAGTAGATGGCCTCAAGACTGGAACTTCTGATAAAGGGGGCTCTTCCTTTGTCGGAACAATCCAGCAAAGAGGGATGCGTTTGATTACGATTCTCCTCAATGTTGATCATGCAGATGAGGATGAGAATGCCCGCTTTACGGCTACCTCTAGATTTATGACCTATATTTATAAACAATTCACAGTCCAAACTCTTGTGAAAAAAGGTGAAGCCTACAATAAAAGCTCTGCCCGCGTCATTAACGGGCAAAAAGATGAAGTCACTGCTGTTGCTAGTGAAAAACTCACCATTGTGCGGAGATACAATCATAAAAAACCGACTGTTCATTTTACAACTGATAAAAACGGTTATCCCACTCCTTTAAAAAAGGGTGTCGTTGTTGGGAAATTGACCTATACTGATAATGATTTGATTGGAAAAGGCTATCTTGACAAGAAGCCACCAACTATTTCCATGCTTTCAGCGGAGAAAATTGGTCGTCCTTTCTTCCTCAAATCATGGTGGAATGAATTCGTACAATATGTCAATGAAAAATTATAAACGAGCGAAATAGAAATCAGTATTTCGTAGAAGCTTGATTTCATCGTTCATCTCCGCATAGCTCGAAAGACTTGAGGAACCTTTTGAGGTTGGAAATAAGCAAATGTAACTTGATGACAAATAGGCTGTAAAAGTTGATATAGAACATATTATAGCTCATTCAATAGTAATTGGGAATGTGACAAAACTCAAAATCAAAAATTTTTAGTTTGTAGTCTCATTCCCACAAGGTTGCTCAATAGCCTGAGAGACTGTTGAGGTGGCAGATAAAGAAAACAAAGTTTTCGTCAAAAGTACTCTTCCAAGCTTGAAAAGCAAATCGCCTTGAGACTTGCTTTTCAAGCTCTATCCGTAACCTCAACGCAGTGCTTTGAGCAATTAGCTACTGCGTTTGTAATGCTAACGATATAAACAAAGAAAGCTGAGCACTTTTGTCTCAGCTTATTTATTTTAGCTTCATTTACTCAACTTTTCAGAATTTCCAGCTTCCTCAATCGCCTTTTTAAGAGCGTTCCAACCTAAGGTTGAGCATTTGATGCGTTGAGGGAACTTAGCAACACCAGCTAAAAAAGCTGCGTCTCCTAGTTCCTTTTGCTGCTCATCGTCCTTACCTTGCACCATTTGGGAGAAGATTTCTGCCAAAGCTAGCGCTTCTTCCTTTGTCTTCCCTAGGACTACATCCGTCATCATACTGGCTGAAGCTGTAGAAATACTGCAACCAGAATTCACAAACGCAATATCTTCAATCATGCCCTGCTCATCAAATTGAACCGACAGGCTGATGACATCACCGCACGTAGGATTGTTGAGATTCACTTGCTCCACTCCATCCAAACGACCTTGATGATGAGGGTGAGCTGAATGGTCCGTCACAACTGCTTTATAAAGACTATTTAATTTAGAAAGTGCCATCGAAAAACTCCTTTGTTTTCTGTAAAGCTTCAACGAGCTTATCGCAATCGGCTTTGGTATTATACAGATAAAAGCTAGCCCGAACAGTTGCTGCCACTCCTAGGTAACTCAACAAAGGTTGAGCACAGTGATGTCCAGCCCGTACAGCCACGCCTTCATAGTCCAGAGCTGTTGCTACATCATGAGGGTGAAGCCCAGCTAGATTAAAAGAAATAACACCCGACCGCTGAGTCAAGTCCTCCGAACCATAAATGGTAAGCCCCTCAACAGCTTGTAATCTTGGAAATACGTAAGCTATCAATTCCTGCTCATACTGATGAACTGTTTCCATTCCAATCTTGTCCAGATAGTCAATGGCGACAGCTAGACCTATAGCACCAGCTATATTGGGTGTGCCTGCTTCAAACTTCCAAGGTAGTTCTTTCCATGTCGCTTCTTGTTCATAGACAAAATCAATCATTTCCCCACCAAATTCGACAGGCGACATTCGCTCAAGTAGCCCTTCTTTGCCATAGAGAACACCGATACCAGTCGGACCTAGCATCTTGTGACCTGAAAATGCAAAGAAATCAACGTCCAAGTCTTGTACATCAATCTTCATGTGAGGAACTGATTGAGCTCCGTCCACCACTAAAAGAGCATTTGCCTGGTGCACTAACTCTGCTATTTCTTTTATGGGATTCACCACACCTAGTACATTAGAAACATGCGCCAAAGCAACAAATCGCGTCTTTCCAGTCAATTTCGACCGAAAGTCAGCGAGATCTAACATACCGTCTTTCAGATAAGCATAAATCAATCTAGCACCTGTTTTCTTACAGGCTTCCTGCCAAGGAATGATATTGGAATGGTGCTCCATAACGGAAATCAGCACTTCGTCGCCTGGCTGCAAGACACTTTCGGCATAACGCGCCACCCAATTAAGCCCAGTCGTCGTTCCTCTCGTAAAGAGAACTTCTTTCGTTGAAGCGGCATGGATAAAGGAGCACACTCGTTCCCGCGCAGCTTCATAAGCTGCCGTTGCCCGTTCTGCTAGTGTGTGAACACCACGATGAACATTGGCATTGTCTTTCTCGTAATAAGCTGCAATCGCCTCTAATACCTGCGTAGGCTTTTGGGTTGTAGCCGCATTGTCCAAATAAACCAAGGGCTCATCATTGACGATTTGATCCAAAATTGGAAAATCCCTCTGAAGGATTTCTACATCAAGTTTAGACATTTCTTTTCCTATCTTTTATTTCTTAGCCAAAATTTCATCAATAGTTTCAATCATCTCAGCACGGACTTCTTTGACTGGAATTTCAACGATAACAGAACCTAAGAAACCACGCACGACTAACCGTTCTGCCGTTGCCTGATCTAGCCCTCGACTCATAAGATAGTACATATCTTCTGGATCTACCTGACCGATAGAAGCCGCATGCCCTGCTGTGACATCATTTTCATCAATCAAAAGAATAGGATTAGCATCGGAACGTGCTTTGTCAGACAACATGAGCACTCGACTTTCCTGTTGCGCATCTGCCCCCTTAGCTCCCTTGATAATGTGACCAATTCCGTTAAAAGTCAACGTTCCCTTTTCCAAAATCACTCCATGTTGGAGGATATTGCCGATCGAATTGCAGCCGTAATTGGTGACGCGACTGTCAATCCCCTGAATCTGCTTACCACGAGAGAGAGCCACCACTTTCATATCTGCATGACTTCCGCGCCCAAACAAATCACTGTCAAAATCAGCAATCACATTCCCTTCATTCATGACTCCAATCGCCCAATCAATCATAGAATCATCGTCCAACTTGCCCCGACGACTAATATAAGCGGTCACATTTTCTCCTAGTCGATCAATAGCTGAAAACTTAATCTGCGCTCCTGTTTGGGCAATGACTTCCACCGTGATATTTGCTGTCGCAGAAAGACTGCCAGAACCATAGGTCTCCAGACGCTCTAAATAGGTAAACTTGGAGTGTTTCCCTGCAATAATTAGAATGTGCTTATTAAATGGTACATCACTTTTACTGTCTTGGTAAAAAATACCTTCAATGGGTTGACTGATTTCAACATTATCTGGAATATAGAGCACCGCTCCACTATTGAAATAAGCTGTATGGTAGGCTGCCAGCTTATCTTCATCATATTTAACTGAAGACATAAAATACTTTTCCATGATTTCTGGAATTTCCTCAAGAGCAGTGTAAAAGTCTGTAAAGATAACTCCTTGCTCCGTTAGTTCAGCCGGCAATTGCTCTAAAACAGTCTGTGTTCCAACCTGAACCAATGTCAAATGATCATTCAGTGCTGTAAAATCAGGCACATTTGCAAGAACCTCACTTTCTGACAGCGTGCCGTCTCCCAAATTCCAGCGGTGAAATTTCACCCGCTCAATAACAGGCAGTTCCAACTTATCTATTTTATCAAAGGCAGCTTGACGGAGATTTGCCAACCACTCAGGCTCCGCATGCATTTGTGAAAAATGTTTAATGGTTTCCTTTGTCATTTCATTCTCCTATCTTTTCTAAGTAAAAAGAAAGGTTGACTAGACTTCTTCTTGGTAATCAAAACCAAGTTCTTCAGCCAATTTGGCATAACCTTCCTGCTCCAAACGAACAGCTAATTCCGGACCACCAGAAGCAACTACACGCCCATCCATCATGATATGGACCACATCAGGCGTAATATAATTCAACAGACGTTGATAGTGCGTAATAATCATAGCACCAAAATGTTCACCACGCATAGCATTGACGCCCTTAGACACCACTTTCAGTGCATCAATATCTAGTCCAGAGTCAATTTCATCCAGTAGCGCAAAAGTTGGCTCTAGCATCAACAATTGCAAGATTTCATTGCGTTTCTTTTCACCGCCAGAAAAGCCTTCATTCAGATAACGCTCGGCCATTTCCTCTTTCATATTCAGCAATTCCATCTTTTCGTCCAATTTCATGATAAAATCACGAACAGAGATTTTTTCGTCGTCTTCTTTACCTGCATTCATAGCTGCTCGCAAAAATTCTGCATTGGTAATACCTGGAATTTCACTTGGGTACTGCATAGCCAGAAAAAGCCCCATGCGAGCTCGTTCGTCCACATCCAATTCTAAAATATTGACACCGTCAAAGAGAACTTCTCCCTCGGTTACCTCGTAATTCGGATTTCCCATAATCGCTGCTGATAAGGTGGATTTCCCCGTACCGTTTGGTCCCATAATGGCTGCAATTTCTCCTGTTTTAAGAGTCAGATTGACTCCTTTTAAGATTTTCTTTCCTTCAATTTCTACATGGAGGTCTTTGATTTCTAACACAGACATGGCAAACTTTCCTTTCTTCATATCCATAATCTACCTTACCAGTATAGCAAAAAAAAGCCAAAAAGGCTTTGATTTTGTTTAAGTGCGAGTCTACTTCTTTTTTCTATTTCTGAACTTTGTTCTGATTTCTTCCCGATAAGCAGAATTTCCGATAAAACGAAGGATATTGAGTAGCGGTGTTCGATTTGGACCCAGAACACCAATTAGTTCTACCAAAAGTTCCACTCCAAAAAGTAGTCCAATAATTAACAGTGTCCCACCAATACGGCTCGAAACATTTAGCAAAAGAGAAATCATGGCAAAAATCATAGAAATGCCATAAATAACCAAGACTGTCCCACGGTGTGTTAAGCCCAAGGATAACAGCCGATGATGAAGATGTCGCTTGTCTGGTGTATAAAATTTTTGTCCAGATAAAGTTCTACGCACAATCGCTAAAAATGTGTCTGTAATCGGCACTCCCAGAATAATCATCGGAGTAATCACAGCGACAGCTGTCGCATTTTTCAAGCCTTGCAATGACAAAACCGCAATCATAAAACCGATAAACAGCGCTCCTGTATCTCCCAGATAAATAATAGCGGGGTGGTAATTGTAAGGGAAAAATCCTGCGATAGACATGACCAAGACAAAAATAGTTAAGGTTAGAAAGACATTGTGATCTGGCAAGAAAAAGTAGGAAACAATCCCCATTGTCACCAGCGAAATAATGGATACACCACTCACTAATCCGTCCAACCCGTCAATCAAATTAACGGCATTGGTAATCGAAATAATCCAGATAACCGTCAAAATGAAAGATAGCCAAGGAGCAAAGTGCAGCAGCGGCCCACCAAAAGGAATTTTAAAATGATTCAAACGGAAATCCGTCAATAGCCAAATCAAACTAGCAGCTAACACAATTCCTGACATCTTTGCTAAAGGCTTCAACTCTTTTACATCGTCAATCAATCCTGTCAGAGCAATAATTCCGCCTCCTAAAACAACAGGCCAAATATAATCAAAATAACCCTTTCCATGAAAGGTCGCTTGCACAATCATCGGCATAAAAACAAGTGTAGCAACCGAAAAAGCAATGACAATAGCTAAACCGCCGCTGCCTGGCATCGGCTTTTTGTTGATTCTTCGTGCATTTGGATAATCAACCGCACCTATCTTAAATGCCAATAGACGCACCAAAGGCGTGAGAATCACACCGATGAAAAAGGTTCCAAGCAACACCAAAATGAATTTTAAAGGGAAGGGAATCATAAGCATTTAACCTTTTTAAGACTGGCAACCGCCTCGTTGACAAGCAATAAGTAACCGTGCTCTTGCAAAACAGCTCTTGTCACATCCGTATCTTCTGCATGTTCACGCATCAAAGCCAGGAGCCAAGCTGGATAACGCTTTGGACGCCCTTCAATATCAACCAAGATTGTCAAATAATAGTGGTCGTCCATTTTGTACAACTCCGAAGTATTGACAGCATAATCTACTGTCTTAGAAAAAACAATTGCTTCTTTCAGGCTGGAAAATTTCAAAATGTAATAAATATATTTCTGCGTTAGTTCGTCACTATTTTCCTCTGACTCCATATCAGAAGTGCTTGTGTTATCGTCTGCTTCCGCCGTTTCCAAAGAACGAACAGCCTCCATATCGTCTTTACTTTTCTCAAAAATATTTTTTTCTAATGTCTTTAAAAATTCATCAGGAGACATTTGAGACAACTCTTCTACATCTGGCAAATCTGCCAAATCATCGAAGTTTAAATTCTTATCAATCTTAGACTTGGTGACAAAGACATCCAATCGGTCGGGCTTTGGTGTCACACGAAAACTGAGCATGCCACTATCTAAAAAGCTCTCTGGCATTTCCAACTCATCTAAAATCGCATAGAAAAACTCTTCTGTTTTTTCTTGTGGGACTAGAAAATCTGCCATTTCCATCCCACGTTCCTCTAAATCCTCTAATTTTATTGTGATTTTAATCGTTGTATCACTAATTTGCTTCATTTCCATAGCATTACCTCATACTTCTAGTCTTTTCATTATACTAAAATTTCGGGTTTTTTACAAAAAATAGATAGCCTCATTTTCTTTTACCAATAAAAAACTCAACAAAAACTGTTGAGTTTTGAATACTTAAAAAATAGCTTTAAAGATTCCGTACACGATAAGCAAAACACCGAGCCCGATACGATATTTCCCAAAGATCGTAAAGTCGTGCTTTTTCACATAGTCTGTCAAGAAGCGAATGACATAGAGACTAACCCCAAATGCAACGCCCATTGCTACAAGCAGCAAGAAGAATTGCCCAAATCCAAGTGTGTTTCCTTTGATGATAAACTTCAAAATCTTCCAAGCACTTGCACCAAACATGACAGGAATTCCCAAAAAGAAAGTGAACTCTGTCACCACAGAACGACTGGTCCCATTCAAAAGCCCTCCTACAATCGTTGCTCCAGAGCGACTGGTACCAGGAAAGAGTGACAATACTTGAAATAACCCAATGTAGAGAGCAGTTTTATAAGGCAATCGATCTAAGCTGGTAATTGTCGGTTCTACGTTTTTATTACGTTTTTCTAGTAAAATGAAAGCTACACCGTAGATAATCAACATACAAGCAACAGAAATGAAGTTATAAAAATGTGCATCAAACCAATCATCCAAAGGTAAGCCAATAATGGCAGCCGGCGCAGCTGCAATCACCACTTTCGCCCATAATTGCCATGTTTTCTGCACTTCACGCGCTGTCTTTCCAGGTTTAAACGGATTTAATTTATCAAAATAAATCACGACAACCGCTAAAATCGCTCCTAATTGTATTACAACATTGAACATCTCCATAAAAGCAGCATTCTGATCTTTATATTTGAGAAATTCTTGCACTAAAATTAAGTGACCTGTACTCGAAATCGGCAACCACTCGGTAATTCCTTCTACAATCCCAAAGATAATGGACTTCAACATTTCAACGATAAACATTTTCTTCTCCTAAGATTGATTTGTTTTATTATAGCATAATTTCAAGCAAGAGAATAGGGCACTTTTTTAAAAAGCGCCTCCTCCTCCGCCTCCGCCACCACCAGAGAAGCCGCCACCGCTACTTCCACCTGATGAAACAGAGAAACTGCTAGCCGAATTAGCTGCTGCCCCATAGCCAACAAAAGCATGTGAGCTCGCATGAAAATCATACACCATATCCTGATAAACAAAAGCATTCATCGATGGATTGTCAATTGTGATTTTTCGTAGTTTCATCGTCTTGGTCACCTTATCTGCACAATTAAACATAGCAGCATAAACCAATAATCTGTTCCACAAAATCACTCCTTCCACTTCTGTATCCTTTAAATGAGCAATCTCATGCAGCATATTAGCAAAACTCTTCCAGTAATAATAGTTTTCTGCCCCTTCTTCATTTAAGACGCCATCACGCTTCACCATTTTGCATTTTCTCAAAAGGTAATACAGCATTCCGCCAGCAATGAAGAAGCTAACTACAAATTGATAAAATACGAGTCCATACTCTAAGAAAATCCAAGCTAAGATGCCAAGAGAAGCAAACACAATAAGATTCATAAGGAGCATTGAAAGATATAAACACAAGAGCTCCCTTTTAGCAACAGGGCGATAATTATTTGGCAATTGCTCACGCTCAATAATTTCATGTATATTTTCTGTAATAAGTTTTAAATAGCATTTTAATAGTTTTCTCACTCTGTTGCCTGCGCTACGAACAGCTTTCTCACCACTATTATATATCTTATCGTCAATTTTAAAATCTGAAAACAAATTTTTTACAAGCAACTGCTTGTTGTTTCCCATAGCCATTTTTAAAAATTCTTTTTCAAAATCAGCTAAACCCTTATCTGTCACTCTTTGTAATTTTGGCTGTTTCGTATCATCTGTAAAAACAAGATTGCCTCGATCAATCAAATCTAATAAAGTAGCTTGGACAAGATTTTCAAATTTCAGAGATGTAGCTTGTCGCTCAGTCGGATCCAATTCTGTCAAATCTACTGAATAAACATTTGAAGCAATGACCATTGGTGGTAAATCTTGCGGTATTTCATACAAACGAGCATGCTTAGGAAACGTTACACGGGATTTTGTTCTAAGATGAAAAATAATGTAAAAAGCCAAACTAATTAGGCCAACCAATACCAAAGCAAGTGGTAAGTCCCAGTCTACTAATCTCTGGTATTTTTTTGTACTGGTGGCAACTTCCTTTTCAACTTGATGAAACTCTTGCAATCGATTGCGTTTTGTAACAGCTAAACTATTTTCAGGAACAGTTACTAGCGATCGATCCCAATATGCATGAAATTCTAAATTTCTATTTTTAGCAATACTAGCGACACGGATCAGATAGCTATCTCCCTCTCGTGTCACTTGAGCTGGCTTCATAAAATAACCCGTGTGAGCATACAATTCAGTCTGTTGTGAAGTAGCTGGAGGAGTAATCCGAAATTCTACATTATTTAATTTTTTATCCCAATCACTGATTGGAATCCAGTGTAATTCTACAATATCATTGTAGACAAACAACATATTCTTCAACTTCCAAGTAACCGTAATGGTTACACAGTCTCCTTTATTACCGGCATTATAAATTTTATATTTATAACCACCCGCAATGTATTCCTGAACAGCAGTAATATCCGTTTTTGGTTGTCCATTTCTTAAAGCTAGAATCGTCGGCTTTCCTTCCACATCAAAGCCCAGAGGAACTTTACCAGATGTCCCCAAAGTAATGATTTGTCCTCTGTAACCGCTTGAGAAATGGTAATTGACTGTTTCAACAAATGTCGCTGTATTATCAGAATGAATCTGTAAATTGCCTTTATAGGATTCAATATCATAACTCACAGCCAAGACCCGCTGACTGAAGAACAAACATGAGAAAATAATTATGATACTCCAAAAAAACTTTTTCATCTAGCAATCTCCTTATACTAATTGCCTTTATTATACCATTTTTTCAAGTAAGGGTTTCCCCAATATTGAAAAGCATGGCATTTTTCGGTACAATGAAAGGAAGCTATTTTTAGATGAGGAGAAAATATGAAGAAATTATTCTTATCTCTATTTGCACTTCTGCTGCTTAGTTTCGGATTTGCAAATAGAGCTCAAGCCGATGAATACTTGCGAATCGGAATGGAAGCGGCTTATGCACCGTTCAACTGGACGCAAGATGACGATAAAAATGGTGCCGTCAAAATCGAAGGCACCAACCAATATGCCAATGGTTATGATGTCCAAATCGCCAAACAAGTCGCAAAAGCATTGGGCAAAAAACCGTTAGTGGTCAAAACTTCTTGGAATGGATTGATCCCTGCATTGACATCAGGTAAATTAGATATGATTATCGCTGGAATGAGTCCAACTGCTGAGCGAAAAAAAGAAATCGCATTTTCCAATAGCTACTACACCAGTGAGCCTGTGGTACTAGTCAATAAAGACGGAGCCTATGCCAATGCAAAAACGTTGACGGACTTCAAAGGAGCAAAAATCACCTCTCAACAAGGTGTCTACCTCTACAATTTGATTTCCCAACTGACAGACGCTAAGCAAGAAACTGCAATGGGCGACTTCGCTCAAATGCGCCAAGCACTTGAGTCAGGAGTGATAGACGGCTACATTTCTGAACGTCCCGAAGCCCTCACAGCAGAATCCGCTAATTCAAAATTTAAAATGATTCAGTTCAAAAAAGGTTTTGAAGTTAATGAAGAGGATGCTACGATTGCAATCGGAATGCGCAAAAACGACAATCGTCTAGAACAAGTCAATGCTGCTATCGCTAAAATCAGTGCCAAAGACCAAGTCGCTTTAATGGACAAGATGATTCAAAACCAACCTGTTGAAACTGACACCAGCAAAGATAAAACTACTTTCTTTGGACAAGTGACAAAGATTCTGAAAGACAACTGGTCCCAATTTCTGCGCGGAGCTGGCTTAACCCTTCTCATTTCCATTACTGGTACAATTGCAGGGCTCATCATTGGTCTCTTAATCGGTGTTTACCGCACCGCTCCTACAGCCAAAAATAAAGCTCTCGCTCTTTTACAAACTTTATTCGGTTGGTTCCTGAATGTCTACATCGAAATTTTCCGTGGAACACCTATGATTGTTCAATCTATGGTTATTTACTACGGAACAGCACAGGCATTTGGAGTTTCCATTGATCGTACAATCGCAGCCATCTTTATCGTTTCCATTAACACGGGCGCTTATATGAGTGAAATTGTCCGCGGAGGAATTTTCGCCGTTGACAAAGGACAATTTGAAGCCGCAACCGCTCTAGGAATGACACATAATCAAACCATGCGCAAAGTTGTTCTTCCACAAGTCGTACGCAATATTCTACCTGCTACAGGGAATGAATTTGTCATAAACATTAAAGATACTTCCGTACTAAATGTTATCTCCGTTGTTGAACTTTATTTCTCAGGAAATACTATTGCCACCCAAACTTACCAATATTTCCAAACCTTTACGATTATTGCCGTGATCTACTTTGTCCTAACATTTACGGTAACACGCATCCTCCGCTATGTAGAACGGCGTTTTGACACAGATGATTACACAACGGGCGCTAATCAAATGCAAACGAAAGGAGTAAAGGCATGAGCGATACCATTTTAGAAATCAATCATCTTAAAAAATCCTACGGACAAAATGAAGTCTTAAAAGACATTTCTCTCACTGTCCACTCCGGCGAAGTCATTTCTATCATCGGAAGCTCTGGTAGTGGAAAATCTACTTTCTTACGCTCTATCAATCTCCTTGAAGAGCCAAGTGGAGGAGAAATCCTTTATCGTGGTGAAAATGTACTAGAAGAAAACTATAACCTCACTCATTACCGTGAAAAACTCGGTATGGTGTTCCAAAGCTTTAACCTTTTTGAAAACCTTAACGTTCTTGAAAATACCATTGTCGCACAAACAACTGTTCTCAAGCGAGAACGAGCAGAGGCCGAAAAAATCGCCAAAGAAAATCTTGAAAAAGTTGGCATGGGGCAACCTTACTGGCAAGCCAAACCAAAACAACTCTCTGGCGGACAAAAGCAACGGGTTGCTATTGCACGTGCCTTATCCATGAACCCAGATGCCATTTTATTTGACGAGCCAACCTCAGCGCTTGACCCCGAAATGGTCGGTGAAGTGCTGAGAATAATGAAAGACCTTGCTCAAGAGGGCTTAACCATGATTGTTGTCACGCACGAAATGGAGTTTGCGCGTGATGTCTCCAATCGTGTTATTTTCATGGACAAAGGCATCATTGCCGAAGAAGGCAAACCTGAAGACATTTTCACTCACCCTAAGAAAGAACGCACAAAAGAATTTTTACAACGTTACTTACGATAATCCACAACCGACGGGAGTGGGACAAAAATCGGTAATTTCGAAGAAATTTGATTTTGTCGTCCCACCCCCGCACAGTTGAGTAGGGCTGTAAAGGTTGATTTATCAACCGCATAGAACCCACTCACCACTGCGACTTGCAAGAAACTCATAAAAATCTGACGAGGTTAAGGACTTTTGTTCCAGTCTCGTCTTTATTTTCTCTCCAAAATCTTTAAGAAGTCAATTGAAAAACTAATTTTTATTCAAACAAAACAGAATGTTTGAATACACATTTATTAGAACATTTTCTTGTTAAAAATAAAACTCTAATTTTTAAGAATATTTTTTAAAATAGATTGTATTGTAGAAAGCGGTTTATCATTTTTCTGTAAAAATATTCATTCTAAAGAATTAGATAGGAAGCGAATAAATAAACTTTCTGCTTTATAATTATTTGTTGTTTCCATATAAAATTATACTATTTTACAATTGCAAACAAAAAAAGCAGGCTGATAGCCTGCTAAAAATACAACGATTAGTTTTCAAACTTTTCGTGGTTTTTATCGTAAAAATCAATCAATCCAAGAGCGGTTTCAAATGAAATATTTTTCACTTTAGCACGTCCTTGAGCAAGGGCAATGATAGACATTTCACGAGCGTTCGTTTCTTTACTGATGCGATAACCTGTGATTTTCTTATCACGAACCCAGCTAACAACTGATTCTACTTTTTCAAAGTTAGATTTAGCCATTTCCTTCTCCTATTTTATTATTTCTAACTAAATATTGTAAAGGTTTTTGTTTGTTTTGTCAATGGAAAGGGCTGCCTATTTGATGAATAAAACAATTCAGAATATTCTTTATTTAGCTTTGAGTGCTGATAATATTTGTGTTCGAATACTTTCCACTCCGTCAGGATTTGCTGGTAGGAAAATTGTATTATTTCCCTTATTGTCTGCAAAATTATTCAACGTGTCAAGGTATTGGTTGGTTAAAAGAATGGACATGATTTGTTCTTCCTTCAATTCAACATTCGCACCTTTTAATTCCTTAATTGAGTCTGCCAATCCATCTACAATTGCTTTCCGTTGTTCGGCGATACCAACCCCATGAAGGCGATCTTTTTCAGCTTCTGCTTCTGCGGCTGTCACAATTTTAATCTTGTCAGCTTCAGCTAATTCTTGCGCAGCAACACGTTTCCGTTGGGCAGCGTTGATTTCATTCATTGATTGCTTGACTTCTGCATCTGGCTCAACTTTAGTAATCAAGGTTTTTACGATGATATAACCGTAAGTAGACATTTCTTCTGCCACTTGCTTTTGGACTTCAAGCGCAATTTCATCTTTCTTTTCAAACAATTCATCCAAGGTCAATTTAGGAACAGATGAACGCAATGCATCTTCAATATAAGACTTGATTTGAGCTTCTGGGCGAATCAATTTATAGTAAGCATCTGTTACATTATTTTCATTGACACGGTATTGTGTAGCGACATTCATCATGACAAATACATTGTCTTGTGTCTTCGTTTCAACCACAATCTCACTTTGCAAGAGGCGCAATTGCACACGCGCTGCGATATGATCAATACCAAATGGCAAACGCAAATGAATTCCACTATTACTTAACTTTTGATATTTCCCAAAACGTTCTATAATCGCTACAGACTGTTGACGAACGACATACAACGAGCTAAAAAGAATGAGAAACAGCACGACAATAATAATTGGCACTATTAAAAATAGCATAATATGAAACTCCTATCTTCTTTTTCAAGATTATAGCATACTTATAAGAGTTTATCAAACAAAAGCGATTACAAACAAAAACAAATTATAAAAGAAGTTTAGATAGTGGAAGCATATAAACTCCCTTATTTTAAAGCTAGCAGTTCTCCTCATCTATCGTTTCATTTTCAGACATCAAAAAAACTTTTAGAGAAAAATTTGCTCTAAAAGTTTTTTATCATCAATGATGAATGGGTTTTAACATCCAACTAGAAAATACAATCAGTATAGCAGCTACTGCAAATAATGCCGTCATATAAGGCCAAGCAGCAGCAATCGTTCCACCTGATTGGAAGACATCCACAATCGAAAGCACCCAATTTTGTGGTAGTAATTTTCCGATTGCTTGCATATAGCTAGGTGTAATCTTTAAAGGCCATAAACAGCCTGCTAACATGGAAGTTGGCATAATAATAAGGTTCGCCAGCTGGCTGCTTTGTTGGCTATTTTTAGAAATCGCCCCTACAAAAAGCCCAAAGCCAATCACGAGCAAACTAAACAAGAGGAAAGTCGTTAACAAAGCCCAGATAGGAATGTAAAAGCTGATGTTAACGACTTTCAACATTCCCAAAATAATGGCAATTTGAATCGCATAAGCTACTAGGCCGACACAAACATAGCTCAACATATATTTCAATCGAGACAATTTAGATAAGGTTAAACGATTGTAGATTTGAGAAGTCTTATCAGTCAAGATTCCACTATAAATCACACTGGCGCTTCCTAACATTAGAATCAGAAGAAAACCAGTCGTGGTTGAGGAAACAGATTTGCTTTGTGAAAGGTCTGCTAAGGTCGTTTGACGCACTTTATAGGACAATTTTTTATTATGAGCTAAGATATTGTTAAAAATCGTCTGATCACCAGCTGCAGCATCCCCTATCGTATTATAATTTTCCAAAAGATAGTTTGCATTGGCTTTAAACCATTCTGTCACTTGACTGCTAGAAATAGCGCGCAAATTCAACTTTTGTGTTTGCCCACGAAGCACTTTGTTTCCAAAGCCTTTGTCAATCACTAAAACAGCCTCTAGCGTTTTATTTTTTAGGTAGTTATCTATCTGTTTCTCATCAAATTTCGTGTAAATATCATATTTTTCATTTTGCTTGATTTGTGAAACAAACTGTTTTGAAACTTGACTTTTATCCTTATCTAAAATCCCAATCTTCGCAGCACTTTCACCTGTAAAACTTAAAGAGAGTGCTAGTAAAGTGGTCAAAATCGGCAATAAGATAAAGGTCACGTAGCTTGATTTTTTGCGACAAATTTTCTTAAAAAGAATGTTTATAAAGGAAATCATGCTGTCACCTGCTTTCTCATCCGAAATAGGGCAAAGAGGATAAAGGCAGTTCCTAAGCCTAGATTAACGAGTAAAGTCGTTGGGATAGGATTGGTTTGCCCTCCAAATACAAGATAGAATAAACTATCATTGACCCATTTTATAGGGGAAATATTTGATAATTGATTGATAAATTCACTATTAAGAGTGGATAGAGGAACATAACTTCCCCCTAAGAAAGCAAAGATTGGAATGACGGCATTTGAAGCCACCATTAAGAAAGATTCATTTCGGATACCGCTAGCCAGTCCAATTCCAATTGCAATGGAAAGATAAATCAAAGACGCTGTCACACCAAGAATCTGCAAATGATGACTACCCCAATTTACTTGCATAACAAAACGTGTGAAGATATACAAGACAGTTAGTTGAACACCAGTTGCAAACATGCCTCCCATTAATTTTCCCAAAAGAATATGAACATTAGAAACACCTGTCAAACGGATACGATTTACCGCACCTAACTGACGGTCTGAGAGAACTAAATTCATAGCTGACATGATACTATAAAAAGTAATCATGGTGAACATGGAAATGGCATAATAGTCTGCCGAAGTCATACCTTTGCTGGTTTGGATAGAGGTCGTTTTAATATAATCAACCGTTCTTTTTTTGATATTATTAAGGGTGGCTGGATAAAGCTCTCCAATCGAGTCATAGGTTTTAGCATTATCAACATAAGTATCAACCAACATCTTCACCAAGTCTGCATTCTGTTGATTGATGCGGTTGGTCGTCACCTTAATTGTTTTATCGCTTTTTACTTCTAGAGTAGCAGTTAAAGCTCCTTCGCTGACTTTTTGTTTATCTGCGGACAGGTTCTTACTCACTTTTGCTTCAAATCCCAGTTCTTTATTTAACGTTTTTAGAAATTTTGTGAAATTCTTCTGGTAATCTGTTTCAGCTCCTTCAAGCTGATAGCGAACTTTCAGATGGGGAACGGTAGTTGTTGTATTAAAACTGGATTTGAAAGCAAAACTCAAAATCACTATCATCAAGATAGGAAAAATAATCATCATCAAAATCGCCGTTCGATTTCTAAAGATTTGCAGACTTTCTTTTTTAATTAAATGAAATAGAATCATAGCAACCCCTAATCTCTTAACTTCTTACCGGTCAAGTGTAAAAAGATTTCTTCTAAATTCAAATGTGTATGACGAATTTCACTAAAATGAATGTGAGCTTGGTTTAACTTTTCAATCACCCTTTGAATACTTTCATTCTCAACTGTTATGATAATTTCATGATCTAGCTCTGTAATCTTCCAATTTGGTTCATTTGCCAAGCCAGAAATCCCTCCGTCTGTTACTGTTACCATTATCTTTTGAGCAAAGTCTTTTTCATAACGTTTTTCTAAATCGCCTTTGCTTCCTTCTTCAATCACTTTTCCATGATCCATGATATAGATATAGTCACATAGTGCTTCAACTTCTTCCATATAGTGGGTTGTATAAATAACTGTCGCCCCTTGTGCATTGAGAAGACGAATGGACTCCAAAATATGATTACGTGACTGCGGATCAATCCCCACCGTTGGTTCATCAAAGATAATCAACTGTGGAGAATGAACCAAAGCACACGCAATATTTAAACGTCGTTTCATGCCACCTGAAAATTGACGAGGAAAGTTTTTCGCTTGGTCAGTCAAGCCTACAAATTCCAAACTTTTCAGTACCTTTTCTTTGAGAGTTGCGCCTTTTAAACCATAAAGAGAACCAAACAATTCTACATTTTCGTAAGCAGTGAGATCTGGATAAATGGCAATATCTTGAGGAACATATCCAATTTTTGAACTCACTTTTTTAATCACCTTTATTGGCTGATCAAACAAACTGATTTTCCCAGATGTCATTGGAGTTAGTCCTAAAATCAGATTGATTAAACTAGATTTTCCGGCTCCATTCGGTCCTAATAATCCATAAATTTTTCCTTTTTCAAGCGAAAAAGACACGTGATCAACCGCTGTTTTTCCTCCTGAGTAAACTTTGGTAACGTCTGTTAATTCTACAAGACTCATAAATGTTCCCTTTCTTTAATTTATCTGTGTTGCTCTTTAAAACTAATTATCATGTAAGTTAAACCAAGAAGCAACATACCAACGAACCAACTATATAATAAGGTGGCTACCATACACCAAATACCTATATTTAAAAATAGTAAAAACGCAACTATTTTTTCTGGATTCCCTTTGAAAGAGCAAGCTTTCACGATAGCAAAACTAAGAACAGTCAAAAGAAATCCCCAACGTTCCTCTCTAAGTGAAAGGTGAACAATTCCAAAATAGAAAGCAGCATCTGTCAACGTTGTCAACAAAAGCAAAAGAATACTAGCTAGTGGCTGCTGTTTTGTAAATGCCAACCATGTCATTTTTTGAAAAGTAGCTCGACTATCTATCTTAAAAACAACTTCTATCAGCCCAATTAAAACGAACATTGTCACTTCTATTAAAGCCAATATATATAAGATTAAAAAGAAGAAAAATCGCCAATCGAAATTTCCTTGCCCTAAAAAGGAGACAAAATAGGATGTACTTTCTCCCTTGCTCCAAAGAAAAAGGAAATAACCGAAAATCAAACATAGCTGAAAGCTTAATAAGATGATTTCAATACCTTGGCGATAGGGTAAGTTACTAACATGATGTAAATGCCACCGCCTCAATACTCGCAAATTTTCTTTGTTTAGCCAAAAGGTAAGACACGCAAGGAAAAGCAGAGCTGCAATTATCACAATTGTTGTCATAAAGCACCTCTTTTCTTTGCTTGATAAATACTTAAGCAATCAATCCATAAATTTCCACCAATGTGGATAAAAAGAACTAGCCAAATATTTCCGCTCCAATAATAAATTATACCATATAAAAGACCAGTCAGTAATTTTGCATACAGTATTTCTTTTCCCATTAGAAGATGATTGAGTGCATAAAAAATGGTAGTGATGAGAAGGACCAGGATAAAGGGAAGTTCCCATTTCTGCAATAGAATGTCAAACCATAACAAACGATAGGTCATTTCCTCAAAAAAGGCAAGAGAAAGCGTCAGCACAACATCAATAGGACGAGAAGCAGCCCCTACGACAGACAATTTCAAAGGCAACCATTTTTGAGCTTTTAAACAGCGAAGCCCATGCGAAAAGCTAACTTCCAAAAGGAACATTCCAATCATCAAGAGAATAGCAAGAGGCAGATAAGCAAAGCTGACTTGTCCATAAAATTGAATGAACCGAGGATATAGCAGACCAATTCCTAAAAACATTATGACATAATAAGCATTGACTGCTTTTAAAAATCGTGATAAATCAAAACCATAACCGCTTGGATTTCGTCCAAAAATAGCTTGCATGGGAATCGATGGATTTAAACTAACTAATAAAAAACATAAGCTAAGGCATAGGGTGTACAAATTCATGTGTTACACCTCCAAACTGTCTCATGCGCGGATGATTTGCAAATGGAAAAGCTGGAATGCACATTTCAAGCAAGTCTGGCATTAAGACACGCGTAACGTACCAACCTTTTTCAGCTGCTTCGGGCGGTGTCATATCTAAAAATACTGCGTTAGGACTGACCTTTTTCGTATAATCAAGCAAAATCCTCAAATCGTCTTTTTTATTTTTACCACTATGATCTTCTAGTTCACTCAGTGTAACACTCCCAGAAATAAGTGGCTCAAAGGCTTTCCACTTTTTCTCTTGGTTTTTGGCATGAGCATAGTAAAATACATTGCTATCCAGATCCAAAAATTGTGGTTCTGTGCTTTCGATATTGCTTAAAGCCTCTTGATTATACAGTAAATTGTAATAATAACTATAACTAATAGCTGAAGCTTCCATAATCCCACGAAGAAGTGTATGTTTTGGATCAAGACCAGCTTGAACACCAAATAGCAAATACGGAGCTTCTTGATATTTGTTTTTCAAGATAACGCCAAATGTATAGAGTGGATTGTCCTCTCCGATGGTCATATCAATTGGAATAATTTCATAAAGGCTATCTTCACCCAAATGTGCTTCCTCTAAAATAGCTAGGATATCTGGATCGTCAATTTCAATCCGACGACAAGGCTTTTTAGTATGCCAGCTCAACATCATAGAATCAATTTGCAGATATTCAATGACACTATTGCACATAGCTGCTTCTAACGTCTTGTGCGAAGCTGTTCCCGTTGAAAATCCCGGAATAATATACTGTTCTCCAACTTCATGATTTGGTTTATACCCCACACAGAGCATTTGAACAGGGATATACATCTCTTCATCTTCAAACAACAGGGGACATTTCACCCAGCCAAGGACATCTTCTTCTGTCACCTCTTTTTGGCACATTGTCATATGAAAAGCGATACTTTGTTCAATCTGCTTTTTTGTAAAGACACGTAGATACTCTAATGGCATAACACGATTTGTCTGGCTCAGTTCTGCATAGGAAGCATAAACTATCCGATCAGCCAATAAATCTGCTGCAATAATTGTTGCATACCGCTCAATGCTTTCGCCTAAGTACTTAATCAGCGCTTCTTCATAATGGCTTCCGTATCCAATGATATGGTAACTAACCTGACTGTTCTCACCGATAAATTGCTTATGGTAATCTGGCATCTGACCCGTTACACTTTTTAAATATACATCATGAGGATGATTGCAAATAGGTACTTGAGTCTGGTTCAAAATCCCTGTCCGATTGCCACTTAAAGCTTTAAATTCTGAAAAAATTTGATTAAATGAAGGATAATAATTTAGCATACATTTATTCCCTATCTTCTCTCAGTAAGTCTTTTACCATTTCACGGGTCGCAATTTGTTGATCTTCATATCTTAATTTTGCCAGCGCACCTTGTGTTTGGGAATTCGACATCTTTAAAATATCCTGAACTTGGATTTCCAAAGTTGGCAAGTAGATACTTAATAAACGCCCCTCAAATTTTGAATTTCCTGTGCAAGCAACTAAAAAGGCCTCGCTGATGACTAAATTCATCAAAATATTCAATAAGGGTAAAAATGCTTGACTAACAGGCTGAGTAGCGGGTAAGAGTTGATTTGCAAAATGTTGATACAGGGTGTGGTCTTGCAAACGTGCTAAAACACGCCGTTCCAAACTATCGAAATCTGCTGTGTGTGGCGGATTCAAAGTACAAGCATGTATAAATGGGCCATCTACAAATCCTAGAATCAATTGTTGTTTCAAAGAAACACTGACTTCATTGAGATGACGTACCATTGTCACGTTTAATCTCTCCTGACAAACAACAACGGCTTGATAAGATTGCAATTCTTTTGTTAGTAGCTGCATATTTTGGCGATGAGTGAGGGCATCAAGGCGAGAAGAAACATCTGTCGTTTGAAGCTTTAATTTTAGTTCATCACTCGCAACTTTAATATTTATCCCCATTACTTCTGCTAATTTCAGAGCCGAATCATTTACAAAATCAGTATCACTAATAAACAGAATTGGGACTGTATTCATTGTTCGCCCAGCCTCTGCCATAAAACGAGAACTTCCCATTAAGATTTGCATGATGTTTTCTTGAATGGCTTGTTCATCTTCTTTCATCAAGAGGTCACTGTAATACAAAGCTTCAACAACCTGAAATAATTTGGCGAAGTCCTCTGCATCTAAACGTTCTTCAAAAGCAGTAATATCAATTGCTTGTCCTTTAAACAACGCAGAAATCATCTCGCAATAGACCGCTTTCAAGATTTGAGATTCTTGACTAATATCCAAAGTAGCCTCATTAAAGTCCCAAATGCCTTTTCTAAAACAAAATATTTCGTTAAATTGGACAATTCGAACATTACTATTTAATTGATATTTCATTAAAACTCCTTATTTCCAACAACAGTCATATGTATCACATGATGATTGATTCCATCTAGACCTAATTTTTCTTCGATATATTCTTTATTATATCCGCCAATATCTAAACTACCATAGACTAGAGCCGTAGACACCAATTGAATATTTTGAGCAATTTCGCCTGCTTCAATAAATGCGTAGGCAGTTGCTTGATTGCCATATTTTCTAGTGTTTTTTAAGTAATTATAGGCATAAATAAAAATAAGATTACTATCTTCTGCATTGATAGTGCCAAACTCTGCAAAAGCTCTCATATCCTCTGCCGGAGCTATGGAATGGCATTTCAAAGCATGCTGGTAGGGTAAATACTCATAGTAGCCATCTTCTAGTCCTTCAACCTGTCTGGCATAAAAATACAGGGTGATTGGATAAAGTCCTCCACCAGATGCACAATTTCTTAAAGCAACTTTTTTACGAATCTCAGGCTTCACAGTTGCTTCCCCACTAACACCACAGGCGTAATACAATAAATTTGCTAAATCCTGTTTAGACATTTCCAGCGCTTTGAACTGACGATGACTTCTCCTATTCACAATGCAAGTAGACAGAGAAGCTGCTATTTTTTTTGCTTGCGGCAATGCTATGACATCTTGAGAATCCTCAAAATAAGAACTATTGGTAAAAGTCGCTACAGCTGAATCTGTGAAAAATTCAGAAACGCTTGTTTTAAACCCTAAATAATCATTATTTGTCTTATAATTCAGTAAAAATTGTTGACTCAAATTATCACTGTCATAAGGCATGAGATGCTGAGCAACAAGCTGTTTGGATGTTTTTAAAACCGTCTGATGATGATACTCTGAGAAAGAGAAGTGGTTGGTGTTAAATTCAAATAATTGCCGTGCTTCGTCTCTTGTCAGGTGAGAGGAAACAGTTGATTGGCGTTTGTCTTTTGAAAAAAATGACATAATGAACTTTCTAACTACTATATTTATAAAATAGTAGTAATTCGTTAGCATTCTCATAACACTGACGAATTACTACTAGACCGCTGTACTAGATGAATCGATGCTTTACCAACTCATCTAATTCCTATAAACAAAATTTTAAGGTTTAATGTTTGTTGAACCACCAGTTGCATTTCCGCCTACTGCTACAGAGAAGCAGCATGTACAGCAACAGCAGCAACAGCCGCCGGGTGCAACTTGAGTTGTTTCTGCCACGCTAGTAGCCATAATATGTGAATCTAATTTAAGCATAATTTTCATCCTTCTATTTTTTCTGCTATAGAATGTGTGATCGTTTTTCTAACCTAGCTTCATCCAAAGAATCGTCAAGAAATAGTTTTTAACTCATCATGAACAGCTAGCAATCCATGAACGAAGTTATTCCTCCAGCAATTCTTTAGATAAAACCAGTTAAGAAAAATTATTTTGTAGGTGCTACGGATCCAGTTGTTGAACCACCAGTTGCATTTCCGCCTACTGCTACAGAGAAGCAGCATGTACAGCAACAACAGCAACAACCACCAGGTGCAACCTGAGTTGTATCTGCTACGCTAGTAGCTAAAACGTTTGAAGAAAATTTTAACATAGTTTGTCCTCCTTATAAAATGATGTGTAATATTACAAACATGTGATAGAAGTTAGGGAATCAAACATTGACTGAGTCATGATATCAATTCTAATCTTTTGGATTTGAAATGGCCTAACCTCAGATTGTAACATAGTGCAAAGCAAAGGCTAGCTAATCTTTACACTTCGTAGTAAGACAGTCATCCAATTTCTATCATTCACATTATATAAAAAAAGCGCTTTCGCGTAAACATTTTCAAACTACTTTTTGAGTAATTTTTTCCTATTTCACAAATATAACCATCTAAAACAAAATAAAAAGCGCGTTCTTATAGCATTTGAACACACCCTTTGTCATGTTTTATTCACAAAATAAAACGAACAATCAGATGATAATAATTCTGATAAATTTCTATTTTTCGTACATTACTATCAAATCCAACCATTTTCTTGTACAATCCAAACTGCTTCTAATCAATTTTTTGCTGCTAATTTCGTTAGAATGCTTGACATATAATTGCGAATGGTTCCGTGCGACAAGTAAAGTTTTTGAGCGATTTCTTTACTAGACAGACGTCTTGCTGCTGCTTGCAAAACTAAAATTTCCTGATTGGACAAGGGATTCTTACTCGTCATCATGGCTTCCATTAGTTCAGGAGAATATTCTTTTTGCCCTTTTAATACTGTATGGATTGTTTTCATGAGGTCAGCAATACTGCGTTCCTTTAAAACATAGGCATCTACATCTGCTCGTCTGTTGGCTTTAATCCTCGAACACTAGCTTGTCCACCTGTAAGAAATTTATCCCTAGCAAACAATCCATGAGAGTCGTTTTCCCAGCTCCATTCGGACCAATCAACGTCACGCACTCTCCATCGTTAATCGTAAAAGAAATATCCTTCAAAATATCTTTCCCATGAATCTTCCTTGGATAAATTATTCACCTCAATCAGCTTCATCTTTTTCTCCTCATTATTTCTTTGGTAGAAATACAACCAATACAGAAGTCCTAGCAATTGGCTCAGGAAAGTTTCTGGTTAACGATTGGATTACCACAGAGTTACTGTCAACAAGAGTTAGAAGCAAAGTCTACAACTTATTTCCTACCTCTTCATTTCCTCTTGTTGCTTTCATTATAGCTCAACTCTTTTATCGCTACTAGATGATTTTGTCATCGCTTAACATGACAAATGTCACAAACAAAGGGAGTGGGACAGAACTAAAAATCGAAAAATTTTAGTTCGTAGTCCCACCCTGCAAGGGCATTCAACAGTCTGGGAGACTGTTGAAGAGACAGATAAAGAAAAAAAGTTTTTGTCAAAAGTGCTCTTCCGATCTTGAAAAGTGAATCACCTTGAGACTTGCATCGCAAGTCTTATCCGCCACCTCAAAACATTGCTTTGAGCAATCACAGTGGCTTGCTGTGCAAGGCTGATTTCCCGCCTTCAACAATTCATTGAATTGTTGAAGCTGCGTCATTCGCTTATCACCAAATGAGATAGAGGCTGAGACACTTTTTGCCCAGCCTCCTTTTCATCAGTTATTCTATTTATTCAACACTAAAGAGATATGGATAAACTGGCTGTCCGCCATTGTGAATTTCTACTTCTACATCTTCAAATTTTTCAGTAATGTCTTGTGCTAATTCATTGGCCAAGTCTTCACTTCCATCTTCACCGATGTAAATCGTCACAATTTCACTATCTGCATCTAACATCTTACTGAACGTTTCATTCAATGTCGTCAGCATGTCTGGATTGGAAACAACAATTTTTCCATCTACCATACCTAAATTATCATTTTCATGAATTTCAAGACCGTCAATCGTTGTATCACGAACAGCTGTCGTCACACTACCACTTACAACATCTGCAAGTGTAGCAGTCATCCGATCATGATTTTCCTCAATGGATTTGCTTGGGTCAAAAGCTAACAAGCTAGTCAAACCTTGTGGAATTGTTCTTGTTTCAATCACTGCAGCAGGTTGTTCAATCACTTCAGCCGCTGATTGCGCCGCCATGAAGATATTCTTGTTGTTTGGCAGGATAATGATATGACGAGCATTCACATGTTCAACTGCCTTGATGAAATCTTCTGTTGAAGGATTCATCGTTTGCCCGCCAGAGATGATGTAGTCCACACCTTGCGCTTTAAAGATGTCTGACAATCCTTCTCCTGCAACGACAGCAATGATTGCATATTCTTTTTCTTCTGTTGGCTGGCTGCTTTCACGCTCTTCTTTTTCAACCTGCGCTTCGTGTTGATTACGCATGTTGTCTACTTTAACCTTGACAAGGCTTCCGTATTTCAAGCCTTCTTGCATAACCAAACCAGGATCTTCCGTGTGAACGTGAACTTTTACGATTTCATCATCGTTTACGACAAGAAGTGAGTCGCCCAGTTCATTCAAGTAGTTGCGGAATTCATCATAGTCAAATTCTTTAACATACGTTGGACCTTTTTTCAAGGCTACCATGATTTCCGTACAATAACCATATTTGATGTCTTCTGTTGCCACATGACTAGCTACTGACTTATGGTGTTCTGCATTGATCATTTCTGTCATAGTTGCAGGCGTTGCTTGAAATTCTTCAGACGCAATATATTCGCCTGTTAATGCTGACAAAAAGCCTTCATAAATGAAAACAAGACCTTGACCACCAGAGTCCACAACACCAACTTCTTTTAAGACCGGAAGCATGTCAGGTGTTTTAGCAAGAGCCACCTTAGCACTATCAAGAGCTGCTTTCATGACTTCAACAGCATCATTAGTCTCTTCTGCTTTTTTCTTGGCACCAATTGCAGCTCCACGAGAAACTGTCAAAATCGTTCCCTCAACTGGCTTCATCACAGCTTTGTAGGCTACTTCTACTCCAGATTGAAAAGCAAGGGCTAAATCTTGTCCTGTTAATTCTTCCTTCTCTTTCACACTTTGAGAGAAGCCGCGGAAAAGCTGTGAAGTAATAACACCAGAATTCCCACGCGCCCCCATCAAGAGACCTTTAGCAAAAATTCCAGCCACTTCACCAACAGTAGAAGCAGATTTATCTGCAACTTCCTTTGCTCCATTTTCAATGGTCATTCCCATATTGGTACCTGTGTCACCATCCGGCACAGGAAAAACATTTAAAGAATTGACATATTCAGCCTGTTTATTCAAACGAGTAGATGCAGACTGCACCATTTCTTGAAATAAACTAGTAGTAATATTTGACACGATTATTCTCCTACAACTTTAATATTTTGGATATAGACATTTACTGTTTCGGCAGTAATTCCAAGCTGATTTTCAAGACTGAATTTCACACGTTCTTGAATATTTTTAGACACTTCACTGATCTTGGTACCATAGCTCAAAACTGTATACACATCAACAGCAATGCTACCTTCGTCCGTTGTCTTTACTACAACGCCTTTCGCATAATTTTCTTTGCCTAATAAAGCTTGGAAATTATCTTTAATGGCATTTTTACTGGCCATTCCAACAACACCAAAAATTTCAGTTGCTGCCCCACCAACAATTGTCGCAATGACATCATCTGTCAGTTCGATTTGACCATCTTTTGTATTGATTTTTACAGTCATAGTTTCTACCTCAAAAGTATTTTATAGTTTATTTTACCATATTTTACGCGGACTGTAAAAGAGAGAGTACATAATTAGAAAGGATTCAGTCAATGTTGGGGATTTTCCTTGTCCTAAAAAATCTATTTTCTTGTACAAAAAGAAAAGGGACCCAAGAGGTCCGATTCTTCATAAATTAAACGCGTTCAACTTTGCCTGATTTAAGGGCGCGTGCTGAAGCCCAAACTTTCTTAGGTTTACCATCAACTAAGATTGTCACCTTTTGAAGATTTGGTTTCACAGTACGTTTTGTTTGGTTCATTGCGTGAGAGCGGTTATTTCCTGATACAGTTTTACGACCTGTAAAGTAACATACTTTTGCCATTGATACTTGTCCTCCTGATTAGTTTCACGGGTTTTATACCACATACCGTAAAATTTTATCACAATTTCTATGATTTTGCAAGACTATTTTCTCTATATTTCAAAATTTAGCCAAGGTAGCCCAATCCATCAGTCTTAAATATAGATAATTCCCAAACGACCGAAAGATACATCTCCCTTTACATAGAGGGTCTTGTCTTTCTCATTGATGTTACGGGGATTGGTAACTGTGCCGAAAGCATTGTCTACATCCAACTCCACACGCCAATTACTAGGCACATATAACGTTGCATTCCCAAAAGATACATCAACATCAAAGGTAGCGGAATCGCCTTTTATCGTGGCATTGTCAAAATAAACTGTGGCATTACCAAAGGTACAATCTAGCGTTTCATAGGTGAAATCTTCCGAATTGATGTAGCGCGTACCACTTCCAAAATTAATATCCCCATTTATAGTGCGATGAGCATTTGAACCACGATAAACACCCCAAATCCGTTTTGGTTTGAAAATTAAGCCAATACCAATAGAAGCCAGAATCCCTGCTAAGAAAATCGTTCCAGATGAGATTGGCAAAAAGTGATAGCTACTATTTGCAACGATTAAGGAAATAATGGCTAAAATAACCCCACCAGATAAATTTCCTCTCCAAAAATTTTCAACCGCAAAGTAAGCAAAGCCCAGTACAACGAGCATCGGCCAAAAATTAAAATCCATAACTGGAATACCAAAATTTCCTTGTAATAGCACCCAGCCTGCCAATACCAAAAGCCCCACTCCAAACAATGTTTTTCTCATAATATTTACCTCATTTCACTTAATTTTTCTTTTAAAAATTGAAAATAATGCCGAGACACGTGCACTTGTTTATGAGTATCATAAAAGCGAATGCTGCTGGTCCCTGAAAAAGACTTTTCCAACGAATAAATTGCTTTAATATTCGTAATTGTTGACTTAGAAATACGACAGAAATAACGTGGCAAGCATTCTTCCAGCTCATACAATTTCAGCTTTACTTCATAAGCATTATTTCGAGCATGTGCAAAAATCTTATTTCCCTCTGTCTCAAAAAAGAGAATATCTGCTAAATCAACATAGTATTCGCTCGTATCTTTGTAAAAAAGAATAGACGGCTTAGCAACTTCTTCCAGAGAACGCTGAATGCGCTCTATCTGTTCATCAAAGCGAGGTGCCTTAATGACAATTTCTGCTTCTTCCAGATTAGAATCTAGCTCAACTCGAATTTTCATAAACGCTCCCCTCGTTTTTCTTTATTTTATTATAACAATTGGTTCGTGAAATTCAAGCGGTTTTCAGTAAGTGGTTCATTTGGAGAGGTAAGTGGTTGTAAAACCTGAATAACTTACTTGCTTTTTCATAAGCTGACCAGATTCTAGCACCTTTTTACACAACAACACTTTATAAATAACAAAAAAAAACCTTCAATTCAATGAAGACCTTCAATGATGCCGATTATAGGGCTTGAACCTACGACCTACGCGTTACGAGTGCGTTGCTCTACCAACTGAGCTAAATCGGCATTCAACACATTCTTATTCTAACACGTCAAATTTTTTTGTCAAGAAGTTTTTAGGAAATTTTCTTGATTAAAACCATGCAGGGATTGTGTGAATCCCATAGCTGAGGGAAGATTTCTAATTTTTTAAAACCTTGAGCCTGATAGAAAGCATTAGTTCTATCGTAGGTTGGATAATGACCCAGTGCTACTGTTTTGACTTGTAAATAGTCAACTTGTTGTCCTGCTGCCATTTCCAAGACATTCACTAGCTTTGATCCAATC
Organism: Streptococcus anginosus; assembly: GCF_900636475.1. Classification (NCBI taxonomy): domain Bacteria; kingdom Bacillati; phylum Bacillota; class Bacilli; order Lactobacillales; family Streptococcaceae; genus Streptococcus; species Streptococcus anginosus. Next base: position 1,174,790 of record NZ_LR134283.1, read on the forward strand.
CCTTGTCTATGATAGTCTTTCTTGATAGCTAGGCAGTCAATCTCTGCACAGTCTTCACTGGAATAGGACAAACTAATAAAACCAAGCGGATCATCCCCCTCATAAGCTCCCCAGACACGAAGTTTCCCAGCCGCCTCAATATAGGCTTGAGTACTATCTGGAATACCAAACCACTCTGGTAAATCAGCCAAAATCTCAGCTGCAATCGCTAACTTCTGATCCTCTTTCTTGATTTCTTTAATCTGAGCCATTCCTCTCTCCCATTCCTGCCAACAAATTTTTATCTTTTATTTATTCAACAAAAATCCCGCACAAGGCGAGATTTTCTTGTTTATTTGGTAAACGTAATTAAGCTTTACCTTCTGAACCAAATACGTCAATACGTTCTTCAACAGCTTCTGTAATGGCTTCGAAACCTGGCTTCAAGAATTTACGTGGGTCAAAGAGTTTCTTCTTATCGTATTCTGCTTCGTTTGCTTCGTATTCAGCAACGAATTTACGAGTAGCTTTTGCAAAGGCAATTTGACATTCAGTGTTTACATTTACCTTAGCAACACCCAATTTGATAGCTGCTTGGATTTGGTCGTCAGGAATACCTGATCCACCGTGAAGTACGATTGGGAATCCAGGAACAGCTTCTGTCAATTTTTGCAAGTGGTCAAGGTGAAGACCTTTCCAGTTAGCTGGGTATGGTCCATGAATGTTCCCAATACCTGCTGCAAGGAAGTCAATTCCAGTTTCAACCATTGCTTTTGCATCTTCGATTGGAGCCAATTCACCGTCACCGATGATACCATCTTCTTCACCACCGATTGTACCAACTTCAGCTTCTACTGACACGCCATTTGCATGCGCAAATTCAACAACTTTGCGAGCTTTTTCAAGGTTTTCTTCAACTGGAAGATGAGAACCATCAAACATAACTGAAGTGTAACCAACTTTGATACATTCAAGCGCATCTTCATAATGACCATGGTCAAGGTGAATAGCAACTGGTACAGTAATTCCCATTGATTCTACAAGGTTTTCGATGAGAAGTTTACATACTTTGTAACCACCCATATATTTAGCAGCACCCATAGAAGTTTGGATAAGAACTGGAGCTTTTTTAGCTTCTGCTGCACGCAAGATAGCTTGAGTCCACTCAAGGTTGTTTGTATTAAATCCACCAACTGCATAACCATTGTCACGAGCTGCTTGGACAAATTTTTCTGCTGAAACGATTGCCATTAGTATTAGGCCTCCTATTTATTTTTATGGGTTTTCCCATTTACATTGCTTATTTTATCACTTTTTAGGAAAAAATACCAGCATTTCCTAATCTTTTAAGCGCTTTCTCTTATAAAACTGTTTTTCTTTCCTCACATTTCAAAAATAATGAAACAAAAAAACTGGCTGAAGCCAGCTTGTCTGATGCGGAGAGAGGGACTTGAACCCTCACGACCTAAAGCGGTCACAGGATCCTTAGTCCTGCGCGTCTGCCAATTCCGCCATCCCCGCGATTGGGTACCTTATTAGTATAACAGGATAGAAACTCCTTGTCAAGAAATTTTTTTGAAAAAATGTATCTGTCAGCACTTAAAATCACTCCCTAAAGCCAACTCTTATTTGAGACTTCTTCGATATAGGTTCTTTAGATAGGAACAACAAAAAGAAACTCCTACGAAGCTTATCGTTCATAGAAGTTTCTTACATTTGTTTTATTTCACATGATTTTCGTAGTCATCTTGCGCTTTTTTATTAGAGGTTTCTTTTTCTTTTAGCCATTTCTTTTTAGCACTTTCATATTCTTTTGTTGTTACAATTTTGTCTTGCAGTTTGACATATTTGAAATAACTGCTTGAAGCACCTTTGATTCCAACTAATGAATAAGAACGGCTAAATGGAACTGTTTTCGTCACAGATGGTGTTCCTCCAAGAGAGAGGTTTGGCATTGTCAAGCCACTATCAATTAACCATGCTTGCGCCTCGGCATATTTTTCATAGCGTGTAGCTTCGTTGGTTTCAGCATTTGCTTCTGCTAGCATCTCTGTATATGTGTCCAGTCCAACTGCCTTGATCTTATCATTTTCTTGACCTGGTTCCAGACCAAAGTTTTGCAAACTACCACCATTTTTTATATTCAAAGTATCTAGATAAGTAGATGGGTCTTGATAGTCACCAGACCAACCACCATTATACAAATCATAGTCCTTTTGAGCAGCTGTATTAGCAAAATAACTGATATTGTTTAATTCATCTGAACTCATTTGTTGAATATCAATGACAACATTTTCTGTGCCTAAGACAGACTCAACAGATTGTTTCATGGAACTTTCCCATTGAACACCAATTTTACTTGTCTGATCAGCTGGTACATCTAAGTGGATAGGAAACTGAACACCCTTTGCTTGCAGTTCTGCTTTAGCTTGAGCAAACTTTGCTTTAGCTTTTTCTGGATTGTAATAAGCATCTTGTGCATCGGCCAAATTCATGTTTGACCATTCTGAGCCATAGTTTACCAGCTTAGAAGACACAACATCACCAAACGTTTTATCACCGATAGAAACAAATGTTGGTGGCACGAGTGTGTTCCGCAATACCTTTGTCGCTCCGTCTTTCCCATTACTTTGTGCACCATAAGAAGTACGATTATAGGCAAAGTTGATAGCTTGACGGAAAGCTTTATTTAGCACCGCTTCTTGGGTCGCAGCCTTTTGAGCATCTGTTTTCTTCGATGTATGGTTATAGGACTGACGATTTAAATTAAAGTTATAATAGTAGCTGGTCGCATCTTGCAAACTATAAATGATATTGTTAGCATATTGTTTCTTAACAGAAGCAAAACTAGAGCTATTTGGATAAAGACGAGCTGCACTATAGGCACCATCTGTGAAGTTACGGATAAGGGCTTCTTGGTCAGAGCCGTCATAATATGTCAATTTAATGTTATCCAAATGAACATTCTTTTTATCATAGTAATGAGGATTTTTAGCAAATTCCATAGAAGACTTGGCTGTCAGAGACTTCAATAGATAAGGACCATTGTATAGAATGCTGGTTGGTTTTACAGAACCAAAATTTTTTCCTTGTGATTTCAAGAAATCTGCATTAACTGGGAAGAGGATATTATTGGTCGTTTTTGAATTCCAATAAGTCTCTGCACGGCTGAGTGTATACTGTACTGTATAGTCATCTAGAGCTTTTACTCCAACCGTTGAAAAATCCTTCGTTTCACCCTTGATGTAAGCATCTAAACCTTTGACAGAATCTTGAACGAGGTAAAGGGCTTCTGATTTATTATCTGCGGCGTATTTCAAGCCAGTTACAAAGTCTTGCGCTTTTACACTTGCGTACTCTTCACCTTCTGATGTGTACCATTTAGCATCTTTACGTAATTTATACGTATATGTCAAGCCATCTTTGGAGACTGTCCATGACTTAGCAAGCGCCGGAACTAAATTTCCGTACTGGTCATTTTCCAATAATCCATCAACTAAGTTAGTCACAACATCTGAAGTTGTCGCACGGTTCGCCATCAGATAATTTAGCGTGTCTGGATCTTGTGTATACACGTATGAATAAGTTGATGTGCTAGAAGCTGACTTGCCACAACCTGATAATAGGATTCCAGCGCTTAGCACAACTCCTGTTGCAATAATCCATTTTGATGATTTCATAGATAAACCTCCTCTAATGTCACATCTTGTTACATTGAATATTATACCGAAATAGTTTCAAAAAGTAAAGAGCTGTTTTTGACAGGAAATATTATTTATTCAAAATACTAGTAATTTGCTGCATAATATGATTAAAATAAGCCGCAAAATACATAAAGAAACAAAAATAATAAATTTTATCTTTTGACTCAAATTGAATAAACATTCTTTTAAAGTTAAAAAATAAGCCATTCTACTTTATGAAGATAGCAGCTACTCCCCTCCTTCAACTAAATATTGAACCTATTATACACTTTTTTCGTATAAGTACAAGAAAAATCATGATTTTTTAATATATTTGTCGGATTTTCTGCTATTTAAAAACAAAAAAAGAGACATCCAGAGATAAAATTTGCATTTTTTAGTTTCTAACCTCATCTCTCAGAGGGGTGGCTATTCAGCAATCTAGAAGACTAGTGAGGTAGGGACAAAGTTTTCGTCACAAAAAAGCGAGGCAGAAATAATATTGTCCCCGCCTCGTTTCTCTTATAAATATAAAATTGCAAGTGTTAGTAAGCTAGCTGCAAGACCAATTCCCCAGAAAAAGAAATCGACCTTCCATTCACTCCAAGCTTTACCATGCCCTGACAAACCACCTAATTCAAAATGGTGATGAACTGGTGTCATCCGGAAAATCCTTTTACCACCGGTCAATTTGAAATAAGAAACCTGCATCATGACCGAAGTTGTCTCAAAAACATAGACAATTCCAATGAGAAGAAGCGTCCATTCTTGGTGAAGCGCCATCGAAATGGCTGCCAACATACCACCGAGAGCTAAACTTCCTACATCCCCCATAAAAATTTTAGCTGGTTTATGATTGAAAATGAAGAAGGCAAGCAGACCGCCAATCATACTCAAAATGACAATTAAAATATCAAAACGATGCTGAACAGTCGCAATAACTGCATAAGCTGCTAAGCTGATTGTAACAGAAATGCTAGCTAACCCATCAATACCATCTGTTAAATTGACTGCGTTGGAAAAACCGACCAGCCAAAAGAGTGCAAAAGCGATATAAAGATAACCTAAATGAACTGGGAAACCAAAAACATTGAGTAAGTCACCGCCACCATGAGTATCAAAGAAAAAGTAAAAAACAATACCACCAATAATTTGAAGAACTAATTTTTGTTTGGGATTTAAGCCTTCATTTATTTTGCGAAAAATCTTTAAAAAGTCATCCAAGAAACCAACAATACCGTACAAAACAAGAATAAACAATATCATCAAAGCAGCGCTTGAGAGTTCTCTTGATATAAGTGCAATCACAAAACTGGACAAAACGGAAGCTACCAAGAAAACAGTCCCACCCATGGTTGGAGTTCCCGCTTTTGCTTGGTGCTGCTTCACATCCTCGTGCATTTGTTGCCCAGAAATATGAGCTTTATGATAAAAACGAATAAAAGCAGGTATTCCAACCAGAGTTAGAATAAAGGTCACAACACCTGCAACAATAGCTTGTAACATGCTAATCTCCTAATGTAATTGTTATTTCTTTTATTTTCTTGAGTGATGCGTTGGTTTTGACACTTTGGGCAACGACCTTAGAGCCTTTACCCTTAACATGCACTTTTATGCCCAACCATTCACCGAATGTTTCAGCATTTTTCTTGGTCCAACCGTACATATCCGGCATTTCAGTAAAGTCATCTGTTAAGACAAGGATTTGCTGATTGGATTTCAGTGCTTCACCTGTTTTTACAGAAACTTTTTTAATATTTTTACCAGTACCTAGGATAATAGGTTGTACAAGATTACGTCGTAACTCATCCGCTAAATCACCAGGGCTGGTATTTTTAGTAGATGGCATTTTATAAGTTATTTCTTTTGAAACTGACTTTAAAACAGGTGATTGCGTCGTCAAGTTCAACGTATCCTTCATCGCTGCAGCTTCTTCTAGCACCGGATTGACAACTTCTTTCCAGAAGATTGGTTGGAAAGATTCTGAGGGCTGTTTCAGAGTTACATACATGATAAAATCAGGATTTTCTGCTGGTGTCATTGCCACAACAGAATAGATGTAATCATTTGCCCCTGTCAGATAACCACTGCCATTTTCTCCGGCAATTTGTGCTGTACCGGATTTAACTGCCACATTTTGATTAGGCACTTTGATAATCGGACCTTCTGCCTTGCTATATAAGGTTCCGTAAATAGGATCTGTACCGACAGTCACCATATGGTCTCTCGTTGACTTAGCAGCATCTTTAGAAACAGGGTGCCCGACAATTTCTGTAGAAGCCTTACGCGCACTCCCGCTTTTGGAATCATAAATGGCACTGATGAATTTTGGTTCAACCATTACACCATCATTGGCGATAGAAGAAAAAGCACGTAACATTTGTATTTGGGTAACCGAAATTCCTTGACCAAAAGCACTCATTGCATAGGTTACGATATTATCTGCCGGAAGACCACCGTAATCTTCATAATTCATTCCAAAGCGTGTGGGTAGTCCAAATTTAAACTTGCTAAGATAGTCTAGCCATTTTTCGTCACCCATTTTTTTCTCAAGAGAAGCCATTCCCACATTACTAGAAAGAGCAAAGCCTTGAGCATAGGTTAATGTCTGTCCTTCAGAAAGTCCCATGTTGACATTCCAGTCTCGAATCGTTACATCCGCAATTTGTAAGCCACTATTATTATACGTTTCATTTTCTGGGAAAGTGTTATTGTCTATAGCTGCAGCTAGTGTCATAACCTTCATCGTTGAGCCAGGTTCATACTGATTTTGATAGAGAGCACTAGACCAAGCGAAGTCTTTTGTCAGATCTTGCTTCGTATCGGCATCAAAGCTTGGACGCTGCGTCGTTGCTAGAATTTCTCCAGTTTTTGCACTGACTAATGTGGCACTGGCATAAGTTCCCTTAGCTTTTTCCACAAAAGCATTCATCCGCGTTTCAAGGAAAGACTGTAAATCCGAAGATAAGGTTGTATAAACATCTTTTCCATCTTGTGTTTGCCTTGAAACCTTGTCTGATCCCGGTACTATATTTCCGTTTTTATCTTTTTCATAGGTGATGACACCATTTGTTCCGGCTAATGTCTTGTTTAAAGCGGCTTCTAAACCTGTCGTCCCAACAAGCATTTTGCTACCGTCTTTATTTTCCTGAAGTTGCGCTAATCCTATAAATACTGAAGCAAAATTCCCATTTTTATAGCTTCTATTTGGACTAGTTGTGAAATCAACTCCCTTTACTTTCGCTTTTTTCAATTCCTCACGAATGGTATTCATATTGCTATAACTGATACCATTTCCTTGAGCACCAAACGAAACTTGTTGTAATTTTTTTCGAGATAGTTGTTTTTTGACGTAGTCCTTGTCCATACCAAGATACTTGTTAAATGCATCAGCTACCTTATCGTATTGAGATTCTTCTACATAGAGAATTTCTCCTGTTGCTGACTTATAGCTTTTATCAATAACAGCATAAACATTATAGGAAGTCGCGTCTTCAGCTATTGGCAAACCATTACGGTCATAAATAGTTCCACGTTTAGCTGGGACGATCTTTGTGATTTGATGCACTTGACTTGCCTGTTCAGCTAAATTCACGCCAAACTTCTTTCCCGTTCCAATGATAATTGCAAAATTGATTAGGAAAACAAAAAAGACAAAAACCGTCAAAACGCTTAGATTTTTCCCTACTCGTCTACGGTTGTAACCAGGATTCCTACGATTTTTCAAAGCATGGTTTAAAATTCGTCTTCTGAGTCCATTCATGCTCTACTCCGCCGTTCTGATATTTTCATTATTCTGAGTCATTTCCTGTGAACTTGCTAATTTTGACAAACGTTCACTACGAATCAATTCGTTTACTTCTTGTTTAGCATCATCTAGTTCTGTGCGCTTTGCTTCAATTTTTGAATTGACAGTCGTTAAATCACGTTGCACCTGCAATAATTTTGTTTGCATAAAGACAACACTGGTTGCTAAGATAACTGCCGTCAAGACTATAGCGCCATAAAATGCCTTTTCAACACGAGAAAATCTTTGAATACGCGCCTGAAGTATCTGGCTAGTCGTTCTTGGTCTATTATTTGCCATCTCAATCCTCACTTATGTACTTTTTGCGCCACACGCAGCTTGGCTGAATGCGCGCGATTATTGTTATCTAGTTCTTCTTTACTTGGTAAAATAGGTTTTCGAGTAACCAATTTCATTTTAGGTTGTAAATCCTCTGGAATAAATGGTAAGCCTTTCGGCACATCCACTGTTGATGCCTCTTTAAAAAGTTGCTTGGTCAAGCGGTCTTCTAACGAATGAAAAGTAATCACAGAAATCCGCCCATCAACCGCTAACAAATCCATCGCCTGTTGAATGGACTCGTCTGCCGCTCCCAACTCATCATTGACCTCAATACGAATGGCTTGAAAAATCTGTTTAGCTGGGTGACCTTTTTTCTTTAATTCCTTGGCAGGCTTAGCAGATTTAATAATCTCTGCCAACTCCGTAGTGGTCTCAATCAGTTTCTTTTCACGCATTTGCTCAATTTTACGAGCAATTTGTTTTGAAAACTTATCTTCCCCATACTTAAAAAAAATCCGCACCAAATCATGATAGCTATATTGATTAACTACTTCATAAGCTGTTAGCTTTGCCTCACGATTCATTCGCATATCAAGCGGAGCATCTTGTTTATAGGAAAAGCCACGCTCACGCTCATCAAGTTGCGGACTCGAAACTCCTAAATCATAACAAATACCATCAATTTCTTCAACACCTAGTTCATTCAAGCAAGCTTTTAAATGACGAAAATTGTCATTGATAAAAGTCACCATTCCTTGTTCAACATACGACGCTAAGCGTTTTTGAGCATGCTCAATAGCAGTCTGATCTTGATCAAAAGCATATAGATGACCGTTTTCCCCTAATTTACTCAATAAATATTCACTATGTCCTGCTCCACCTAATGTTGCATCAACATAGACTCCATTTGGTTTTATATCAAGTTGATCAATGGTTTCGTGCAGAAGAACTGTTACATGATGAAATTCATTTGTCATATCTTTACTATTATACCACAAAGATTTAAAAAAAGAATTTTAGAATCATGTAAAGTTTTTTATCAATTATATTTGACATATTTCACAAGTATATTTATAATAAAAGGACAAAAGTCACTTATATTTGACACTAGGATAAGGAGAAATGCATGAATCACGTGAAAGATTTCCGAAAAAATCTAGGACTCTCGCAACTAGACCTTGCCAAACAAATTGGCGTTTCGCGGCAGACAATTAACATGATTGAAAACAACAAATATAATCCCACACTAGAACTTTGCATTAACCTAGCACTAGCTTTAAAGACAGACCTAAACACACTTTTTTGGAATAAGTAAAAAATAGAAAGGCTACATTCAAATGAAACTTCAACAATACAAAAAAATTATCTTACCTCTTCTAGCAATTCTCCTTATCATTTCCTTCTACTTTTTCTTCACCTTGACAGATCCGATCTTGTTCTGGATAGATGTGGCAGTAATTGCTGGTTGCATATTTTTCGGTCGAAAACTTTTAAAGAAGGACTAGACTTCTTGTGCCTTCTTTCTCGTCTTTTAAGCTGCTTTGTGGTAAAATAAAGTCATTATTCTATGAGGGAAGATACGAATGTCACATTTTTTATCAAGATTATCTCCTGCTAGGCGCATTTTATTGAGCTTTGCCCTTGTAATTGTGGTGGGCTCTCTTCTTTTAAATCTGCCTTTTATGCAGACAGCGACTTCTAAAGCTAATTATTTTGACCACCTCTTTACATCAGTTTCAATGGTTTGTGTGACGGGGCTTTTTACGCAGTCTGTTGCAGATACTTACAATGTTTGGGGACAGATTATCTGTATGCTCCTCATTCAGATTGGCGGATTGGGGCTGATTAGCTTTATTGGGCTGATTTATGTCCGCTCCAATCAGAAACTCAGTTTTTCCAATCGTACTACTTTACAAGAAAGTCTTAGTCGAGATGAGACAAATTCTATTCGCGACTTTCTTCGCTCTATTTTTCTCATTACTTTCAGCATTGAAGCTCTTGGGGCATTTATCCTCAGTTTTCGCTTTGTCCCCCTTTTAGGATGGGGAAAAGGACTTCTAACCTCCATTTTCCTTGCTATCTCTGCATTTTGCAATGCTGGATTTGACAACTTAGGAAGCACTAGCTTGCTAGCTTATAAAACAGATGCCTTGGTCAATTTGACCATTGCTGCCTTGATTATCATGGGAGGCTTGGGTTTTTCAGTTTGGTTTGACTTAAAAACAAATATCCAGACAAAAGGACACAAGCGGAAATTACGTTTTCACACAAAATTGGTCCTTGCTTTAACAGCTTTCATCTTAATCAGTGGAACCTGCTTGACATTTCTGACAGAATATCAAAATACAGCTACTATTGGTCGACTTCCCTTTGAAAAGAAACTTTTAGTCAGCTTCTTTCAAACCGTCACCATGCGGACGGCTGGCTTTGCAACAATTGACTATACACAAGCTCGCCCAGTGACACTTCTCCTTTACATCATTCAAATGTTTCTAGGGGGTGCTCCCGGAGGAACGGCAGGGGGACTGAAAATCACTACTTTTTTGGTCGTATTAGCCTTTGCCCGAACGGAAATCCTTGGCTTGCCTCATACTAATTTTGGACACCATACGTTTTCTCCCTCTACCATTCAAAAAGCCTTTAGTGTCTTGATTGTCTTTACAACAACCTTTATCATTGGCTTGACTTTTTTGACTATGGTCGCTGATAATGGACATCGTTTTATTTACTTAATGTTTGAAGCCATGTCTGCTCTTGGAACGGTGGGCGTAACGGCAAATCTAACACCTACTTTAAATCATGCCGCCTTAACCGTGATTATGTTTTTGATGTTTATCGGACGTATCGGACCATTGACCTTAATTGTCAGTCTTTCCAATCGAAAACCGAAGAAAAAAGACACAATTAAATTTGCCAATGCAAATATTATTATTGGATAGGAAGGAATTTCATGGATAAACGAACAATCGGTATACTGGGTCTGGGAGTTTTCGGTCGCAGTATCATTAACACACTTCGCAAATACAACTGCGATATTATAGCTGTCGATGACCATGAAGATGTCATCAATCATTTTGAACCCATTTTAGCGCGAGGTGTGGTCGGCGATATTACAGACCATGATTTGCTTCAGGCGGCAGGGATTGATACCTGTGATACGGTAGTGGTCGCTACTGGAGACAATCTAGAATCGAGTGTCCTTGCTGTTATGCACTGCAAATCGTTAGGCGTTGAAAAGGTGATTGCCAAGGTGAAAAGTAAGACAACCAGAAAAGTCTTGCTAAAGGTCGGAGCTGATCGCTGCATCTCCCCTGAGCGTGAAACAGGGATTTCGCTTGCTAAAAATATTTTGCACCAAGCCACGACGGATGTCATTGAATTAGATAAAAATGTCTCTATTATTGAATTTTATCCACCTCAGTCTTGGATTGGTAAAAATTTAGCCCAATTAAAACTTCGTCAAAACCACAACCTCAATATCATTGGTTTTCGAGAAGCACCCGACGGTGTTCTCAACATTGATACATCACCTGACTATACCTTTAAAAAAGACGAACTGTTGATGGCAGTTATTGACAGTCAAACATTTGACCACTTTGAAGATATTACAAAATAGATGAAAACATCGCTGAGAATTTTTCTCAGCGATGTTTTGTTACCTTTATTACGAATTTGGATCATCCAAACTTCGACCGTGCAAGCCTTTTTCACGTTGGACTTGACGGAGCTTTTCCGGTGTGATGTCATTACCCTCTTCATCCACAATTTTAATCCCTTCAATGTGGTGGCGAACGCTACGACGATAGCCTTCAATGTATTCTTCACGCAATTTAGCTTGCTCTACTTTTTCTTCTGGCGTTAGGCCAACTGTTTTTTTCTTTTTGGCAAGTTCGTTGATACGTTCGATTTTCTTTGGTTCCATTTTTCCCTCCTTGGATTATTTTGTATTGATTTGGTTAAATTGTGCCACTTTTTTGGCTTTCGTCATTAAGGCAGCTAAGAGTGCCAAACGATTTGCTCGGATTGCTTCATCTTCAGCCATAACCATAGTATTGTCAAAGAAAGCATCAATCACTGGACTTAAAGCGAAGAGTTCCTCAATATTATCTGTTAAGTCATCAGATAACGTTAAGTTTTCTACTGCTGCATGAAGGGCTTTTTCTTCGGCATTTTCAAAGAGGCTCTCGTCCACAACACCAGCCGTTTCTGCTTTTTCTGCCAAGTTAAAGACACGTGCTAAACTTTCGACCGATGATTTGAAAGAATCTTCTTGTGCTTTTTCTGCTAGAAGTGTAGCTACTTCGACCAGATCACGTACAACAAAGGTTGAACTATTTAAAACAGAAGACACGATATCTTTTGGAACATCGCTGTCCATCATTTTTTCAATACGTGCACGGAAGAAATCAAGCACTTGTTCTTTATTGCTATATGTGAGACTGTCAAATTGCAGCGCATAAATCTCTTCTATCAATTCATCTAAAGCAATGTGCCAACCAAATTTATCCAAAATGCGCACGACACCTTGCGTTGCTCTACGGAGGGCATAGGGGTCGTTTGAACCGCTTGGAATAAGCCCGACTGAGAAGAAAGAAAGAATCGTGTCCATCTTGTCTGCAATGGCTAAAATAGCACCAACTTTTGTGTCTGGCAATTCACCGTCACTTGCAGTTGGCAAATAATGCTCTTGAATGGCTCTAGCTACTGCTTTATTTTCTCCTGCAAGCAGGGCATATTTTTCCCCCATGATACCTTGCAGCTCATCAAACTCACCAACCATACCAGTCAACAAATCAAACTTGTAAATAGCTGCAGCTCGCGCTACGTCTTTCATTTCTTGCTTAGATAACTGAGCTTTTTCTGCTAAAAGGGCTGCAATTTTTGCTGTTCGCTCCATGTGCTCTGCTAGAGAGCCGATTTTTTCATGGAAGGTCACATTTTTCAACTTTTCAACCAAATCAGAAATAACCAATCGTTGGTCTTCGCGCCAGAAAAATTCTGCATCTTCCAAACGAGCTACCAACACTTTCTGATTCCCTTTGACCACATTTTCGAGATGTTCTGCATTTCCGTTACGTACCGATACAAAATATGGAAGAAGTTTGCCATTTTCATTACGAACAACAAAGTAGCGTTGATTGACTTTCATGGAAGTCACGAGGACTTCCTCAGGTACCTCCAGATAACGCTCGTCAAAACGTCCGATAAAAGCGGTTGGGTATTCAATTAAATTCAGCACTTCGTCCAGCAAATCTTCGTCAATCTCCACATGAACGTTGTGCATTTTCTCGATTTCTTTGATTTGATCCAAAATCATGTTTTCGCGTTCCATTGGGCTGGCAATGACAAAAACTTTGCGCAAGTCCTCTTCATAAGAATCTGCTGACTGAATCTTCACTTCATGACCGAGAAAACGATGACCCCGACTTGTCCGTCCGCTTTCAATATCGAACAAATTCATCAAAAAGGACTCATCGTCCAACAACACAGTTAGGGTATGAACGGGACGGATATATTCAAATGTATTGCTCCCCCAGTGCATATTGACCGGAAAGCTTAGTGAAGTCAGCACATCAACAACTCCGTCAATCAATTCTTCAACAGGTTTTCCGATTTCTTGCTTGGTCACATAGACATATTCTTCGCCTTTGACTTCACGGAATGTGATATCTTCAACAGTCAAGCCTTTTCCACGAACAAAACCTTGCGCGGCTTTAGTGAAATTTCCATCTGCATCCAAAGCAATCTTCTTGCTTGGACCTTTAAAATCTTCTGTTAAGTCCGTTTGCTTCTCACTTAAATTGGACACGCGCACAGCCAAGCGACGAGGAGTTGAAAACATTTCAATCTTATCAAAAGTTAAACGATTGTCTGTTAAAAAGGCTGCCATTTTATCACGCAATTGTTTCATGCTTAGTGTTACAACATAGGCAGGCATTTCTTCTAACCCTAACTCAACCAATAAATTCTTTGTCATTTTTATTCCTCCTCAGCCAATAATTTCTCACGTGTTACTTTGTCTAACAATGGATAGCCTAGCCGTTTGCGTTCTGCCACAAAGGTTTTAGCAACAATACGTGCTAAATTCCGAATCCGAGCAATATAACCGGCACGCTCTGTTACGGAAACCGCTCCGCGAGCATCCAATAAATTAAAAGTATGAGAGCATTTCAATACATAATCATAAGCAGGGTGCACAAGATTATATTCCAAGCAGCGTTTTGCTTCTGCTTCAAAATGATCAAAATTTTCTAAAAGCAAGGCTTGGTCGCTCACTTCAAAACTGTATTTTGAATGTTCAAATTCTGGCTGACGGAAAATTTCGCCGTACTTAACTCCATCTGCCCATTCAATATCATAAACAGAATCCACTTCTTGAATATAAGATGCCAAACGTTCTAAACCATAGGTAACTTCAGATGTAACTGGACTGGTAGATAAACCACCGACCTGTTGGAAATACGTAAACTGTGTAATCTCCATCCCGTCAAGCCATACTTCCCAACCCAAACCTGCAGAACCAGTTGAAGGATTTTCCCAGTTGTCTTCGACAAAGCGAATATCGTGCTCTAGCGGGTTAATTCCTAACAATTCCAATGATTGTAAATACAACTCTTGAATGTTGCTAGGACTTGGTTTCATTACAACCTGAAACTGATGATGTTGGTAAAGGCGATTCGGATTTTCACCATATCGTCCATCTGCTGGACGACGTGAAGGCTCTACATAAGCCGCATTCCATGGCTCAGGTCCAATAGCCCGTAAGAAAGTGTAGGGGCTCATCGTACCAGCACCTTTTTCATTATCGTAAGCCTGCATGAGCATACAACCCTGATCATTCCAAAACTGTTGCAACGTTAAAATAATTTCTTGGAAGGTTAACTTCTTCAGCATAATGTTTACTCCATTCTTTTTATTATAATATTCTTGTAACTTGAGCTTATAGTAGGAATATACTAGTCTCAACAAGTGAATCAATTTGACTAACAAAACAAAAAGCAGAACTGCACTCGATACGACACCCTATACAGCTTTGCATAGGGGCGTCAAAACGCGGTTCCACCCTAGTTTATTACTTCATTGTTAATATAGCCTTAAGATAACATCAAGGACTAAAATTTACCGAAAGCTCCATCTTCATTCAGCTCTTATCTGGCTTCCACCATCCCAGACTCGCTAGCAAGTAATTGCATGAGACTTCTTTCATACAAAACATTATAGCAAGAAATAGAAAATTTGTAAAAGGAAAATATTTTCTTTCATGTATATTTGTTAGAACTTCCACACAAACTACACTAATTGAGCTAGTAAACACCTACCAGATGGTTATCTGATTCGTTCCATTCGTTATCTAACTAAAACTACTATTTTACCTGTCTTCGCAGTGAATTATTCCCTAAGCCCTTTCAAAAACTCGTCTAGTTTTTGCTAGGCTTCTGGATGGTGCCTCTGAGCTGGTCCAGCATGTTCAGGAGGTCGGAGGTCTTGGTCTCAATCTCGCTATTAGTGCAGTTAATATTGGCGACAATCTCCGTCAGCGGAGCCACTTCCTCCTCCTAAAAGTATCCACATGGCGGGGAATATTTGTCTTACTCATTTTCCTCACTCTTTTTTATGTTTTCTATACTCAATATATTCTCTCAAAGTCAATATTTCAAGGTCTCCGATACTATTTTCGACTATGTATAAATCGTTTAAACCATCTTTTTCGTTAGTATCTAAGATCCTCTTCGCTTCTATTATCTTTTTTATTGACTTATAGAATTTCTTATCAAAAATCTCATCCGATACTTCTTGATAAATTATACCCTTTTTAGTTGAAGCTTTTATCGTGATAGTCGCTGGTGATATTTTACCAGCTGATTCCACCTTTACTATTTTTTTATTCTTAATAACAGCTAAAATTTTAATGATTAACTCTTTTAGCAGTTCAACCACAAGACCTACGGCTACCGCCCTCAACATTTCATCGTTTAAAATTATCTCAATAAAAGAATCAAAAGAAGCCTGTATACTGTCTTCTCCAAAAAATAGAATTTCTACTCCTTCTTTAGAACAACTTTCTCTCAACTCTATCTCTTCCTGTTCAGAAAATAATAAGTATGCCCCTCTAACGCCAATGCTTTTTTTCATGAATATTGCTCCTTTTCTTTTACAAAAAAATTGAAACACAGCATTTTTTAGTATTTAACTTAGTTCAAAGACTCCAGTTTGATCAAATATAGAAAGAATATCATCAGCCGCTATTTTTTCAGTCTTATACTTTTCAAACAACTTTAAGAATTGCAAAGTATCTATAATCAATACCTTGTTCATTTGATTTTTTGCCGCTTCTACGATATTAGGATTGATTAATGCTCTATCTTTGGGGTCTGTATCCTTAAAACGATTTACAATGATAGTTCTCCTAATGATGTCATCAGAAATTTCATTCTTTTCAGCATATTTATTCACATGAGCTACCAACTGAAAAATATTTGATTTTTTCACATCTTTAGTCAATCCTTTAAATTCAAATAAATAATGAAGCCCATCTTTTTCAAAAGAAAAATCTTCATCTTTGGTATCTTCAAAGTCAGATTTTATTCCCAACATTTCTATCAACATATACTTTAAACTTCTCTCAATAGAATAATACTTCTCAATCAATACGAACGACTTCCCCTAATCTATTTCTTACTCTTGAAAAATAAAGAATCGTTCCATACCCAGATACCAAAAATGCTATAAAATATAACCACGCTAAATATTCTGAATCAGGAAACTGTTTATTGGTAATTAAAAAGACAATTACAGTTACAGCCGCATAAAATATCCCTGTCAGTAAGACTGATTGAAATAATTTTAATAAACTATCTCTTTTAAAATTATTTTCATCCGAATCATTTTTAGAAAATAATATATACAAAAGAGTTAAAACTGCACTAATAACTCCTAGTATAGTCAATAAATTCATCTTTTCTCCCTAACTTTTAAATTCTCTTCTAGTCTTCTTTGACTCAGCACAAAAGAAAAGGCGCTGCACGCCCTCTCTTTAAGCACTATTCAATTATAACTTATTTCTTTAGATATTTAATCAAAACATCATCTGACAATGATTTATTATCATTAAATTTTACTGAATGATCATAATATCTTTCAAACCAATCAGGGTTTTCCATTGTTTTATTAAGTATATATTCTTTATCCTTGTCAGTTACATATTTATCAGTAATCTCTCTTTTTCTTAACTCTTTTTTAGTCAAAACTTTTCCATTAGGCCTCTTATATTTAGACATCGTCTGAAGCCGATCAAAAATAGCTGAAATATATCTAGCAGGAGTCACAACAAAACTCTGGCTTACAATCGTTTTAGGAACTAGAATTAAAAGTTCATCGTCATTTTTATCATTATTTTGAACAACGACATAGCGACTTTCAAATGTAGACCACTGATGATTTTCTATGTCCCAATAATCAAAACTTACAACCTCATCACTAATTTTCAAACCATGAATTTTCGCTTGTTCCAAAGAATACTCTAACAATTTTTTCTTCAAAAGACTTGCGAGTAAATCAGACATTCTATCCTTAGAAAATCTTTTAACAAAAACTGGCATGGCAATAGGGGTCAATAATCTTTCCTTCAAAGAATCTATCGCTCTTGAAACATAACCAAAATATTGATCTAGCATTTCTTTGGAAACACCCTTACCTTTAGATTTACTTGAGGAGTAGCCTAAGTGGATTGCATCGCATTCTTTTGAATGAATAAATAGCCCCAATGCATAATCTTTTTGATTTTTTTGATAATATAAATCATAAGCTGTAGCTAAAAAGTCAACTACAATTGCTTCATAATCTGCCGATAGTAATAATGGATCTATAAATAAGTGCGCATCCTTCTCTGTATCGATATCCAAAAAATCTAGCCCAACTTGAATTTTCTTTCTATTTAAAATTTTTGATATATGTATAATACATACCTTCTTTCATTAATTATTATAGAAAAGCAAGGGCAAAAAATTTTAATTTACGTTTTTCACGATAAATGTTAAACTGTAATAGAATTTTTGAATAGTGCTTACCGTCATTACCTCTAAAATTCAATTCCCCTTGTCAAAGACGTTAGTTACAGCTATCGTCTTTTTTCTATGTTAAAATTGTACTAAAAAATACAAAAGAAAACAAGCAAATTTTACAACATATAGAACAGAGACGAGAAATAGATACAATATATAGTATTTATAATAAATAATACGCTTATTCTTTTATTATATTTCATAATATTGTATTCACAATAAACAATTTTAATATCACACTCTTAGACTTGTAATAAGTTTTGTAACCCCTTTTTAATTCATCTTATATATTTACTCAAATTATACCACGAAACCACCAAAAATCCCCTAGAAATCATTCTAAGGGATTAACTTTACCCAGCCACTTCCACTACTGGTTCCGTTTTTGTTTTCTTGCTTGGACTGGATAGGCGGCGCTTGCTGTCGCGGATGGTGTTGAGGTCTTTGAGGAGTTTAGCAAAGTGGAGTTTTTCGGGATAGGCTTCTGCGGAGGCTGCGGTATAGCGCATAAAGAGGTCATAGATACGGGAGAGCTCGGTACGCAACTGCTTGGTTTTGCCGACTTCTTTGCTGGACTTGGCTGCACGTGCCAGAGCTTCTGCCCGGTCATAGTCTTCCTGAGCTGTTGCCACGGCGGTAAGCATCGGCAGAAGACCCAAGGTAGTCACTGCTGCATCATAAGGTTCCTCCTTGAGGGTTTTGAGGAGACTCTTGATTTCAGCAGTTGCGACATCGTTGGTATGCTTGGTGATGTCCTTATACTTCGCAAGGACTGGCGTTAGGGTTTCGTGGGCAGCTTTGAGATTGGGCTCCTTGATTTTGGCAAAGCCCCTATGCAAGGTAAACAGTCCGACTAGGGCACTGTCCCGCTCCTTATCCACTTCTGCTAGACTCAAGGTTTGTTTATTTTCTACGCTGGCCAACTGGGCTTGGAATTGCTCCAGCTTACTGTCAAAGACTTCAAGATGATCATCATACATAGCCTCATCCTTGTAGGACTTGGCAAAGCTAGTGAGAACCTGATGAGAGTCCGTCATCAAGCTTTCAAACTCACGGTTAGTAAAGTTGCTGTAAGGCAAGGGGCGAATGGTGTAGGTTTTTGTCATAATAATCCTTTCCAAAAATATGATAAAACAAGTATAGCATGTGGTGATAAATCTTTGGCAAGGATGCCCTGAAATGTTATTTTTAAAACCCGAAAGAGCATTTTCCTCTTTTTCAAAGAAAAAAGACAGCAAAAATCCCCATCTGATTGCTAGTAAACCTTCCGACGGGGACTATTTGTCTATAAAAAACGAATCATCCGAGCATTCAAGACTTAGAATACCTAGAAACTTTAGTGATTAGTGTCATCCTAGACATAGAATGCCAATCAATTTTAGTAAATCCTGTCATTCGAAGGATAGATTATTTGGAAATTTTCATAAATAGGGCTATCTAAAAGCTAGATTCCCTCCAAATTTTAGTAAGGAAGACGATTCGACTCCTAGATTGGAGTAGGACGTTGATAAATGATATTGACTGAAGCCTTGACTGCTTCTTTTCTTCCTTATCTTCCCACTCCCAGTGACTCAATAACCTCCTCAATCAGTCCTTTGACTTCTTTATCGCACAGAAGAGAGAGTTTTGATTACAGTTTCAATCAATCATCATCTAAAAATCCATCTTATCTGGATCTGGAGCGCTGCCTTCAAGACCTTGAATGTTTTTCAGCACTTCTAGATCTGCTGGACTGAGGGTAATATCAAAGCAGTCCAGATTGCTCTTGATTCGCTCAGGCGTAACCGACTTGGGCAGGGGCAGGAAGCCCTCTTGCAGGCTCCAAGCCAGAGCGATTTGGGCGACAGATTTGCCGTATTTATCGACCACAGCCTTGACTTCTTCATTGCGGAAAATTTCCCCTTGACCGAAGGGACCCCAAGCCTCTAGGAGAATATCATGCTTACGACAATAGTCCACTGTTTCAGCCTGATAGACACCAGGCGCCAGACGAATTTGATTGACCGCAGGCAAAATACGCGCTGTCTCAAGCAGAGGCTCTAGATGGTGAGGCAGGAAATTGCTGACACCGATAGCTCGGATTTCCCCCTCCCGATAGAGGTCTTCCATAGCCCGCCAAACCTCCCGATTGCGCTCCTTCCAAGCTTCCTGCTCTCGCAGAGGTTTTGGATTGGGCCAGTGGATAAGATAGAGGTCCAGATAGTCCAGCCCCAAACGCTCTAAGGAGCGGGCAAAAGCTCCTTGAGTCTCCTCATAAGTATGATTACCATTCCAGAGCTTGGTCGTAATAAAGAGCTCTTCTCGCGGTATACAACTGTCTTTGATTGCACTACCCACACTTCCCTCATTCTTATAAACAGCCGCAGTATCAATGTGTCGGTAGCCTGCTTCAAGTGCTGTTAGCACCGCCTGATAGGCCTCTTCACCATCTTGAGCCTTCCAAGTTCCAAAGCCCAAAACCGGAATCTCTACACCATTGTTTAATTGATAACGTTCCATCTCCGTCTCCTTTATTAAGCAAGCAGGCAGCCCAGTCAACTACCCCTTCCAACAAAAAATCTATTTCTTAGCTTTCTTTTTCAAGGATTTGGGTTTAAAGACATTCTCCTTGGTTGGTGCCATTCCCCTGCCGAGAAAACTATAAGTAATAAAAGTTATGCCAACTACAATCATGAGCATACGACTCAGATAACCTCATTATATCACGCCCCTTATTGCAATTCAAATCCTTAAAAACCTTTTCTTAACTACATGTATTTTAAAAAGTAAAATGAAAAGAGTCGGTTTCCCAACTCTTTCAAGATAAAAAGATTCTATTTAGCTTCGTATCTCTTTTCGCCATCCAAGTAGGTCGCAACCAGTTCCAAATCCTTGTCCAACACAATGAAGTCTGCATCATGTCCTTCCTTGATTTGACCACAAACATCCTCAATATGAACGGATTTAGCCGGATTGAGAGTTGCCATCATAACTGCTTCGTGTGGGTTAGCAATCCCCCATTTGACAACGTTCTTTAACCCGTCTTTCAATTTCAAGATAGAACCAGCTAGGTTACCTGTTGATTTGAGTCGAGCAGTTCCATTTGCGACTACTACTGGAAATTCTCCCAACATATAGTCACCGTCTTCCAAGCCTCCTGCAGTCATACAGTCTGTGATGAGCGCAACATTTTCATGCCCTTTTTGCTTCATCAAGATGTCACAAGCCTTTGGATCCACATGGTGTCCATCACAGATTAATTCAGCATAAGTGTGTGGCAATTCATACATAGCGCCAACCATCCCCAACTCACGGTGGGTTAAGCCGCGCATACCATTATAAGCATGCACCCAGACACTGGCACCTGCATCTACCGCAGCCTTTGCTTCTTCAAACGTTGCATTTGAGTGTCCCAACGCAACCGTTACGCCCTCATCCGTAATGGTACGGACAAAGTCTTCAACACCTTCTCGTTCTGGCGCTAGAGCGATTTTATTGAGTAAACCATTTGAAGCTTTTTGCCAAGCGCGAAATTCATCCATTCGAGGGTCTTTCATATAAGTTGGATTTTGAGCGCCCTTGTATTTTTCTGTGAAATACGGTCCTTCAAAATAAAGCCCACGAATCTTAGCACCTGTCGCTTCTTGATAATGAGCACCAATATTTTCGGTCACAGCTAGCAACAATTCAAAAGTTGAGGTCAAGGTTGTTGGCAAAAAACTGGTGACACCTGTTGACAGCAGTCCTTCACTCATGGTGTGAAGCGTCCCTTCGATATTATTGTCCATCACATCAACACCACCAAAGCCATGAATATGAGTATCTACCAAGCCTGGTGCAATAGAATAACCTGTGTAATCTATCACTTCCGCATCTGCTGGAATTTCTTTGAACCATTTTCCAAATTTGCCATCGACTAATTCCAGATAGCCACCTTGACGAATACCATGAGGATAGAAAAATTGATCTGCTTGAATGTATTTAGGCATAATAAAACCTCCTTCATTCGATGAGAGTTCATGTTAAGCTACTATTATTTTTAGCAACTGTAATTGATATTTTGAGTCACTCTCACATTTATTCATTATGTCCCTTTTATTATACCGCTTTCTTCTTTTTTTGTAAATGGTATAGACCTATTTACTGAGTTTTAGGTGACCCTGTAGGGATTAAATTTAACTCTTACACTACTGTTTATACTATTCAGCTACAGCATAATGAATTTGTGATACACGTCATTTTAACTAACAAGCTAAATAGTTAACCAGCCTCATATTGGAAAAATCTGGCTTTGATACTGTTTATGCTAAAAAAGATAATAATGCGGACACTCCAATTTAAATTTTTGTTTGCTAGATAGTTTTTAATATTTAATTCATACCATTTCTATAATCGTCTTAATTCTTTTCCCATTGTTTGCAGATGATAATTGATGTCTAATTCTGCAAGCCCTATCTATTTGTATAATTGATGTCATTTTACCTAGTGCGAAATAGATGGATCCTACCAAATAGGTTGATTTAGCTATTAAACTCCATCAAGTTAATACATTACTTTCTAATTATTTACACTTCTATGTTCTATCTTTTATTTGAATAATTGTTTGTATTGTGTTATAATAAATATGGAAAAAGTATTTTGTGTTGATTTTTGTCGCAAGGAGCTGATTCCCAATTTAAAAGAGACAAATCGGCTTTAAACGACTTTAGTCTGCGCCTAGCACACTTATCTTTGGAGGTGTATCATGAAAAAGAAAGTCTTTACAGTCGCTGTCTCCTTACTTACCATTCTGCTTTTAGTTGCTTGCGGTAATAATAAGAAATCAACAGACACATCATCTTCTGAAATACCCAAGACCAGTTCTAGTCAAAAAGCAGAACAAAGCTCAAAAACCATTGAATTTTCTACCACAGCTATTG
Organism: Streptococcus anginosus; assembly: GCF_900636475.1. Taxonomy (NCBI): domain Bacteria; kingdom Bacillati; phylum Bacillota; class Bacilli; order Lactobacillales; family Streptococcaceae; genus Streptococcus; species Streptococcus anginosus. The sequence continues at coordinate 1,197,480 of NZ_LR134283.1, forward strand.
ACACAGTTATTTACGAAGGCAAAGGTGTCACACTTACCTATAAAGGGCTAGAAAAAGATGATTATGAATATACCCTTAAGTTAGCATATAAAAATACTTCCAATAAAGAATATGAAGTGCAAACTCGTAATGGTAAAGTCAATAATATTTCCAATAATGATGACCATAAAATTATCATTTGCTCTGATACCTTAAAAGCTTCTGCTACTTCTGAAGGTAGTATTAAATTACCAATAAATGCTTTAGAAGCAGCTAGTATTACCAAACCAAAAGTTTTAGAATGCAATTTAGAAGTCATTTATGATATTACAGAAACTGTTGCCAAAATACCAATTAAGGTGACTTTTGAATAATGCAGTAGGGCTAATTTATATGTTTTCTTACATTATTTATGTATACCATTCAGCACACAGTGGTTAAACTAACTTTTGATATATTGTTCTAATAACAAACTAAACAACTAGCCAGTCCTCGCTTAATGAGGACTGGTTTTTATATGACTAGTTTCAGAGCAGATTTCGTTACCACTAGTTATGACAAGCCCTCATCACAGTGATGTTTTCATCAAAAACATAAGTTTATCTTACAAAACATACCAAAAACTTTTCTAAACCAATATCCACAATCCACTGATAACTAGCAATAAGAGGTTCGAATAGTTTAACAAATGCAACTTTACAAGAAAGATTTAATCAAAAGTAAAAAGTATATTTCGAAATTTATATTTTTCTCCTTGATGAACTGGTTTAGAGTTTGTAAGTTTTGATAAAGATAAACTGTGACATCTTTCAAGTTCTACTCTACCTCTATTTGCTCTATCACATTGGATTGATAACAGAGTCAAGCCAGTATTACAGCACAGATGTTCCACTTTTTCTTGTGTACCCAACTTGATCTCACAGAGTCATTATTAATAAACTTTCTACTTGATCATATAAGATAAGTAGGGTACAAAAAAATAAACCGCACCAGCAGTTTATTTCTCATGATTATATTTGTTCCGCTTGGACCTTTTCCGCTAAGTTCATGGCGTGATCCGCTACTCTCGTATAGTGAGAGATGATATCAATAAAGTTTACGCCTGCTTGTGTTGAGCATTCTCCTCTATTCAGACGATGAATGTGCGTTTTCCGTAGCTTTCGTTCCATTTTATCAATCGCTTCATGCTTAGCCACCAAACTATTGGCCAATTCAATATCATTATCTTCTACAGACTTCAATGATTCTTTTATGAAGCTGAGTGTCATATTGTAAATCAAATCCAACTCTTGCAAAGCTGCTGGAGAAAATTCCACCTTTTTCCGACGGATATAATCTGTCAAGTTAATCAACGCTTCACCATGGTCTCCGATTCTTTCTAAATCTCGAGATGAATCCAAAATATTTGTCAGCACTTCACTTTCTTTTTGGCTAAGAGGCTCACTAGATAAATCAATAAGGTAACGTGTGAGATCTTCATCAATCTTATTGATTGCTTCTTCTACCTTGTGTCCTTTGTCTGCTGACTTTTCAGTATTGTTCACAATATAATCATAAGCCAACTCAAATGAACGCATCGCATAACGTCCTAAATGTAGCAATTCTTTTTTGGCATTTCCAAGCGCCAAAGACGGAGCTTGTTTGATTAAAATCGGATCTAAATAAAGCGGTTCATATTTCACAACTTCATCTTCACCTGGAATCAGTTTTGTTACCAAGGTAGCTAACAAGCCAATAAATGGAAATTGAATAATCGTATTAGTCAAATTAAAAGTTCCGTGAGCAAAGGCGATGGTCATTTCTGGGCTTAAATGGAGTGCTGCTTGAAACCACTGAATTAAGCTCGTAAATGGACCTAAAACGATCAAGCATAAAACGGTACCGACCACATTGAAAGTGACATGGGCACCTGCCACACGTTTAGCAGCAATATTGGCTCCTAATGATGCAATAATCGCCGTAATCGTTGTCCCGATATTATCTCCAAAAAGAACTGGTAAGGCTCCTTTTAGCTCAATCAAACCACTCGCATATAGATTTTGCAAAATACCTATAGTTGCGGATGAGGCTTGAATCAGTAATGTAATCCCTGTTCCTACAAACACTCCAAGGACTGGATTTCCACTTAACTTTATCATATACTCACGAAAAGCATCTAAATCTTTCAATGGCTCCATAGCGCCACTCATCAGATTTAAAGCAAAGAAGATACCACCAACCCCAAATAAGACACGACCAATATTATTGATAGAGCGCTTTTTGGTAAAGAAGAGACAGACTGCTCCTAAAAAGAGAATGGGTAAGGCATAATCACCTAGCTTAAAACCAATAATAAAGGAGGTCACTGTCGTTCCGATATTGGCTCCCATAACAATCCCAATCGCTTGCTTCAAAGTCAATAGTCCAGCGCTTACCAGTCCAACCGTAATAACTGTCACACCTGAACTTGACTGAATCAAGGCTGTTAGACCAATTCCAACTAGAACACCAAAAAATGGATTGCTGGTATATTTGTCAATAAAATAACGAAGCCGATCACCTGCAGCCTGCTGCAAGCCATCCCCCATCATCCTAATACTATATAGGAAAAGTCCTAAACCGCCTAAAAAGCTAAATATAATTTGCTGCCAATTGATGGACATCTTTTTCCCTCCGAAAAATATGTAGCGGATTATCTCCTTTTCTATTTTAATGGATAAGTGTAAAAGTAACAAGCCTTTTTTAGCATTTTTATCAAAAAAAGAAAGAAAAATAGAATTTCCTTTCTTTTTAAATATATTGATATAGCTAAAATCACATTTTATTTTTGTTCTAAATCGCGGAGCATTTGGTCAATTTTATTCCCGTATTCAATGGATTCATCTTTGATAAATGTCAAATCAGGAATTTTATACATCTTCAAGTTGTGACCCAATTCACGTTTGATTGTTCCTTTGGCTTTTTCTAAACCAATTTGAGCTTTTTCTTGCTCAGAAGCAAGCTTGCTCATCAGCGTGTAGTACACTTTTGCCATTGACAAGTCACCCAACATTTGCACATCTGTAATGGTAATTCCTTGAACACGCGGATCACGAACTTTTTTTTGCAAAATTTCATTGACTTCACGTTTGATTTCCATGCCCACACGATCCACACGAAATTGATTTGCCATGATATCTCCTTTCACTTACTTTAGAAAAAGGTTGAGGCAGACTTTAATGAACCATAGCCTGTCTCTTTTCCATTCATATTTTATTTTGTGATTTCTTCCATGATGTAGGCTTCAATCATGTCGTCAACCTTGATGTCATTGTAGTTCTCAACCATGAGGCCACCTTCTTGCCCATTGCCAACTTCTTTCACATCATCCTTATAATGTTTGAGGCTAGCAAGCGCACCATCAAAGATGACAACACCATCACGAATCACACGAACCTTAGAATCACGAGTTACTTTACCGCTAACCACCATAAAGCCACCAATGGTACCGACTTTAGAAACCTTGAAGGTTTCACGGATAACAGCTTCACCGATAATTTTTTCTTCGTATTCTGGATCCAACATCCCTTTCATGGCATCTTCTACTTCTTCGATGACTTTATAAATAATGCTGTGAAGACGCATTTCGACGTCATCTGCTTCAGCTTGTTGACGAGCTTGTGGGGTAGGACGAACGTTGAAACCAATGATAAAGGCATTTGAAGCTTCGGCAAGAGTCACGTCAGACTCGTTAATAGCACCAACTGCTGAGTGAACAATCGTGACTTTAACGCCTTCTACTTCAATCTTTTGAAGGGAAGCTGTCAAGGCTTCGGCAGAACCTTGCACATCTGCTTTGATAATAACATTGACAGACTTGACTTCACCGGCTTTAAGGGTATCAAAGAGATTTTCAAGACTAACACGGTGAGTTGCTTGACGTTGCTTCATGAGAGCACGTTTTGCACGTTCTTCACCAGCTGCACGCGCTGCTTTTTCATCTTCATACACTGCAAAATGATCACCAGCCATTGGTGTTTCATTTAGACCCGTGATAGATACTGGTGTAGACGGTCCAGCAACTTTCACTCGGCGTCCACGGTCATTGGTCATGGCACGTACACGTCCAAAGGTATTTCCGACAACGATTGGATCCTGCACATTCAAAGTACCTTGTTGAACGAGCAGAGTTGCCACCGCACCTTTCCCTTTATCCAAGCGCGCTTCGATAACCGTACCAATTGCGCGAACATTCGGATCGGCTTTTAATTCTTGAATTTCGGCTACAAGGAGAACTGTTTCGAGCAACTCCTCAATATTTTGATTGAATTTCGCTGAGATTTCAACAAATTCAGAATCACCGCCCCAAGCAGTTGACATAACGCCATATTCAGCTAATTCACCGATGACACGTTCAGGATTGGCACCTGGCTTATCAATTTTGTTAATCGCTACAATAATTGGCACATTTGCTGCTTTTGAGTGGTTAATGGCTTCAATCGTTTGAGGCATTACCCCGTCATCTGCTGCCACAACAAGAATCGTAATATCTGTGACAGAAGCACCACGTGCCCGCATAGAAGTAAAGGCCGCATGCCCTGGTGTATCAAGGAAGGTAATTTTCTTACCATTTTCTTCAATCTGGTAAGCACCAATATGTTGTGTAATCCCACCTGCTTCACCTGTAGCAACACGAGAATTACGCAAGGTATCCAAAAGCGTTGTTTTCCCGTGGTCAACGTGTCCCATAATGGTCACAACCGGTGGACGCTCTACCAAGGCATCTGGATCAAGATAATCATCATCCACAAAGAAGCGATCAATATCTGCATTGTCCACTTCAACTTTAGCATGAGCTTCAATACCATAATCCACCATGAGGAGTTCAATGGTGTCACTATCTAACGATTGGTTTTGGGTCGCCATGACTCCCATCATAAAAAGTTTCTTGACAATTTCAGCTGGTTCGCGCTTAATCCGCTTTGCAATCTCTGCAACGGTCATGCCTTCTGTATATTCAAACTCTTTTGGCAATTCATGGAATTTACGTTCTGTAACCGGTTTTGGAGTTTGGTTATTGTTCCGATTATTCTTGCCTTTTTTATTTTTCTTGTTATGATTCCAATTACTATTCTTTTGATTTCTCACTTGATTTTGACTGCTTCGATTCTTTTGTTGTTTTCTTGGACCATCTTCTTCACGATCAAAGTCATCGCGTTTCTTGTCTGGTCGAGCTTGTTTTTTCCGACGAGTGTCAACTGCGGGAGTTTGACTCGCTTCAGGAGCAACTTGGGGCTGTGAAGCTGGCTTTGTTGCTTCCACAATAGGAGCCGCTGCTTGAAATAATTCTTCTACAGGTTCTTTCCGTTTATTCTGCTCGCGTTGAGCTGCTTTCGCAGCCTGAGCTTGTTTGAAACGTTCTTCACTACCACTAGCATATTCAGCATTTTGTTCAGCTTTCAGAGCTACTGCACGTGCTTTAAAATCAATGCGTGGTCCTTGATTCGTTTGAGGGCGATTTTGATTTGTAGCATGTGAACGATTTTGCCCTTGGTGACGATTATCTTGGTTCCGATGATTGCGATTGTCGCGTTGTTCGTTGCGATTTCCTCGGTCATTGCGATTTTGATTGCTTCGATCATTACGCTGATTGCGCTCATCTCGATTTCGTTTGTCCCCATTTTGTTGTTTTTGCGGACGATTGTCTCGCTGTTTATTCCGTCGTTCTGCTTGCTCTTTTGCTCTTGCCTCTCGTTCAGCCTTAAAATTACGACTTTTTGGTTTTGCAGGCGCCGACTTCATTTCCACTTCCGACTTTTGCGTCGGAGCTACTGCCTTCGGCTCTGCTTTCTTCTCAGCCTCGGTCGTTTCTTTCACTGCCGTTGAAGCTGACGGTTGCTCTTTAGGCAACGATTGAGTCGTTTCTTTTTTAGGAGCTGCTGCTTGAGAAAAGCTAGCTGTGATACGTGTTGCTATTTCACTTTCCACGCTGCTGGCATGACTTTTTACCTCAATACCAAGCTCTTTTGCACGCGCCACAATTTCCTTGCTTTCTTTCCCCAGCTCTTTCGCGATTTCGTACAATCTTACTTTAGACAAATCTTGTCCTCCTCTTCTATTCCATAAGAGACCTCATTTTCTTTGTAAATCCAGCATCAGTGATGGCAAGCACTTTTCTTGCCTTGCCTACTGCGGTGCTTAATTCCAGTGTTGAAAACACGGTTGATACTTCTACTTTGTAATAATGACTTTTATCAGTAATTTTCTTGGTCAAATTTGGAGCAGCATCATTGGATAAAAAGACTAACTTTGCTTTCTTATCTTGTATTGCCTTAACAACCAGTTCTTCACCTGATATGATGCGACCTGCTCGTTGTGCCAGTCCAAGTAAACTGGCTAATTTTTGTTTATTCAAGACCTAGCTCTCTTCTTTTAACTTTATGATCCACGTAAGCAATCAGCTCATCGTAAAAATCGTCTTCCACTTCCATATTGAAACTGCGATTAAAGACTCGTTTTTGCTTAGCTTGAAGCGCTTCTTCATTATCAAGTTTGATATAAGCTCCACGTCCGTTCGCCTTGCCTGTTGGATCAATGAAAATTTGACCTTCTTTGTTTTTGACAATGCGGAGTAAATCACGCTTGTCAATGATTTCGTTAGAAACTACTGATTTTCGTAAAGGGATTTTTCTTGTTTTTGCCATTCTTTCCCTCCTTTAGTCTGCTGCTTCAACTTCACTTTCTACAAATTCTGTTTCTACAGGATTTTCAACTGCTGCAAATTCTTCTACTTCTTCAGCAAATCCGCCGAGTTCACCAGCTTCTTCCATAGCTTCAAATTCACTTGCAGATTTGATGTCAATTCTGTAACCTGTCAAATGAGCTGCCAAGCGTACGTTTTGTCCGCGACGACCGATTGCAAGAGACAATTTGTTATCTGGCACAACGACAAGAGCATGCTTGCTATCTTGACTGTCAAAGATAACTTGATCCACTTCTGCCGGAGCAATCGCATTGTAGATGAATTCAGCAGGATCTGCTACCCACTCAATCACATCGATGTTTTCTTCAATAGGAATCATACGGGCTGATTTTGCATCATACTTAGCAGGATGAAACTTGCTAGTGATTTTCTTGATGTTTGCGCCACCACGTCCAACGATTGTACCAATTGCATCTACATTGGGATTGTGACTGCGTACAGCAACCTTAGTCCGATCACCTGCTTCACGAGAAACACTCATGATTTCAACTGTTCCGTCATAAACTTCTGGAATTTCCTGCTCCATTAAACGTTTAATCATTTCCGGATGACTACGGCTAACAAAAACATTCACACCGCGAGGATTGTCCTCAACCTTATAAACAAAAACTTCAATGCGGTCGTGTGAAGCAAAGACTTCTCCAGGAATTTGGTCTTGTTTAGACAACTGCGCTTCAATGCTGCCAAGATTGACATAGATGAAACGATTGTCAAAACGTTCGACTGTTCCTGACATGATTTCATTCTCATGTTCTTTGTACTTATTGTAAGTAATTGCCCGCGTTTGTTTGCGCATTTTTTCCATAATTGTTTGCTTAGCAGATTGAGCTGCTACCCGACCAAATTCAGCCGGTGCTTCTTCAAATTTGATTTTATCACCAAGTTCATAAGCCGAGCTAATAGCAAGAGCATCTTTTAAGCTGATTTCCAAACGGCTATCAAAAACTTCGTCCACCACTTCACGAACCGTATAGACACGAAAATCTCCTGTTTTTTCATTAAATTCAATAGCTGCACTATCTGACTGACCATAACGGCGACGATAAGCTGAACGAAGTGACTCAGTCACTGCTTCGATAATGTCTTCTTTTTTGATCCCTTTGTCTTCTTCCAAAATACGGAAGGCCTCTAGCATTTCTTTACTCATGTCTTTTTAGCTTTTGCGGAAACAAAAGCAATCCTTTCTTTTTATTCTTGCTAAAATTTGACTGCTAATCTTGCTTTAGATACTAGTCTGTAAGGAATTTGAACAACTTTCTTACGCGTCTTATCCCTATATTCCATTGTTAAATGATCTTCCTCAAAAGAAAGCAATGTTCCTTCAAAGGTTTTACTTTTATCAACTGCTTGATACAGACTAACATGGATATATTGCCCAACTGCATCTGCTAATTGTTCTTTCGTTTTCAGCGGACGTTCCAACCCTGGGCTAGTTACTTCAAGAAAATACTGTTCAGGAAAGGGATCCGGCTTAATCATATCTAAAAGTGGACTGATGATGTCCGTCAATTCTGCCGTATCATTTACAGTAATTCCTCCCGGCTTATCTACAAAAATACTAAGAACATGGTCGCTCCCCATCTTACCGTACTCAATATCCACTAATTCATACGGTTCTTGAACGACTGGTTCAACAACTTCTTTTACTAATTTGACAATCGTTGTGATAAGACTACACCTCCTCACAGATAAGAGGCGAAGATATTTCCTCGCCTCTCTTTCATATTTATTATCTACATTATAGCATAAGAAAAAGGAAAATACAAGAAAATTTATTCTTGTATTTTATTTGATGCTATTATACTTATCAATCGTAAGAAAATTGATTGATTTCAGCATTGTGGTTGACAGATAATTCTAAAAAGAATTGACTATAAAGTCAAATAGAATAACCTACAATCAAAATCACTCCTCATAAAGGTTTTTTATTTCGAAATTAAATAGCAAATAATTGACCTACAAGATAAGTTACTGTCATAGTCAAAAGTCCAATGACTAAGTTTCGAATCATGGCATTTTTTATCGGTGCTTTTCCTAACTTGGCACTGGTGTATCCCGTTCCCAATAGCGATAAAGCAACGATGACTACTGTCGCCGGAATTCTATAACTAGCAGAAAAGAAGACAATGCTCAGCATGGGAAAGATAGCTCCTGCTACAAAAGCGATAAAGCTGGAAATTGCTGCATGCCAAGGATTAGTAAATTCTTCCACTTCAATACCATACTTTTCCGCTACCAAAGCTTTGAGAGGATCCTTTAAAAAAGCTCGATTCGTTAAAAGCTGGGCAGAAGTCTCACACTCGCCATTCTGGATATAAGCTGCATAGAGCGACTGCCTAGCAATATCTGGATTTTTCATTAAAAGATCTCGCTCTCTGACAACTGCGGCCTCCTCCGTATCCTTTTGAGTGGAGACAGATACATATTCACCACCTGCCATGGAAAAAGCTCCCGCAAAGACTGCTGCTAACCCAGAAAGAAAGATAATCCAAATACTTTCTGTTGCACTTGCTACCCCTATTACCACACCCGCGATAGAAATAATACCATCATTGGCCCCCAATACTCCAGCTCGCAAAATATTAAGCCGACCGCTAAAATTCTTATCAATCTCTTGTTCTCTCATCATCGTCAACCTTCTCTTTTCTCTTTATTTAGAATTATTATAAATAAAAACTTAATCAAGCACAAGAGAAAAGAACAAAATGAGAAAAGTTCTACTATTTAATAAAATTTCTTGAACATCTACTTAGACAGCAACGTTTTACTTTTTAGCAAGCTCAAAACAAGACCATTCTACCAAATCACACACATATATATGATAAAAGGTCATCCGATTGATACCACAATCTTCTACAATGTCCTGAATCGTAAATTTTGTTAATAGTTTTTATAACAAAATGTTTAAATGAAGCTTCTAAAGTTCATTTTGTCGCTTGAGACATTCTTTTGCTCCTCTTGTTTTTTAGCAATCTTTTCTCCTGAAAATCAGAAAAGGGAGTGGGACAGAACTAAAAATTGAAAATTTTTAGTTCGTAGTCCCACCCCCGCAAGGGTGCTTAAACAGTTATCAAGCTGTTTAAGGTTGCAGATGAAGAAAACGAAGTTTTCGCCAAAAGTGTTCTTCCGAGCTTGAACAGCGAATGAAGAGCCCAATCACCTACTGCGTTATTCGTTTATTACTAAATCTGATAGAAGCTGGGATACTTTTTGCCCAGCCTCTTTCAATTATCTATTTCACCTTAAAACTCCGCCTCGACCCGATAGATGACTTGACCTTTGTTGACAAATTTTTTCTCGTACTCTGTCAGCACATTATCTTCAAAGTCGCTCGCGTGTAAATCTAACCAAACACCATTTAGTTTCATCCCGTATTGAGAAAAGCTCACTAAGCTATATTCAAAAAGACCACGATTATCTGTTTTGAAATGAATCTCACCATGTTCTGGTAAAATTTGCTTAAAGGTATCGAGAAAAGATTTGTAGGTCAAGCGCCGTTTTTCATGGCGTTTCTTGGGCCAAGGATCAGAAAAATTCAGATACAAACGATCAATCTCTCCATTTTCAAAGTAGTTGGTCAAATCAGAACCATCTACCCAAAGGAGCTTGATATTGGGAACATCAGTTGCTAAAACCTTATCCAAAGCGTAACTCAAAACGGATTTTTGAATATCAATTCCGATATAGTTAATTTCTGGATGAGCTTTTGCCATTTCTGAAACAAACGCACCCTTTCCACTTCCCACTTCAATATGAATAGGGTGCTTATTCCCAAAAATCTCATGCCACTTGCCCTTTGCTTCAGCAGGATTTAAAATCACATATTGCGGGTTTGCTTCTAGTAATTCCGTTGCGCCTTTGCGATTTCTAACTCTCATGACACCTTTCTTCCGTATTTTGAGCGGAAGTTGCGCAAGGCATAAATCTCCCGATTCACATTTTCCAAGTCTGCATTTTCATAATACTTCGCAATCTGACATAGGTAAGCATACTGACCATACCAGTATAATTTCTTCAATACCGTTTCATTATAGCGATAGCCATAGTAGGTCAACCATTCTTTCCAACGCACCTCTGGAATATAATGGCTTAATATATGAGCCACATCAAACATACGATCTGTCAATCGAACAGAATCCCAATCTACTAAATACACCAATCCACTATCTGTCTCAATCCAGTTACTATGACGCACATCGCCATGCACAATCGTTGCATGATCCTCGCGAAATTGTGGTAAATGACTACGCATATCATTTAAAACCGACCGTAAGTAATGATTATTTCCAATTGCCAATGGTGCGTGTTCTAACCAAGATTCCAATAAATCTGCTGGCGTCTCCAAGGAATACCCCAACCGACGCAACTGTGTCATCAAAGGACGTGAACGATGTAGCCGTGTCAAAATATTTACAATTTGTTTTTTGTCCATTTCAGTCGGCGTCAAAATTTTTCCTGATAGCCATTCCTGTGCACTCATGACATTGCCGTCTGCCATGCGACGACTCCACAATAATTGCGGTGCGATTTGTTCTCTAGCCAAACCTACTAAGATTGGGGTCGTGTTCATCTTGACGAAAACGCGCGCCCCATCTGGATAGGTGCCCATGTAGGCTTTCCCACTTTTACCTGCAATTGGTGTCAGAGTTAGCTCATTATCAACCAAGTCCATTGTTCCCCTCCGTAAAAAGTTTCCTATCTATTTTACTAATTTTACTTCCTTTAGTCAACCAAACTTCTTAATTTGAATGGTAAATAAATGACATAGAGTAGCAATGTGATTCCTATCATAAAAAGCAAAGCTACTCTATCTTGGAAAAACAGCAAAGCCATCATTGTTTCCACAAAAAGCACGCTGTAGCCAATAAGAGCAATCACTTGTTTCACTCCTTTTAACTTTGAGTTGATTTCTAAAGGGAATAAGAACGTCAAATATTGGTAATCAAAGGCATGGTACAAGGCTGTCAACTGAAATAGCAGGAGATAATTTAACAATGCCACAAATATGGCAGCAATCCACGATTGACTGATAAAACCAATTCCCAAAAGAGACAGAAACAGCAACCGTATAGTCAAGGCAAGAAAATCACCATTGCGCAAATAAGAACGCAAATACATATTTTGCCAAGTAGTTGACTGTCTTTTTGGTAGAATATTCGTCAAACCATCAAGATATGCTCGGCGTTTTACGCTATTGGAAATTCCCTTAACATTGGTAAAGAGAGCAAAGAAACGCAGAATCGTCTGTTTTCGTCTTTCTTCGTAAGCAATGAGATAGCCCCAATTCACCCCTGCACCTTGGTAAAATTTCTGGCTTTTTTGCAAAAAGATAAACCATTTTGCTAGCAACATAAGAAAAACAAGAATAAACCAGCCCCAAAGCGGCATGCCTAAAGCAAGAAGAAGCGGTGCTAATAGTAACAACGCAACGGTTTGAAGCAAGGCCCATAATCGATAAGATGAACGCATTTGTTCTTGTAAGTAGCTGTTTAGTTCCTCTTCTTTGACCAATAAAAATAGACTATCTGGTTTTTCCATATATGTTGCGATTCGTCCCAGAGGCAACAATAAAATCAAAAGAACTGCTAAAGCAAGAATGATTGGCAGGTGATTTGAAGGTAAATTTCGCAACAACTGACTGTATTGAACAGCTAAAAAGCCAGTAAAAACTAATAAAAAGAGGACAAAATGGTCGTTAAAAACATAGCGCGAATACTTCAAACATTGATTGCGAAATACTTGTTTGCGCTTTTGAAACAGATCTCTCATAGGCTCGCCTCTTCTGTCAAAGCTAGATAAATGTCATTGAGACTAGCTTCTGGCATGGCAAATTCTGCTCGTAATTCTGCTAAATTGCCTTTAGCTCGGATTTCTCCCTTATGTAATATCACGAATGAATCACACATCTTTTCTGCCGAATCCAGCACATGCGTACTCATGAGAATTGACTTGCCTTTTGCCTTTTCATCCTCCAAAAGCTCTATCAAGTCAGCAATAGCAACTGGATCAAGTCCCAAAAATGGTTCATCAACGATAAAAAGGCTGGGGTCAACCACAAATGCACAGATAATCATGACTTTTTGCTTCATTCCTTTAGAAAAATGCACCGGAAACCAATCCAATTTTTCTTTCAAGCGAAACATCGTCAATAATTTCTCCACGCGCGCAAAAGCCACCTTTTGCTCCACATCATAAGCCATAGCAACCGTTTCAATATGCTCGCGCAGCGTTAATTCCTCATACAAACTAGGTGTTTCCGGAATAAAACCAATTTTCTTACGATAAACTGTAGGACTATCTTGCAGTTTGGCACCGTCAATTAAAATTTCACCCTTATAAGGTGTTAAAAGTCCAATAATTTCATTGATTGTAGTGGATTTACCCGCACCATTCAAGCCAATCAACCCCACCAATTTCCCATTTCCTACTGTGAAACTGATGTCTTTTAAAACAGGGATATTCACATAGCCCCCTGTAAGCCCTTTTATTTCTAACATATTTTCTCCAAATTCTGGTATAATGTTCTTATATTATAACAAAATCTAGCAAAGTAGAGGTAAATTTGATGGCAGATTGCATTTTTTGTAAGATTATTGCAGGAGAAATTCCAGCTTCTAAAGTATATGAAGACGATGAAATTCTAGCATTTTTAGACATCTCACAAGTAACGCTCGGACATACCTTGGTTGTCCCTAAAAAACATTTCCGCAACATGCTTGAAATGGACGGTGAAGCTGCCAGTCAACTTTTTGCACGCATTCCAGATATTGCTCGTAAAGTGATGAAGGCGACTGGTGCAAAGGGGATGAATATCATCAATAACAACGAAGAAATTGCCGGTCAATCTGTCTTCCATACACATATCCATTTAGCACCACGCTATACAGAAAATGATGATTTAAAACTGACTTTCGTAGCGCACGAACCAAACTTCCCTGCTCTTGCAGAATTAGCCGAAAAAATTTCAAAAGCATAAGGAGAAACCATGAAACTTAGTAATCTATTGTTATTCACCGGTGCAGCTGCAGCCAGCTTTTGCCTTGTTAAAAATAGAGAAAAACTCATGAACGAGGCTGTTGAAAGTTATGAGCTAATGGACAGAATTCAAGACAATCTACAAAATATTCAACGAAATCTCCAAGCCGTTCAAGAGCAAAAAGACAATCTACAAACAATTTCACAGGATTTAACTTACCAATTCAAACTTTTTGAGCAAGACACTACTGCTCGACTTCAGCAAATTCAAGACATCTGGAACACTCGCATCAACTAAGAAATAAAAAAGAATTTAGACACACGCTAAATTCTTTTTTATCATGTCATTGTCCGTATTGACCGTAATACTGTCCATTTTGATCTGTTCCATAAGGATTGCTTGAATACGCAGAAGAATCAGCAGCACCAGTTGTTGTGCCATTTTCTGACTGACTGGAACTAGGAGTAGCACTGCCATACAATTCTTCATATAAAACTGCATTGGTTTCCAATTTAGTTACTTCTTCCAAGCCAAGCGATTTTCTCAGAACATTTTGCATTTCCAACATATGCTCCGAAGTGACGATTTGGTAAGATCCACCGTCTGGTAAAGTGGCACCCTCACCTTTCAATTGCTTACTTTCAATATTTTTAAAAGCATCTTGGTAACCTAATAATTGCGGAATACTGCCAGAAGACAACTCTACATTGGTCTGCATATTGTTGCTAACAGCTTTTAAAATTGCTTGATAGTGGCTGACACTGTTTAAGCTCAGCACTTTTTGGACCACTTTTTGAATGACTTCTCGTTGACGCTTTTGACGACCATAATCTCCTTCTGGATCTTGATAACGCATGCGAGAATAAACAAGTGCTTGATCACCATTGATATGTTGTTTCCCTGGTTCAACAACTGCTTTGTATTCTGGTTCATTTTCTTCAATCGAAATAGGGAAACCAAGTGTGTTATTGACCGTGATACCGCCAACAGCATCAACTAATTGCACCAGACCTTTCATATTGATAAGCACATAGCGGTCAATGTGAATATTCATCATCTTTTGCACTGTGGAAATAGCTAGCTCAGCTCCACCATTTGCATAAGCCGCATTAAGCTTTGCTTGCATGGTTTCATCGCCATTTTTTATATTGGTGAGAATATCCCGCTCCAAACTCATCATCGTAGTCTTTTTTGTTTTAGGATTGACCGTCATGAGAATCATGGAGTCACTATTTCCAGCCCACCGATCTGAACGAGAGCCACTACCGGTATCCACTCCCATTAAAAGTAAGGTAAGCGGTTTGGTAGCTGCGATGACATCTGTATCTTTCCCAAAACTCTTGTAAGTCTTAGACAATACATCTGTTGATTGGTTATAAATCGTAAATCCATAAACGCCTAGTCCTGCAACCGTTACAAGACACAAGCTTAAAAACATTAAGATAATTTTTTTTAACATATTATTCTAATCTATCAGTTTTCCCATTAGGTAAACATCAAGAAATTTCCCTTCTGCAAGATAGGCTCCTCTTTTTTGAATGCCCTCAATCTCAAACCCAAACGTCTGATACAAATGAACAGCACGTTCATTTCTTGCTTGTACAGTCAATTCTAATCGTCGAATCACTCCAGAATTCTCTGCCCAGTCAATTGCCTCTTCCAAAAGAAGTTTTCCTAAACCTTGATCCCAAAATGCTCTTTTAACCACGATAAAGACCTGTCCAATATGTCGAATCCGCTCATGAAAATCAGCCGTAATACTTACAAGACCAGCAATCGCATCATCTAATAGTGCAATTAGATAAATCTGATTATCTGACGCGGCTTGATGTTGAATGAAAGAGCTCATCTGCTCTTCTGTCATCAAAATCCCTGCGTCATCTAATGTCATGTAATCTGACTCTTGCCCAACCTGATTAAGAAAATCAACCAAATGTTTGGCATCCTGAGCTTCCGCTTCTCTTATCAGCAATTCTAACTCAGCCATTGACAAATTCCTCAAGCAAATTTTTAGCTCGACGACCCTTTGCGTCAAAGACCAATTCTCGGCCATCATTTTTTCTTAGAATTGTCAATTTTAGATAGTCGCTTGGCAAGCTAGCTCCCAACAATTCGCCCCATTCAATAACCGTCACCCCATCTCCAAAGAGAAAATCATCTAAATCAATAGAATCTGGATCTTCTCCAATGCGATAAACGTCCAAATGATAAAGCGGCAGGCGTCCGTCATATTCTCGTACAATAGTATAGGTCGGACTTTTAATCATTTGTTTGATACCCAGTCCACGCGCTAAACCTTTGGTGAAGGTTGTTTTCCCAGCACCTAAATCACCCGTTAAAATCAACACATCTTGTTTTTGGAGTAAAGCACCCAATTTCTCGCCCCACGCCATCAACTCATCTTCATTATGGCTAAACATTCTACTATTATATCAAAATTTTTCTGTTTCTGCTAAAATTTGACAAAAGAAAAAGGGGTGGGACAGAACTCATTTTGAAAATTTTTAGTTCGTAGTCTCACTCCCACAAAGATACTCAACAGTCTGAGAGACTATTGAGGTAATGGATAAAGGAAACAGAGTTTTTGTTAAAAAGACTCTTCTGAGTTTGAAAAGCAACTATTCTTGAGACTTGCTTCGCAATCTCTATTCGCCTCCTCAAAGCTGTGCTTTGAGCAATCAACTGCTGTATCGGTGATTTATTCAACAGTATGCTTTGAAGCTAGGAACTTTCGTTCCAACCTCATTTTTTCAATCATTAAGCCAGAGCTAGACTGATAAAATTTAGGATAAACAAAGCATCCAATACCCAGATAATAGGGTGGACTTCCTTGGCTTCACCTTTGATGATTTTCACAAAAGCATACATGATGAATCCTGCGGCAATTCCATGAGTAATACTATAAGTAAAGCCCATAAAAATAGATGTAAAGAACGCTGGTACTGCTTCTGACAAATCATCCCATTCGATATCCTTCATGCTGGAAAGCATCATAATTCCGACTATGATAAGAATAGGGGCTACTGCTACCGTTGGTACAATAGCAAGAAGTGGACTAAAGAAACTTGAAATAGCAAACAAGGCCGCAACGACAACTGCTGTCAATCCAGTACGACCTCCCGCTTCAATCCCAGCTGCACTTTCTACATAAGTCGTGACATTTGAAGTCCCTGCAATCGCACCAATCGTTGTCCCAACCATATCTGAAAACAGCGCCTTGTCCATTTTAGTCTGAAGCCCAGACGAATCTTTAGCAGCTTCTTCATCTGCAATATTAAAGATACCTGCTTTACGCCCTGTACTAATCAACGTTCCGATATTATCAAAAATATCTGTTAATGAAAAGGCCAAAATAGCAAGAAGTACTTCTGGAATGCGAGCTGGTTTTGCAAATAAAGCCAGCAAGCCATCTTTACCTAGTGCCGCACCAAAAATCTTTCCTAAATCCTGAACAGCAGCACCGATATTATTGGAAGCAAAATTGATTTTTGAAAGGTCTACGACCCCTACCAAAATGGCTACGATTGTGGTTGCCGCAATGGAGAGAACAATCCCTCCGCGAATGCGTTTGAGAACAAAGAAAATGGTGATGAAAATTCCAAACAAAGCTACAAGAACAGCTGGGTTGTTAAAATCTACCAAGCCCGGCGTTGCCATTCCATTAGCTGTAATAGCTGCTTGTGCTTTATCAGCGCCTTTTCCCGCAACAGTATATGTTCCCGGATCGATTGAAAATTTCAAAAGTCCTGCTTTTTTCACTCCGATATAAGCTAGAAAAATCCCAATCCCACCAGAAATAGCATACTTTAAACTTTCTGGAATTGCATGAATAATAATTGTACGAACTTTGGTTAGCGTAACAATAATGCTGATAATCCCACAAAGGAAAACCATGGCAAGTGCTTCTTGCCAAGTATACCCCAGTGCAAACACAACGGTATAAGTAAAGAAAGCATTCAGTCCCATACCAGGCGCCTGAGCGTAAGGAATGTTGGCATATACAGCCATCATCAGCGTCCCTGCAACAGTCCCAATGATGGTCGCCAAGAAAACACCTTGTGCTGGCATGCCTGTTTGACTAAGCATTTCAGGGTTGACAAAGAGAATATAACTCATTGCAAAGAAAGTGGTTAAACCAGCAAGAACTTCTGTACGAACAGTCGTACCGTTCTCTTTTAGTTTAAAAAACTTGTCCATTTTTAAAATCTCCTTAAATTTTACGAACGATAGTAGATATAATATCACAAAATATTCACGATTTCAATAGAAGTTTTAAAAACAAACAAATTAATTCAATGTTTTATACAGAAAATCTTTATTTAGACTGATTTTTACTCAAAAAGACCAAGGACATGATTTGAATAAAGGTAAACCCTAAAATGAATAGCAGGCGCTCCCTTTGCAAAGCAGCTGTCAATCGCTCAAAGACTAATTTAGGATGACTGACTAGATCCCAAGAATTGAGCCGATCATAGCGACCAATGTAAATCGCGAGACTCGATAAAAATGAGACAGCTCCAATAGCCAAATATTCCAGCCACCATTTGAGCTTCAAATAGCCCGAAATCAAATTCCAGCTCTCTATTCCGCATAGAACCCCGAAGAAAATACTTGGAACAAAGGCCATAAAAAGATGCAGACTTTCTCGGTTCCACAAGGTATCACTCACCCAGTGCATGTGTACCAAGTCTGTAATCATATAGAACGTATTGGGATAAAACATCAGCCAAAGAATTGCTACAGGTAAGAAAAACCATTTTTTCTTAAATTGAATGGCTAGAAAAGCTGTATCATAGGCAATCAAAGCTAAAAACATATTCCAGATCAAATCCGGCCCCTTCGTTAAAATTCCTTCGACATAAACGATAGCAGAAATGATTGCAAAGAAAATATGAATGATAATTGTTTTACGCATACTCGATGTCCTCCTTCATTATATAAGAAAACATTATATCACAAATTCTGCACTTTCATCTTAAAATCTGCTATAATAGAAAACAGCACAAATGAAAGAGTAGACTATGACAAAAAAAGTAATTGCAGTAGATTTAGACGGAACCTTGCTCAATTCTGACAGCAAACTATCTGAATTTACAAAAGAAACAATTAAAAAAATTTCTAAAAAAGGACATCATGTTGTCATCACAACTGGACGCCCTTATCGAATGGCACGGGAATTTTATAAAGAATTGGAGCTACACACTCCAATGATCAACTTTAATGGCTCTTTGACCCATATTCCGGAGAAAAAATGGCAACAGGAAAGATGTATCACTTTAGATAAAGAATATCTATTAGACATTGTCAAAAGGAAGGAAGAGATTGAAGCAGACTTCATTGCTGGAGAATATCGAAAGAAATTTTATATCACAGCCCCCAATGAAACGATTGCCGACCCGAAATTATTTGGTGTAGAATCTTTTCAACCGGAAAATCAATTTAATCCAGAATTGGTTACCAAAAATCCCAACTGTATCCTTTTGCAAACGCATGCCAATGATAAATACGCTTTAGCGGATGAGTTGAATCAATTTTATCAACAACAATTATCTATCAACACTTGGGGCGGTCCGCTCAATATCCTTGAATGCACTCCAAAAGGCGTCAACAAAGCTTTTGCTTTGAAACATTTATTAGAGGTTCTGAACGTGGAGCGAAAAGATTTGATTGCTTTTGGTGACGAGCACAATGATACAGAGATGTTAGCTTTTGCCGGTACTGGCTATGCCATGAAAAACGCTAGCCAAACACTTCTTCCTTACGCAGATGAGCAACTACCGCTGACCAATGATCAAGACGGAGTCGCTCATCAATTATTGAAACTATTTTTATAATGAAACTTAGAGTTGGACAGGTTTTCTGCCTGACTCTTTAATATTTACACGTAATCTTCCCAGATTTCATTTTTCTACGACTGATTGTGCACTAGCAATCATGGGGCGGTCTCATCAGCTGTTGATTTTCAATTATTTCCTATCAGTTTATTTATGCTATAAATTGAATATTATAAATTTTGTTTTTTAAATTTAAAATGTTTCTAGATTTTTTATTGATTTTCCTCTTTCTTATTTAATAATTCATGTAGATAGAATTATTTTTTCAAAATTTTCATTATTTTTCCAATCGTTTTTCAAGGTTAATATATTGTTTAAATGGCTAGTTTTGTCCGTTTACAATCTGTCAAAAATATGAAAGATTTTGATTTTTTTAGCTCAAACTATTGCATTTTTCATGAAAACGTTTTATACTTAAATAGTCTTAAATTTTTCTTAAACTTAAGTCAAACATTTTATAAGGAGGAAAGACAATAATGAGTATCGGAATCATTATTGCAAGCCATGGTGAATTTGCTGCGGGTATTCATCAATCAGGTTCTATGATTTTTGGTGAGCAAGAAAAAGTTCAAGTTGTAACTTTTATGCCAAACGAAGGTCCTGATGATTTGTATGCTAAGTTCAATGACGCTGTGGCTGCTTTTGACGCGAACGATGAAGTTCTAGTTTTGGCTGACCTTTGGAGTGGCTCTCCATTTAACCAAGCTAGCCGCGTAATGGGTGAAAATCCTGACCGTAAGTTCGCGATCATTACAGGTTTGAATCTGCCAATGTTGATTCAAGCTTATACAGAACGAATGATGGATGCCAATGCTGGCGTTGACGCTGTTGCCGCAAACATCATCAAAGAAGCCAAGGACGGAGTGAAAGCTCTTCCTGAAGAACTAAATCCTGTAGCTGAGGTAGCAAGTGCACCGGCTGCACCAACTGCTCAAGCTGCCATTCCAGAAGGAACCGTTATCGGCGATGGCAAGTTGAAAATCAATCTTGCTCGTATCGATACACGTCTTCTTCACGGTCAAGTTGCAACTGCTTGGACACCAGATTCTAAAGCAGACCGTATCATCGTTGCTTCTGACTCCGTATCAGCTGATAAACTTCGTAAAGAGTTAATCAAACAAGCTGCTCCTGGTAATGTCAAAGCAAATGTTGTCCCAATTGACAAATTGATTGCGGTAGCAAAAGACCCTCGTTTTGGTAACACACATGCACTAATTCTTTTTGAAACTCCTCAAGATGCACTCCGTGCTGTTGAAGGCGGTGTCGATATCAAAACACTCAATGTTGGCTCAATGGCTCACTCAACTGGTAAAACAATGGTCAATAACGTTTTGTCAATGGACAAAGACGATGTTGCAACCTTTGAAAAATTGCGTGACCTCGGAGTGGAATTTGACGTACGTAAAGTGCCAAATGACTCCAAAAAAGATTTGTTTGACTTAATTAAAAAAGCCAACGTTCAATAATGGAAAGGATTTAGAATATGTCAATTATTTCTATGATTTTAGTGGTCTTCGTTGCCTTTCTTGCTGGACTCGAAGGAATCTTGGACCAATTTCAATTCCACCAACCACTTGTTGCTTGTACCTTGATTGGTCTTGTAACAGGACACTTGGAAGCAGGTGTCATCCTTGGTGGTACACTTCAAATGATTGCTCTTGGTTGGGCAAACATTGGTGCTGCCGTTGCTCCTGATGCTGCACTTGCTTCTGTAGCATCTGCAATCATCATGGTACAAGGTGGCGACTTCACTGATAAAGGTATCAGTTTCGCTTATACAACTGCTATCCCTCTTGCAGTTGCAGGTCTCTTCCTTACAATGATTGTTCGTACAATTTCAGTAGGTCTTGTTCACGGTGCTGATGCTGCTGCTAAAGAAGGTAACATCGGTGCTGTAGAACGTACTCACTTAGTTGCACTTCTTCTTCAAGGTCTTCGTATTGCTATTCCTGCTGCTCTTCTTCTTGCAGTTCCAACATCAGTTGTTCAAGGTGTCTTGAATGCTATGCCTGCTTGGTTGTCAGGTGGTATGGCTGTCGGTGGTGGTATGGTCGTTGCCGTTGGTTACGCGATGGTTATCAACATGATGGCAACTCGCGAAGTATGGCCATTCTTTGCTATCGGTTTTGCACTTGCAGCTTTATCAAACCTTACTCTTATTGCTATGGGTACTATTGGTGTCGCAATTGCCTTGATTTACATCAACCTTTCTAAAAAAGGCGGAAATGGTGGTGGCGGTTCTGCTACATCAAATGACCCAATTGGTGATATTTTAGAAGACTACTAAGAAAGGAGCTACTAATACCATGACAGAAAAAATTCAATTATCAAAATCAGATCGTCAAAAAGTTTGGTGGCGTTCAACTTTCTTGCAAGGTTCTTGGAACTATGAACGGATGCAAAACTTAGGTTGGGCGTATGCACTTATCCCAGCTATCAAAAAACTTTACACTTCTAAGGAAGACCGTGCTGCGGCTCTTGAACGTCACTTGGAATTCTTTAATACTCACCCATACGTAGCTGCGCCTATCATTGGTGTGACACTTGCCCTTGAAGAAGAAAAGGCTAACGGTGCTGAAATTGACAACACTGCTATTCAGGGGGTTAAAATCGGTATGATGGGACCTCTTGCTGGTATCGGTGACCCAGTCTTCTGGTTTACCGTTCGTCCTATCCTCGGTGCTCTTGGTGCCTCACTTGCTATGGCAGGTAACGTGATGGGGCCAATCCTCTTCTTCGTACTTTGGAATCTTATCCGTATGGCCTTCTTATGGTACACTCAAGAACTTGGCTACAAAGCTGGTTCTGAAATTACAAAAGACATGTCAGGTGGTATTCTTCAAGACATCACCAAAGGAGCTTCAATCCTCGGTATGTTCATCATCGCCGTTCTTGTTGAACGTTGGGTAAACATTGCCTTTACGGTAGGACTTCCTTCTAAGACTTTGTCTAAAGGTGCTTACATTGAATTCCCTAAAGGAAATGTTACTGGTCAACAATTACATGATATCCTTGGTCAAGTAAATAGTGGTCTTGGACTTGATAAAATACAAGCTCAAACACTTCAAGGACAGTTAGATGCTTTAATTCCTGGCTTGATGGGCCTTCTTCTTACATTTCTATGCATGTGGTTACTTAAGAAAAAAGTTTCTCCAATCACAATTATCATCGGTCTCTTCATCGTTGGTATTGTGGCACGCTTCTTCGGAATTATGTAAACAACAAAAAGAAGGTTTCGGCCTTCTTTTTTATTGACAATAAATGTGCTATAATAGGGAGGATAATAGATAAAACGAGGATTGAACATGGCACAGTCACAAAATACAAAAATTGAATTTCAAACAACAGGAACTTCTTATCTGGGAATTGGAGGGAAAGTCGGTAAATTCTTAGTGGGAGATAATGCGCTCGAGTTTTATGCCGATGCCAATGTCGAAGACTACATTCAAATTCCTTGGGATACTATCAAACAGATTGGCGCCAATGTTTCGGGCAAACGAATTAGTCGTCATTTTGAAGTCTTTACTGACAAAGGCAAATTTCTCTTTGCCTCAAAAGATGCTGGAACCATTCTGAAACATGCTCGAAATCATATTGGTAATGAAAAAGTCGTTAAACTACCGACACTGATTCAAACAATTGGTCAATTTTTTAAAAATCTATTTGCAAAAAAATAAGAATTCTTGTATAATCATAGGAAACGGATAAGTAAATCTAGTATCTCTTTCAGAAAGTCTGCGGCAGCTGTGAGCAGATAGGGAGCCAGCTTGAAATTCTACCGTGATACTAATTTCATAAACAATCAAGTGCACTTATGTGAAGTTGGATGGAACCGTGGCTCTGCCACTCCAACAGTTTCACAGGTGCATTTTTATTCTAGGAGGTCCTTATGTTAGATATTAAACGCATTCGCACAGATTTTGATATCATCGCAAAAAAATTAGCTACTCGTGGCGTTGACGCTGCAACACTTGATAAAATGAAAGAGTTTGATAGCAAACGCCGTGAACTCTTGGTCAAGGTTGAAAATTTAAAAGCTGAGCGTAACACAGTTTCAGCAGAAATTGCCCAAGCGAAACGTAATAAAGACAATGCTGATGATAAAATTGCTGCCATGCAAACATTATCTGCTGAAGTTAAAGCATTAGACGCAGAGTTAGCAGAAATTGACGCTACATTAACCGAGTTTGCAACGACTTTGCCAAATATTCCTCACGATAGTGTGCCGGTAGGTGCTGACGAAGACGATAATGTAGAAGTTCGCCGTTGGGGGACGCCGCGTGTGTTTGACTTTGATGTAAAAGCTCACTGGGATCTTGGCGAAAATCTTGATATTCTCGACTGGGAACGCGGGGCAAAAGTAACCGGTGCTCGCTTCCTCTTTTACAAAGGATTAGGAGCTCGTCTAGAACGCGCTATTTATAATTTCATGTTAGACGAGCATCAAAAAGAGGGCTACACAGAAGTCATTCCTCCTTACATGGTTAATCACGATTCTATGTTTGGGACTGGTCAGTATCCAAAATTCAAAGAAGATACGTTTGAATTGAGCGATACAAATTACGTTCTCATTCCAACTGCTGAAGTTCCTTTGACAAACTACTACCGTGGGGAAATTTTAGATGGAAAAGACTTGCCAATCTATTTCACAGCCATGAGTCCGTCTTTCCGTTCTGAAGCTGGTTCTGCCGGTCGTGACACCCGTGGTTTGATTCGTTTGCATCAATTCCACAAAGTAGAAATGGTCAAATTTGCCAAGCCAGAGTATTCTTATGAAGAATTAGAAAAAATGACCGCTAATGCCGAAAACATCCTTCAGAAATTAAATCTTCCTTACCGCGTTGTTGCACTTTCTACAGGGGATATGGGCTTCTCTGCAGCGAAGACCTACGACTTGGAAGTCTGGATTCCAGCACAGAATACCTACCGTGAAATTTCTAGCTGTTCCAATACCGAAGATTTCCAAGCTCGTCGTGCCCAAATCCGTTACCGTGACGAAGCAGATGGCAAGGTCAAACTCCTACACACTTTGAATGGATCTGGTCTTGCAGTTGGTCGTACCGTTGCAGCTATTCTTGAAAATTATCAAAATGAAGACGGCTCCGTCACTATTCCAGAAGTACTTCGTCCATACATGGGCGGTGTGAAAGTGATTGCTCCAAAATAACATAAAAACTCTGAGATTTTCAAATCATCTCAGAGTTTTCTTATCTCTTCATTTGATTGTTTCGCTTTTTAATCATTGCACTTCGAACCACACTTATCACAGTTGGGAGTAAGGTGACAATGACAATTCCCAAAATAATCGCCGAAAAATGAGTTTTCACAAAGGGAATATTCCCAAAAAGATAGCCTGCCCCTGTCGCAATCAAAGACCAAGACAAAGCAGCAATAAAAGCTCGTTTCAGAAAAGACTGAACAGGGAATTGGCTAATACCTGCTACAAAAGGCACAAAGGTGCGAATAATAGGAATATAACGTCCTAAAATAATGGAAGAGGAGCCATGTTTTTCAAAATATACCTCTGCTTCTTTGATATTCTCTTCTTTTATCAACTTGCTGAAAAATTTATAATGTACAAAACGATAACCCAAGGTTCTGCCAATGAAGAAATTACAGGTATCGCCAACAAAAGCTCCCACAAAAAATAGAAGCATAAAAAGTAGAACATTAAAATGCATTGCTGGATTAGCTGATAGAGCACCTGCAGCAAAAAGTAAGCTGTCTCCCGGCAAGAATGGAAATACTACCGCAGCTGTCTCAATAAAAATTACCAAAAACAAAATCAAATACGTCCAGCCACCTACAGCATGAGCAATATTATAAATGTGTGCATCAATATGCAAGATAAAATCAATAATAAACATCTCTTCTCCTTTTGTCCATTCTCTATTATAGCAGAAAATATCACAGAAAGGCGTATTTTAAAAATAAAAAAACAGAAGTGAACGGTACAAGCCAATCCACTTCTGATTTTTATTAGTATTTTCGAAATCGTTGGTAACGTGCTTCTAAAAGTTGTTCAAGTGGTAGTTGAGACAAATTTGCTAATTCAGCGACTATTTCTTGTTTCACAGCATACAATAAATCCTGATTGCTAAGCCCTGCTTCTGGAATCACCTTGTCCACTACTCCCATATCAAGAAGCTCATGAGAAGTGATTTTCATGAGTTCTGCAGCTTCCATAGCACGACTGCCGTCTTTCCACAAGATAGAAGCAAAACCTTCGGGACTAAGCACTGCGTAAATTGAATTTTCTAGCATCCAGACCTTGTCTGCAACAGCTAAAGCTAGCGCTCCTCCAGATCCGCCTTCACCGATAATAATAGCGATAATCGGCACCTTTAAATCGCTCATCTCGAGCAAATTACGCGCAATAGCTTCTCCTTGACCGCGCTCTTCAGCCCCAACTCCCGGATAAGCACCGGCTGTATTGATAAACGTAACGACAGGACGACCAAATTTCTCTGCCTGCTTCATCAAGCGAAGTGCCTTTCGATAACCTTCTGGATGAGGTTGTCCAAAATTCCGTTGCAAATTATCCTGTAGATTGCGTCCTTTTTGAATCCCAACAACGGTGATAGGCTGACCATCTAAAGTTCCGATTCCACCGATAACCGCTCCGTCATCTCGAAAAGAACGATCGCCATGTAATTCAATAAAATTCTCGCAAATTCCTTGTGCAAAATCCAAAGCTGTCAACCGCGCCTGATCTCGTGCTTCTTTAATAATTCGGGTAATCTTTGTCATTGTTCACCTCCATGGAAAGCCAAGAGCATTGCAATGGTGGAGCGCAATTCCAAGCGTTTGACAATGGCATCTACAAATCCATGCTCTAGCAAAAATTCCGCCTTTTGAAAATCATCAGGCAATTTTTCACGAACAGTCGTTTCAATTACTCGGCGGCCTGCAAAACCAACGAGCGCTTGTGTCTCAGCCAAAATGATGTCTCCTTCCATGGCAAAAGAAGCCGTCACCCCACCCGTGGTCGGATCTGTCAAAATCGTCAAATAAAACAAGCCAGCATTAGAATGGCGTTTCACCGCTGCGGATACTTTAGCCATTTGCATCAAACTCATAATGCCTTCTTGCATACGAGCGCCACCAGAAGCTGTGAACAAAGTGACTGGCAACTGATGTTCTGTAGCATATTCAAAAAGGCGGGTAATCTTTTCTCCAACGACCGTTCCCATAGAAGCCATGATAAAATTGGAATCCATGATCCCCAGTGCAGTTTTTTGACCACCGATTGTCGCAATTCCTGTTAGTATCGCTTCATCCAAACCTGTTTTTTCACGGACAGTTCTTAATTTTTCACGATATTTAGGAAACTTCAAGGGGTCTGATGTTTCAATTCCTGTAAATAATTCCTCAAAACTATTGGCATCTACCGTTAAATTGAGGCGTTCAAAAGCTGAAATACGAAACGTATAGCCACATTGCGGGCAAATCCGTTCACTTCCCAAATCTTTTTGGTAAATGATATGCTTACATCCTGGACATTTTGAAAACAGTTCATCCGGAAACTCTGGTTTTACTTGAGGTTTTTCACGACTGGAACGGTTTGGATTGATCCGAATATACTTATCCTTTTTGGAAAACAAAGCCATGACTTATATCCTTTACTCCTCTACTTTTTCTTTTGATAAGCTGGTAAAAATTTCTCCATAAGAAAAGCTGTATCATAATCGCCAGCAATGACATGTGGGTCTGAAATCAAATCTAACTGAAAACCGCTATTTGTCACAACGCCGTCGATTTCTAATTCATAGAGCGCACGCTGCATTTTCATTAATGCATCAAAGCGATTTTCACCATGAACAATAATCTTGGCAATCATGCTGTCATAATACGGCGGAATCGTGTAGCCAGGATAAACTGCAGAATCCACACGCAACCCCACTCCCCCACTCGGTAGATAGAGATTGGAAATCTTTCCCGGACTTGGTGCAAAGTTAAATGCAGGATTTTCTGCATTGATTCGGCATTCAATCGCGTGACCTGTTATATGAATATCTTCTTGGTTAAAAGGCAGCTCTTGCCCCGCAGCAATTTTGATTTGCTCCTTAACAATGTCCACCCCCGTTACAAATTCCGTTATCGGATGCTCCACTTGGACACGAGTATTCATTTCCATGAAATAAAATTCTCTTTTGCCTTCATCAAATAAGAATTCAATCGTTCCAGCGTTTTCATATCCGACAGATTTTGCAGCTCGAACAGCTGCTTCCCCAATCTTCTGACGAAGCGTTTTGCCAATCGCAACCGACGGACTTTCTTCCAGCACTTTTTGATTATTTCTTTGAAGTGAACAATCACGCTCGCCTAAGTGGACAACATGACCATGTTGGTCAGCCAAAATTTGGACTTCAATATGCCGAGCTGGATAAATAACCCGCTCCATATACATGGCACCATTTCCGAAAGCCGCCTTGGCTTCGCTAGAAGCCGATTCAAAAGCAGCTACTAAATCTTCTGCTTTTTCAACCTTCCGAATGCCTTTGCCACCACCGCCAGCAGAAGCTTTCAACATGACTGGATAACCGATTTTTTCTGCAACCGCAAGTGCTTCGTCTGACGTATGAACTTCGCCATCAGAACCTGGGATTACAGGCACATTAGCCTTAATCATCTGAGCACGCGCATTGATTTTATCACCCATTAAATCCATTACCGCTCCCGAAGGACCGATAAATTTAATACCAACTTCCTCGCACATCGTCGCAAACTTAGAATTCTCACTCAAAAAACCAAAGCCTGGATGAATTGCCTCTGCTCCAGTCAAAACTGCGGCAGAAAGAACCGCATTCATATTGAGGTAGGATTCTGTCGACTTTGCTGGACCTATACAAACCGCTTCATCTGCCAGTAAAGTATGGAGAGCTTCTTTGTCAGCAGTAGAATAGACTGCTACTGTCGCAATCCCTAACTCTCTAGCTGCCCGAATAATTCTGACCGCAATTTCCCCACGGTTGGCAATTAAAATCTTACGAAACATGGTGAAATCTCCTTTTTTATTGTCCGAGGGCAAAAGTTAAAGTACCACTCGCTGCCAACTTCCCGTCAACTTCTGCTTTCGCTTCCACAACCGCAATGGTACCACGACGCTTCACAAACTTCGCTGTCATGATGAGCTGATCACCAGGAACAACTTGTTTTTTAAATTTCACCTTGTCCATTCCGGCATAAAAGACCAATTTCCCCTTATTTTCCTCCTTGGACAATTCCAAAACACCGGCTGTTTGAGCCAAAGCCTCCATAATGAGAACTCCTGGCATGACAGGATATTCAGGAAAATGACCGTTAAAGAAAGGCTCATTGATTGTAACATTTTTAAGCGCTACAATCTCATCTTCTTTCACTTCCAGCACACGGTCAACCAATAGCATAGGGTAACGATGTGGAAGAGCTTCTTTTATCGCATTGATATCAATCATTTAATCCGCACCAAACCTTTCCCAAATTCGACCATTTCTTCGTTTTGGACAAGAATTTCTGTCACAATACCGTCCTTAGGTGACGGAACCTCATTCATCACTTTCATGGCCTCAATAATCATCAAGGTTTGCCCCTTCTTCACTTGGTCGCCAACGGAAACAAAAGAAGGTTTATCAGGACCTGAAGCAAGATAAGCAACTCCAACCAATGGACTTTCTACTACATCGCCTTCAGCTATGGGTATTTCTGGACTAATGGTTTCCTCCACAATTGGAGGAACAGTTGGCTGGGTAACTTCGACTTGTGAAACAAGATTGGTGTTCACTGTTGAATCCTCTGCAGAAGGAGCAATTGATTCAACTGTTCTTTCATTTTTACTGAACGTTAATTCATCACTTTGATTTTTATAAGAAAATTCACGCAGACTTGATTGGTCAAATTGAGCCATCAAATCTTTGATTTCATTGATATTCATTTAAGCCTCCCAGCGCTTGAATGCAAGTACAGCATTATGCCCACCAAAGCCAAAGGTATTTGAAATCGCATACGGAATATCATGTTCTTGCCCTTGACCATAGATGACATTCGCCTCGATATCATCTGAAAGTTCTTGCGTTCCTGCAGTCATCGGTACAAAGTTATGACGCATTGCCTCAATCGTTGCAATAGCTTCTACTGCACCAGCTGCACCAAGAAGGTGACCTGTGAAAGATTTCGTAGAAGAAACTGGTACTTCTTTTCCAAGAACACTAACAATCGCTTGACTTTCACCTTTTTCATTGGCTTGTGTGGAGGTCCCGTGAGCATTCACATAGGCAATGTCTGAAGGTTGTAATCCTGCTTCTTCAATGGCTAGTTTCATAGCTTTAGCAGCCCCTGTACCAGCTGGTGATGGTGTTGTCATGTGATAAGCGTCACAAGTATTTCCATACCCCACAATTTCTGCTAAAATCGTTGCCCCACGTTTTTCAGCATGTTCTAGGCTTTCAATTACCAAAACACCTGCACCTTCTCCCATTACAAATCCATTTCGATCTTTATCAAATGGAATAGATGAACGTTTTGGATCTTCATTTGTGGACAGAGCTGTAAGAGCTGCAAAACCGCCGATGCCAATTTCGTTGATAGAGCATTCAGAACCACCTGCTAAAATAACATCTTGAAAACCAAATTTGATTTCACGGAATGCCTCTCCAATAGCATCATTAGAAGACGCACAAGCAGTTGTAATAGATTTACACACCCCATTAGCTCCCACACGAATAGCGATATTTCCAGCTCCCATATTTGAAAGTGCTTTAGGAATGAAGAGCGGTTGGATACGATTGGCTCCTCTTTCATGCATTCGGATAATTTGATCTTGCAATTCTTTTAAGCCACCAATCCCACTAGATACAATGACACCAAATCGATCATGGTCAACTGTCTCGGTATCTAGATGAGCATTTTCTAACGCTTCTAAAGCTGCATGAATGGCATAAATAGAATACATATCCATACGATTTTTGTCTTTTTTAACAAAATGTTTTTCTAGCGGGAAATCTTTAATTTCTGCTGCATTATGTACACCAATCACACTAGGATCAAAATTCGTAATTGGACCAATACCAATCTTCCCTTCTTTTAGACTATCCCAAAACTCTTCGGGTGTGTTTCCAATAGGTGAAGTTACTCCATATCCTGTTACAACAACTCGATTTAGTTTCATTTCAAACTCCTTTATTAAGAAAATATATCACATGCTTAAAACTCGTACGTTTTAGTCATCTTCTACCTCATGGTTAACCCGCCATCAATGGCAATGACTTGCCCAGTTAAATACTCTTGACGAGCTAGAAAGGCTGCCACTTCTGCCACTTCGCTGGTATTCCCAAAGCGTTTCATTGGAATTTGTGCTAACGTAGCTTCTTTCACTTTATCAGACAAAACATCGGTCATATCTGACTCAATCATACCTGGCGCAATAGCATTCACTCGTACATTGCGAGCTGCTACTTCACGCGCTACAGACTTAGTAAATCCAATCAGTCCAGCCTTAGAAGCCGCATAGTTTGCTTGACCGACATTGCCAATCAAACCAACCACACTTGATACATTGATAACAGCACCTTGACGAGCTTTCGACATTGGCTTCAAAACCGCTTGCGTCATATTAAAAGCACCAACAAGATTCACTTTCAAGACCTGTTCAAAATCTTCCTCTGTCAATTTTAGCATGAGTTTATCTTTTGTAATACCTGCATTATTGACTAGAATATCCACGCTTCCAAGTTTTTCGATAGCTTCTTCTACCATCCGCTTAGCATCCGTGCTATCTGACACATCACCAGAGATAGAAGCCACTTGTACACCATAATCTGAAAATTCAGAGACGAGCACCTCATCAATCTCACGGCGACCGTTTAAAACAATGTTGGAACCTAGACTTGCAAACTTATGTGCCATCGCAAGACCAATTCCACGTGTTGAACCAGTTATAAAAACATTTTTACCTTTCAGTTCCATACCTATTCCTTATTTTCTAGAAGAGTAGATAAACTTCTAACATCTTCAACGTGAGCAACCTTTGCTGATTTATCAATTTTTTTAACAAAACCAGAAAGAACCTTACCTGGACCAATTTCAATAAAATTAGTTACACCAGCTTTTTGCATCGTTGCAATACTATCATAAAAACGAACTGGTTCCATAACTTGACGAGTTAAGAGTTCCTTAATTTGTCCTTGTTCCATGACAGTTGCTTTGATATTGCCTACCAAAGGAAGTTTGAAATCAGCAAATTCAACTGTTTCTAAAACTTTTACCAGTTTATCACTTGCAGGTTTTAGCAAAGCTGTATGAAATGGACCAGAGACATTCAAAGGGATGAGACGCTTAACACCAGCTTCTTTTAACAATTCCACAGCTTTGTCAACCGCTTCTGCTTCGCCACCAATGACAATCTGACTAGGCGTATTGTAATTTGCTGGTGATACAATTCCCAGCTGGCTTGCCTTTTGACAAGCCACTTCAATTGTAGCTAAATCGGCATTTAAAACCGCAACCATTTTACCAGAGCCAGCAGGAACTGCTTCTTCCATAAAAGCACCACGTTTCGCAACCAAAGCAACCGCTGTTTTAAAATCCAAAGCACCTGCTGCTACCATGGCAGAGTATTCCCCAAGAGAAAGGCCTGCTACCATATCAGCTTGCATTCCTTTTTCTTGCAATAATCGGTAAATAGCAACCGAAGTGGTTAAAATTGCTGGCTGAGTATGGCGTGTCTGGTTGAGCTTTTCTTCCTCATTATCTATCAGATATCGTAGATCATAGCCCAATACTTGACTTGCTTCATCATAGGTTGCCCTCACTACATCAAACTGATCGTAAAGGTCACGAGCCATTCCCAGATACTGAGCACCCTGACCTGCAAATAGAAAGGCTGTTTTAGTCATTTCTAGTTACTCCTACCCAACGGCTAGCTTCTTTTTGGATTACCTCTGCTGCACCGTAGTAAATATCTTTTAAAATTTCTTCAACTGTTTCTTCTTTGCTGACAAGCCCCGCAATTTGTCCTGACATGACAGAGCCATGTTCAACATCACCGCGAACAACTGCATTTGCCAGAGCACCCGCTCCTAAATTCTCAAAAACAGTTAAATCAGGATTTTCTTGCTTAAAAGCATCCTTTTCTGCTTGATCAAATTCTCTAGTTAGTTTATTTTTCAAAGCTCGTACTGCATGACCAAAATGTTGAGCAGAAATGGTTGTATCAATATCCCAAGCTTTCAAAATCATATTTTTATAATTTTGGTGCGCATTTGACTCTTTTGCAACGACGAAACGTGTTCCCACTTGAACAGCCTCTGCACCAAGCATAAAGCCTGCAGCTGCACCGCGACCATCGGCAATCCCTCCTGCTGCAATTACAGGAATATCAACTGCTTCAACTACCTGACGAACCAAAGTCATGGTGGTTAATTTTCCAATATGCCCACCTGCTTCCATTCCTTCAGCAATGACTGCATCTGCACCAATTTTTTCCATTCGCTTAGCCAATGCTACACTTGGTACCACCGGAATGACCGTAATACCTGCCTCGTGGAAACGAGTCATATATTTACTTGGATTTCCTGCACCAGTTGTCACAACCTTGACACCTTCTTCAATGACCAAATCAACTATATCTTCCACAAAAGGAGACAACAGCATGATATTCACGCCAAAAGGTTTGTCTGTCAATGACTTAATTTTATCAATATTAGCTTTGACAACTTCTTTCGGTGCATTACCACCACCGATAATGCCAAGACCTCCCGCTTTAGAAACTGCACCAGCCAAGTCACCATCAGCAACCCAAGCCATTCCTCCCTGGAAAATAGGATATTTAATATTTAACAATTCTGTAACCCGTGTTTGCATAATACCTTCCTTTATATTGCTTAAGTAATAGCTCAATCATTTCAAGTATACCCTTTGTATAATTTGAAAATCAAACTATTACCTAAACAAGAGGGAGTGGAACCTATCATCTTTAAATTGATTTTATCGTTCCACCCCAGCAAAATTGACTGTCTACCTCAATACCTTTTTTAAAAGAGGGCGAGAATCTTCTCTCAGCCCCGTTTCATTTTTTATTTTGTTTTTTCTTCCACATAAGCGACCAAGTCACCAACTGTGTTCAATCCTTCTTCTGTTTCAATTTGAATATCGAATGCATCTTCGATTTCTGAAATAACTTGGAACAAATCCAATGAATCTGCATCAAGATCATCAAAAGTTGACTCAAGAGTAACTTCTGAAGGTTCCTTACCAAGTTCTTCCACAATAATTTCTTGTACTTTTTCAAATACTGCCATGATAGACTCCTTTAAAAATAAATATTTATATTCATGTGTTTACCACATAATAACTAAATTGTAACAATAAGTGTGCCCCATGTCAAACCTCCACCGAATCCTGACAGCAAAACTGTTTGACTGCCATCAAGGTGAATGAGTCCTTTTTCAACACACTCAGATAAAAGAATTGGAATACTCGCTGCACTCGTATTCCCATATTCCATCATATTTGCAGGAAGTTTTTCCCTCGCTGCACCAATCTTTTTCGCCATTTTATCTAAAATACGAATATTGGCCTGATGTAATAGTAAATAGTCAATATCCTCCACTTGAATATCACTGGATTCAATCGTATTTTTTATAGATTTTGCCACATCTCGAATAGCAAAATCAAAAATTTTACGACCATCCATCGTCAAATATGGTGCCGCTTCTTCCTTTTCAGAATAAGGTGAAGATAAACCAAACTTACCACAAGTCAAGCTTTCCCCACGCGAACCGTCTGTATATTGACTTTCAGCTAAAAAATGCTGCCGCTCTGAGCTCTCTAGCAAAACACCACCAGCACCATCACCGAAAAGAACTGCAGTTGAACGATCAGACCAATCAAGAACTTTTGATAAGGTTTCACTTCCTATAACAAAACCCTTTTGGTAACGACCTGAAGAAATTAACTTTTCAGCTGTTGACAGAGCGAAGATAAAACCACTACAAGCCGCTGTTAAGTCAAATGCAAAGGCATGATTTGCACCAATATTTGCCTGAACTCGTGCAGCCGTTGAAGGCATCATAGAGTCTGGGGTGATAGTTGCCACAATGATAAAGTCTAGCTCATCTGCATTGATGTTTGCCTTTTCCAACAATTGTTCTGCCACCTTGGTAGCCAAAACACTCGTTGATTCTATTTGTGATAAATGACGACGCTCTATTCCTGTTCGACTTGAAATCCATTCATCGCTCGTATCCATTATTTTTGCCAAATCATCATTTGTAACCACTTGACTCGGAGCATAATGAGCGACTTGACTAATTTTAGCATAGTTCATTATTTCAAATCCTCTAGAAAATGATACAGATTAGTTAACCCTTTCCCCATGACCTTCATCTCTTCAGCATCCATTCCTTCAATGATTCTTTCAACCATTCTCTTGTGAAATCTTCTATGCAAACGATAAATCAGGCGACCATTTTTTGTCAAATTCAGATGAACCACACGACGATCAACTTCTGAACGTGTCCGTTCAATATAGCCTTTTCTTTCAAGGTTATTTAAACTAGTTGTTACGGTTCCTAATGTCACCATCAATTCCTTTGCTACGCGACTAGGAGTCGCATTGGGATTTTTTCCAACAACATCAATCGTGTGCATTTCTTTGATAGAGATATCTTTGAAGCGACTGCCTCTCAAACTAGATTCTTCAATAACCAATACATTATTGAAAATAGATGTTAAATAATCATTGACCAATTGGTAATCCAAAAATCTATCCTCCTCTAACAAAAAACTTTCAACATCAAAACATTTGACTAGAAAAGTATATCAAATATCAAATTAAATTGCAACTACTTTTTTACTTCCCAGAAAATTTTGGTCGACGCTTCTCAGCATAAGCTCGCACCCCTTCTTTGAAATCTTCTGTGAAAGCCAATGTCTTCTGCAACTGTAGTTCGAGTTTTGCATACTCATCCCAACCAGTAAACAAACTCTTCCATACCAATTCTTTAATAGCACGATAAGAATTAAGTGAATGACGTTTCAACTTCTTAATCACTTGATTCGTTGTAGTTTCTAACTTTTCAACTTCACAAACTTTATACAAAAGACCATAATTTAAAGCTTTTTCTGCGTTTAACGGTTCACCTGTCATTGCTAATTGAGTTGCTCTCGTCACACCAATCGCTCTAGCAAGTAAATACAGACCACCCGCATCAGGAGCAAGACCTACCCCCACAAAAGCTTGAATAAAACGAGAACGATCCGTTGCAATACAGAAATCCGCGGCGACTACCATATTAGCTGCTGCACCAGCGACTGGCCCATCTACACTCATAACGACCGGCTTAGATAATTGTTTCATTGAGTAAGAAATTTCATTGACCAATTCAGCAATTTTGACCAAAGACTGAATATCATCTGCCTCCACCGCTCGTTGCATTTCTGCCAAATCACCGCCAACAGAAAATACTTTCCCATTTGCATTGATGAGCAAAATTTGGATTTCTTCATCTTCAGAAGCCATTTTTATCGCTCTTAAAATTTCTTCACACATGGGAACATTAAACCCATTGGAAACCTCTGGGCGATTCAAAGTCAATGTTGCAACACCGTCATTAACGTTATATAAAATATTTTCAAATTGCATTTAATTGCCTCCGACAATTATTTTCTTTGTCAATTAAATTATTTGAATATCAAATAATATGGTTACATTCTAACATAAAATATTTGCTTTAGCAAGTAAGCACAAGTAAATTTGAAAAGATTTCAGAATTTTGCTATAATTTAAACAATCAGCCTATAGGAGAATTTATGAAAGTTGTTAAATTTGGAGGAAGTTCACTTGCCTCTGCTGGTCAATTAGAAAAAGTATTACAGATTATAAAAGCTGATCCTGAACGTCGATTCGTGATTGTCTCTGCGCCTGGAAAGCGAAGCACTCAGGATACAAAGGTAACAGATGCCCTCGTTAAATATTATAGAGACTATGTTGCTGGTAATGACGTAACAAAGCACCAACAATGGATTATTCAGCGTTATCGAGATATGGCGTTAGAACTGCAACTCAAACCAAATATTCTAGAGAGAATTTCAAAAAGTTTCCAAAAGCTCGCAAGCCTTCCTATCGAAAATAATAAGTTCTTGTACGATACTTTTCTTGCTGCAGGTGAAAATAACAATGCGAAACTCATTGCGGCTTATT
Organism: Streptococcus anginosus; assembly: GCF_900636475.1. Classification (NCBI taxonomy): domain Bacteria; kingdom Bacillati; phylum Bacillota; class Bacilli; order Lactobacillales; family Streptococcaceae; genus Streptococcus; species Streptococcus anginosus. The sequence goes on from NZ_LR134283.1 coordinate 1,234,169, forward strand.
TTATACAAAATGGCGTAGATGCTCGTTATGTTCACCCTAGAGAAGCAGGACTCATTGTATCCAGCGAACCAGGAAATGCTCGACTTCTCCCTTCCAGTTATGATAAAATCGAAGAATTAAATGAAGCTGATGAAGTATTGATTATACCAGGATTCTTTGGAGTAACAAAAGACGACCAGATTTGCACCTTTTCACGTGGTGGGTCTGATATTACTGGCTCTATTATTGCTGCAGGTGTAAAAGCTGATCTTTATGAAAATTTTACAGATGTTGATGGTATTTTTGCAGCACACCCTGGCATTATCCACATGCCACACTCCATTCCAGAATTAACTTATCGAGAAATGCGCGAATTAGCTTATGCAGGTTTTACTGTATTACATGACGAAGCACTCATTCCAGCTTACCGTGGGAAAATTCCACTCGTTATTAAAAATACAAATAACCCTACTCATCCTGGTACAAAAATTGTTTTAAAGCACAGCAACAGGGACTTCCCTGTAGTAGGTATTGCTGCAGATGCCCATTTCACCAGTATTAACATGTCTAAATACCTCATGAACCGTGAAATCGGTTTTGGTAGAAAAGTTCTGCAAATATTGGAAGATCTAAATATCCGCTGGGAGCACATGCCTACCGGTATCGATGACTTATCTATTATTCTTCGGGATCGTGAATTAACCCCCATTAAAGAGGAAGAAATTCTTCGTCAATTAAGACAAAAGTTAGAAGTCGACCACGCAGAAATCGAACACGATCTCTCAATCATTATGATTGTCGGTGAAAAAATGAAAAGTCACATCGGTTTGACCGCTACCGCAACTAAAGCACTATCAGATAATCACATTAATATCCAAATGATTTCCCAAGGATCAAGTGAAGTTTCAATCATGATTGTTATCAATTCCGAACAAGAAAAAGCAGCTATAAAAGCACTATACAAAGCTTTTTTTGAATAAAATTGAGAGTCTAGGTAAAAATTCATAAAATAGCCAAAAAGCTTAAAATCAAATTAATTAAAACGTTGATTTTAAGCTTTTTTCGCTATAAGCGATTATTACACTTTGACCATGAATTGAGTTTTTTGCTCAGCCATTTGCATTATATTAACCCCAAAATCTTGATGCAGTAGCTGATGATAAAAGCAACAGCATAGGGTAGGTAGGAGTACGAACTAAAAATTTTCAAATTTTGATTGATTGCTATGCGTAATCTCCCCAGAGTGCATTATTTATAGGTGAACTCGTCAGGCATCTCACCTGGAAATCTATTACAAAATATAATCATCCATGAGCAGTCTAAAAACCAAACAATCTTAATTTGATTGAGATAATACAATCCGTTCGGAAAATAAAGCAGCTCGAACTTATCCTTTAAATATTCCACTAATACTCATTCAAAAAATATTTTGATTTGAAAATCCGCATTATCCTTGACAAATGGTAGAAAAGAACCTGAATTAGTGTTATAAATAATATTTTTAACCTGAGATTCCGCATTCTATTTGAACAAAATCGCAAAAAAAGAAGCCTGATTATATCAAGGCTTCTATCATATATCAACTCCGGCAGTAGGACTCGAACCTACGACATCATGATTAACAGTCATGCGCTACTACCAACTGAGCTATGCCGGATAAATGCTAAGCGACTACCATATCTCACAGGGGGCAACCCCCAACTACTTCCGGCGTTCTAGGGCTTAACTTCTGTGTTCGGCATGGGTACAGGTGTATCTCCTAGGCTATCGTCACTTAACTGCTGAGTATCTAACACACTCAAAATTGAATAACGTCTCAAATTGTAAAAGATTTACCTCTACGCTATCTTTCTCAATGAAATTGTACTCCGGCTAAATCCTTACTAGATCTGCCTTCATTACTTAAGTAATTGTATTCGAACTAAAAAGCTAGTGATTTAGATAAATCCGCTTGAAGTCCCTATGACTTCTGCGCTGATTCCCTAAAATCATACGCTTTTCTTCACGTTCTCATTACTTCTTCTCGGATAAGTCCTCGAGCTATTAGTATTAGTCCGCTCCATTGCTCACACAACTTCCACTCCTAACCTATCTACCTGATCTTCTCTCAGGGCTCTTACTAACATAACGTTATGGGAAATCTCATCTTGAGGTGGGTTTCACACTTAGATGCTTTCAGCGTTTATCCCTTCCCTACATAGCTACCCAGCGATGCTCTTGGCAGAACAACTGGTACACCAGCGGTAAGTCCACTCTGGTCCTCTCGTACTAGGAGCAGATCCTCTCAAATTTCCTTCGCCCGCGACGGATAGGGACCGAACTGTCTCACGACGTTCTGAACCCAGCTCGCGTGCCGCTTTAATGGGCGAACAGCCCAACCCTTGGGACCGACTACAGCCCCAGGATGCGACGAGCCGACATCGAGGTGCCAAACCTCCCCGTCGATGTGAACTCTTGGGGGAGATAAGCCTGTTATCCCCAGGGTAGCTTTTATCCGTTGAGCGATGGCCCTTCCATACGGAACCACCGGATCACTAAGCCCGACTTTCGTCCCTGCTCGAGTTGTAGCTCTCGCAGTCAAGCTCCCTTATACCTTTACACTCTGCGATTGATTTCCAACCAATCTGAGGGAACCTTTGGGCGCCTCCGTTACTCTTTAGGAGGCGACCGCCCCAGTCAAACTGCCCGTCAGACACTGTCTCCGATAGGGATCACCTATCCGGGTTAGAGTGGCCATAACACAAGGGTAGTATCCCAACATCGCCTCCATCGAAACTGGCGTCCCGATCTCTTTGGCTCCTACCTATCCTGTACATGTGGCACAGACACTCAATATCAAACTGCAGTAAAGCTCCATGGGGTCTTTCCGTCCTGTCGCGGGTAACCTGCATCTTCACAGGTACTAAAATTTCACCGAGTCTCTCGTTGAGACAGTGCCCAAATCATTACGCCTTTCGTGCGGGTCGGAACTTACCCGACAAGGAATTTCGCTACCTTAGGACCGTTATAGTTACGGCCGCCGTTTACTGGGGCTTCAATTCATACCTTCGCGTTACCGCTAAGCACTCCTCTTAACCTTCCAGCACCGGGCAGGCGTCACCCCCTATACATCATCTTACGATTTAGCAGAGAGCTGTGTTTTTGATAAACAGTTGCTTGGGCCTATTCACTGCGGCTCAGTTACACTGAGCACCCCTTCTCCCGAAGTTACGGGGTCATTTTGCCGAGTTCCTTAACGAGAGTTCTCTCGATCACCTGAGGCTACTCGCCTCGACTACCTGTGTCGGTTTGCGGTACGGGTAGAGTATAAATTAACGCTAGAAGCTTTTCTTGGCAGTGTGACGTCGCTCACTTCGCTACTAAACTTCGCTCCCCATCACAGCTCAATGTTACAGATAGAAGCATTTGACTCCTATCACACCTCACTGCTTAGACGTGCTCTTCCATTCGCACGCTTGAGTTAGCCTACTGCGTCCCTCCTTCACTCTATACTCTAGTACAGGAATCTCTACCTGTTGGCCATCGGATACACCTTTCGGTCTCTCCTTAGGTCCCGACTAACCCAGGGCGGACGAGCCTTCCCCTGGAAACCTTAGTCTTACGGTGGACAGGATTCTCACCTGTCTTGCGCTACTCATACCGGCATTCTCACTTCTATGCGTTCCAGCGCTCCTCACGGTACACCTTCACCACACATAGAACGCTCTCCTACCATCCCCTAAAGGATCCACAGCTTCGGTAAATTGTTTTAGCCCCGGTACATTTTCGGCGCAGGGTCACTCGACTAGTGAGCTATTACGCACTCTTTGAATGAATAGCTGCTTCTAAGCTAACATCCTAGTTGTCTGTGCAACCCCACATCCTTTTCCACTTAACAATTATTTTGGGACCTTAGCTGGTGGTCTGGGCTGTTTCCCTTTCGACTACGGATCTTAGCACTCGCAGTCTGACTGCCGACCATAATTCATTGGCATTCGGAGTTTATCTGAGATTGGTAATCCGGGATGGACCCCTCACCCAAACAGTGCTCTACCTCCAAGAATCTTTCTGTCGACGCTAGCCCTAAAGCTATTTCGGAGAGAACCAGCTATCTCCAAGTTCGTTTGGAATTTCTCCGCTACCCACAAGTCATCCAAGCACTTTTCAACGTGCCCTGGTGCGGTCCTCCAGTGAGTTTTACCTCACCTTCAACCTGCTCATGGGTAGGTCACATGGTTTCGGGTCTACATCATGATACTATGCGCCCTCTTCAGACTCGGTTTCCCTACGGCTCCGTCTCTTCAACTTAACCTCGCATCATAACGTAACTCGCCGGTTCATTCTACAAAAGGCACGCTCTCACCCATTAACGGGCTCGAACTTGTTGTAGGCACACGGTTTCAGGTTCTCTTTCACTCCCCTCCCGGGGTGCTTTTCACCTTTCCCTCACGGTACTGGTTCACTATCGGTCACTAGGGAGTATTTAGGGTTGGGAGATGGTCCTCCCAGCTTCCGACGGGATTCCTCGTGTCCCGCCGTACTCAGGATCCTGCTAGGTATAAAGACTATTTAAAATACGAGGCTCTTACTCTCTCTGGCAACCTTTCCCAAGGTCTTCTTCTATAATCTTTAAGTCCACATCGCAGTCCTACAACCCCGAGAAGTAAACTTCTCGGTTTGCCCTCTTGCCCTTTCGCTCGCCGCTACTCAGGCAATCGCTTTTGCTTTCTCTTCCTGCAGCTACTTAGATGTTTCAGTTCACTGCGTCTTCCTCCTCATATCCTTAACAGATACGGGTAACAGGCATCTACCTGTTGGGTTCCCCCATTCGGACATCCCTGGATCTACGCTTACTTACAGCTCCCCAAGGCATTTCGTCGTTTGTCACGTCCTTCTTCGGCTCCTAGTGCCAAGGCATCCACCGTGCGCCCTTACTAACTTAACCTTATTTTTGACCTCTCAGTCATATACTCATTAATATTCACAGCGTTTTCGGTTTATTTTCTTGTTACTATTTGATATCGTTATTCAATTTTCAATGTGCTAAATTTAGGATAGTAAGAGACGGTTCGCTTGCGAAAACTTCTGTAGAAAAATAGGAAACTGACGCTGTGTTCCATGAACACAAGGAAGTTTATCTTTTTTCCTAAGAAGTTAGTCTCGTATTCAACTTCACTTCTTTATTAAGTTCAGTAGGATTCTATCCTAATGGAGCCTAGCGGGATCGAACCGCTGACCTCCTGCGTGCAAAGCAGGCGCTCTCCCAGCTGAGCTAAGGCCCCACAAGACCTCTCAAAACTAAACATGACGACCAATGGCTTCCGTTTTTTCCTTAGAAAGGAGGTGATCCAGCCGCACCTTCCGATACGGCTACCTTGTTACGACTTCACCCCAATCATCTATCCCACCTTAGGCGGCTGGCTCCTTACGGTTACCTCACCGACTTCGGGTGTTACAAACTCTCGTGGTGTGACGGGCGGTGTGTACAAGGCCCGGGAACGTATTCACCGCGGCGTGCTGATCCGCGATTACTAGCGATTCCGACTTCATGTAGGCGAGTTGCAGCCTACAATCCGAACTGAGACTGGCTTTCAGAGATTAGCTTGCCGTCACCGGCTTGCGACTCGTTGTACCAGCCATTGTAGCACGTGTGTAGCCCAGGTCATAAGGGGCATGATGATTTGACGTCATCCCCACCTTCCTCCGGTTTATTACCGGCAGTCTCGCTAGAGTGCCCAACTTAATGATGGCAACTAACAATAAGGGTTGCGCTCGTTGCGGGACTTAACCCAACATCTCACGACACGAGCTGACGACAACCATGCACCACCTGTCACCGATGTTCCGAAGAAACTTCCTATCTCTAGAAATAGCATCGGGATGTCAAGACCTGGTAAGGTTCTTCGCGTTGCTTCGAATTAAACCACATGCTCCACCGCTTGTGCGGGCCCCCGTCAATTCCTTTGAGTTTCAACCTTGCGGTCGTACTCCCCAGGCGGAGTGCTTAATGCGTTAGCTGCGGCACTGAGTCCCGGAAAGGACCCAACACCTAGCACTCATCGTTTACGGCGTGGACTACCAGGGTATCTAATCCTGTTCGCTCCCCACGCTTTCGAGCCTCAGCGTCAGTTACAGACCAGAGAGCCGCTTTCGCCACCGGTGTTCCTCCATATATCTACGCATTTCACCGCTACACATGGAATTCCACTCTCCCCTTCTGCACTCAAGTTAAACAGTTTCCAAAGCCTACAATGGTTGAGCCACTGCCTTTCACTTCAGACTTTTCTAACCGCCTGCGCTCGCTTTACGCCCAATAAATCCGGACAACGCTCGGGACCTACGTATTACCGCGGCTGCTGGCACGTAGTTAGCCGTCCCTTTCTGGTTAAGTACCGTCACAGTATGAACTTTCCATTCTCACACTCGTTCTTCCTTAACAACAGAGCTTTACGATCCGAAAACCTTCTTCACTCACGCGGCGTTGCTCGGTCAGGGTTCCCCCCATTGCCGAAGATTCCCTACTGCTGCCTCCCGTAGGAGTCTGGGCCGTGTCTCAGTCCCAGTGTGGCCGATCACCCTCTCAGGTCGGCTATGTATCGTCGCCTAGGTAGGCCATTACCCTACCTACTAGCTAATACAACGCAGGTCCATCTACTAGCGATGCAATTGCATCTTTCAAGCATCTAACATGTGTTACATACTGTTATGCGGTATTAGCTATCGTTTCCAATAGTTATCCCCCTCTAATAGGCAGGTTACCTACGCGTTACTCACCCGTTCGCAACTCACAGTCTATGGTGTAGCAAGCTACGGTATAAACTGTGCGTCCTACTTGCATGTATTAGGCACGCCGCCAGCGTTCGTCCTGAGCCAGGATCAAACTCTCATATAAAGTTTGAGCTCTCACTCATTTCTGTCACTGACAGATTTATTGTTTCTTCTTAATGTTTGACGGACTGTCTTTAAACAGTCGCCTGCACATTGGTTCGTCTTGTTCAGTTTTCAAAGGTCTTTGTCGCCACTCAAGCGACAACTATCTTAGTATATCACCTCCTCCTCTTCTTGTCAATACCTTTTTTCATCTTTTTTTATTTTTCTTGTTTTTTGTGACCTTTGAAAAAGAAAAGTTCTGACTTAGTTTAATCGCTATAGTCTTTTAAGTAGGCTCTTAATTCTCGAATCATCGCTTGGCGGCCTTTGAACCGTTCGTCGGCTAGTAAGCGCTCGTACTGTTCTTGTTTCTCTGGACTCAGTTGAGATTGGTAACTCTTTAGCTGGTCCCGGAGAATCACCAGTTCATCCAGATACAACTCTTTCAGGCTGAGCTTGTGACCAATCTCGCTCACTTCTTCATAAGCTTGTCGGTCGAGTTTGCGTTTTTGGCTTTCCTGTTTACGGAGGATGTCCAGGATATGATTGCGGAACTTGGTCTTATAGTAAACATAGAGCTGATGATCTTCTTCTACTAGCTGCGGATAGCGACTCACCAACTGATAGAGCACCAACATGCCCTCTTGTTCCCAATCGCTTAATTCCCACAGGTGGACATAATATTCCCTCCGACACTTCAGCACAATTCCTCTCACCTTGCCATATAACTCCTTGAACTCCATTTCCTTCTCCTTCCTTGCTCTTACCTCTTAAGGATAGCATGAAGGAGAACCCTTTGGTTTTCTTCTATCTATTTTTTATCTTAGTGCATCTCTTCTGGGTCTCGTGAGCAGCATCCCTGTCACTTCAGAGGTTTTCTGAAACTGTTCAGCGAAAAAAATTGAAAAAGAGAGAACGAAATTCGTCCTCTCAATTCTATATTCATTTCTTCTTAAAAATTATTCTATAACAAATTTACTTAAAATACCATTGATAAACTTGCTCGATTTTTCATCTGAGAATTTCTTAGATAGCTCAATTGCTTCATTGATTGCGACTAGTTGAGGGGTATCAAACTCTGTCATCTCAAACAATCCCAAGCGAAGAATATTTTTTTCTATCAATGTAAGACGTTCCAAAGTCCAACCTTCTTTTAGGTACTGGCTAAGCTTGTCATCCAACTCGTTTTTAGACTGTTCAACACCCATGACAAGGTTCAATAAAAAGGCTGGAATTTCCACATCAGAATCGTTTGTCATATCTTTATCATAGAGATATGCAAAACGACACGCTTCTACAATGTCTTTTTCATATTCCAAACTCATTAATGCTTGAAATGCACGTTCACGTAGTTCTCTTCTTGCTTCCAGTTGTACATCAGTCATTGAGGAAATCCTCATCGAACAAATCTTTTAAATCTGGTTTTGGTGTTTTTTCAGGCACAATACCCGCTACATGGATGTTCACTGCGGATAATTCAACTTCTGCCATATCAGAAACAGCACTTTTAACGGCTTTTTGAATAGCAACAGCTACTGCTGGAACCCCTACACCATATTCTAAATATAAATAAATGTCAACAGTTATTTCGCCGTCACTGGCGGTATGAAGATAGACGCCACGTCCTAAAGAGCGTTTTGCAAGGCTGTCAGACATGCTTTTATTTGCGAAAGAGTAAACACCGTCCACTTTAGCTGTTGCAATGGCAATAATTTTTTCTAAGACACGTGGTGCGATAACGATTTCGCCTAATTGTTCAGTTGCCATAACTTGTCCTTTCTTAAGACACAAAAACGTTCAGAAACCTAAATAACTTTTATCAGGCTCTGAGCCTATGTTTTATAGTAATTCAAGAACTTTTAGTTCTCAGCATAAATTATGCACGAGAAACGTAGGTTCCTTCTTGCGTATTGATAATCAATTTTTGTCCAACTTCGATAAAGTCCGGTACGTTGACCACAAGACCTGTTTCAAGAGTAGCAGGCTTACCAGAACCTGTCACCGTTGCTCCTTTAATAGAAGGTTGTGTATCTGTTACGACTAATTCTACAGTCGTTGGAACTGTAACACCGATAACTTCGCTTCCGTAAAATTGAATTTTCACTTCTGAATTTTCAAGAATAAATTTCAATTCTTGCTCTACATTTGCTACTGGGATTTCATATTGTTCAAATGACTCTGTATCCATGAAATAGGCTGTGTCGTCCATTTGGTATAAGTATTGTGCTGGGCGAGTTTCGATAATCGCTTGTTCAAATTTTTCTTCTGGGCGGTAAGTTGTATCAAAAGTTGAACCTGTGCGTACATCCCGTAATTTCATACGCATAACAGTATTCCCTTTACCTGGTTTATGGTGGCTTGCTTCAAGGACACGAATCAATTTTCCGTCCGTTGTTTCAAACGTCATACCAGCTTTCAGCTTACTTGCTTCAATCATTATTATTACCTCTTTTAAAATAGATTTCTCTTTATTTTATCATAAACATTGACAATTCTCAAATAACAATTAACTCTTTCGGTGCAAGCGTTAAAAGCTCACAGCCTGTGTCTGTGATGAGAATGTCATCTTCGATCCGCACACCGTATTTTCCGTCCAAATAAATACCTGGCTCATCTGTTAAGACCATACCTGCTTCAATCGGCTCAGAGGATTTCCCAAAATAAGGAATCTCATGAATATCAAGACCAATCCCATGCCCAATCCCGTGTGTGAAATATTGTCCGTAACCTGCATCGTTAATCACTTTACGCGGTACTTGATCAAACTCAATACGACTCACACCAGCTTTCGCCGCTTCAATCAGAGCTTGGTTGCTCCGTAATACAATATCGTAAATCTCGCGCTCTTCATCCGTCACATGACCAACATGAATAGTTCGCGTCATATCGCTAACATAGTGATTATAATAACAACCAAAATCCATTGTCAAGGTTTCACCTGTTTGGATGACCTTCTCGCTAGCTACTCCGTGCGGCATAGCAGAGCGATAACCTGATGCAATAATAAAGTCAAAAGAGGCTCCTGACGCGCCAAGCTGCCGCATGCGAGCATCTAAAAAGTTCATGACTTGTAGCTCCGTTGTTTGCCCCGGCTTGATAAAATCCAAGACATCTAGAAAGGCTTGGTCAGAAATTTGACAAGCTTTTCGAATCGTGGCAATTTCTCCTTCATCTTTGATCATGCGTAGATTTTCAATGAAAGCAGTCATTGCTGTCAGCTTATAATCTGAAAAAAGTTCTTCGAGAGTTTTGAAATAACGATAAGAAATTTCGTCATCAAATCCAATAGTCTTTATTTTATCATCTGCAATGATCTTCGCAATTTCTGACAAAGCATCACGTGTTTCGACAATATCAAAACCTTTTACCACACCTTTGGCAATCAAGGTATAGCGTGAATCGGTCAGAAAAATTCGGCGATTCTTGCTGATAAAAACAGTTGCTTCTGTTCCGCTAAAACCCGTCAGATAGTAAATATTCTTCAAATTGGTTACCAAGACAGCATCACGCTCTGTCTGTTTTAAGGCTACTTCAAATTTTTCAACTCTTGATAACATGAGAAAACCTCCGTAAAATGATTCAATTTATTATAGCAAAAAAATACCGAAAATAATACAATCTATATAGTTAGGATTAGATGAAATTGACATTTGAAAGCGCTAAATGTACAATTAATGTATAATTTTTGTTAAATAAGAAAGAATGAGGTAACGATATGAATAAAACTGAATTACTGTTACAAAGACTAGATGAGATTGGTCAGTCTCTAAAAGATTCGAAAGAAGCACTAGCTTTGCTGGCACTTGGTTCTTGCGGAACAGAAAGAGAACGATTGGATCAGTACTCAGATTTAGACTTCTTTGTTATTGTAAAAGATGGTTACAAGCAGACCTATATCCAAGACCTAACCTGGTTAAGTAAGCTAAAACCAATTGCATTTCACTACCAAAATACAGTGGATGGACATAAAGTTCTATTTGAAGATGATGTTTTTTGTGAATTTGCTGTCTTTGAAGCTCATGAACTAGTAAACATTCCCTTTGCTGAAGGCAAGATTATCTGGAAGGAGGTCGGTTTTGATGAAACAATCTGTCAGCCACAAAGACTGCCATCAAAAGAAAACAGAGACCGTGAATGGCTGTTGGGAGAAATTTCATGTAATCTATATTTAGGGCTAGGTCGCTATCAGCGAGGCGAAAAATTAGCTGCTTATGATTTCATCCAAAACAGATCCGTCAAACTTTGGACTGAACTAATCAGTTTGGAAACAACTTCTAAATCTAATTTTATAGATGTCTTTAATACCAACAGACGATTTGAAGAAGGTTATCCAAAGGAAGCCAAGCAATTGCCTCACTTTTTGCAAGGTTACGAACGCATTTCTGAGTCTGCTCAAGCACTCCTAGAATATCTGGATAAACACTATTCTCTTAACCCATTTATAAAAGAAAAAATTCGTAATTTATTATAAAAAAGACTCTGCCTAAAAAAGCAGAGTCTTTTAAATCTTATTTTAACTTTCCTTTTAGATACTGGCCAGTATAGCTAGCAGAGTTTGCAGCTACTTCTTCTGGTGTACCAGTAGCAATAATAGTACCTCCACCAATACCACCTTCTGGTCCAAGGTCAATAATGTGATCGGCCGTCTTAATAACGTCCAAATTATGTTCGATGACGAGAACCGTGTTGCCATCGTCTACAAAACGTGATAGCACTTGGAGAAGTTTCGCAATATCCTCCGTGTGCAGACCTGTAGTTGGTTCATCCAGAATATAGAAAGACTTACCTGTTGAGCGCTTGTGAAGTTCGCTGGCTAGTTTCATCCGCTGAGCCTCCCCACCAGACAGAGTTGTGGCAGGTTGTCCCAAAGTTACATAACCTAGCCCAACATCTTTAATCGTTTGTAATTTGCGCTCGATTTTCGGAATATGTTTGAAGAATTCGACTGCGTCATTGACCGTCATATCCAAAACTTGTGCGATATTCTTTTCCTTATAATGCACTTCCAAGGTTTCACTATTGTACCGTGTTCCATGGCAAACCTCACAAGGAACATAAACATCTGGTAAAAAGTGCATCTCAATCTTGATAATCCCATCCCCAGAGCAGGCCTCGCAGCGTCCCCCCTTCACATTGAAAGAGAAACGCCCTTTTTTATACCCACGAATCTTAGCTTCGTTGGTCTTAGCAAAGAGGTCGCGAATGTCATCAAAAACGCCAGTATACGTCGCTGGATTGGATCTTGGTGTTCGGCCAATCGGGCTCTGGTCAATATCAATCAAACGATCGATATGCTCAATGCCTGAAATCTTTTTAAATTTCCCCGGTTTATCTGAATTTCGATTGAGCTTTTGCGCAATCGCCTTTTTCAAAATCGAATTAACCAGAGTAGACTTGCCAGAGCCCGAAACGCCTGTCACGGCTATAAATTTTCCTAACGGGAAACGCGCTGTGATATTTTGTAAATTGTGCTCTTGCGCACCTGTGATTTCGATAAAGCGCCCATTTCCAACTCTACGCTTCAGAGGAACTTCAATCTTACGCTTGCCTGACAAGTATTGACCTGTAATGGATTTTTTGTTTTTCGCAACTTGTTCTGGAGTTCCTGCCGCAACAATTTCACCACCAAAAACACCAGCTCCAGGTCCAACATCAATTAACCAATCAGCTTCACGCATGGTGTCCTCATCATGTTCAACAACAATCAGAGTATTGCCCAAATCACGCATTTTCTTGAGACTGGCAATCAAGCGATCATTATCCCGCTGATGAAGACCAATAGAGGGCTCATCCAAGATATAAAGAACACCACTGAGATTGGAACCAATTTGAGTGGCCAGGCGAATCCGCTGGCTCTCCCCACCCGACAATGTTCCCGCAGACCGAGACAGAGTTAAATAATTAAGTCCGACATTATGAAGAAAAGTCAAGCGATCTCGGATTTCTTTGATAATCGGCGTTGCAATGGCCACTTCATTTTCAGTCAAAGTCAGATGAGAAAGTAATTCTAAATGATTTGCAATAGACAAATCAGATACTTGCCCAATATTAAGACCACCTTCACCCCCCACTTTAACAGACAAGGCTTGTGGATTCAATCGATAACCATGGCAGCTTGCACACGTCAGCTCATTCATATAAAGCCGCATCTGGGTACGGGTGAAATCACTATTGGTCTCATGGTAGCGACGGTTGATATTGGTCACGACGCCTTCAAAAGGAATGTCAATATCTCGCACACCACCAAATTCATTCTCATAATGGAAATGAAATTCTCGCCCTTCAGAGCCAAAGAAAATCAGCTGCCGCTCGTCTTCTGTCAGGTCCTCAAATGGCTTATCCATATCAATACCAAATTCCGTCATTGCCTGCTCTAGCATTTGAGGATAGTAATTTGAAGAAATAGGATTCCACGGAGCTAAGGCGCCTTCCCGCAAGGTTTTACTACTGTCAGGAACCACCATATCCAAGTCCACTTCCAACTTCACACCCAGACCGTCACAATCAGGACAAGAGCCGAATGGTGCATTAAAAGAAAAGAGGCGAGGTTCCAACTCAGGTACCGTAAAGCCACAGACTGGACAAGCATAATGCTCGGAAAAGAGTAATTCCTTTCCATCCATCGTATCGATCACCACGTAACCGTCCGCAATTCTTAAGGCTGCTTCAATCGAATCAAACAACCGACTGCGTACACCGTCCTTAATAACAATTCGGTCCACCACTACTTCGATATCGTGTTTTTTCGTTTTAGAAAGCTCTGGAACTTCTGTGACATCATAAATATCTCCGTCCACGCGCACCCGAACATATCCATCTTTTTGAATTTTATCAAAGATTGTCTTGTGCTGTCCTTTTTTCTTACGTATAACTGGCGCTAGAATTTGTAATCTCTGACGTTCGGGTAATTCCAAAACTTGATTGACGATTTGTTCTACAGAAGAAGCTTTAATAGCTCCATGCCCATTGATACAATATGGAGTTCCCACACGCGCATAAAGCAAACGGAGGTAATCATTGATCTCTGTAGCTGTTCCGACTGTTGACCGCGGATTCTTGCTGGTCGTTTTTTGGTCAATGGAAATAGCAGGGCTAAGACCGTCAATTGAATCCACATCTGGTTTTTCCATATTGCCCAAAAATTGACGGGCATAGGCAGACAAACTTTCTACATAGCGCCGTTGTCCCTCTGCATAGAGAGTGTCAAAAGCGAGACTAGACTTGCCTGAACCAGACAAACCAGTCACGACAACCAGCTTGTCTCGCGGAATCGTGACATCAATATTTTTTAGATTATGAGCTCGCGCTCCATGAATGATAATTTTATCCTGCATTCTTACCACACTTTATTTTAAACTTCTTTCTATTATAACAAAATTTTCTGCAATCTTTTACCCAAAAACTCGGAAATTTATAGTATAATAGTACGGTGTGCAAATAACTGAAGGAGGAAAATATGAAACAAGTCTTTCTATCGACAACAACTGAATTTAAAGAAATTGATACGCTTGAGTCGGGGACTTGGATCAATTTAGTCAACCCTTCTCAAAGCGAGTCTACTGAAATTGCCAACGCTTTTGATATTGACATTACCGACTTGAGGGCGCCGCTCGATGCAGAAGAAATGTCTCGTGTCACCATCGAAGATGAGTACACCCTGATTATCGTGGATGTTCCAATTACAGAAGAACGAAATAATCAGACTTATTATGTGACTATTCCTCTAGGGATTATCATTACCGAAGAGGCGATTATTACCACCTGTTTGGAAAAGCTTCCTTTATTGGATATTTTTATCAATCGACGGCTGCGTAATTTCTATACTTTCATGCGTTCTCGCTTTATTTTCCAAATTCTTTATCGAAACGCCGAGCTGTATTTGACAGCGCTTCGTTCCATTGATCGTAAAAGCGAACAAATCGAAAGTCAACTGCACAAATCCACTCGCAATGAAGAATTGATTGAACTCATGGAGCTTGAAAAAACGATTGTCTATTTCAAAGCGTCCTTAAAAACCAATGAGCGTGTGATTAAAAAATTAACTAGCGCTACAAGCAATATTAAGAAATATTTAGAAGATGAGGACTTGCTGGAAGATACACTCATCGAGACCCAGCAGGCGATTGAGATGGCAGATATTTATGGAAATATCTTGCACAGCATGACCGATACATTTGCTTCTATCATTTCAAATAATCAAAACAACATCATGAAAGCTCTGGCTTTGGTGACGATTGTCATGTCCATTCCAACCATGATTTTTTCAGCCTATGGAATGAACTTCAAAAACAATGACTTACCACTCAACGGGGAACCGCACGCTTTTTGGATTATTATTTTTATCGCCTTTGCGATAAGTGTTTCCCTGACTGTTTACCTTATTCACAAAAAATTATTCTAATTAAAAGGAGATCTTATGACACAAGTTTCTTTGGATAAACTCAGCAAAAAGAATCAAGAATTCATCCGCATCGCAACCCATCAACTCATTAAAGACGGAAAGACAGA
Organism: Streptococcus anginosus; assembly: GCF_900636475.1. Taxonomy (NCBI): domain Bacteria; kingdom Bacillati; phylum Bacillota; class Bacilli; order Lactobacillales; family Streptococcaceae; genus Streptococcus; species Streptococcus anginosus. The sequence goes on from NZ_LR134283.1 coordinate 1,249,505, forward strand.
CGACGAAATCAAAGTCTTGCTAGAGGAAATTATCCCAACCATTCTTGAAAATCAAGCAAAAGGCATCACCGCTCGCGGATTTTATGGAGCACCTACTGTTTGGGCAGCGAATTTTTCAGAAGCAAAACAAAAAGAAGCTCAAACTATCAAAGAAAATACCAATCCGTATCTCATGATTATGGATGCTTTCTTATTTGTCTTTAGTTTATTTACTATCTTAAATAGTAGTGTTAACTTATTCTCCAAAAATCCTAGCAATTATGGTATTGTGACGATTGTACTTGGTAGCGCGGTGGGGGCACTCGTATTTTACGGAATGTATTACTTTATTTACCGCTTTTATTATGCTGACCAAGACCAAAGTCAAAAACCACCATTTTTCAAATCGCTCCTTATCATTTCAGCTGCTACGATTTTGTGGGCTGTTGTTCTTTACGGAACAACCTTCCTGTTGCCAGCAGTTTTAAATCCAAAACTGCCGAACTTATTTATCCTTGTGTTTGGTGGAGGAACTTTGGCACTTCGTTTCTATCTCAAAAAGAAATTCAATATCCGCAGTGCTTTAACCGCACCAAGACAACTTTAGTCATATTTTTATTTGAACATCCGCTTGTTTCAACAGGTGGATGTTTTAATAAGATCTAATAAGTATTTTTGACAACCGTTTCAAACAATTTTGAGCATAAGAAAAGCAACCTATTTAATTGCTGATTGAGTTTTAAAAAATGAGCATGATTTTATGAAATTCATGCTCATTTTTATATTTTAGTCTTCGTTTACGAAAGGCATCAAAGCCATTACGCGAGCGCGTTTGATAGCTGTTGTTACTTTACGTTGGTTTTTAGCTGAAGTTCCTGTTACACGACGAGGAAGGATTTTCCCACGTTCTGAAACGAAACGGCTAAGAAGCTCAGTATCTTTGTAATCAACATATTCAATCTTGTTTGCTGCGATGTAATCAACTTTTTTACGGCGTTTAAATCCGCCACGACGTTGTTGAGCCATGTTCTTTCTCCTTTATATATTTATTCTGTTTGTCCATTAAAATGGTAGATCGTCATCTGAGATATCCATTGGATTGGTATTCCCAAATGGATTTTCATCACGAGAAAAGTTAGGTACTTGGTTGGCAGAAGTTGCGTTCCCAAAATTGGAAGATGAATTTCCGAAGTTGTTGGAAGCATAGCCACCAGAAGATTGACCTTCACGACTAGCACGGCTTTCCAATAGTTGGAAATTATCCGCCACGACTTCTGTCACATAGACACGTTGACCTTGCTGATTTTCGTAGTTACGCGTTTGAATCCGACCAGTAATTCCGATAAGGGCTCCTTTTTTAGCCCAATTTGCAAGATTTTCTGCCTGCTGACGCCAAATCACAACGTTGATAAAATCTGCTTCTCTCTCGCCACTTTGATTTTTAAAGTTGCGATTGACAGCAAGAGTAAAAGTTGCGACCGCTTGATTTTGCGGAGTATAGCGAAGTTCGGCATCTCGGGTCATACGACCCACAAGTACAACGTTATTTATCATAGTAACCCTTCTTATGCGTCAAGTTTGACGATCATGTGACGAAGAATGTCAGCGTTGATTTTTGAAAGACGGTCAAATTCATTCAAAGCGACAGCATCTTCAGCTTCAACGTTCACGATGTGGTAAAGTCCTTCACGGAAATCTTGGATTTCGTATGCAAGACGACGTTTTTCCCAGTCTTTTGATTCAACAACAGTTGCACCGTTGTCAGTCAAGATAGAGTCAAAGCGTGCTACCAAAGCGTTTTTTGCTTCTTCTTCAATGTTTGGACGAATAATATAAAGAATTTCGTATTTAGCCATTGATTTTTCCTCCTTTTGGTCTAATGACCCCCAGACATTGCAAGGGGTAAGTGAGGTTTTCTCACGAATAACTATTATACTAAACATTCTGGTAAATAGCAAGAAAAATTCGATTTTTGTTTTTGTAAAAAGCACAGTTTTTCCCTATACTCCATTACCCATTCCACTTCAAAACCTTAAAAAAAGCTGATATCAGTTAGTTTTAAGCTATGCTCTATATACTGTTGTGTAAATTTTCTATCACTTTTCTAAGAAAGGAGTAAACACATGAACTATTTAGTCATTCCCGCATACAGACCTGACCTTCATCTTATTCATTTGTTGCAAAAGGTGAAGGAAAAGAGTTCGCTGCAAATCATCGTGGTAAATGACGGCAGTCCAGCTAACGATGATTCCATTTTTCGAGAAGCACAGAAATATGCTACTATTCTATGCCATACAACAAATCAAGGGAAAGGGCAAGCGCTGAAAACAGCTTTTTCTTATATTGATTCCTTAGGTCAATATGGGGCAGTGGTCACAGCTGATGCAGACGGTCAACACAAACTTTGGGATATTTTCCGAGTGAGCAAAAAGGCTCAAGAAAACCCTAATCGGTTGATTTTGGGAACTCGATCTTTTTCTGGCAACGTTCCTTTACGTTCGGCTTTTGGAAATAAATTAACACGATTTCTGTTTAAGCAACAGACTGGTGTTTCCGTGACAGACACCCAAACAGGACTTCGCGGATTTACAACCAACATGATTCCATTTATGTTGAAGGTTGAAGGGCAGCGTTATGAATATGAAATGAATATGTTACTAGCTGCTTCCAAAGAATACCCTATCATTGAAGTTCCAATTGAGACGGTTTATATCAATGACAATCAAGCTTCTCACTTTAGACCGGTACGAGATGGGCTTATGATTTATAAAGATATGTTTAAATTTGCTCTTTCTTCAATTAGTAGTTTTTTGGTTGACTATATCGTCTATGCGCTAGCCCTTTTGGTGCTTGCTGCGGTACCAACTAGTCTCAAAATTTTACTGGCAAACGGAGTGGCTCGTGTCACGAGCTCGATTTTCAATTATTCCGCAAATAAAAAACTGGTCTTTAAAAATAAAGACAGTGTCGCCAAAACAGGGACTGGTTATTTCGGTTTAGCCTTGGGCCTGTTTATCCTTGACACCCTTTTGATTAGACTCTTTTATGCCATCTTCGGTCTCAATTTGCTGATTGTTAAAATCATTGTCGGAGCGTTGCTCTTTTGCCTATCTTGGCTCGTGCAAAAAAAAATTATTTTCAAGGAAAGGACTCATACCTTATTATGAAATTATTTAAAAAATCCTATGCTTATGCCAGTCTCTTTGGTATTTTGCTAACAGGATCATTTACCTATTCAATGCTAAAAACCTTTGTCTTGTCAGAGTCTATTACAACTGTAAAATCTTCTTCAAGCTCGACAAGTACAACTGCTGCTGAAGCCACAACAAATGCCACAACGACTGATACGAGCTATAAAGACGATAATATTTCAGTAAAGATTACTACAAAAACCGTCAGCAACACGAAAGTATACATTGCAGATATTACGGTCAGCTCGCCTGAATATCTCAAAACCGCTCTAGCGCAAAATACTTATGGAAATAACGTGACTGCTAAGACTTCTGTCACAGCAGCCAATAACAACGCCATTCTTGCTATCAACGGAGACTACTACGGAGCCAACACGACTGGCTATGTCATCCGCAATGGTGTTGTCTATCGAAATACCGTTCGTGAAGATGCTAGTAATGGTGACTTAGCAATTTATAAAGATGGGAGCTTCGGAATTGTTTACGAAAATGATGTTTCTGCTGATGACTTGGTTAAAAAAGGTGTTGTAAACCTTCTCGCTTTTGGTCCAACTTTAGTTGAAAACGGTAAGATTGCTGTTTCAAGCAATTCGGAAGTGGGGCAATCCATGTCTTCCAATCCGCGTACAGCTATTGGAATGATTGACAAAAATCACTATATTATCGTTGTATCAGACGGCCGAACATCTGAAAGTCAAGGCCTGTCTCTTTACCAACTAGCTCAGGTGATGAAATCCTATGGTGTTAAAACTGCTTACAATCTGGATGGCGGTGGTTCGTCTACTCTTTACTTTAATGGAAAAGTCATCAATAAACCAACAACAAACGGAACAATTTCAGAAAGGGCGGTGAGTGACATTGTCTACATCGGTTACTAAAGCAAGCAAGAAACGGTTCAAAAAGACAGCCGTTGTCTATGCCTTAATCACAGTATTTTTCTTCATTTTTAGTCGTATTTACGAGCACTTCAGCTTTGGTGAGACTTCAGTTTATATGCATTATCTCTTTGGAGTGCCGCTAATAGGAGGAGTGGTGCTTCTGATTTTCCAAAAAATGATTCCTAATCTTTCACGGCTCAGTCTCAATCTTTGGAATTCTGCGGTTGCAACCATTGCTACTGGCGTTCTCTTTCGTGGCATTGTCAACCTGTCTGGACGCTCCACCACAATGGACCTCCCCTACTGGTACGTAGGAGTAGGACTTGCTGGATTAGCCCTACTCTCCATGATCTTCACCAGAAGCGTGTGGGTGACAGAAGAATAGCTTTTATAATATTGCAGATCTCGAAAAATTCTTCGAGATTTTTCGTAAAATACTTGAGCTCAGGATAGTTTACTAATGCAATCACCTACAGAAAAAGGAAATTTGAGAAATTACATATAAAAAGAAAGAAAATGATGGTTTTGGTCATCATTTTCTTTCTTTTATTCAACTATTAAACAGTCACTCTATGCTATTTTCTCTATAAGAGATTAAGCGATAATAAGTAAGTTGCCGTTACAAGTCATAGACCGTTTTAGCCAATGGGTCAATAACTTGTCGAAGCAGAAACTGGTCGTTTTCATATTGGTAATGACAAATGGCACAGTTACTGAAATAAATATTAGGATCAGGCAAATAGCCTACTTTTAGATAAAAAGCCCACATAGCGCCACCGTGACTGACGACCAATGTTGGATTCTCAACAGCAGGCGTTTTTTTCATGACTTCTGTCAGAGAGGTCAGCATGCGTTCTCCTACTTGAGCCACATCTTCACCCCCATAAGGCACGTATAAATCTTCAAAAGACACCGCACCAGCTCGAAACTTGGGCTGCAATCTTTCTGGCTGAGCTTCAAAAAGTCCAAAATTCCACTCTTTCACCCCCTTGAGACGGGTGTAATCTGTTCGACCAGTCACAATTTCCAAGGTATCAGAAGCCCTCTCTTGAGTGGAAGAGTAGATACCGCCAAATTCAATGCCATTTTTCTCGAAAAAAGCTCGCGCTTGCTTGGCTTGCTCTATACCTAAATCAGTCAGCGGTGAATCACACACTCCTTGCACCAACCCTTCTTGATTGAAAAAAGTTTGACCATGCCGCATTAGATATAAATCTTTCATTTACGCTTCCTCCCAGCCGCTAAAATCGTGACCAATCACTTCTTCTAGGTAAAATTGGTCATGTTCAAAAGTAAACTTCAAAATACCACAATTTGTCATGTGACCCAACTCATCCAGTTGCCAATTATCTTTCCAAGCACGAGCAAAATTAGCCATAGCACCACCGTGAGATACCATGAGAACAGACTTGCCTTTCGTTTCTTGCATGAGCTGTAGGATGGTTGCAGCCGTGCGCTCTCGAACTTGGTCTTGAGATTCGCCACCATAGGTCACAAAAAAATCTTCATATGGCAAAGGAGGATTGAGGTCTTCACTTTCTCCTTCAAAGGTTCCAAAATTCCATTCCTTGAGGCCTTTAACTCGCTGATAAGGAAGACTACCATTTGTAACAATTTCTAAAGTATCGCAAGCTCGCTCAGATGTTGAGCTGTAAGCCGCATCAAACGTAATTGCTGCATTTTTAAAATATTGCCTAGCCACCTGAGCCTGATACACTCCTAAGTCCGTCAAAGGGGCGTCACACCAGCCTTGAATCCGATGCCGCTTATTGAATAAAGTTTGTCCGTGTCGCATCAAATAAAGTGTTTTTGTCATAAAATATTCCTCTAAAGAAGTTCTAATTTTTCAAAGGCATTGTAGAGACCGTCCTCGGCCACATCATCTGTCACCATATCCGCCATGGCTAATATTTCTGGGCCGCCATTGCCCATAGAAACCCCAATTTGACAATATTCCAACATCGGAATGTCAATCTTGGCATCTCCAAAAGCAATTGTATCTTCTTTTTTTGCCCCCAAATGCTCTAGCAGTACATCAATCGCATGTGCCTTCGTAATATCCTTAACTCCTAGATCGCCAAAGAGAGCTTCCTCTCCACGACCACCCCATGTACCAGCCTTGAGCTCTGGAAAAGCTTCCTTAGAGTCCAAGTGTTCCTGATAAGAAGTGAGAATAAAGCTGATTTTATTCAGATCATCTCGGTAAAGCTCGCCACCAAAGACCATGCCGTGCATCACATCTTCAACCTCTTGATGTTCAACTTCCGCATCTGTTTTTCCTTTTTTCTTGGCATAAAGTTTCATGACCGGACGCGCTGCATCACGGAAATGCTCACTAGCAAATAGACCGTTGTTACTTTCTAAATAAAATTCCAATCCTCTCTCATGCAGCCAGTCTACCACTCTCTTTTCCACCTCTAAAGGAATCAACTGATGCATGATGACCTGACCTTCATGCTCCACATAAGAACCATTCCCGCCAATCATACCGTCTAGACCGACAGCCCAGATTTCCTCTGGCATTTCCGCCTTACTGCGCCCTGTACAAACATAGACTAAATGCCCATTTTCCCTCGCCTGACGAATAGCCTGGATAGCGGATTCTGGAATGCGATTGTCATAATCCACCAAAGTTCCGTCTACATCTAAAAAGATAATTTTTCTGCTCATCTGTTGACCTCTCTATTCTTCCAAGGCCGCTGCCCCGTTGGTTTCAATCACTTTCTGATACCAGAAGAAAGAATCCTTGCGGGAGCGGTCATAGCTTCCATTTCCCTCATCGTCTGCATCCACATAGATAAATCCATAACGCTTGCTCATCTCAGAAGTAGAAGCAGAAACCAAGTCAATACGGCCCCAAGGCGTGTAACCCATAAGCTCCACTCCATCCTCAATCGCTTCATACATTTGCTCAATGTGAGCCTTGAGGTAGTCAATTCGGTAGCTGTCGTGGATAGAGCCGTCTGCTTCTACTTTATCCAAAGCACCCAATCTATTTTCTACAATGAAAAGCGGAACCTGATAGCGGTCATAGAGCTTATTGAGGGTAATGCGCAGACCCACTGGGTCAATTTGCCAACCCCAATCAGAGGCTTCTAGATAAGGATTTTTTTCACCCAAAGAGAAAGCCTGCAGTTCTTTCACCTTCTTCTGTTCCTTTAACACGCGCTACAGAAGACATGTAATAGCTGAAGGACATGAAATCAACTGGGTATTGTGCTAGAAGCTCCAAGTCACCATCTTCTATCTGCAATTCAATACCATTTTGTTTGAAAAAGCGTTGAGCATAACTTGGGTATTCCCCTCTGACTTGTACATCCGAGAAGAAAAGATTTTCATGATCTTTCTGAATCTCCTCCATGACATCCAAAGGATTGCAGGTAGCCGCATAAGCTTGCATACGAGCAAGCATCATACCGACTTTGAAGTCTGGGTTGATTTCTCGCGCTGCTTTGACTGCTAAACTGCTAGCTACAAATTGGTGATGTGCTGCTTGATACAAGTCTTGGAAATTTTGTTTCCCGTCTTCAAAAAGCAGTCCGCCTCCAACATAGCCAGAAATGCCCATAATATTGATTTCATTAAACGTCAGCCAATATTTCACCTTATTTTTATAATGTTCAAAAACTGTCCGCACATAGCGCTCGAAAAAGCCAATAACTCGGCGATCCTTCCAGCCACCGTACTCTAATGCCAAATGAATCGGTGTCTCATAGTGCGACAGGGTCACCAAAGGTTCAATGCCATATTTCAAGAGTTCGTCAAAGACTGCATCGTAAAAAGCCAGCCCTTCTTCATTAGGCTGGGTTTCATCTCCCTTGGGAAAAATTCGACTCCAAGCGATAGAGAGGCGGAAGGTTTTAAAGCCCATTTCCGCGAAAAGAGCAATATCTTCCTTGTAATGATGATAAAAGTCAGAGCCCCAGCGCTTAGGGTAGAGTCCTTCCTTGTCATTAAGAGCAGCTTCTACTTTTGCTTTGGTCATGGGCGCAGAGAAACCTTCTAAATTTTGACGTTCTTCAGGTCGCACTGCTTTAGCTGTACCAGATGTAGCCGGACCACGCCCACCTAAATTTCAGCCACCTTCATACTGATTGGCAGCAGTCGCACCACCCCATAAAAAGCCATTCGGAAACCGTTTTTCTGTCATTTCATTCACCTCATTCTTTGATTACTTCTATTATACTCTTTTTTGAAACCCTTTTCTTGTAGAATAGTCAGAGATAATGATACTATTCTTTCATTATTTAATATTTCCTATCTATCAGAAAACCAAAAAGAGCGCATTTTCAGCACTCTTTCAAGGTTTCTAGCTGCAACTGCAGAACAACAAAGGTCAGAACATCCTGTTCCCAAAACAAGTCAGGACATGCTTACTTATCAAAAAATGTATGCGTCGCTTGATAAATTCGATGAGCAGTATCGGAATTGTTCATCGTATATAAATGAACGCCTGCCACATCTTGAGTGACTAAGTCAACAATTTGGTCAATCGCATAAGCTAATCCTGCTGCTCTGAGCGACTCTGGATCGTGTTCATATTTATCTAGAATAGAGCAAAATTTTCGTGGTAAATAAATGTTTTCACAGGTTTTAAGCAAACGAAGAACCTGATTTCTGTTTAAAATCGGCATAATCCCCGCATGAATAGGAACCTCAATCCCTGCTAAGATACATTTATCTTGAAAATCGTAAAAACTCTCATTATCAAAGAAAAGCTGTGTTAAAAGGCTGGAACAGCCGGCATCCACCTTCTTTTTGAGATTTTGGATATCTGAGATTTGATTGGGCGAGTCCGGATGACCTTCCGGATAGCAGGCCCCCACAATCTCAAAGTGAGGAGCTTCTTTCTTAATATACTCAATCAAATCTGTTGCATAGACGAAATCCTTTTGGGGCTCCACATCTGGGAGGATATCCCCTCTGAGTGCCAATACTTTATGAACACCTACCTTATCAAGTGCTGTCAGAGTTTCTGTAACCATTTCCTTAGTCAGATAAACCGCAGGCAGGTGAGCAATGGTCGGGATGTGCAGGTCATTGCGGATAAAGTCCGCCAGACGCACCGTTGTTTCTTCAATATTGAACTTATTATTACTCGCTGTAACACTGATGAAATGAGGCACCAGATCCTGCATTTCCTTCAGGGCCGCCATAATCTTTTCATTGCCTACTGCTGGATTGGGAGGAAATACTTCAAAAGAGAGAGACGGGCTTGGGCTAGACATGTTTTACAATCCCTTTACTAATACTCAATGAAAATCAAAATTAGACGCGAAAGCGAGGCGAGGTTGCAGATAAAGCAAGCCTAGTTTGCATTAAAAGCACTGGAGTTACATAAGAGAAAAGCTTCGCTTTCTTTATTTGCAACCTCTAACAGTCTCCCAGACAGTTTTTGACAGGAACTGCATTCCCTTTATCCGCAACTTTCAACAGTCCACTGGACTGTTGAAACTGGCAAAGTATCATTTTGATTTTCGAAGAGTATAGGACAGCAAGGGCAGGGGCAGGCCCTCCCTTCTGTCAGCTCTTATTTTTTGATTAAAGTTTTTCACGCGCTGCCTTGGCTGCCTCTACCCGACGGACCAGGCTGGCCTTGGTTTCAGTAATACCACGCGTTTTCAGACCGCAGTCAGGATTGATCCAGACCTTGCGGCTCGGCACCTTGGCCAGGATGGCCTCGATGGTGTGGTCGATTTCCCCTTCATTTGGTACACGAGGAGAGTGGATATCGTAAACTCCAGGTCCCACTTCTGTCTGGAAGTTCTTGCCCTTGAGCTCATCCAGAATTTCCAGATTGGAGCGGCTGGCCTCAAAGGAGATGACATCCGCATCCATGTTGTCAATGGCCGAGATAATATCGGTAAACTCTGAGTAGCACATGTAGGTATGGATCTGCGTATCCGGTGCAACGGTAGAGTGGACCAGACGGAAGGCCGGAATAGCCCAGTCCAGATAGTCTTCATACCAGTCGCTGCGACGGAGCGGCAGCTTTCACGCAGGGCAACTTCATCGATTTGGATAATCTTAACGCCGGTAGCTTCCAGGTCCAGAACTTCGTCCTTGATGGGAATATCTTCCCGTGGGAAGGACCAGTTGAGGATGGTTACAGGTCCCGTCAGCATTCCCTTAACCGGCTTGTCAGTACGGCTTTGCGCATAGCTAGACCCATTTAACAGTGATTGGGTTAAGGCGAGTCACATCACCCCAGATGATTGGTGGTTTCACCCCACGCATACCGTATGATTGTACCCAACCATTCTTAGAGAAGAGGTAACCTGACAGGTTTTGACCGAAGTACTCAACCATGTCATTACGCTCGAACTCACCATGCACCAGCACGTCAAAGCCAACTTCTTCTTGCCATTTGAGCCATTCATCAATCTGATCAGCCAAGAACTTGTCATAGTCTTCTGCTGACAGCTCGCCCCTGCGGAAAGCCAAGCGTTTGGCACGAACTTCCTTGGTTTGAGGGAAGGAACCAATTGTCGTAGTCGGCAATGGTGGCAGATTGAGCGCCTTGTGCTGAATTTCCTCACGCTCTGCAAAGATCGGCAGGCGAGTGTAGTCCGCATCCGTCAAGCCAGCGATGCGAGCAGCCAGCTCTGCATTTTGCCCAACACGCTCTGCTGCAAAGAGAGCTTTGTTAGCAGCAAGTGCTTCTGCACCACCGTCATTGCGGATAGCATCCAAGTCCCGGAGCTCATTCAACTTCTCAGCCGCAAAGGCAAAGTGCTTAAGGATGGCTTCTTCAAAGTCTTCATTAGATGTGGTGAAAGGTACATGCAGCAGGGCGCAAGAGCTGGTCAGCACAAGCTTTTCAGCCGGAACCTGCTCCAAGATAGCCAGGCTCTTTTCGTAATTGTTGCGCCAGATATTCTTACCGTTGACAATTCCGACATAGAGGGTCTTGTCGACCGGGAAGCCGGACTTGACCAGCTCCAGGGTTTTCTTGCCTTCGACGAAGTCCAGACCGATGGCGTCTACTGGCAGCTCTACTAGGTCAGCATAGATGTCACGGATGTCGCCAAAGTAGGTTTGGATCAGAACTCCCAGGCCTTTCTTGTCCGCTAATAGCTTCTTATAAAGGTCTAGGAAGAGGGCCTTCTCTTCGGCGGACAGGTCAGGAGGCCCAGTTCCTTAGCTTCAGCAAATTCATCAAAGATCTTGTAACCGGCCAGTTTGACCTCGGTGTCTTTTTCAAACTTTGGAACGATGTAATGGTAGTTGGTGTTGAACCATTTTTTCATGGGCAGGGCACGGACGTCCCCTTTTTCTCCTTGGTAGCCACGGGCTAGGGCAAAGTAACGCTCCAGATCAGACAGATCCAGGCCCTGAACAGAGGACGGCACTACGTTAAAGAGGAAGGCGGCATCCAAAACATTATCATAGTGAGAAAAGTCGTTGGACGGCACTTCAGTAATCCCGTGCTCTTTGACGATATTCCAGTGCTTGGCGCGCAGCTCCTTGGCAGCAGCCAGAAGCTCCTGAGCTGAAATTTCATTCCTAAAGTATTTTTCAGTTGTGAATTTTAATTCTCGGAATTCTCCCAAACGCGGGAAGTCAATAATCGTAGTTGACATAGTCATCCTCCAAAATTTCTTGTCGAACCTATCTTATCAGAAAATCTAAGCTCTGTATAATTGGAATTTCTAGGAATCTTGTTATAGTTAAAAACTATAACAAGATTCCAAATATATATTTAACGTTGATTTCATCGCGTGTCGTTTAACATTTTATGATTTGATATAGTTTAAGGCTATGGCAGCCGCATACATTAAAATTTTTGAAAATCCTTTGCTTGCTATTTTTGAAAATAGATGTTAGAATAACAACATAATAAAAAGCAAAGAACATTTGGGGTGCTGAGGCTGAGATTATACCCATTGAACCTGATGCAGTTAATGCTGCCGCAGGGAAATGTATAAGAAAGACCAAACCGTTCTAATCATTTATGTGATTAGATTTTATTTTGTCGCGCTAAAACTCCTCATCTGCTCTGTTAGAAGGAGTTTTTTATGTTTCAAAAATGGAGTTTACGAGATGTTGTCCTCTTAGCTCTTTTAGCTATTCTTTTCGGTGGGATTTTTGTCGGTTCAGGTTTTCTTTACAACATTTTGACAGCTATTTTAGCGCCGGCAGGTTTGGAGCCTTTCGCCAATGAAGTCTTGTTCGGGCTTTGGTGCATGGCAGCTCCTATGTCAGCTATGCTCATTCGCAAAACTGGTAGCGCCACGATTGGAGAAGTACTTGCAGCCCTCGCAGAGGTACTATATGGTAGCCAATTTGGCATGAGCACTTTGATTTCTGGTCTCATTCAAGGGTTTGGTAGTGAACTTGGTTTTGCAGCAACACGATACAAACGTTATGATTGGTTGTCACTTACTTACAGCGCCATTGGTACGACCCTTTTGAGCTTTACCTATGAATATTTCAAAATTGGTTACTACGCTTTCAAACCCGGTTTTGTCTTAGCATTGCTTATTGTTCGCTTCTTCTCTGTATTCTTCTTCTGCGCTGTTCTAGTTAAAATTATTATGAATCTTTATGACAAGATTAACCAAGCCGCTGGTAAATAATATGGGATTAATATTAGAGCATATTTATCTTAGAGATGTCTTTGAAGACTTAACCTTTACCTTTGAAACCGGAAAAATGACACTCTTGATTGGTGATACCGGTGCTGGCAAATCAACCCTTTTTCGGATTTTAACAAATTTCAATGAATTAGACTTCGCTGGAGAGGTAAAGTTAGGTCATACATTGCTGTCTCATTTACCGATTCATGAACGAGTTACCTATCTTAGTATGATGTTTCAAAATCCAAGCCGTCAATTCACCATGACAACCCTTTATGAGGAATTGATTTTTACCTTGGAAAATCTCCAAACGCCTGCTGAACAGATTGATGAAAAAATCAAGCACGCTGTCACTCTTGGGAAAGTGGAACACTTGCTCCATCGTAATTTTCTGACCTTATCTGGCGGAGAAAAACAACAAGTTTCTCTAGCCATTCTGCTAGCTATGGTTTCACAAATTATTTTGTTGGACGAGCCCTTTGCTTCTGTCGATCAAGTAGCACGCAAACGCTTGATTCATTTACTAGCAGATTTGACAAAAATGGGGAAGACCGTTATTTTATGTGACCATGATCGTAGCCTCTATGCTGACTATGTCGACTGTCTTGTTGAATTAAAAAATGGGAAACTTTTTGAACAAGATGTAGCTCTTTTAAAAAAGGCTCACCCAAGCTATCAACTGGTACGTAAAAATACCCAGCGAAGTCCTCTCTTACAATTGCAACATGTTTCCTGTCAATTTGACAAAAAAATACTTTTTACAATTGAGGACTTTACTTTTCAGCAAGGTATTACGACTCTCATCGGAGCTAACGGTGTCGGCAAGTCCACTCTCTTTCGTGCCATTTTGCAATTGCAAAAATACAAAGGCAGTATGCGTTATCAGGGCCGAAAAATTAAGAAGAACAAGAAGTTATATCGCCATATTACTGCTGTTGTTCAAGATGCTGAAAAGCAATTCATTCGGACGACCCCCGCAGAGGAATTAAACCTGCCCTCTCTTTCCAATGAAAACCAAGCAAAGGTACAAGAAGCCTTAACTTTATTTGGTTTAGACAGAAAAATGGATTCTAGTCTTTTCCACTTAAGTGGTGGGCAGAAAAAAATCATTCAATTATTGGCTATCTTGACCTTGGAAACCCCTGTTATACTCATGGACGAACCATTTACTGGCTTAGATAAAAAATCCTGTGATTTTTTTGCCAATTGGATTAAAGACAAGGCTGCTCAACAAAGCTTTATAATTATTTCTCATCGTTTGGAGCCCTTGGACGGCATTAGTGATCATTTGGTCGAGCTGACGTCCGACGGGCTGACAGAAAGGAGGTCGCTATGAAAAAAGAAGAAACAAATGTCTTCGCACTTGTGTTCCTTCTCATTGCCTTGACATTAGAAATCTCCTTTATCAGATCAACGTGGCTCAACTGCGCTATTGTCGCAGGAACACTTATCTACCTTACTTATATTAGGAAATGGTGGGGCATTTTCTGGGTGTTCCTTCTGCCATTGCTTCCGGCGTTAGCAAATTTTTGGGCTATTCAGCTTCACGGCGACAAAAGTCAAGCGATTGTTCTTTTTACACGTTCCTTTGCTTTAGCGGCTCTGGGAATGACCTTTTTATACGGCGTCAATCTCAATCAACTCTTGCGCTACTGGCATCAAAAAGGGCTCCCGAGTCATTTTACCTACGGACTGCTCGTTGTCTTAAACGCCATTCCAGTCATTCAAAAAGAAATCCAAGCTGTTCGCGAAGCTAGTCTCTTGCGAGGTAAAACCTTACATTTCTGGTCGCCAATCTTTTATATCAAAGCAATTTTTATCGCTTTCAACTGGCGAGATTCCTATGTAGAAGCTATGTATGCACACGGCTTTGATGAGACTGTCAAGCGAAGCTATTACCGACATTTAGAAACACCAAAAAGCACCACCCTTGCTTGCTTCTTGATTTTCCTCCTTATCAATCTAACCCTTTTTATCCCAAAGTAGGAATTTGATACAAAAAACACTACAATCAATTTTATTTTTTAGAAGGTCTTTTTATCCATTTAAAGTAGGTCATCGTCTAATTCTATCGCAACACAAGCACCTTCTTTATGCTATAATGATATCAAGTAATCCAATTTATGATAGATTTTAATAGGTTTACTCTTACAATCGTTCCCATCTCTTTTGTTGAAAATAAAAAGGAATCACTCATGAAAATCATTTTTTTACACGGTCTTGGACAGGATAAACACTCTTGGGATAAAGTCCGTGAACTTCTGCCACAATATGACACCGAGGCTTTAGACCTCTTTTACACAAATAACAACATCATTACAGTCTCTCAGCTAGAACAACACCTTTGTCAGGAACTTCAAGCCATCAACGAACCATTTGTTCTAGTTGGATTGTCCCTCGGTGGAACTCTTGCCTTAAAGGTGGGGCAACAATTTCCTCAGCTCCAAGCACTCGTTTTATCAGGAACTCAATATAAACTAAGCTCCAATCTACTCTATAAACTCCAGCTGCTTATTTTCTCTTGCCTACCAGACTCTCTATTTAAAAAAGAGGGACTTCATAAAAAATCTTTTGTTGGCCTGTTAAAAGACTTGAAAAATTTAGATTTATCAAGTCAACTAAGTGCAATACAACTTCCCAGCCTCATCATCTGTGGCAGCAAAGATTGGCCTAACCTGCCTTCCTCTAAAAAATTAGCTACAGCTTTACCACAAGCAGATTTTGTGACACTTTCAGGTGGAAATCATACACTTAACACAGACCACCCTCAAGAAATGGCCGCTATGATTGAAAGATTTATCCTACAAAATTGTGAAATCTGAGGTTTTCTCAGATTTTTTAAATTTTAGAAATATTTGAGAATTGCTTGAGACTTATTTGACAAGCATTTTGTATACTAAATAGTGAAAAGAGGGAGAACTCTACGATAGAAAAAATGGAGGTCATGTTATGGAAACTGTTGTAAATGTGAAACACATCAGCAAGAGATTTGGACAACAACTCGCTTTGAATGATGTCAGTCTCACCGTGAAACAAGGAGAAATTTACGGTCTGATTGGGAAAAATGGAGCTGGTAAGACAACGCTTATTAAAGTGATTACCCAGTTGATTCAGCCCAATAGCGGTACGGTCGCTCTCTTTGGCTCTTCTAATAACTCCGAATGGACGCACGCTCTCAAGCGAGTTGGTTCTGTCATTGAAGCACCCGCTGCTTACAATCACTTGACGGCCTATGAAAACTTAAACTATTGCTGTAAGATACGGCATATCCCAAATGCGGACAAGGTTATCCGAGAAACTCTCTCTTATGTGGGCTTGACTAATACTGGTAAGAAAAAATTCCGAGATTTTTCTCTTGGTATGAAACAGCGCTTGGGCATTGCCATTGCACTTCTATCAAAACCAGATTTGATGATTTTGGATGAACCGATTAACGGGCTTGATCCCGTCGGGATTAAAGAATTTCGGCAATTGGTGCAGCGTCTCAATGAAGAATTGAATATGACTTTCATCATTTCCAGTCATATTTTAAGCGAACTATACTTGGTCGCTACAAAATTCGGCATCATTGAAAATGGTCATCTCATCAAAGAAATCACTAAAGCAGAGTTTGAAGAAGAAAATGAAGATTATATCGTTTTGAAAACAAGTGACCTCGCTAAAGCAAGCAAAATCCTCCACGATCAACTAGGCTACCGTCTCAAAGTCGTGAATGCGACAGATGAAATACACATCTTCACTCACTCGCACGAAATCAACAAGATTGTTCAAACGCTAGGGGCAGAGAATGTTACCATTAACGAAATTTACTATGCTCGCCAAGATTTAGAAAAATACTTTACAGATTTGGTAGAATAGGGAGGTTTATCATGTTCCACACAATTCAAGCAGACTTTTATCGTCTTTTTCGTTCAAAAGGTTTTTGGATTACAGAAATCCTTTTTATCATCACACTCTTATTAGGTGTGCTCTACGGTGTTGTGGGAAGTATCGGAGTTCATACAGATACAAAAGCTTTTGAAAAACTGGGTGATAACGGAGGTTGGACTGGCTTTGAGGCTATCACTAAAACCTCTGATAATCTTAGTAATACCATTATCTTTACTATTATCCTTGTTGTTTTATTGATTGGAATTGATCTCACTCAGAAATTATATAAAAATTCTATTACTAGTGGTATTTCACGGGCAGAATTCTATTTATCTAAATTCCTTGTTCTGGCAACTCTCATCGTACTTCAATTGATTCTAACCTATTCCTCATTTATTCCAGCTACGCTCATCAATGGTATGGGAACCGCACCCAAACATTTTCTTTCTAATTTTCTCATTACGATAGGGGTTCAATTTATTTGTACCCTAGCTTGGGTTAGCCTTGTTTCTTTCGTACTGTATGCTACCAACTCTATTATAGCTGCTATTTTCACTTATTTGATCGGTGTTTCCCTGCTAAGTCTGCCAACTGCCTTTTATCCAGATATTGACTGGTTGAAATACTTGAACATGCAATTCTATTTTGACATGGTTTCTAAACAGGATATGGTCTTCAAAACCATAACCATCGCTCTTCTCATCACACTTCTTTTTACATTTAGTGGTATACAGGTATTTAAAAGAAAAGATTTATAACAAAAGAAAACAGCTAGTCAAAGATTAGCTGTTTTTCTGTATAAAATATTCACAAACGGATAAGCAATTCAAACCATTCTCCTTTAGCTTTCATGGTTAAATCACCGCCAAGAATATCTACCAGTTGTTGAGTGATATAAAGTCCCAAACCAGAAGATTCTTCCGTGTTAGAGAGGTTTTCAGAATAAAAACGATTGGTCAATTTTTCCAAATGTTGAATGGGCTGACGGACAATGTTTTTTACACTTAAATGAATAGCCGCATCTTTTCGGATTAAAGACAGCTGGGCAGTTTCCTTTCCATGCTTGAGGACATTACTCAGCATATTTTGGACAATCCGCTCCAAAATTTCTGGGTCTGACTCTATCATTAAACTCTCCTGCAAATTTACTTGCAATTCAATTCCTTGCTTTTGAAAGACATCATAATAAGGAAGCATTTGCTTTGCAACCAGTTTGGAAATGTCTATTTGCCGAAATTGTGGTCGAACTGCACCTTCCATAAGACGGCGGTATTCCATGAGAGCTTCTAAACGATTGGAAACAACGGACAGATTGGTCGCAATTTTCAACAGCTGTTCATTTTCTTCTTTTCCCTTTATAAGTTGTTGGGTATAGCCACTAGCAATGGTCAAGGGTGTGCGAATATCATGAGCAATATTGCTAATCGCCATATCCAAGGTTTTCTTTTCCTGACGAGCGATAAAACGTGTCTGCTCTACTTCTTGAAAGAGCTTTTCAACTTCATTTGCCAACTCAACAATCGTTTGGCTGTGGTTTTGAGGTGCCAAACGAATTTGACTACCAGTTTCTCGTTTCTCACGAATCTGCTGTGAAAAATTACGGACCGCAACATGATAACGCACGAGCAAGAACCCAAGCAGACCAATGAACATAATTAGTATAAATTCAAGCATTCTCAGTCCTCCTTAAGCCGTACACCCAGTCCCCAAATCGTTTCGATATATTCTTCCGAATCATCTACTTGTGCCAATTTCTTACGAAGATTGCTTAGATGAGTGTTGAGCGTATTATCTCCCGGAAAATATGCCTCTTCCCAAATCAACTCAAACAGTTCTTCTTTTGTGTAAATTTTCTTCGGATGATGAAGCAAGGTTTGAAGTATCTGATACTCTTTCTTGCCTAAACGAACTCGCTTTTCTCCATTGACCACTTCAAATGTGTCTGGTGAAAGACGGATATTTTTTATCCCTTGAATTTCTGTTGCTTGCTCTTGTAAAAGGTGGTTACGAAGCTGCACGGTCACACGTGCAAAAACCTCATCCAGATCGAACGGTTTGACAATATAGTCATTGGCACCATCCAACAAATATTGACTGACCAGCGATTTCTCACCCAAAGCTGTCAGCATGACCACCGGAATCTGACTGCTTTTGCGAATTTCTGCCAAGACCTGATCGCCATTTTTCCCTGGCAGCATAATGTCCAGCAATACCAAATCAATTGCTTCCTGCGCAAAAACAAGAAGTCCTTCCGTTCCAGAATAAGCCGAGAAAACCCTGTGCTCAGTTTCAAACAAATCTTTTAAAATGTCATGAATATCGTTGTTATCTTCGATGATTAAAATATTGGCCATATTACGTCCATTCCAACAAAATTTCTTATCCATAGTGTAACAAGGAAAAAGACGGAAGTCAACGGAAAGCAAAAAAGAGAGTGGGATGACGAAATCAAGTTTCTACGAAGCTACTGATTTCTGCCCCACTCTCACCGAATTCTTGAAATAAGAGAGCCGATTAAAATGATTTTAAATTTTGTCTCACGCCCCAATTGCTCTATTTCACACTTGCCCCATTAGTCGCAATGACTTCCTTATACCAGTCAAAGGATTTTTTCTTGGAGCGTTTGAGTGTGCCGTTTCCATCGTTGTCACGGTCTACATAGATGAAACCATAGCGTTTTTTCATTTCGCCAGTTCCAGCAGAAACTAGGTCAATACAGCCCCAAGTGGTGTACCCTAGAAGTTCTACGCCGTCTTCATTAATTGCATCACGCATAGCCTTGATATGGGCAGCTAGGTAGTCAATGCGGTAATCATCTTCGACATAGCCATTTTCATCCGGTGTATCAACTGCTCCCAGACCGTTTTCCACGATAAACATGGGTTTTTGATAACGATCCCAGATGACATTGAGGGTAATTCGCAAGCCCAGCGGATCAATCTGCCAACCCCACTCAGAAGCTTCTAGGTAAGGATTCTTAAGCGAGGCAAAGATATTTCCGGCAGTTTTTTCATTGACCTTTGGATCACCAGAAGCCACACGGCTAGAATAATAAGAGAAGGAAATAAAATCCACCGTATAGGTCTTGAGCAAGTCTAGGTCTTCTTTTGTCATTTCAACCTCAATACCCAAACGCTCCCATTTCTTCTTGGCATAGTTTGGATATTCTCCTCTGGACTGGACATCGATGAAGAAATAGCTTTCCCGATCTTCCTGCAAAGCTGCCCAGTAATCTGCCGGATTGGCTGTATTTGGATAATACTGACCAGCTGCCAGCATGCAGCCAACCTTGTTTTCAGGGTCAATCTCATGTGCCAACTTGGTCGCAATAGCTGACGCTACCAATTCATGATGAGCTGCTTGGTATTTGACCTGCTCTTCATTTTCCCCTTCTTCAAAGTAAAGTCCTGCTCCCATAAACGGTGCATGGAGAATCATATTGATTTCATTGAAAGTCAGCCAGTATTTGACTAGCCCCTTGTAGCGGATAAAAAGAGTGCGGCAGAGACGCTCGTAAAATTCCAGCATTTTGCGGCTGCGCCAGCCTCCGTATTCCTCAATCAAGTGCATAGGACAGTCAAAGTGGGTGATGGTCACCAGAGGCTCGATGCCATACTTATGGCATTCCTTAAAGAGGTCTTCATAAAATTTCAAGCCTGCTTCGTTGGGCTCCAGCTCATCTCCCTTTGGAAAAATCCGAGACCAGGCGATAGAGAGTCGATAAGTTTTAAAGCCCATTTCGCCAAAAAGTGCAATATCTTCTTTAAAATGATGATACATATCAATGGACTCTTTTGCCGAATAGAAATAGCCTTCCTCAAAGTCAAACATCTTTTTCTTACCAGCAATAATCGGGAAACGATCCGCACCAATCGGCACCACATCGACATTGGCAAGACCTCTACCATCAACATCATAGGCACCTTCACATTGGTTCGCAGCGGTTGCTCCGCCCCATAAAAATCCATCTGGAAAAGTCAATTTTTCTGTCATATCTTCCTCCTTATAATATAAAACGTTTTCTACACTTTATATTATAACAAACAAATAAGAAGTTTTCTTATAAAATACTGTCAAATAGTGATACTATTCTATTTTCCAAGTACATTAACGACTTTTGCTAACTTTTGTCATTTAGAACTGAACGTTTTTATTAAAATCGGGTATCTGACTTCATTTCTCTATCGCTTAGCATAACAAAACTCCCTTTGAAACGCCAAAGAGAGTTGGATGATAATTTATCCATTTTAGTACAATTTCAAATCCCGTGGGTCTACTGGGAAAGTTGGATTATAAGGATTATGACGAAGTTTGAAGTGTTTTACTTCTTCAATCGTTTGGGTACCAGATAATTGCATCACTGTTTTTAATTCATCATTGATATGCTCAAAGACTTGGCGGACACCAACACTACCACCAAGAGCTAGACCATAAATCACAGGTCGCCCAATAGCCACTAAATCTGCCCCAGAAGCAAGTGCCTTAAAGACATGCTGACCACGACGGACACCTGAGTCAAAGACAATTGGTACACGTTTGTCAACTGTTTCAGCCACTTCTTGCAATGAATCAAATGCTGCCGGGCCGCCGTCAATTTGCCGTCCACCGTGGTTGGTTACCCAAATACCAGAAGCACCGGCATCAAGCGAGCGCTCTACATCTTCACGGCATTGTGGACCCTTGACATAGACAGGAAGGTCTGAGTAAGATGCGATAAATTCCACATCACGAGGGGATAATTTTTGCTTAGCTGATTTGTAAACGAAGTCCATTGTCTTGCCTGCACCATCAGGAAGGTATTCTTCTACAATCGGCATGCCAACTGGAAAAACAAAGCCATTGCGTTTGTCCACTTCACGATTGCCCCCAACAGTCGCATCCGCTGTCAAAACAATTGCTTTATACCCTTCTGCTTTAACCCGATCCATGATATGACGATTAATGCCATCATCTTTACTAAAGTAGAACTGGAACCAATGTGGTGTTCCTTGAAGAGCTTGCGAAATTTCTGGAAGATCGACCGTTGAATAAGAGCTTGTGGTGTAGAGAGAACCAAATTCATGCACACCTTTTGCTGAAGCCACTTCTCCTTGTACATTCGCCAGCTTATGAGCTGCTACCGGAGCTAGAATAATTGGAGACGATAGTTTATCCCCGTCAAATTCAATCTCTGTACTTGGATTTTCCACATTGCGAAGCGTATGAGGCACAATTAGCTTATGGTTAAAGGCACGAATATTTTCCCGCAGAGTAAAAGTATCTTCGGCTCCACTTGCGATATAGCCAAATGCAGCTTTGGGAATGACCTTCTGAGCCATGGGCTCTAAATCATAAGTGTTAATGAAATCAACTGGGCCTTCAGCACTACTAGTTTGGTAAGACATAATGTTTCCTCCTGTCTAATGCATATCTGCAGAGAAAGTCAGATTGAACTTTCGATAAGCAAGCGCTTTCATTTTTTCAAAACAAAAAATTCAATCAGTCTATCTAACAGATCAGAATAATAAGAATTTGTATAAAATTTATACCAATTTAATGAAGTGAAACAGCTTCTGAAATTTATAGTAGAGTTAGAGAGGGATGCCCTCCCGCTCTAACTACTATAAACAGTCGTAAAAATTAAGATAAGCTGTGGCTCAAGTTATGGCTTGACACCATATTCTTTGAAATAAGCTGTAATAGGTCGCAGCTCTTGCCCATCATAAGCCGCAAAGAATTCTTCTGGACTCATTTGACCATGTGTTTCTTGATAACCAGCAGAAATTTTTTCTACAAAGTCACCATCAACAATATCCAATTCCAACTCTTCCACAGGGATACCACGTTTGTCTGTGATTTTAGCATCAATCAAAACAGGCTTTCCAGATTTTGAAACTTCATGCGCGCGGTCAAATGCAGCTGGCAATTCCTCTAAAGTTTTAACCGTTATTCCCTCTACTCCCATTCCTTCTGCAACTTTCGCAAAATCTACTTCGTAGAGATCTACGCCTGAAAAGTTCATGACCAGATCTTCCTGTTCAGACTTGATAAAGTTGAGTGAATTGTTAGAAGTGATAATATTGATAATTGGCAACTGGTATTTGACTTGGGTCGTCAGATCCTGCATTACCATTGAAAATGCACCGTCTCCAGCAATATTGAAAACTTGGCGATTTGGGAAAGCAAATTGACCTGCGATAGAAGCTGGTACACCATAACCCATGGTGGCAAAAAGAGCGGAGATGGTCCATTTCTTCTCTGATGTAAAGTTTAAGAAGCGGAAGCTATTGATAATATTGTCCCCAACATCAATACCATAGACAGCATTGGCATCTGAAATGCGGTTGATTTCGCGATAAACTTGCTCAAACTCTAGTGGTCCGTCTGCTTTTTGCATTAAACGTTCCAGATAAGCTTTCCAATCTTTCATAGCTGCCACACTTGCTTGATAAAATGGTTGCGGAGCGACCGCTTCACTACGTTCCAAGGCTTTTTTCAGAAAACTTCCAGAATCTGATAAAATTCCTAAATCCAAGTAGTGATGACGACCAAAATTAGCAGCATCAATATCAATAGAAACAAACTTAAAATCATGAGAACGATAAACTAAGTTGGCAAATGGGAAGTTTGTCCCAAGAGCAATCACCAGATCAGCTGCCGCAAAAGCTTCATCACCAACCTTAGAGGCGGCACGATTCAATTTTCCTAAGTTGGCTTCAAAGTCATCTGGAATTTTGCCCTTAGCCAGACCCGCTACAGCAATCGGAATTTGCAATTTTTGAGACAGTTCTATCAATAACTGCGCATTGTTCCCGATACCAGAACCTACATGAAAGATAGGACGCTTAGCTGCTTTTACTAGTTCAAGAAATTGATCCACTTCGGCATCCGTTGCTTGGGGCAGCGGTAAGTTTTTTTCTGCTGTATGAGAAGCATAATCTACATCTGGAATTTCTACATAACCAAAGTTATTTGGCATGATAACAACAGCTACACCATTATGTTTATAAGCCTCACGAATCGCTTTATCGACAACATAGGGGAGACTTTCTGGTGTCATCACTACTCGGTTGTAAACCGCAACATCACTAAACATCGGTAATTCAGAAAACTCTTGGAAATAATCATAGTTCATGTTTGTGCTCGGCACTTGACCGACCAAAGCTAAAACCGGAGCATGATCTTCCCGCGCATCGTACAAGCCATTTAAAAGATTGACAGCACCAGGACCAGCAGACCCAAGAGTTACGCCTATTTTTCCAGTCAATTTAGCATGAGCTGCAGCTGCAAGAGCTCCAACTTGTTCGTGACGAACTTGAACAAAGTGAAGATTTTCCTTTTCCAGATCCAGCGCATTCATAGTTGAATTGACAGAACCACCAGGGTAACCGTAAACATTTTCCACACCCCATGCTTCCAATACACGAAGCATAGCAACAGCAGCAGGCACTGTTTTCACATTAGACATAATAATCCTCCATCTCAGAGAATGGAATTGCAATTTCAAAATCTGTTTTTTAGTTACGGTAATATCATAATACTTTTTGAATTCGTTTACAAAAAATTTGCTCACAGATTTTCACAATCTCAGAAAATATCAAAAAGCTTATACACAATAGCATTTCCTTTTATGCTTTATCTAAGTTTGTGACATAATAAACAATGCTTTTCAAATATAAAAAAACACCTACGGATTCTCAACCGTAGATGTTGTAAAGTTTGAATTAAGCAACAGCAATATACCGTCTCTTTCCGCTAAAAGCAATGTAAGAAATCCATGTCGCACCATCTGCATTCAAAACCTTATCATAAGTGACCGATTGCCCGGCATCATAATAAGCCAATTCAGGAGCTGACATTCTAGCTTCTGCTTTGATAGAGGAGCGTTTTGTAAAACGATATACACCTTGAGCAGGGATAGAGGGTGTTTGGGGAGACGGAGTCGTTGGTTTTGACGGGGTTACTGATGAAGCGTAATCTCCACCTTCAAAGCCATAATATTCCTCTAAACTCAAACCAGAATGGTAAACTTCATCAGCTTCCTTACCGATGTAACGAATATGCCATGCTTCTGGCATGTATCCTGTCGAAGCTTCTTTCCCTGGTTGGTAACGGACTACAAAACCGTAGCGATGTGCATTGTTCTTCAACCAATTACTTGCAGCAGCGTCCTCTAAAAGATTGCCCGCTTTATCCGTTAAATCAAAGACAAGACCTGTTTGGTGCTCACTATAACCCGGACGTGCAGAGTAACGATCCGCAGCAGCTTGACCATCTTTGTTCACATAATTTTGATACAGAACTTTTTGATAATCATAACTTCTAAATCCGCTGTAAGCATAACCAACATTATAGCCTTGAGCAATCATATCATTTCTTAATCGAAGAAAGGCAGCTTTTGCAGTTGGATTTTCACCAGGATTGTAGTTAGCAGCCATCGGATGCTTTTTGTTTGCCACTACAATTTCATCATATTTACCTTGGATAAAGTAGTAGGAGCCATTATATTGTACTTCTTTTGCACCTGTTTGAGGGCCTTCCACCTTAGTTGTCGTACCCGTCACACCTTGCAAACTACCGTCCGACTGAACATAGTACATGTGAATGTTGTACTCGCCACGATTATTTTTATGGCGGCGGATATCTACACTCAACTTATAGGTGCCATCTGTTTGCTTAATCGCATCGTACCAGATCACATCATCTTGACCGCCTTGACTGGACCAAACAGGCAGCTTTACTGTCTTCACACCCTTGGTGGAGCTGACATTCGTTACCACCACATCGAAACCTTGGGAAGTCTTGTTTTCAATGTGAATCGTGCCAGTCACGCTGTATTTGGGTTCTTCCACCTTAGTCGTAGTCCCCGTTACACCCTGCAAACTACCGTCCGACTGAACATAGTACATGTGAATGTTGTACTCGCCACGATTATTTTTATGACGACGAATGTCCACATTCAACTTGTAAGTGCCGTCTGTTTGCTTGGCTGCATCATACCAAATCACATCATCTTGACCGCCTTGACTAGACCAAACAGGAAGTTTCACTGTCTTCACACCTTTGGTGGAGCTGACATTCGTCACCACCACATCAAAGCCTTGCGAAGTTTTATTCTCAATGTGAATCGTGCCAGTCACCTGAACAGGTTTGGGAGCTTCTTCATTTGTTAAGGTTGCAATTGGGATATAGCGACGTGTACCACTGTAGCTAACATAACTAATCCATTGATGATGATCTGCGTCCAATACCTTATCATAGCGAATTCTTTCTCCTCTTGCAAAGGTAAATTCAGTCTTAGCCGTCATTGTGGGACTATTTTTGACTTCAACTTCCTTTTTAAAAGTATAAACTCCTTGAGACGGAATGGATTCTCTTGCAGAACTTGGTGCCACTACGGTTGTCTTGGTACCGCTAACACCTCTTACTTTGCCATTTGATTCAATGTAGTAAAGGTGAATATTATATTCGCCATATTCCCCCTTGTGCTTATCAATATTGACAGAAACTTTATAATTTCCATCACTTTGCTTAGTGGCATCATACCAAATAATATCGTCTTGACCGCCCTTATCTGTCCAGATAGGAACTTTCACTCTAGAAATTCCATTGCTGTCTGACACATTTGTAATCAGGACATCAAAGCCTTGAGATGTCTTATTTTGAATGTTAATGGTGCCAGTCACACTATATTTTGGCTCTTCCACCTTAGTCGTGGTACCCATTACACCTTGCAAGCTACCATCCGACTGAACGTAATACATGTGCACATTATAGTCACCGTAGTTATTCTTATGACGACGAATGTCCACACTCAACTTATAGGTGCCATCTGTTTGCTTAACTGCATCGTACCAGATTACATCATCTTGACCGCCTTGACTAGACCAAATAGGCAACTTCACTGTCTTCACACCTTTGGTGGAGCTGACATCTGTCACCACCACATCAAAACCTTGCGAAGTCTTATTTTCAATGTGAATCGTGCCGGTCACACTATATTTAGGTTCTTCCACCTTAGTCGTGGTACCCGTCACACCTTGCAAGCTGCCGTCTGACTGAACGTAATACATGTGCACATTATAGTCACCGTAGTTATTCTTATGACGACGAATATCCACACTCAACTTGTAGGTGCCGTCTATTTGCTTGGCTGCATCGTACCAGATGATGTCATCTTGACCGCCTTGACTGGACCAAACAGGCAACTTCACTGTCTTCACACCCTTGGTTGAGCTGACATCTGTCACCACCACATCAAAGCCTTGCGAGGTCTTGTTTTCAATGTGAATGGTACCTGTCACGCTGTATTTCGGTTCTTCTACTTTAGTTGTTGTGCCGGTTACCCCTTGCAGGCTACCATCTGACTGAATGTAATACATGTGTATGTTATATTCACCGCGATTATTTTTATGACGGCGAATATCTACACTCAACTTATAGGTGCCATCTATTTGCTTAATCGCATCGTACCAGATCACATCATCTTGACCGCCTTGACTAGACCAAATAGGCAACTTCACCGTCTTCACACCCTTGGTCGAGCTGACATTCGTTACCACCACATCGAAACCTTGGGAAGTCTTGTTTTCAATGTGAATCGTACCTGTCACTTGACTTTGAGCTGGTCTTTGAGGTGCTGGCTGAGCTAACTTTGTA
The DNA here is from genome assembly GCF_900636475.1 of Streptococcus anginosus. Lineage (NCBI taxonomy): Bacteria > Bacillati > Bacillota > Bacilli > Lactobacillales > Streptococcaceae > Streptococcus > Streptococcus anginosus. The sequence goes on from NZ_LR134283.1 coordinate 1,276,640, forward strand.
ACAGCTGCATAACGACGCATTCCACTATAAGAAATATAGCTAATCCATTGATAACCATCATTTTCCAACACTTTATCATAGTTAACGCTATCGCCTCTATTAAAAGTAAATTGTGTCGGAGCTGACCATTTGGCTTCATTCTTAACCTCTGCCGTTTCAGAGAAAGTATATCTTCCTCTAGAAGGGAGTGTTCCTGTTGAAGAAGGTGTTGGCTTTGCAGGTTGAACTGGTTCTGTTACCAACTTATTAATAGCCGCATAACGACGGATACCGCTATAAGAGCGATAGCTAAGCCATTGGTAACCATCCGCAACCAAAACTCGGTCATAGTAAACGCGATCGCCTGCATTCACATAAAACTGCAATGCTGCACTTGCTTTCGGTTCATTTTTCACTTCTGTACGTTTCGTATAAGTATAGTAACCTTGGCTTGGTAAAGAAGGTACAGTTTGTATTACTTTGGATTCTGCCAAACGTGCTTCGTGCGCTGTTTGCGTTTTATCCATCAACTTTGCGACATCAATTTCTTTTTTTCCTGCTTCTTTTTCAGCAGGATTCTTTTCAACTTTTACAGTTGTTGAAGGGGTAGCTGTGTCTGTTGTTGCATCAACAGATGAATTTGTTGTTTCGTCTTCTGTCTGTGTCGCTGCATCAACAGTAGTAGATTGAACACGTCTTGTATCTGTTGCTGCAGAGGCAGTTTTGTCTACAATTTTTGTAGTTTCTTGAGTATCTACAGAAGACTTTTCAACAGACATCATAGTTGCTGATGAACGAACTGGTGCAGGTGCTTTTTCAACAACTTCTTTCTGAGTTGTTGCTGTTTGAGGAGCCACAGCAGTTGATCCAGTTGTGTTTTGAATATTATTTTTTGCGGCAGTATTTACTTGAGACGTTTCAATACTTGTGTCTGTTGTAACTTGTTCATCAGCCGATACTGCTTGACCACCCATAAAGAGGACACACCCAATCAAAACAGAAGCTGCACCACACGAATATTTACGAATGGAAAAACGTTGTTCTTTGTGATCAAACATTTTTTTCATCACTTGTCCTACTTTCTAATTTATTTCTATCATCTTAATTTCTGTAGAAAGGATGTGTATTGGCATTTTCATCTTGCCCACTCAAAATCCGGTCTGTATTAGAAACCTGTCCCGTAACAGGATCAGCTACACCAGCAGGAACCACAATAAAAGCAGCACCACCTACTTGAGCGTCTTTAGGATAAATCGTTCCCCAAAATGTGTTTGCGACTATTTTTTCAGAAGTAAGACCATACTCTCTTTTCTCACCTGCAAAAGCAGCTTGACCATTAGGATTAATGGTAATACTTTTTCCCAAGTCATTACTCCAAGTTCCTGAAATTGTTGAAAAATCACCACTAGCAAGAGCGTTTACGTCAACTGTAGACTTTGCTTCTGCTGCAGGAGAAGTATTACTATCGGCGTTAGTTGTACTTGAAGAGGGTTGAGTAGTTGACGATTGAGCAGGTGACATCTGTTCACTAGCAGCAGATTGAGTACTGTCCCCTGCTTTTTTATTACTACTCGCATTAGCAGTCATCTTTTTCTTAGCTTTAGATGATTTTGCTTTTTTATAACTACTTTGTGCAGTCTTTACTGTCGAATGGTCATTCGAATCACTTTTTGTTTCATTTTTATGGCAAGCGCTCAGTAAAAGCAAAGAGCACAACATAGTTATACTTACTAATTTATATGAATTTTTCATTGTATTTCCTTTCTTTTTCAGGAATCCTCAAATTCCAAAATCATTATACAACTTTGTTTTGTAAAAATCAACATATTTTAGAAATATTTGTAATTTATTTGTAACATTTCTATTACCTGAGGAGGAAAAGTCAACAATATCCTTAGTGTTTTACATCTGAATAGGCTATGTAGTAACGCTTAGACTCTGTTCCATTAGAAACTACAAAACTATACCAATTTTCACCGTTTTCAAAAACATACTGATCCCAATCAACATTTCCTTTAGGATAAGTGTAGGCAACTTCGCCTGATTTATCTGGTGAAGCATAAACTGGTGTGTCTTGGTACAGTTCAAGAGTTCCAGAGGTCACTTGAGTACCTCCTCCTTGAGATTGAACAATTGAAGGAGTCGAAGATTGCTGACTACTTGCACTATTTTGGCTATTTGAGTTACTAATCTCTGATGATTGAGCATTTGTAACCGACTTGTCTTGCTCTTTATCAGTTGTTTTATTATCATTAGTAGACGTTTTGTTATTTTGAGAAGCTTTTGTCTTTGTAGAGCTACTACTTTTTGTTGTTTTCGTTGTTTTTACTGAATGTCCATTTGTCCCACTTTTGACTTCGTTTTTATGACAAGCACCAAGTAAAAACAAGGAACATAACATGGTTACACTTGCCAATTTATATGATTTTTTCATTGTATTTCCTTTCTTTTTCAGGAATCTTTAAATTCCAAAGTCATTATATAACTTTGTTTTGTAAAAATCAACATATTTTAGAAATATTTGTAATTTATTTGTAACAATTACCTTGTTCTCATATTCCTGATAGGAATAACAAAATTTTGATAACATTCTTCATGTTTTTCAGAGAGTTAAATCCCCTTTCTAGGTACACATTATATCCCTTTGAATAAATTATTGCAATAGATTTTTATAAAAATAATTATTTTTTTTAAAATTATAACTATAATTATTTTATGTATTTGGGCATGTTTCCATAGTTTTAATGTAATTTTTTCAAAAATAAAACACAAATAAAATTATCTCCATCATAAACTGGACATAAATTTATTCGTGTTTCTCATATTATATCTTATTTTTAACTTATATTTTTTTAAAATTATCACGAAGATACTTTTCAAGTATTAAAGCCATTTTTTCATTACCACTGAGTTTATATAATACTTGCGAAAATGTAAAATATTGCTTTACAATACTTTGGCTAGAAAAATCCTCGCTAATATTCGCTAATATACAGTATAAATCTGCTAATAAATAACTACAACTGTATTCATTACATTTTTCAATAACATCAAGCGTTTCTTCTATTCCCTTCTCAATCTGAAAACTTTTCCAAAGATATCGGCAAAAATTATATCTAATTTTAATATAAATTTTCAGTTCTATTGTATGAGTAAAATCAATACTTTGAAGTTTAGCTAGTACCGCTTGATAACATTTTTCAAATTCATCATTATTTTTTTCTTCTAAAAAGAAATTAAGCAAGGTATTAGAGATACGAAGGTACATTAACTCATCTTTACTTAATCGCACAAGCATTTGTTCTAATTTTTTAATAGCCTCTTCTCTTTTATTATCACAATGAAATGAAACAATTGCCCCTATCCATTCAAGATAATTTTGGTCTGATAGTGGCAATCTATGTTGTTTATCAATTTCTAAACTGTATAAATATTTTAATGAATCATACTCACGCTTTACTAGAAAGGATTCTACCAGCTCTTTGAATTGTACCAACTTAGATGTCTCACCAAGTACACTATCATCAAAAAAATAGTTCATTGGTACATTCATTTTTTTGGATAATGAATATAAAAGATCCGAACCAGGCATATACTTGCCTTTTTCCATTCTACTAATCTGACCTTGCTCACATACTCCTTCTGCTAATTCTTTTTGGGATACCCCTAATTCCAATCGCTTACTTTTTAATCTTGTAGCTAATAATGTACTCATACTATTCCTTCAACATTTTATAATTATTTTTCATTATATCATATGAGTTAAAGTATATAAAATTAAATTTTTATGACAATAATAATTTTTTGATATTATCCCCATTAAAACGAGTTCAAAATTGCTAATCTATAGTTGACTCAAAGATTATAACTGTTCTGCTATTCGCTCTGCCAGCACTTGATAGCCTGCGACCGTCAAATGCAGCCCGTCAGTGGTAAATGCTTCTGCTAATTGTCCTGCTTCGTCTAACAGACTGTCGTAGACATTGACAAAAGTCACATTCATATAAGCAGAAGTCAACTCTTGATAGACATGGTTGAGACTTTGAATTTTTCGATTGCTTCTTAGATGAACGCGCTTTTTGTAAGTAGGGCTTTCATTGACTGGTAAAACAGACAGAAGGCAGATTTCTGCAAGAGGATAATTTCTAGCAATCGTTTGGATGATGCTTTCCACATTTTTTACCGTTTCTTGCTGCGGAATTTCCTTTCCAATATCATTAGTGCCGATGAGAAGAAAAATCTTATCAACTGCCTGCCCAAATAAGAGAGAGTCTAAATGCTCTAGTAGCAAATCCGACCGATAACCTCGAATACCACGATTTATCACTGTTTTGGGCGTCTTCAACAGCTCGTACAATGGAAAATATTCAACTATAGAATCTCCCAGAAAAAGTACATCGGGGTCTTTGACGGATATACGATTCAACTCTTGGTATTTTTTTCTGATCTGCTCTTGCTCATTCAAAAGCCATTCATCTAATAATTGGACAGCCATTGACTCTCTCCTTTCCTCAAATAGTTCTCTAATACTGTCAGGACGCCCGCCTCTGTATTGGCTGGTGCAAGGTAATTGGCAACTGTTTTTACTCTCGGATCAGCATTCTCCATAGCATAGGAAATCCCTGCTAATTGCAGCATTTCAATGTCATTTTCACTATCTCCAAAGGCCATGATGTCCTGCTCTTGAATTTTCCATTTTTGCATCAGTTGTTTCAATCCCCAAGCTTTATGGATCCCTTTTTGTAAAATATCAATCGCTCCATAACCGCTTGTGACCGCATTTAAGGTACCTTCAAAATCCTGATTGAGCTGTCGAGTAGCTTGAACTGCTACTTGCTCGTTTACCATCATACTCATTTTCAAGACTTGTGGAAAATCGTCCGGACGCAATGCTTCGACAAAGTTTATCTTTCGATAAAATTCTTGTGCCATTTCTGCTGTCATAACTTTTTCAATCATTGGAAAAGTTGTCCCCGTTTTGACAAAGGCACCATTTTCAGCTGTAACAACTAAGTGTACATCGCGTTCTCTCCCTTCAAAATAAGACAAAACCTGTGCCACCAAGTCCGGAGACCAACATGTGCCCAGCAGTATCTCGTTTTTATCAAAAATTCGCGCACCGTTTGCGGCAATCAAGGTCACGCGCTCCAGCAAATCACCAAACAGCAGGCGCATTCGATGAATTTCATTACCAGTTACCACCACAAACCGCATCTCCCGCTTGTCCAGCTCATCCAATATATTTTTCAACCGGTCGCGATCGAATTCTCCTTTTTCATCTAAGAGCGTGCCATCCATATCAGTCACAATCATCTTAATTGGCATGTTATCACCTCTAACAATTATTCATTTCAAATTTAAATCTCATCGTTCATTTATTTCATAATGTATGACTATCCTTTTGCCATTTCTGTAATTCCGCTTGGATAATGCAAAACATTATTGGCTACATTTACATCTTATTTCAAAAGGATTATATTACGTCTAAACATATCCTAGTAAACAAAGTTTTTCTTTTATTTTACCAAAAAGAGAGTTGAAGAGGAAACAATTGTATTCAAGCAAGGATTGGTCTTTTTAGTTATAGTTTAAAACTATATTCTTTTCTCTAAATTAACTATTTTTCAAAAGTGCTCAGCTTTTGTACAATAAAAAGCAAGAAATCTAGAAAGAGGCATGTATATGACACAATCAAAATTCCAACTAGTTGGATCTCTTCTTCGTCCAGCTGATCTGCTTAACTATAAAAATAAAATTGAACATCGTGATGACATTCAGTATCCTTTTTATGATAGTTTTCCGGGTTATCGTGAAACAGAAACAGCAGAGATTAAAAAGGTCATTGCTGATGAAAAGGCAAATGGTATTGATATTTTGACAGATGGTGAATATTCTAAGTCCATGTGGCATTTAGATTTTATTTGGGGACTTAAAGGTATTGAACGTTACATTGCAGACCACGGCTACACTTTTAAAGACCATGATGGCGGACAGTACGAAACACGTAAAGACATCGGTATTCGCATTACTCAGCCACTTTCAGGTAAAAATCATCATTTCTTAGATAGTTACAAACTGCTCAAGGAAGAAGCTGGTGATACGCAAACAAAATTAACGATTTGGGGACCTGCGCATGCTTATACTGAACTGGCTATCTTTGATAAACTTGCTGGTGAAGGGCAAGTTTACAAAACCAATGACGAATTAAAAGCTGGTCTTATCAAGGCCTACAAGGAATTCTTGACAGAATACAAGGAAGTTGGCGGGGCAATCATCCAGTTTGATGATTGCCTTTGGGAACTTTTTGATGAATCAAATCCTGCTTCGTTTTTTGCTGATGGCAATGCTGCGCTAGCTGACTTAGCGGATGAATTTATTGCGATCAATAACGAAGTAGCTGATTACGGTCATCAATTAGGACTCAAAGTTTGGACACATAACTGTCGCGGAAATTATGAAAGCCGTTCTGCCTCAGGCGGAACTTATGAAGCGATTGCAGAAAAATTCTTGCGTGAGCAACATTATGACCGCTTCTTCTTAGAATGGGACAGTGACGTCTCAGGTGATTTGAAAGCCCTTGCTTCTCTTAAAGATAAAGATGCTGAAGTTGTTCTTGGACTCCTTTCCAGTAAGACAACTGATCTTGATGATGAAGAACGTGTTCTCAAGTTATTAGAACAAGCCAGCACCATTTTGCCTAAGGAACGTTTGCTGCTGTCCCATCAATGCGGTTTTGCTTCTTGTGATTCTGGCAATGAGTTGGCTATCCCACAGCAATGGGCCAAAATCAAACAAGGCCAAGAAATTGCTAAGAAATTTTGGGGTTAAACTGCAAGCACATGACTATTTAGCGAACACTGACAAAAACGCGAAAACAAACTTCTTTTTGAGGTTTGTCTTTTTGATTTCCAGCAATAAATACCACTGAAAAAGAATACTATTAAAATGATTTCTCTATTGAGAAATTTTTGAAGACAAAACTACAATAATCTACACTTCAACCATTTTCCCTTGCCCCTCTGTTACAATTCTTCAATTCATTTGTGTAATCTGAAAAAGACTGAATCGAAAGATTCGGCCTTTTTTATAAGGAGCAAATTTATCAAATTATACTGTCAATTCAATCTGATTGCCTTCTAAAGCCAGAATGCAGCTTTCATAGTAACCATCACCTGTCAGACGCGGTCCGCTTAAAAGCTGATAGCCGTCTGCTTGAAGCCTCGCTGTCAGTTCATTTACCTTTTCTCTACTTCCTAGACTAAATGCCAAATGGTGATACCCCAAAAAGAGAAGTTCTTGGTTGTTCTCCGCTAAACCTTCCTTTCGAGTCATGATTTCCAATCTCGCCCCTTCGTCAAAGCTGAGGAAGTAAGACTGAAAACCTGTTTTTTTATTATGGTAAAGCTGATTACTTTTCGCTTCAAAATATGTTTCAAAGAAGCGTTTAGCTCCTTTTAAATCTCGAACATAAAGGGCTGCGTGCTCAATCTTCATAGAGTTTTCCTCCATTCGTTGCAATAACTTCTTTATACCAATCAAATGATTTCTTCTTATAGCGAGCCAAAGTCCCTGTTCCATCATCGTTTCGATCAACATAGATAAATCCGTAGCGCTTACTCATCTGAGCTGTTGAAGCAGACACAAGGTCAATACAGCCCCAAGTGGTGTAGCCCCAGAGTTCAACACCATCTTCAATTGCTTCGCCGACCTGCTGTAAATGCCGTTTAAGATAATCAATGCGATAATCATCTTCAACAGTCGGACCATCAGGACCATCTACCAAGACATCTTTCGCACCAAGACCATTTTCTACGATAAAGAGCGGTAATTGGTAACGGTCATAGAAAGCATTGAGAACCAGACGCAGACCAATTGGATCCACTTGCCAGCCCCATTCTGAAGCAGTTAGATAAGGATTTTGCAACCCACCCAGCACATTTCCACGACCAGAAGAATAACTTTCCGGATCATGGGCAGCAACCACACTCATGTAATAAGAGAAGGAGACGAAATCTACGGTATGCTCTGACATCAATTCTTTATCACCCGGTGCAAATTGGATCTTGATTCCATTTTCCTTGAAAAAACGGTTCATATATGCTGGATATTTACCACGCGCATGAATATCTGAAAAAAGATAATTCTGATTTTCAAACTCACGAGCAGCCAGTACATCCTCTGGTTTTGGCGTCATCGGATAAGTCGGCATAGCTAGTACCATGCACCCAATCTTAAAGTCTGGATTGATTTCATGCCCAATTTTAGTTGCAAGAGCTGATGCCACTAGTTCGTGATGAACAGCTTGATAAAGATCTTGTTTGGACAATTCTTCTACTGGAGTTGCAATCCCTCCACTCATAAACGGCGCATGTAAAACAGAGTTGATTTCATTAAAGGTCAACCAATAGTTCACCTTGTCTTTGTAACGAGTAAAGACGGTACGAACATAGCGCTCATAAAAGCCAATCAAATCACGATTTGCCCAACCATTATACTGACGCGCCAAATGCAAAGGTGTTTCATAATGTGACAAAGTCACCAAAGGTTCAATGTTATATTTGGCCAATTCATCAAAAAGGTCGTCATAAAACTTTAGACCTGCTTCATTTGGCTCCGTTTCATCACCATTTGGGAAAATCCGTGACCAAGCAATAGAAGTACGATAAACCTTGAAGCCCATTTCTGCAAAAAGGGCAATATCTTCTTTGTAACGATGATAAAAGTCAATTCCTTCCAATTTTAGGTTATCAGCTGTTGGCCTATCTGTAATCAAAGGATTGAGATCACCTGCATTAGCTGGTATGCCACCTTTTGGCGTCACATCTTGAACCGAAAGACCTTTACCATCCATATCGTAAGCACCTTCGTATTGATTGGCAGCTGTTGCACCACCCCAAAGAAAATCTGCTGGAAATTTACCCATGGCTTCTACCTCTTTTATTTTTCACTTAATTATATTATAATCTTAGGCAAGAGTATTTTCTAGCACAATTCTCTTATAAATTGGTATTATTCTACGAAAGAGGCTACACTTATGGATCTAGGAACATTACACAAAAATATCGTTTACAAAAATCAAGGCACACCTTACTCTCTCACACGAACCATTACAAAAAACGGTCAGCCGGACATTCTCTTTCATTGGCATACGGATGTTGAACTGGTTTATGTTCATGAGGGAACTGCGCAGTTTCACATTGATTATGATTACTTTAATAGTGAAGCAGGTGATATTATCCTGATTCGTCCCAACGCTCTTCACTCCATTCACCCGATTGAAAATCGCCGCCACTATATGGATGCGATTAACTTTCATTTGGACTTAATGGGCTATTCTGCGATGGATCAAGCTAGTATTGAATATTTGCAGCCACTTTATAATGGTCAGCTGGATTTTGTTCGTGTCATCAAGCCCAATCAGCCAGCCTATGCAGACATTCGGCAGTGTTTACTTGATGCCATGAAAACAGGCTATTACCGTACAGAGTATTTTGAATTTCAGCTCAAATCCCAGCTCAACCAACTCTTTTTTCTCTTATTTGAAAATGGCTATGTGATTTCAAAAGAGCAATCCTTAGAAGGCTATCGCAAGGAAGAAAAAATCCGTACCATCATTGACTATATCGGTAGTCATTATCAAGAGGAACTCACGATTGATCAGCTTGCTCAAATTTGTAGTTACAGCGATACCCATTTCATGAATTTCTTTAAGAAACATCTTGGGGTATCTTGCATGGAATACGTGATTCAATTTCGCTTGCGAAAAGCGGCTGAACTCTTGCAACACTCTACCTTGCCCGTCCTAGAGATTGCTACACAATCTGGCTTTAACAATCTCTCTAACTTCAATCGTCAATTTAAAAAGTATTACCAAATAACTCCTAGTCAATATCGGAAAAAATAACAAGGAGGCATTCAATGAAAGATACTATCTGGTTGTTTCCGCTGCTATTCATTTTTCATGATTTAGAAGAAATCATCGGCTTCATGCCATGGATAGAGCGGAATGAAAAACTACTGGAGAAAAAAGCTGTCTTCATTTTAAATACCCACAAAAGCTTATCCACAGAAGGTTTCGCACTAGCCGTGGCAGAGGAATTTGTCGTGGTATCCCTCATTTCTTTCTTTGCTCTTTTTTACCACACCCGCCTACTTTATCTCATCTGGCTGGGAGGATTTGTGGCTTTTGCTCTTCATTTGGTGACTCATATCCTGCAAGCTATCTGGCTTAGGCGCTATATCCCAGCTCTTGCGACCTCTATCCTATGCTTACCAGTTAGCAGTATTATCATTTGGAAAACCACCACTTTACTTCATATCAACACAATTGAACTTCTTGTTTTCAGTCTCATTGGCGTTCTCATCATTATCAGCAATCTCTTTTTTGCACTCTGGTTAGGGAAACTATTTTCCAAGTGGGTAAATAAGATTTTTTACAACCCAGAAAAGATTGAAAAACTGTAACATAAATGGTACACTAAAAATGTAAACGGATTCATGGGATTAAAGTTAAAAATGCAGCATGATGATTTTGAGGAATAAGAGGAGATAGAATTATGAAAAAAGACATACATTCGTCAATCGTTTTCTTATTAGTTTTCATTCTTATCACTGCATGTACTCACGGAAAAACAGCACCAGCGAAGTCATTAGATACTGTTAAAATCAAGCAAACGCAAAGCTCTCATTTTTCTACTTCTCAACAAAGTGCTTCTAGTTCAAGTCAGACAAGTTCTTCTCAAACCGCAACTCCTGAAGAAAGCAATGCTTCAACTGCAAATGAAAAGGTCCCCTCTGAATCTATAGATAACACAGACAAAGACAGTCATGCAGGAGGAAAAAAAGTTCAACTAAACATCTCTACAATTGTCCAACGACGGTGGAATTACTGTGCTCCAGCCACAGTATCCATGATACTTGCAAGTAGAGGTCTTCAGGTTGACCAAGCCCAGTTAGCCAACGAAATGGGAACAGATGAAACTTTTGGAACTCATAATAGCAATGCCATAAAAGTTTTAAATCGCCATTTGTTTGGCTACGATGTACCGTCAGGAAATCAAGCAGGTTATCGTTTAGCAACTGTAGCGAATCCTAATTCTGATTCAGAAGATATGAAACGATTCAAAAAACGTCTGATTCAAAATATCAATGACGGCTATCCAATGTATTATACTATTGATAATTCAAAAATGTATCCAGATAGAAGTGGAGAGCATAATGTTATTGGTGTAGGATATGTCTTAACAGCAGATGGTTCAGATGTTGCCTATATATATTACCTAGATCCTTCTTATATGGTTCAAGATCCTGTTTATGCTGGGCTGAAAATTGTTAGTCCAGAAGAATTGCTACATACAATGGTAAGTTGTACTGAGCCAAACTATGCATGGTAAAACTCTTCTATTCTATTACTGAATTGTATCGAAAGCAAAAAGCCAGAAATTCTCAATGCACGAATCTCTGGTCTTTTTTCTTTAAAGGAATAAACTCATTCGTCCCATTTCAAATTTACATGCTCATTCATTTCCTGATAAGCTGTGTCAATTCGTTCTTTGGTAGCTTGGTCTAATTTATCACGGTATTTTCCACCTTCAATGAAATCTTCCAAAATATAGGTCTGGTAGGTGTAGAGAGGATAGCCTTCCGGTGAATACGTCCCTTTTGCCACACGACTCACCCAACTCGGATGTGCCTGTACATCCTTGATAATTGTCCCTTTCTTTGATTTTTCAACCGTCACGTCCATGAGCACGCCGCGTTCTGTCCATTTCTTATTTTCCACACCGTCCATTGTCTCGATTCGCTGATTGGAGATGAAATTACCCATAGAATAGATAATGAATTTCTTTTGTCCATTTTGTTTGACGACTTCTGACGGCTCAACGACATGCGGATGCCCGCCAAAAATAATGTCCGCTCCCCACTCAATCATCTTATGATAAAGAGTTTTTTGCTCCTGTGTCGGTTCCAATTGATATTCAACCCCCATCTGAGGCATGACAATGGTAATGTCTGCCTCTTTTTTGGCTCGCTCAATTTCTTTTTTCATCTTTTCTTCATTTAAATCTGACAAATGATGATTGTAGTCTGCCTGAGAGAGGTTTTCTTCCAAGCCATTAAATCCATAAGAATAAGCTAGAAGTGCAATTTTAATTCCATTTACTTTTTTAATGACAAGTGAGGTTTTGTCCCTGTTTTTATGTGTATAAACCCCAATCGGTGTAATTCCGTGCTGCTCAAATGCTTTTGCCGTTGAAAAAACACCTTCCAATTGAGAATCCAAAATGTGGTTGTGTGCCAAATCCACAACTTGATAACCAGCATCTTTGATAGCTGACACCACCGACTCTGGCGCATTGAACAGTGGGTAACCCGCCAAAGGATAATTTGGTCGGATAGTCCCTTCGAAGTCTCCTAATACCAAGTCCGCCTTTTTCAACCAAGGCTTGACATATTGATAATTCTCTGTGAAATCATACGTCCCGTCTGACTGTAAAACACTCATATATAGAAGGTCATGATACAGCAAATCCCCATTTGCCATGATACGAGCCGTCTGTACACCGTTTAGGGAAGAGGACGTTTTTTTCTTTTGTACAATACTTGTTTTTGTCGACTTTGTCTTAACGCTATCGTTTATTTTCTCAGCTAATAAAATCCCACTTGCTACTAAAAACACTACGCAAAGCAAGCCTAAAATAAACTGCCAATTAGTTGCTGACTGTATTTTCCGTTCTGATCTTTTCATGTTCCATTCTCCTCTATCTACATTGTAGCACAAAGAAGCAAACATGACGCAGGAAATGATAAATAATAAAAAGGACGAAGCATGCTTGTAGTAGCTCTAGTTGATTTTTTCGACCAACTGTTTTGGAACTCTACAAATTTTGCTTGTCCTTTTCTTAGATTATTTACTTACTTTCAGCAAATCATCGCCTAGTTTCACATCGCCACCAGCTAATGCTTCAACTGTCTTATAATCAGCTGTATTGGTTACAATGATTGGAGTTGTAACAGGATAACCTGCTTTTTTGATAGTATCTATATCAAAGCTTAGCAATAATTGACCCGCCTTGACCTTTGAGCCTTGAGTAACATGTGCCATAAAGCCTTCTCCTTCAAGAGCGACTGTATCCATACCTACGTGAATCAAGATTTCAGCGCCATCATCAGTCGCTAAGCCAATCGCATGGTTGGTTGGGAAAAGCAGACGAATCACACCGTCAGCAGGAGTGACAACTTCGCCAACGCTAGGCTCAATTGCTATCCCTTGACCCATTGCACCACTTGCAAAAACAGCATCAGGCGTATCTTCGAGTGCGACCACTTTCCCGCTAAGCGGAGCTGTGATGACTTGCTCAGGAGCAATCTCTTCAACTGGCAGACTGATTTCTTCAGCAGCGACTTCTTGTGCCCCATCATAAAGAGTTGGAATTTTTGTAAGTTGAGTCAATACAAATCCAAGAACAAAACTGATTGCAATTGCTACAAGGAAGTGAATGAGTAATAGTGAATCTTTTGGATCAATGAAAGACGGAATCGCAAAGAGCCCCATTCCACCCATTACTTGCATTTTGGCATTAAAGAAAGCGAGATAAGCACCTTGAACCGCACCGGCAATACAAGTCATAATAAATGGTGTTCGCATTGGCAAGGTAATCCCGTAAATGGCTGGTTCTGTTACCCCAAACAAAGCTGAGATAAAGGCTGGAATAGCCAATTGTTTGACTTTTTCTTCTTTTGTACGCAAGAAGATATTGAGCAATGCTCCTGCTTGCGCAAAGCAAATAGCAATAGAAGCTACAAGAATGACACCTGGTCCTTTTTGTAATTCCAAAATTGCAAGCGGCACCAATCCCCAGTGGAGACCGAACATAACCAGCACTTGCCACAAAGCACCCAGAATAATTCCATAGATAATTGGGCTGAAGCTATAAATACCTGTGAAAATAGCACCGACTATATCAGAAGCCCATGTCATGACTGGTCCAATGACAAGAAATGATAACGGTACCGTGATTAAGATAACAAAGAATGGAACAACAAAGACTTTGACAACATCTGGAATAATTCGTTTAAAGAATTTTTCAATTTTTGAGCCGACCCAAATTGCTAGAATGATTGGCAATACAGTTGATAGATAACTAGAAGCAGGGAAGATAATCGGCAAACCTAAGAAAGTTGCGTAGATTTTTGACTCAATAAAAGTTCCTGCAAATAGCGTATAGAGTGGTTTGGCACCTGTAAAGCTAGCTGCGATATTTGGGTAGACCAAGGCAAAGCCAATCGCAAGCGCTGCGAATTTTTCCATTTTAAACCGCTTAGCAGCAGTCAAAGCCAGAATCAATGGTAAGAATTGGAAGAATCCATCACCAGCGGCATTTAATATGACATAAGCGCCGTCAGTCGTCTTAACGCCACAAGCTGCCATAATGGCAACTACACCTTTGATCATACCAGCTGCAGAAAGAGCTCCCAGCATTGGTTGGAAAAGTCCTGACACCAAAGCGATAAAGCGGTCAAAGAGATTGCCTTGCGGAACATCTCCCTCATCCACATCAATACTTCCCCCACCAGAAATACCTGCTTCCTTAATGACCGCCGCATACACATCTGGCACGTGGTTCCCAATCACCACTTGGTATTGCCCTCCAGCTTTCACAACCGTTACAATACCGTCTCTATTTTTCAAGTATTCCGTATCTGCCTTGCTCTCATCTTTCAGAGAAAAACGCAAACGCGTCACACAGTGCACTAACTTGGTAATATTTTCCTTACCACCAACGTGAGCAACAATATCCTGAGCTAAGTCAGTATAATCTTTTGCCATAATGGACCTCCTTTATTTTTTAGGTCAGCTGTGTTGTTGCACATATAAATATAGAACAACGGTAACAAAAAAACCTAAACACATACCAAATAGAAAGTAGCTTTCCTACCTTATATCTCGTATTTGTCTAGGTTTTGCCTGCATGACCAGTAACAATCCGTAAATTAAGTATAGCACAAATTTATTTTATTGCAAGCGGTTTCTAAAACTATTTTAAATAATTATCAGGGGATAAATAAAATAATCGTCTGTTAATTATTTAAAAAAACTTTGACAAGTCGTTCAACCTATCAAAGTTCTTAAAGAGAATGTTATTAGATTATTTAACCATTTGATTTAGTCGTTCATATACTGCAACAACTTCTTTTGCTAAATCAATAAACGTTAAGCTCGTCATCAAGTGATCTTGAGCATGCACCATCAAAAGACTGAGCTCAATTTTTTCACCTTGAGCTTCCTGTGTCAGCATCACTGTCTGTGACTTGTGTGCTAAAACTAATGCCTCATCTGCTGCTTTTAACTTTTCACGCGCTTCTTCAAAACAGCCTTTTTTAGCTTTTTGAATCGCTTCAAAAGCATTGCTCTTCGCCTCGCCACCATACATAATGAGGAACATGATACTTTCTAAATTTGAATTTTCCATATCAATCTTCTAGCCTCCGATCAGTTCCTCAGCTAACGCTAGCACCTTTGAACCGTTCATCATGCCATAATCCACCATTGGGATAACTCCAATTGGAATGTTTTTATCCTTCAATTTTTCCGTAAATTGCTCTAATAGATACCGAACTTGCGGTCCTAATAGCAAAACATCTACTTTTTTCTCCAAAATGATGTCGTCCACTTCCTGAGCTGGGACTGCAAAAATCTCTGTATCTAATCCTTTTTCATCTGCTGCAGCTTGCATTTTTGTGACAAGCAAGCTGGTACTCATGCCCGCAGCACATGCTAGCATAATGGTCGTTTTAGCCATGTTTACCCCTTCTATTTTATCAAATGATTACTGTCTACCGATTAACGGATCTTGCTAAACGTGACACAGTATGCCGAATGCCACGAATTGTATTGCTCAGTGCATAAATATTATCCACTACTGCCAAACCACCATAGCCTGCATCTCCAATATGTTGAATATCCACACCACAAATTTTATTGCGAAGCGCGATTTGTTTAATCGTATCCACATCTGATGTCTCTTGGCTAGTGCCAATAGCGCTTAAGACTAAACCTCTTTTACTATGTACTAGATCTACGACAGCTCTCATTTCCTCATCGTTGAAAGCAGGAACCGTTCCAACGGCTGGCACCAAAATCACATCTGCACCAGCTTCTAATAATTGTTCAGCTATCTGAATGTCTGCAACCGGCTCAGATACCCCTGCACCGTGCATTTTCCCAGCTATAATCAAACCCGAAAAATGCTGCTTAGCTAATTTTACTGCATCAATAATTTCTTTATTGCTAACTCCTGTTCCTGGATTACCTGTTAAGCAGACAAAATCAAAGCCTAATTTTTCAATTTGTTCAAAAGAAGCCTGACTAGCTTGCCGACCGGCAGCAATCACTTGTACTTCTTCCAACATATCAGCTTCCAAATCAACAGGTTCTAAATTCACTCCAATCGGAGCTCCCACCAAGCGATGCAATTCGTGAACAATTTGCTCTTTTTCACAATCCAAACCAAATATTTCTGGTTGGAAAACATCTAAACAATTCAGTAAAATCATATCTGCGCCGAAGGCTCTTGCAATTTCAGCATTGGTGATATCTCCGACAAAGGTTTCACGAATGACAACATTTTCAGATAAGACAACCCGCCCTTCACTCGCTTGAATGCTTTGCTTGAGCTCTTGGGCTGTCATATTCAAAATTTCCGAAGGATTTGCACTAATTAATCGTTTCATATTCTCATCTCCCTACTGATTTTCTTCTGCTTTAAAGCGTTTTTCAATAGTAATTACAAATGGAATATAGATTAAAATATCAATCACAATAAGAACAGCTTGTAAAATAGACGCTTTAAAACTTCCCGTTGCCAGCAAGCCACTAATAATCGGAGGAGTTGTCCAACCTGGGTCAGTATATGTTAACGGTACAAGACCACTTGCCATGGATGACCATGCAACGATGAGATTCGCAATCGGTGCCAAAATGAATGGGAACAGAAGCAAGATATTTAAGACAATTGGAACACCAAACATCGTTGGCTCATTGATATTGAACAAACCTGGAACCACTGTAATAGGTGCCAGTGTTTTGATTTGTTTGCTTGATTTTCTCTTTTTCGCCAAATAACCAATCGCTAATACCAAGCCAATAGTTGCGCCGCCACCGCCAATGAAGACAAAATTATCCATAAAGACACTGGTAAAGATATGTGGTAGTTTTTCCCCTGCTTGATAAGCAACTTTATTGGCATCGAGATTCGAAAGCCACAATGGTTTCATAACCGCATTGACAACATTTCCTCCATGAAGTCCAACAAACCAGAATGAACTATTTAAAGCAACTAGAATCATCAAACCAAATAAATTATTACCTAGTAGACCTAGCGGTTTTCCTAAAACAGTTTGAGCTACCGCATGCAAATTTGGTAGTTTTAAACTTGCTAAAAGGGCATAAACCAACAACCAGCCTGTGATAATCACTGCACCTGGAATAATGGCGCTGAAACTTTTTGAAACTGCCGGTGGAACACCATCAGGCATTTTAATTTGGACATTATGATTGATGAACCATTGATAGATATAACCATTCACTAAACCAAGAATGATTGCTACAAAAAGACCTTGTGAAGCTAAAAATGCTGTGGGAACACCGTTTCCTGTTTTAGTAGCAAGGAATGGTGTCACTGTGATAAAGGCAGCAAGCGAGATAATCCCAGAAGGAATCCCATCCACTTTGTATTGACGGCTCATATAGTAGGCAATTCCAAAACTGGCTACCAAACCAATCAGACCAAAACTACTATCCACGCCTTTCCATAGATAGGCAGAAACCCCAATTTTTGTCAAATAAGCTTCCCATCCTGGAACAGGAAAACTAGCAATGACCATAAACAAAGAACCAATCAACAGTAATGGTACCGCAAGCGTAATGCCGTCTCGAATTGCTACTAAGCCTTTATTGTTCCCCAACTTAATAGCAATAGGCATTAGTTTTGCTTGTAAAAATTTGTCCATCTTTACAATCTCCTTTGATTATAATATATTATTAAATAGCAGACAAAATCAACTTTATCTCGCTTTTTAATTATATTTTAAAACAATTACCCCAAAAAGTCAAGCGTTTTCACTTGTATTTGATAATTTTTTATAATCAATATATAATAGATGCAGGGAAGGATGGTAGATAATGAATCAAACGAAAAAACAAGCTGAGTTACGAACAATTATTTTAGATAAAATTTACGCCAAGGGGCCAATTTCTCGCATTGATATTTCAAAAGAGACGGGCATTACTCCTGCTACAGTTAGTGCGATTACAGGAAGTTTGATCCAAGAAAAACTGCTGTATGAGCTGGGGGAAGATGAAGAACACGCAAAAGTCGGACGCAAGAAAATCCTCTTGGGTATAAAAAAACAGCACTCTTATTTCATCGGTTGCGAACTATCAGAAAAATATTTTTCTTTTGTGTTGAGTGATAATACAGGAAATGTGATTGATAAAGAGAAAGCAACTGTCAGCTCGGAAAAAATTCTAGCAGAAGGCGCTGATTTATTTTGTCATTTACTTGAACAATTCATTTTTCGGAACAATTCCTATACAATTCAAGCTGTAGGAGTAGCTATCCCTGGACGCTATTTGCACAATGATTTGATTACAACAAACAATCAAACATGGAAACAATTTGATCTAGCGAAGATTAAAAACGAGTTCTCTTTTCCAATTTACTTTTCTAATAATGTCAATTGCATGGCACTAGCAAAGCGCCTTTTTTCTGCTTACCAACTGGATGAGAATTTTATCTATTTTCATTTTGCACGGGGTATGCACTGCTCTTATATGTACAATGGCAAAATCTACGGCAAAAGCAATATTGTCATCGGCGAAATTGGTCATACCGTCGTTTGTCCTGACGGAGAAGTCTGTGGTTGTGGACGCAGAGGCTGTTTGCAGACTTACGCTAGTGAAAGCTGGCTGATAAAAAAAGCAAAAATCATCTTTGAAACTGCCGAGTTGACACATTTAAAATCACTTGTCACAGATAAAGAAGAGATCACGATTCAAACTATCCTCACAGCATATAACTTAGGAGACCAAGCTATTCTCAATCTCCTGCATTTGGCATTTAAGTATTTGGCACAATCCCTGCTAAACCTTAGCATGATGATTGATGCAAAGAAAATTTATCTGCACAGTCCCATCTTGACTGATGACAAAGTCATTGCAGCTTTCTATCAAGAAATCTCACAACAACCAAAACTACTCTTCAAAGACTTGCCTGAACTCATTATCGAGCCCTACAATGACTTCACTGGTGCAACAGCTGGCGTTGCGCTTTGTCTGCAAAAAGAATTGCTGAGTGTTTAAGTAAAAAAATCAGGAAATGATATGTTTTTATCATTTCCTGATTTTTATATTTCATTTAAATCTTATCTTTTTATACACTTTTAATCCTATAAATAACAAAGTAAACAAGCAGACTGCAACAAACGGTGCTACCAGAATTGGGGTTACCTGAGTTGCTTCAGCCGTGACAGCCACTTTATGGTTAGAAGCATTAGCGACACGGTGCCCACGCACCAACAGCCGATGACTATTGACACCATAGGGGGTACAAGTTACTAACGTGCAATAGTCTTCACCCTCACGAATTCCCAAAGCCGACACATCATCTGGTTCCACCACTAAAATCTGATCCACTTCATAAGTCAGCGTTTCATTTAGTACATGAAGCATAAAGGTATCACCGACATCTAAGCGGTCAATATCTGTGAATAACTTAGCAGAAGGTAATCCCCTATGTCCAGATATGACAGAATGCGTGCTTTTCCCACCAACAGGCAAGGAGGTCCCAGCAATATGTCCAATGGCTACTTGTAAAACCGCATCATCCGTACCATGATAGATTGGCATAGTGGAATGAACCTTCGGAATATCCACATACCCCATAACACCTGTCGAAGTAACATCTAGCAACTGATTGTATTCAGAAGTTTGGGCTTGGGTCAGATTAAAATCAACTTTCTTCTCATTCGCTAATTTCTCATTATATTGTTTTGCATCTTTCAGTAATTTTTGATATGTTTCTTCTTTTAAATTAGTCGTTTTTTCCACATAACTAGCCACCGCTTCTGACTGATGCAGCGAATTCCAATAATCACTCACGGTTGGATACAGCAGTAAAGACAACCCTATTACTAGTAATCCAACCAAAACGATTGTAGAAAAATGTTTTCTCATCAATAGAGCTCTCCTTACTGTTGAAAAGGAAAGGAGATAGGTTTTCACTTATCTCCCATCTTTCAACAAAATGTTTTCATCTTATTTTGTTTCCATACGTTTTTTTGTTACTAGAAGAATTCCAGCACCAACAACTAAAATGCTACCAGCAAGATAAAGCAAAGTTGTCCCAATACCACCAGTGTTAGGCAACAGAGAACCTTTTTTGTTGACAACATCTGTTGTCAATGAACCAGCATTAACATCTTTTTCAAATTTAATTTCGCCAGAAACCTTTTCACCGTTAAGGTCAGTTAATTTAGGCATATCTGATTCTGTTTCATGAGAGGCAGTTACTTTAAATGTAATTGGCGCAATTGAATTGTATCCAGCAGGAGTTTCTGTTTCAGTTAATCTGTATTCCCCGTCATCTAAACCTTTAAACTCAAATTTTGAACCTGCAGTCGTAGAAACGGTTGCCACTTCTTTATAGGAACCATTGACAAGTTTTTTCTCAAGTTTAAATTTAGCACCTGCCAATGGTTTTTTATCTTGGTCAACTTTATTTACTACTACTTTATAAGTAAAGACGATAACAGTATCTTTTGGAGTTTCTCCTTTAGGTGAATTTTCACCATTACCAGTATAGTTAGGGTTATTTGAGTATTCTAAATGGACTGTGTTAGGGTTTCCTGCTGAGCCTATTACAGCATGTTCATTTAGAGTTGCTGTATATTCTACAACAACCTTTGTAGTTGCTGTAACACCACTCAATGATTTTAGATTATTAATTTTATAGCTAGAGCCATTATCAGCAATCGTAAATGAGCTAGTAACATCCGTTTTTACACCATTATTTACAAGATAGACCTTTGCATCTTTATTATAAGTCAAACCGGCAGATAATGTATCTTTGAATTCAAGATAATATTCTTTATAAGAATCAAAATTACTTGGAAGTGTAGCTGTTAATTTGAAAGGAACTTTATCATTGATATCATGGTCAGCTGAATCTTGCCAGTCAGACATTTCTGAATCTGTTGAGTCATTAATATCTTTTACCTTTTTCTCAACTTTTGGAACACTTGATTTTGTATTTACACTAACATTTTTTACAACTTCCATAATAAATGAAGTATAAGCACCATCCTTAGGTACAGTATTATCCTTATCTTTTACAAGATAGTAACCTGCTTCAAGACCAGTAATTTTCCCATTTGCATAATTACCAGATGTAGTTGTAGAAAGATGTTTACCAGCTTCTGCTGCAAATGATTTAGCATCAGCATCTGTTTTTAGAGTAGCTGCAATATCCGATGCTGTACTTTTACTATTATAGTTGAATGGTGTCACACCATTCCCCCATTGGATATTTGAAAGGGTGTCACCTGACAAATCCCCTTTAAAGATTTGGTAGGCTTCATAAGTGTGGCCTGTCGTATCACCGTTAATCGTGATTGTATAAGTATCAGCTAATGCCTTACTGCCTGTAAAAGCTAGGAAGACCGCGACAAAGGTTGCTAGAATAAACCTTAATTTCTTCATTATATTTCTCCTTTAGAAATTTTAAATATTGTAAACAATGATTGTTGCTGAATATTCAGCAATAAGCGATAAAAATCCTAATTCCTCCCACCTCATCAACCACCACCTTTCAAGTGAGGGAATGCGAAGATGAAAGTTTTATAGCTCACTTTTTCTGTATCGTTGATAGGATTTATAAATCAACAGCGAACTTGAGAGCAAAGTAACGGCAATACCCATTCCGATTAGTAAGCGCAAGCCTGGACCACCTGTTTTTGGAAGTACATACGCTTTTTGCTTTTTATTCGTAATAGTAATCGTTCCTGATGCCATTGGCGAAGTCGTAGAATAACTGGTATCATAACCTTCCACTTTTTCTTCAACCACTTTATATGTGTAAGTGACTTTTTGACCTTGGTTATTGACTCCCGCAGTCGGTAAATTATCAAAAGTATGAGTCCAATTGCTTGCTTTTGTAATTATCTGTGTGTGAAGTACCACTTCTTCTGACTTTTCACCTTGGCTTGCATTTTCTTTAGTAGCTATCTGAATAAGCTTAACAGTAATCGAACCATCCGCACGATCAGTTTGAACACCCTCTGCTGTCAGCCATTTTTTATCAACCTTGATAGAAGTGGTCTTAGGAAGAGGTGTATTCGGTACATATTCACTCTTACTTTGCTTAGCAAGATTGACAACCTCTGCACTTGTGATGGCTCCCATATTAGAAGGCAATGTATCTAATTGTGAGAAATAGAAATAATATTTTGTTCGCTTGGATTCCTCAGGAAGTTCATAACCATTAGGAGCTTTTGTTTCAATAGCATAATATAGCTTATTATCTTCTAATGCTTGACTACCTGTAATGGCATTTTTACTATTTTTAGTAATAGAGAACTTGCCACTTGCATCCGTTTTATAGGTTGCAACAACTTTATTCGTAATATTTTCTCTTATTTCAAAAGTTGCTTCTGGTAAGATAATTCCAAAGTTGTTGACGTCTACTTTAGTGATATTATAGGCTTTATCCGATACAATCGTACCGCCGGCTTTTATCTTCTCCCATTTATAATCTACTTTATTTTCTGTTTTACCCGTCTTGAGGCCTTCAATAACAGCTGTATTTGTAACATTGAGTTGTGCTTCATTATTTGAAGTAACTTCGCGAGAAACAGCATATTTATATTCGAGTGTATATTTTTTAAAGTTAGGAACTTTCACTTTTAAAACACTCTTATATAAGCCAGAAGAATCTTTTGTTTTTTCAACAGTCCATGACCATTTAGATTTATCAACCTCATGTCCATTTTCGTCTTTTAAAACTACTGAAGATTGAACTAGATCATAACTTAATTTTGTTGGGAGATCTTCTTGATAAGTTAAGGTATCCGTCAGGGTATAATGGTCTTTACCCGCAGCTAAATCCTTTCCTTCTGGATTAAGCACCAAACTATATTCAAGTTGACGAGCAGTATTATTCCACTTACCACTTTTACTCAATTTTTGACCCGGTCTAACCGTAATATTTTGAGTATGCTCTGCTTCACCGGAAGGCTTACCATCTATTGAAGCAGAAGCTTTATTTGTATAAGTCTTCTTGACATTCTCATCTAAAGGATCAGCATCCGACTTAAACTTGAAACGAGCATACAGAGCGCCTGTATCTTTCAAAGCCTGCTTAAGCGTTTTGCCATTCTTTGCTGTAAAAGTAACTGTCACAACACCGTTTGAAATCGTACCCTGAACATCCACATCAGCTCCATACTGACCTGTGTAATATTGGTTTTGTAATTTAATCTCTGTATCTGTGACTGTGAATACTCCACTATCAATACCATAGATAGAATTACCATATTCAAAACCTGTCAATTTTAAACCAGCAGGCGGTGTATCTGTAATTGTGACTGAATGAGCATCATCGTTGACTTTAACCTTAACAACCCAGTCTATTGTTCCATCTTTTTGAATTTCATGTTGGGTTGTATTTTTATCAAATTCATTTGCAGTGCCATCCCATACTTGGTTGTTGCCATCCATTTTAAAGACTTTGCCAGATTCTTCATATTTATATTTTGCTTCACTAGAAAATCCTCCCGAGGAGATAGTATTCGCAAAAGAAACGATATTGGAAATGTTAATTGTTGACTTATATTCTAACGTAACATTATTTTTACTTTTGTATTCTTTTAACAATTTGAATTTGAATTGTTTATACGTTTTATTATTATCAATTTGATTGTAGTTGACATACTGCCAATTTGAATTTCCTGATTCCATTATTTGAAGTTCAAAATTATCTTTACCAAAGATCGTTTCTAGTTTCTTATGGATTTCATCTAATTGCTCTTTTGTAAAATAATGTTCTCCATTATTTGTGCCATTCTGACCTTTTAATACATCTTCAAATTCAGTTCCTTGTGGCAACTTGCCATCTCCAGGCATAGTGATAATGGATTTCCAAGTTAATTCTTTAATGTTAGCTTGAGGAGTTGACTCCATCTTTTCAAATTTCTTGCCTAAACCACCTGTCTTCCCTTTCCCTGTATCTACGGTCGTTTCAGTTGATGAGGAATCACCACCGTCTGTGACAGTCACTTTATTTTTAACCTTGGTATTTCCAGCATTCCAATTCTCTGGTTGCTTCCCAGCATCCGTTGTATAAGTAATAGTGTATTTCTGCGTATTTTTACCATTTTGTACAGCTGTAAATTTATAGCCATCGCTTGTTTTTTCAAAGCCATTATTTGGTGTAATGGTGACATCACTGGCTTTAGCCAGCATTTCATCTTTTAAGACTGCTCCAGCAATATCATTATGATTTTCATTAACTGTAATAGTCCACTTAATCTTATTCGTATCTTTATTATATTGACCAGATTTACTAATCTTATTTCTGTGAAGATTGAGCCAAGTTTCTGTATGTGAATGCGGTACATTCGGCGTTTCCACATCAATCTTATTATTGACAGCAAAGTCCTTACCTGCAGGGAAATTGCTGACTTTATATCGATAAGTAATGGTATAGGCTTGCTTAGCAGACAACTTAGGCAAAGTCACATTAAAAGACTTATTATCAGCACCTTTATTAACAGTATAACCTGTTATCGTCTGTTTATTAGTACCTTCTTCACCATACCAACCAGAATAGTCTTTCCGCTCAACTTTAACAACATCAAGTGGTTCAAGTGTCAAACCGTTTGCTGTAATATTATCCGAAACTTTAACGGTATCTTTTGTTCCCTTGTCAGACCAAACGGTTACTGTATAATCAAGGTAGGCAGTATCTCCATCATAAGTAACTTTACCAGTCTTTTGACTATGAATATCATACTGTTCTTGGTGAGGCTCCTCATGCTTATCAATATCTTTTGACGGGATAGTAATTTTCACTTTATCCGTAAAAGGAATTTCATAATTCCCGTTTTCTTTCTTCCATTTCTCACCAATGCTAGCTGAAAAATTCAATTGTCCTGTAGAATCTGTATTTGGAGTTAGTTCATTTACATAGCTATCCAAGAAAGTAATAGCCATATATTTCTTGCCATTAACAGTTACAACTTTAAATTTATAAGCTTCTTTTCCACTATCTTTGTCATATCCTGTATATTCTTGATTTTCATATAAACCAGAACCTAAACTTACATTATCTGGTAATTGGAAAGCATAATTTTTATTTTTTACTAAATCAGTTTGAGAGATTTTAAATCCCAAATTCAAACTAGCTTCTAATATTTTTGATGAAGCGGTATAAGTAGCTTTCCCAGTATAACTTCCATCTGTCAAATAACTTGTAAAATCAGCATAATTCACACCTGCAATCGTATACGTCGAAAACTTATCTGATTTAAATTCGACACCCGTCACATCTCCTGATTGGGTTTCGTTAATGGTGGTATCAGCCTTTTTGGTTAGGTCTTCTACTTGGTTTACGTCGTTGTCTTTGAAGTGATACAATTTCCATTCGGAATGCAAACGGTCATCTGAAACGGTATTTTTAAAGGTCATGGATACCGATACTTCTTTGTTTGGTTCCACTTCTGTACCAGCTTCATTGACAAAGGAAATATCATATGAATGAG